>NZ_QEOB01000022.1:0-152905 GCF_003096875.1 Paraburkholderia unamae
GACCAGGACGTTGATAGGTCAGGTGTGGAAGCGCAGTAATGCGTTAAGCTAACTGATACTAATTGCCCGTAAGGCTTGATCCTATAACAGGTGTGTCTTCCTTCCGATGTGAAGAGAAGATCGCACAGGTTGAGATCATGTGTTGTGCCAGAAACAACACAACCCCAATTGAGCAACACCTCTTTACGCTTCTTCCCGATTGGCTGTGGCGCCAGGTTGAACCAACCCGCGCGACGCAGCAACCCGTCATGCCTGATGACCATAGCGAGTTGGTCCCACCCCTTCCCATCCCGAACAGGACCGTGAAACAACTCCACGCCGATGATAGTGCGGATTGCCCGTGTGAAAGTAGGTAATCGTCAGGCTCCTTATGCTGTAAAGTCCAGAACCCCGGTGTCTCCGAAAGAGAGCCGGGGTTCTGGCGTTTACGGGTCTGAAATGCGCGTGCGCGAACGACAACGGCATTCACATCACACCGCTACCGATAATTCACGAAGTTGATGATGTCGTTGAGGAACCACGGGAGAATCAACTGCGTATCGGGATAACTGGTCCCGACGGTGAGCCGCGGTGGTTTTGACGCTGCTCCACTGGCCGATCCACCTCCGGCGCCATGCAGCATATAGCTCTGCGATTCGTCTGAATTCGCGGATGTCGATGTCGATGCGCAGCCCGCGACGAACACGACGAGGACCGCTGCGAAGCAAACACGCTTCATGATGCTGAACTCCCACAACGTTATTTTTCCCGTAGCGCGCTATCGGCAATCACCGCTGCAAGACGGTGTGCCGCATCTTTCATCTGCGCGCTGCTAAATCCACCAAAACCCAGAACCAGCCCCGGACGAGCGGTGCCGGGCGCAAACATCGGCGATACCGCGCGCACCGCCACGCCCGCCTCGGCCGCGAGCTGAACGACGCGCTTATCGTCCAGACGGCTCGCCAGCCAGAGCACCAGGTGCATGCCTTGATCGCCGGGCTCGACCCACGCAAGATCGTCGGGTAACAGGGCTTCGAGTGTTTCGATCAAGCCTGACCGGTGTTCCGCATAGACATTGCGAACCTTGCGTATGTGCCGCTCGAGGTGGCCTTCCGCCATGAACGCGGCCAGAACGTGCTGATCGGCGGTGGGTGCATGGCGGTCCATGAGTACCCGCGCGCCGCAGAACGCATCGACGAGATTGCGCGGCACCACGACATAACCGAGCCTCAGCGAAGGAAACAGGATCTTGCTGAAGGTGCCGAGATAAACCACGCGGTCCGGATCCAGTCCCTGAAGCGCGGGAAACGGATAACCCTCGTACCGCACTTCGCTATCGTAATCGTCTTCGACGACCCAGGCGTTGCTGGCGTGCGCCCACGCGAGCAACGCCGTGCGCCGCGCCATGCTCAACGGCATGCCCAGCGGGTACTGGTGTGACGGCGTGACGAACGCCGCGCGCGCATGCGGCGCCATACGGATGCCGGCTTCGACGTCGAGACCTTCGGCGTCGACCGGCACGCGCACCATGGCGTCGGGCGAATGCGTGCTCTCCAGTACGGCGGTCACGCCACGGTACGCGGGGTTTTCGACCCACGCCTGATCGCGCGGACCGAGCAGCACCTGGCTCGCGAGAAAGAGGCCCTGCTGCGTCCCGCTCGTCACGATGATCTGATCGGCCTCACAGCGCACCGACCGGGATTTGCGCACGTAACCCGCAATCGCCTCGCGCAACGGTAGCGCGCCAAGCGGATCGGCGTAGCCCGTGGGCGCGCCCGGTCCTCGCGCCCGCAAGCGGTTTCCAAGGCGGCGCCAGATGTCGCCCGGCGCGGTCAAGTCCGTGGGCACGGAAATGGCGAACGGCACCGGGGCCAGCGGCCTGAATTCCCGCGCGATCTGCGCGAATGCCTCTGCTCGCTCGGGCAGGCCCGGCGCCGCCCTCTGTGCCACCGACTGCGGCGCCACGCCAGGCGCGTTGGCAGGCGGCGGCTCGGCCAGCGCCTGCGCGACACGCGTCCCTGCGCCGGCTTTCGACTCGAGAAAGCCCTCCGCGACCAATTGCTCGTAGGCCTCGATCACCGTACCGCGCGCGACCTGAAGCGAAGCGGCCAGCGAACGCGTTGAAGGCAGCGCATCTCCGGCCCTGATATCGCCTTTGCGCACCGTGTCGCGCAACGCCTGCGCAACCTGGCGGCTCAGATTGCCGGCGGCCCGGTCCAGTGCCCCGAGCGACGGCATTTCAGCGACACGCGCGGTTCTCGCCATGATTCTGGCTCATCAAAAATGCAACAAAGTGGATCTACAGGATAAACCACTTTTCGGTCACACTGGGTCGATAGCCGCTTCATTCGCTCAATTGCGCCAACCGCCACAGCCGAGATATCCGCATGTACGTACCTGCCCATTTCGCCGAAACCCGCAAGGAAGTCCTGCACGCGAGCATTGCCCAACATCCGTTCGGCACCCTGGTCACGCACGGGAAAAGCGGGCTCGACGCCAATCACATTCCGTTCGAACTCGATGCGGGCGAAGGCGAGCTGGGCGTGCTGCGCGCTCACGTCGCCCGTGCCAATCCCGTCTGGCAGGATGTGGCGAACGGCGACGAAGTGCTCGTGATTTTCCAGGCGGGTGACGCCTATATTTCGCCGACCTGGTACCCGAGCAAGCACGAACTGCACAAGCAGGTGCCGACCTGGAACTACAGGGTCGTCCACGCGCACGGACGCATCACGATCCTCGACGACGAACGCTACGTGCGCGGCGTGATCGGCCGCCTCACGCGCACTCACGAAGCCTCGCAGCCCAAGCCCTGGAAGATGGCCGACGCCCCGAAGGATTTCACGGACGCCATGGTCAAGGCGATTGTCGGCGTGCAGGTCGAGATCACGCGTCTCGTCGGCAAGAGCAAGCTCAGCCAGAACAAGGAAGCGCGCGATATTCGCGGGGCGGGCGAGGCGCTGCTCTCAGGCGGCGAGTCGCCGATTGGCGAAGCCATGCTCGACGCGCTCGCGCAGAAGTCGCAATGACGCGTCGCGCATTGCCTGGAATTCATCAGGGGAACTGAATGTACTCATCGACCTTCATTTTCCGGGCCGGTCAGTATGACGAAGAATTTCATCGCCTCGACCAGCAGATTGCAGAAGCGGCGCGCGTCATTCCAGGCTATCTGGGCGAGGAAACATGGGAAAACGCCAGCGAAGGCCTGGTCCAGAACGTCTACTACTGGGAGTCGGAAGAGGCGCTGTTGCAACTGATCCGGCATCCCGTTCATGCCGAAGCGAAGGCCAGGCAGGCGCGCTGGCTGGAGGGCTATCGGGTCGTGATCGCCAGGGTCATGCGCGAGTACGGCGATGGGCGCATTGCGATGCGTAATCAGGACCACCCCGCGGACCACGGCGAGGACCATCCCGCCTGAGCACACGCGTGCCGGCTTCACGCCGCAGCAGCAGGCCCACGGCATGGCAAACGCTCCATCCCTCCATTCTTTACGCACGGCTTTTTCTCCTGCGACGGCGCAAGCCTGCCATCGGTGCGCTCGCGCTGCGCGCAGGGGGCTGCCGCCAGGTTCCCCGCGTTGCGTTCGCTGGCGCACAAACGCGGGTATATTGGGCGGGCATGATTGACCGACGCACCGCTACGCCCGCAGCGCGCCAGAACCCGCGAAGCGCGCGGCGGCTTTCGCTCCCGGAGAGAGCCGCGATGATCTTTCGCCAGCTTTTCGACCCCGTATCGTCGACTTATACCTACTTGCTCGGCGACGCCGAAAGCGGCGAGGCGCTGCTGATCGACCCCGTCTACGAGCATGCGCCGCGCGACCTCGCGCTCTTGCAGGAGCTGGGCCTGCGGCTACAGGCGACGCTCGACACCCACGTGCACGCCGATCATGTGACAGGCGCGTGGCGGCTGCGCGAGCGTTGCGGCAGCCGGATTGCGCTCGCCGGGGTGGTTGGCGCCGAGGGCGTGGATCGCCCGCTGCGGCATGGCGATCGCGTGGCATTCGGCAAACGCCACGTGGACGTGCGCGCCACACCCGGCCACACGAGCGGCTGCCTCACCTATGTGCTCGACGACGAGAGCATGGCCTTCACCGGCGACAGCCTGCTGATACGCGGCTGCGGCCGCACCGATTTTCAGGGCGGCAGCGCGGAGCAGCTTTTCGCCTCCGTGCGCGAGCAGATCCTCACACTGCCCGACGACTGCCTCCTTTACCCGGCGCACGATTATCGCGGCATCACGGTGACGAGCGTGGTCGAGGAGCGGCGTTTCAATCCGCGCCTGGGCGGCGATGTCGATCTCGGCGACTTTGCCGGCTACATGAACAACCTGAACTTGCCGCACCCCAAGCTGATGGCCGTCGCGGTGCCCGCCAACCTGCGCTGCGGCCAGCCCGAAAACGCGGCCCCGATCGAGGCGACGCCCGACTGGGCGCCGCTCACGCTGCGTTTTAGCGGCGTTTGGGAAATCGAGCCCATGGCGTTGCTGGAGCATGCGGCCGAAATGCAGATCGTCGATGTGCGCGAGGCGCCCGAGTTCATCGATCGCCTTGGCCACCTGCCCGATGCGAAGCTGGTGCCGCTCTCCGAACTGACGTCGCGCCTCGACGAACTCGATCGCGAGCGGCCGGTCGTGGCGGTCTGCCGCTCGGGCGTGCGCTCGGCCCAGGCCAGCGTGCTGCTGACCAAGGCGGGCTTTGACAAGGTGGCGAATCTCGCGGGCGGCATGCTGCGCTGGAAGGCCGAGGGACTGCCCGTCGCGCCGTGCAGTCCTTGAAGGAGAGAACATGGCAGCCCACGACTTCGCGCAGTTTTCCTGGGACGAGCAGGAGGACGTCAAGGCTGTGCTTGCGAGCCGCGGACGCGAACTCCACGAGTTCACGATCACGGACAACGGCGCGGCGGCCCCCGAAGGCGGCAAAGCGGCGATCAGGACAATTTCCGTAACGCGTATCGCCAACGGCAAGACGGCGACTTACGAAACCGACCACTTCGCTCCGTGGCTCACGGATTTCGACGAGGCCTTGCAGGCCGGCGAGTTTGACGACTGAATGCGACTGGCGGATTCAACGGGTGAAGCCACGAGCCTGCGCCGCCGTGCAACGGCCGTCATAAACCGCGTGCTACGATCGAGCACACTCCACTTCGATCTATGCGAGCCATGGCGACGTTGTACGACCTGCTGAATGTACGCGACGACGCGAGCGACGAGGAAATCAAGCGTGCCTACCGCCGCGCCGCGATGAAAGCGCACCCCGACCGGAATGTGGGGCGCGAAGTGCACGCGCATGTGCAGTTCCAGGAAATCAAGGAAGCGTACGCCATTCTTTCCGACCCCGAACAACGCCGCGTCTACGACGCCGTGTATGCCGAGGAGATCACGCGCCTCGCGCGCGAGCAGGAAGAAGAGGCGCGTGTGCGCGAAGCCGCGCGCGAGGCGGAATATGCGCGCCACGTTGCGCTTGCCATGCGCTTTGCCGAACAGGGGCACAATCGCGACGTGGTGTTCGGCGTGCTGCTCGGCCGCGATTGCGAAGCGCAACTGGCGCGCCGCATTGCCGACGGTGCGATCGCGCTGCATGCGTCGCGCCAGGCGCAGGCCGACACAACCGCGCCGCGCCCATCCGGCGAACCGCAAGCGGAGGCTGAACCTTCGCATGCGAATATCTTCAGCACGCTCTGGCACGGGATGTTCGGGCTCCACCCCTGATGGCGAGCATGCGTCAATCCAGCGGCGCGGCCAGCGCGCGGCGATACCACGCATGGAAGTGCCGCATGCCGTCCTCCAGCGGCGACTGATACGGCCCGGCGTCGCTCACCCCGCGCCGGTGCAGGCGCAGGCGTCCCGCGTCCATGCGCTCGGCGATTTCGTCGTCTTCGATCATCGTTTCCAGATAGGCGGCGCGCTGCGCCTCGATGAATTCGCGCTCGAACGCCGCAATATCCTCGGGGTAGTGGAACTCCACCACGTTGAGCGTTTCCTGCGGGCCCTTCGGATACAGGGTCGAGACGACGAGCACATGCGGATACAACTCGATCATCTGCGTGGGGAAATACGCGAGCCAGATCGCGCCGAAATCGGGTGCTTCGCCGCCGCGATAATCGAGCAGCCGATCGTGCCACGCGCGATAAATCTCCGAACCCGGCTGCGCGAGCGCGGCGTGCACGCCCACGCGCTGCATGCTGTATGTGTCGGCGAATTCCCAGTCGAGCGTTTCGCAGGTCACGAAGCGTCCGAGCCCTGGGTGAAACGGCGCGACGTGATAGTCCTCCAGATACACCTCGATAAAAGTTTTCCAGTTGTAGCGGCAGGTGTGCGTTTCCACGTGGTCGAGCACGTAGCCCGAAAAGTCGAATTCGGGCCTCGCGAATACGCTTGCCATGTCGCGCGCCGGCTCGCGCGGACCTTCGTAGAGCAGGCCGTGGCAATGGTGTAGCTCGAAGCGTTCGAGATTGCGGCAGGGCTTGCGCTCGAACTCGGGCGCGCCGATCAGCTTGCCGCCGCCATCGTAGGTCCAGCGATGCAGCGGACACACGATGTTGCCGCCCGTCGCGGCGAGATTGCCGCCGTCATGGCCTTCCACGCCGCCCAGCATGAGCGCCTGGCGGTGGCGGCACACGTTCGAAAGCAACTGCACGCCACCCGCGCCGCGCACGAGCACGCGGCCGCCTTCGTCCTGCGGCAGCCGCCGCCAGTCGCCGGGCTCGGGCACCGACTGCTCGTGGCCCACATACTGTGCCGAGTGCGCGAAAATGCGCGCCATCTCCCGCTCGAACAGCGCCTCGTCGAAATAGGCGCTCGCGGGCAACTGCGATTGCGCTTCGTCCGTGTCCGGCGGCAACGCGAGGTGCGCGAGGTCACTGATATCGTTCATCGATTCATTCCGTCCCGTTCTTCATGCTGTTGCGCGCCGCGCGCGAAGCGTCCTCAGGCTTCGAGCGCGGCGTCGTGTTGCGCCTGGAGGCGTTCGATGCGCGCTTGCCGCGTGAGCCGCGGGCAGGTGCTGCACATCTCGCCGTCGCGGCGGCGAAAGTGGTAGCAGCAAGTCCGGCGATCGAGCGCGAGCGCGCGAGCGCGGTTGGCGCATTCGAATGCGAAGTAACCGCCAAGGCCTTCCAGTCCGAGCGCGCCCAGCCACTGCCGGCCAAGCGATTCGACTTGCGCGTCGCTCCATTCGGGTCGCGCCTTGCGTGCCGCAAGCAACGCGGCGAGCACGACGTCGGCCTGGGTGCCGCGTACGGCGACCGTATTCAGCCGGATCACAGGCGCGAGTTCGTCGTGCATCTGCGCGCAGCACGCGGCAATCTCACGCGCGGCGTGTTCGATCAGCGCGGACGTTTCGCCTTGCAGTGGCGCGTGGTCTCGCAAGCGCACCTCACTGGTCCAGCCGTCGGCAATGGGCTGTTCGATGTTCTGTAGCGAGAGCGCGGCGCCCGAGGCGTGCACGCCAATCACGCTCAAATAAAGCGGCTGCCAGATGAGGATGCCCCAGCAGCGCGACGACCAGTAGGCGCGTCCCGCCTCCGGGTACGCATGCGACCAGTAAGTGAGCAGGGCGTCGAGCGCCGCGCGATTTCCGTCGTCGCCACGCGGCGCGGGTCGCGCATGCACGAACGCCTGCGCGGGTCGCGCAAGCTCGCGCGAGGCCACCTCGCCGCGCAAGCCCGGCACGAGCCGCGCGGCGAGGTGAAGCATGTCTTCGAGCGCGCGGTTCGCCGCCATGCTTATGCCGCGATCGCTTGCGCGCGTACGCCATCGGCCGCAGGCACATCGGGCAATGCGTCGGGCAAAGCGTCGCGCAACACGTCGCGCCTGCCCGCGAGCGGATTCTGGAGATTGCCCGCCATCTTCAGGTTGCCCGCGGGATCGGCGAGATTGACCATTTGCAGGTTGTTGCCCAGTTGCAGGCGATTCAGGCACGAGTGCAGGAACTCGGGCGCGAACAGGTCGTATTCGGCGTATTTCCCCGCGAACTGCGGATGCTCGGCCTGATAGCGGGCGATGCAGCGCGCCACGGCGTTCCAGAACACGTCTTCGGTGCAGCAGCCGTGCTCGACGAGAATCTGGTTCATATAGCGGAAGAAGCCGTCGAACACGTCGATGAAGATCGCGAGCAGTTTCACGCGCTCGGGCACATCGACGGCGAGCCGCTTGACGGTCTCCGGCAGTTGCGCGTCCTTGTTCAGGATGGCTGATTCTTCCGCGATGTCCTTCATGATCGCGCGCACCGGCACGTGATTCTCGAGCACGAGAATGAGATTCTCGCCGTGCGGCATGAACACGAGATCGTGCGCGTAGAAGCAATGAACGAGCGGCGCGAGATACGCTTGCATGTAGCGTTCGAGCCATGCCTGCGCGCCGAGCCCCGACGCCTCGATCAACGCGGGCAGCAGCGCCGCGCCATGACGGTCGGTATGCAGCAGCGCGGCCATCGTCATGAGCCGCTGGCCCTCTTGCGCAAGCGCGAGCGGGTTCTCGCGCCATAGCGCGGAAAACATCTTCTTGTAAGGACTGTCCGCTTGCACCGCGGCCTCGTAGTAGCGATTGCGAAAGCCCATCGAAGCCACTTCGCGCAGGATGGTGAAACCCTGGTCGCGCAGATACGGATCGCTTGCGACCATCCCCTTGATGAAGTCGTTGATGGCGGGCGTGCCCGACATGTAGTAAGGCGAAAGTCCGCGCATGAAGCCCATGTTGAGGATCGACAGCGAGGTCTTCACATAGCGCTTCGAGCGGTCGGAGAGATTGAAGAACGTGCGGATCGATTGCTGCGGCAGATAGCGGTCGTCGGCGTAGCCGAGGCAAATGATGCGGTTCGTCGCCACGTAGGCCGCAAACGCGATGGAGAGCTTGTTGAACCACTGCCACGGATGCGCGGGCATCAGGCGATAGTCGTCGAAGTTCGCGCCGCGCGCCTCGACGGTCGTGCGAAAGCGCGCGATGGTCTGTGCGCCGAGTTCTTCTTCCATCAACTGCTCGTAGTCGAGGTCGGCCGCGCTGTGGAAGGCGGCGTTTTCCTTGTGCACGGCCAGCCACACGACCTGGATGGGCGAGCCCGCCTCGGGGGCGAACGCACGATAGTCGCCCGCGTCGAAGCCCAGACGGCCGTTATTGGCAACGAAGCCGGGGTGGCCTTCGCTCATCGCCGTTTCGACGGCCTGGAAATCGGCGTACAGCAGCGCCGGTGTGTCGGGGCCTTCCTTGACGGCCTTATAGGCCGCGCCGTATAGCGTGCTGCTGATCTCGTCGAGGTAGATCGGCAGCATTTCCTCCTTGATGCCAAGGCGCGCCTTCACGTCGAGAATGAAAGCGAGCGCGTCGAGCGGTCGTTGCGTGCCTTGCTCCTCGCACACGATCGTTTCGGCGCGAATGCTCCAGTGGCGCAGCGCGAGCAGGCGTGCTTCGAACGAGTAGACGCGGGTGCCGTCGTCGGATTCCAGCGCGTAACGCGCGTAGTTCTCGCCGGGCGCATCGCCCACGCGTCGAGGTTCGACGATCAGTTCGTGCGCGTATTCGGCAATGGCTTTGCGCACCAGCATGCGATTCGCGTGCCGCCACACTTCGGGGGTGAGATGGGCGGCGGCTTCGGCCGGCGTCAACAGCGTGTGTTGCATGGAGGTTTGAGCGGCGAATTGATTCATGACGATGAGTTCCCTGGTGAGGTTAGTTATCCTGCGCAATGGCGGCGTAAAAATCGGCGCGTGTGCAAAACGCAAGCGAAGCGGTTTTCTCGCGGAACGTGACGTCCTTCGCGTAGGTAAAGCCCATCGCGCGGTTCAGCGCGTGTATGCGCGTGTTGCGCGAATCGGGTTCGACGACGATGCGCCGCGCGCCGAGCCGCTCGAACAAAAACATCATGAGCGACTCGAAAACGCGCCGCGTATAGCCCGGCGTACGCGTGGTGGCGGGGCCCACGAACAGGTGCATGCCGATGTCGCCTGCACACACGTCGTAGTGCTCGCCCACTTCCTCGTGAACCGGGTCGTAGCTTTCGAACAGGAAGGCAGGTGCGCCGTGCTGCATGCCGAGCCAGGCCTGCGCATGACCGGAATCTTCGATATCCTGATAGAACACGGCCACTTCCCGCACGCTCTTGTCGCGCATGTTCCAGAACGCGGCGCGTTCCTCGATGAACCAGCGGTGCAGCGTGGGCGCGTCGCGCTGCGCGTCGAGCGCACGGATGTGAAAGTCACGGTGCGCGACAAGGCGCGTGGCCGGGGCATGACGCAACGCGATTTCATCGGCGGCGATATCAGTTCGCACGGGCGGTGACTCCTGTTTCGGCAAGGGGGCTGGAAAGCGGCGCGCCTGCGGCGCGGGGGGGCACGAGCAGCCAGAGGCTGGCAAGCGCGGTGACGACGAGTCCTGCCGAGGCGATGAAGAACGGCGCGCGCAACCCGGCTTCGTCGACAATGGCGCCCGCCGCGAACGACGCAAGCAGCACGCCGAGGTTCTGGAAGAAGTTGATGACGCTGTAGTCGGCGGCATACGAAGCGGGCGTGCTGAGCGCGAACATCGTCACGTCGAGCTTCACGACGATCTGGAACAGCGCCCAGCCGAACATCACGCGGCCCACGATGATCCACAGTGGCGCTTCCACGCCTTGCAGCAGCATGCCCACGGTGCAGATGAAGAGGTTCGCGAGCATATGGTCGGGCACGCGCTTGCCAAGCCCGGCGAGGCGTTTGTTCAGGCGCAACGCGAACAGCGCGACCATGCCGGGAATGGCGAATACGAGGCCCGGCACCAGTTCTCCGGCCGTGTGCGTGACGGCCTGCCAGTACGACGCCATGAACGGACGGATCAGGTAGACGCAGAAGTCGAACGCGAGCATGAGCAGCGCAAGCCGCAGGATCGGCATGCGTTCGCGCAGCCCCCGCTTCGTCATAGGCGCCGCGCCTTCGTTGGCTTCGTCCGCAAAGCGGCAGCGCCGCGCAATGCCATGCGAGCGGATCAACGACAGGCAGATGGCCATCTGCACGAAATCCCCGGCGGCCATGGCGAAGATGCAGTGGTGCGCGTCCCACACCTGCATGACGAAGCCGCCTGCCACTGCACCGGCAATCGCGCCGAAGTGCACCACCACCGAAAGCACGCCGATGGTGTGCGCGTGCGACGCCTTCGGTTCGAGCCGCATCATGTACGGGTACATCAGCAAGTAGCTGCTCTTGCACATGAACATGGCGAGCGAGAGCACCCAGAAAAGCGCCACGGTGGGGGCGAAATAGCTCGCCACGGAGAGCACGCCCGCGGCGCACTGCGTGTACACGAGCAGATGCATGGCGTCGAGGCGCTTCGCGATGCGCGCCCAGAGCGGCAGCGTGAGCATCACGACGATCGAGATGAACGCCACGTAGGCGCCCGCATGCACGGGGCTCGTTACGCCATAGCGCGCCGCGAAGAACTGCGGGTAGAACGGAATCAGAATCGCGTCGCTGACAACGGCGAATGTCGTCATCAAGATGATCGTGCTGCGCAGCCTCATTGCGCCTCCAGCGGAACCTTCACGAACGCGTCCGTGTCGGGCACAGAGAAGTCTTGTAGCGCGATGCGCCGTTCGATCTTGTAGTGCTCCACGCCGGTCAGCTCGCGCAGGATGCACGAGTTGCGATAGCAACTCATGCCAAGGTCCGGGTTCGTGAGGCCATGGCTGTAAAGGCCCGCATTCTGCACGAATATCTCGCCCCCGTTCACGTCGATGGCGTAGTTGCGCGAGAGCCGGTAGCGCCCCTTGTCGTCCCAGCGTATGCGCTCGCGAATGCCGTCGATGAAGCCCGGCACGTTCTGCCCGTAGCCGGTTGCGAAGACCGCGGCTTCGGTGATGTGCGTGTACTGCACGCCTTCGTCGCGTTGCACGAAGTGCAGGTGAAAGCGGTCGTGCGCGCCGTCGTGATGGCAGGCGGTCAGCTCCGAGTTCGTGATGAGCCGCGCGCTATGGCAGCCGCGCCCGCGCCGGTCGTCGAGCAGGTCGTAGATCTGGTTGATGAGCGAGGCATTCACGCCCTTATAGAGGCTGTCCTGCTTCGCGATGATGCTTTCGCGCACGCCGTCGGGCAGGTTGTAGAAGTAGTCGATGTAGTCGGGCGAGATCATTTCCAGCGTGAGCTTGGTGTTCTCCATCTGGAAGAAGCGCGGCGACCGCGTGATCCACGTGAGCGTGTAATCGTGCTCGTCGCTTGCCTTGAGCAGGTCGTGGAAAATCTCGGCGGCGCTCTGGCCGCTGCCGATCACGGCGATCGAGCGCTTTTGCTGTAGCTCGCTCTTGCGCGCGACGTAGTGGGCGCTATGGATGCAGCGCTCGCGCAGCGTGTCGCAGCACGGCGGCAATTGCGGCACGGAACCCACGCCGATCACGAGCCGCGCCGCGCGATGCATGAACGGCTGGCCGGTGCGCACATGGCGGCCGCGCACCACGTAATGCCGCTGCTGCGCGTCGTATTCCACGCTCTCCACGTTCGAGCCGAACGCAATGCTCGAAAGCTGCCTGATCGCCCATTTGCAGTAGCGGTTGTATTCCGCGCGGCTCAAATAGAAGCGCTCGCGAATGTAGTACGCATAGAGCTTGCCCTCCTGCTTGCAGTAGTTGAGAAAGCTGAACTTGCTCTTCGGGTCGGCGAGGCTCACGAGGTCGGCCAGAAACGGGTTTTGCAGCGTGGTGTCGTCGATCAGCATGCCGGGGTGCCAGTCGAAGTCCTCGTTGCGTTCGAGGAACAGCCCGTGCAGATCGCGTATCGGATCGGCCAGGCACGCGAGACTGAGATTGAACGGCCCAAGGCCGATGGCGATGAAGTCGAGCACCGGCGCATGCGCGCCGGATACGACGTTAGTTCTACTCATGATTGAACTTTCACTTGGGGCCGAAAGGACCATGTTGAGATACCTCATCGAAGGATGAAGAAGGCGAGGACGTTCACGAGCCCGTTCGCGCAACCGTTTGCGCGGGCGGGTAGGGATGCGATGCGAATGAGAGTGATTCGCGTTTGAGGATCATAGGTAAGTCGCTCGCCGATGGCAAGGGTGAATCGGCGGTCGATGAGGATATCGAACTATCGTGCCTGCCCAATGCGCATAGCACGCGGGCACGGCCCGCTGCGGCAAAGCCCCGCGCGGGCGGGCGGGGCAGGGGATTGGCGGTGCTTGCGAACCGTGTATGGCGCGCGAGCGCTTTGGCGAATTTTCGTGCCAAATCCTCAGACAAGAAACCCTGTGGCTAGCAGGGGATAGATGCGCGGTGACTCAAACGCGCGTGGCCGCTGACGTACACTGCCTGCGGGACATGGCGCAAGACAGCGAGGAGCGAGGCAAGTGATGACGAATGCGACGGTGCGCGACAACCGGCACGATCACTGGCTTGTCGCGCGTCGCGATGCGGAAACGGGCATCGAGGGCCTGCGCGCGCATTTCGGCGGCCACGCCTACGATCCGCACGATCACGACGACATGCTGATCGGCTACACCGAGCAGGGCGTCCAGCGCTTCCAGTGCCATCGCTCGCTGCATACGAGCGTGCCCGGCCGGGCGATCCTGATCGAGCCGGGTGCGCTGCACGACGGCCACGCGCCCGAGCCGGGCGGCTTCACCTATGCGATGTTGTACCTGCCGCAACCGTGGGTCGAGCGCGCGGCGCGCCGCCTCGATCTCGCGGGCCTGGGCGGCGTCGAGTCCGCTTTCGGCAGTACGCTCGTGGACGACCCCGGTCTCGTACATGCCATTCGCCAGGCGTTCCTTGCCATCTACGGCAACGAAGGGCGCCTGGCACGCGACCAGGCGCTCGACCGTCTGCTCGCGCGCCTGGGCGGCCAGTTGCTCGACGCCCCCACGGCGGGCAGCCTTGCCGCGCCGCCCGCCGTCGCCCGGGTGCGCGACCTGCTGCACGAACACATGAGCGCGAACATCGGGCTCGACGAACTCGTTGAAATGACCGGCATCGACCGCTTCCGGCTCACGCGCCTGTTCCAGCGCGCGTTCGGTACGTCGCCTCACGCGTACCTGGTGCGCTTGCGTCTGCGCGCGGCGCGCAGGCTGCTGGCGGCGGGCCACACCCCGGCCCAGGTCGCCGCCGAAGTGGGCTTTGCCGACCAAAGCCATCTTGGCCGCTGGTTTCGGCGCGCTTACCGCATGACGCCGGCAACCTACCGGCGCATGTGCACGAACGCTCCGGAGTAACCGGGCGCCAAGTCGCACCTTGCTGATGACCTTGCCGATGTCGCGCCGCGCACGCGGTTCGAGGGCTTCCTCCACTTCGTTTACTTCGCATGCGAATAAATATAAACTTCGCATGCGAACTGTTTAACGAGGTGGCGTTCCTGTGGAGCGTCGTCCCAATTTTGGAGCCAAGGCAATGACCCAGGAAATCAAGGTGGCGCTTTCGGACGGCGTACTGATCGCAACCCTTTCGCGCCCGGACAAAAAGAACGCGATCACGAACGAGATGTACGGCGCGCTGGCCGACGCCGTGGCGAGGGCGAACGAGGACGACGAAATCCGGGTGCTCCTGATTCAGGCCGAAGGGGACACATTCACGGCCGGCAACGACATCGCCGAATTCGCCGCGCAGGCCACGGGCAACGGACCCGACGAGCGCCATGTGCTGCGCTTTCTGCGTGCTTTGGCCACGGCCACGGTGCCGGTTGTGGCCGCCGTGCAGGGCAAGGCCGTGGGCGTGGGCACCACCATGCTGCTTCACTGCGACTACGTGCTGCTTGCCGAAGACGCGCTACTGATCACGCCGTTCGTGAACCTCGCGCTCGTGCCCGAGGCGGCGTCGAGCTACCTGCTGCCGCTGCGTATCGGCCATGCGAGGGCCTTCGAAATGTTCGCGCTCGGCGACCCCGTTCCCGCCGACGCGGCCGTGACGTGGGGAATGGCGAACAGGATCACCGGCGTGGCGGAACTGCACACGGAGGCGCGTCGCATTGCCGGGAAACTGGCTGCGCGACCGAATGGATCGCTCACGGCAATGAAGCGGCTGATGCGTGACGCCGAGCGGCTGGTCACGCAGATGGACGACGAAAGCGCCGTGTTCGTGGAGCGGCTGGCAAGCGCGGAGGCGAGGGAAGCCTTTATGGCGTTTGCCCAAAAGCGCCAGCCCGATTTCACGAAGATCGTTCGGCAGTCATCGCGCCCTCGGTGATTATTCGGAGTCCTCGTCGACGGCGGGAAACTTGTCCTGCAAGCTGCCCAGCCAGCGGGCCACGACATCGATTTCAGAAGCCGTGAAGCCCTCCGTGAGCCGCGCGTTCAAGTCGGCGAGGCCCGATTTTGTGCGCTTGAGCGCGGTGCGGCCATCCTTCGTCAGCCACAACCGCGACACGCGCCGGTCGGTCTCGTCGGCATGACGCTCGATGAGGCCCGCGCGCTCGGCACGATCGACCAGGCCGCTCATGCCCGGCGCCTTGAGATCGAGCGCGGCGGCCGCCTCATTCGTCAAGGCCCCGTCGTTCTTCGCCAGAAAAAAGAGCAGGCCGGCCTGCGCGGGCGTGACTCCGCCGGCGGCCGTGCGCGCCTGCGACCATCTGTGCAGGCGCCGCTGGCCGACGTTCAGCAGATAGACGAGCCGATGATCCATTCCCAGTCCCTCGAAACGCGTTCGCGTGCCGCGACGCTCATGAAATAATGATTCGCATGCGAATATTATCATGCGCGCTTCGGGCCGGACCCTCAGTGACGGTGCCCCGACGGCGGTGCGCGATGATGAGGCGGATTCGGATGATGGCCGCGGTCATGGGCGTCGTGCCCGTCATGCCTGTCGTCGGACAGGTTGCCGCCAAGCGCGGCTCCCGCGCCGCCGCCCAGCGCCGCGCCAACCAGGCCGCCCGCGCTGCCGCCCATGGCGTTGCCCACGGCGGCGCCCGCGCCCCCGCCAACCGCGCCGCCCACCACCGCGCCGGTGCGTTCGTGATGGTTCGACGTAGCGGCCGCGCCAACACCGCCGCCCACCGCACCGCCCACGATCTCGCCGGTGCCGCCACCCACCGCGCCGCCGATCGCCGCGCCCGCTACGCCACCAAGCGCGCCGCCCACGGCGTTATTGAGCCCGCTTGCGAACGCAGGCGTGACGGAAGCGGCCACCATCGCCGCCAGGACCACACCACCCGTTATTTTCTTCCACATGAGCCTTCTCCCTCTCAAAGTGACCGATTCGTATGATTGATGTGAGGTCGCTTACGAAGAGGGAAAAGAGGCGAGCTGTCGCACCATTGCACGCAGTATGCGCGCGCAAGGGCGAGGTGGCCGAAATGCAGGGACAGAAAGCACTGCGAAGTGAATGGAAGCCGCCACGGCTTGATCGAGTCAGGCAACGTGGCGGCTGAATAACGCCTTGCGCAAAGCTCAAAAGACGGGCGCCGCCTTGAACTGCGGGCGCAGCAGCAAATAGAAAGCGGTGGCGTGCGTAATCGCCAGCAAGGGCACGTAGATCACAGGAATCGCGTACATCGCGCCGAGTTCGCCCGCATGGGCGGGCAGATCGGCCTGAATGGCGTGGTAGTAGTCGAGGATGAGGTCGGCCGCGCCCACGAGATTGAAGGCGACGACGAACGACCAGAAGAGGGCGCGTATGCGTGCCGTGAGCAGCGCCAGCATCGCGAGCAGGCCGGTCGCGAGATCGCCATATGCCGCGAATACCGCAAAGCTTGCGGGCAGATCGGGACTCACCACGCCGGGCAACATGAAAACCAGCCCGAAAAAGCGGAAGCTGTGCAGCGTGGCGATGGCGCGCTGCGCATCGAACGGGTCCATCGACTTGAGCCGTGGCCAGATATACGCGCCAAAGCAAAGCAGCCAGGCGACGTAACCCAGAACGAGATGCAACTGGAAGAGCAGCTTCGGCGACATGTGGCCTCCTG
This sequence comes from Paraburkholderia unamae, assembly GCF_003096875.1. NCBI lineage: Bacteria > Pseudomonadati > Pseudomonadota > Betaproteobacteria > Burkholderiales > Burkholderiaceae > Paraburkholderia > Paraburkholderia unamae. The sequence goes on from NZ_QEOB01000022.1 coordinate 16,821, forward strand.
AGGAAAGTGGTCCGGCGTGGATGCGCTCAGGCAAGCGCAAACGCAAGCGCAAGCGCAAGCGCAAGCGATCAGCCGCTGCGCCGCCGGAGCAACTGGCGCAGCGAGAGCACGTGCAGCAGGATCGAGCTCGGCACCACGAAAGCCGGCGTCAGCACATAGGGATACGCGCCTGGGTTAAAGGCGGGCATGCCTGTCGCGATCAACTGGAAGCGGCCAGGTGCGGTGATCATGCCGAGCGTGAGCGCGACGGCGAAATCGGCGAGGCCGAAGAGATTCCACGCGATCGCGGTTCTGCGTCCCTGCGCCGTGCCGCTCGCCACCGCAATCGCCGCGGGAATGGCGAACAGACCGGTCAGCACGTCGCCGATTCCCGCCGGCAACGCGAAAATGCCGGGCGCCACGCCATGCAGCCACGCGGCGATCGCCCAACTGCCGAATATCCGGTAGAACTGGAGCGCGACGAGCCAGGCCGCCGGCGTCACGTCGAGCACCTGCGCCACGCGCTTAGAGACCAGCAGCAGCGGCGTGCAGAGGATCACCGGCAGAAAGATCGCGAGCGGCAGCCACGGCACGGGCGGCGGCGCTTTGGCGAGCAGAAAAACCCCGTGAATCGCGGCGCTCCACGCAAGCGCGAACCAGAGCGTGTGCGTGAGCACGACCGCAAGCCAGGTCGCGAGGCGCTGGCGCGGCGCGAGGTCCGCGCGTTCGAGGCCGAGCCACAGGCCAACCGCGATCAACGCCTGGGCGATCAATTGATGCGCCGTCGTTTGCACGCCGCTGCCCGGAATGACCGGCAGCCAGTAAATCAACGCGATCCATAGCAGCGTGGGCGGGGCGATCCAGAACAGGCTGCGCCAGGCGGGCGGCGGCGCAGCGATGCCGGCGGGAACAGCGGGAGTGTTCATCGTGTGCTCTCCAGATGAGTGCGCGACGTCGCGCTCGCTCGGCCGGCATGCGCGAGCCGGTTCGCGAACGCTTCCCGGGGCATCGTGCGCTGCGAATTTCGTCACGCCTGACTGGCACGCCAGGTGTACCATCGATTCGCGCGAGCGACTATTCATCACAACGTTGACGGGCCATGAAGCAGAACTTCACAGTCAGGCAGGGTGCGCTCGATGGCGTGGAGGCGTTCCTGAGCGTGGCCAGGCATCGCAGTTTTCGCAAGGCGGCGGCCGAGCTCGGGGTCACGCCGTCGGCCATCAGCCAGGCGGTGCGTGTGCTCGAAACGCGCATCGGCGCCGCGCTTTTCGTCCGTACGACGCGCAGCGTCGGCCTGACCGAAGCGGGCGAGCGGTTTCTCTCGCGCGCCAAGCCCGCCTTCGAAGAACTGGTGGCCGCAAGCGAGGTGGCGCGCGATCTCGGCCAGCGCCCCTCCGGGCTGTTGCGCTTGTCCGTGCCGCGCGCGGTCATCCCGATCCTGCTGGAGCCGCTGGTCGCGTCCTTTTGCAAGGCGTGGCCCGAAGTCGAGGTCGAGATCGCCGCGAGCAAGGAAGTGGTCGATCTCGCGGCCGAAGGTTTCGACGCCGCCATTCGCCTGGGCCAGTTCGTCGCCGCCGACATGGTCGCCGTGCCGATGACGCCGCCGTTTCGCCTCATCGTGGTGGGCAGCCCCGCGTACTTCGAGGAGCACCGCCCGCCGCGACACACCGACGATCTGCGTCATCACGCATGTTTGCGCTGGCGGCGCTCGAGCGGCGCGCTCGCGCTCTGGTCGTTCAACGACAACGGCGAGGCGCTCGAGATCGCGGTGAGCGGACCTTTCATCGCCAGTGACTTTCCCACCATGCTCGGCGCGGCGCTCGAAGGCGTGGGCCTTGCCCAGCTTCCCGCGCCGCTGGCCGCCGAGGGCTTGCGAGCGGGCAAGCTGGTGGAGGTGCTGGACGCGTATGCGCCGGTCATGCCGGGCGTGTTTCTCTGCTACCCGGACCGCCGCCAGATGTTGCCCAAGCTGCGCGCCTTCATCGACCACGTGAAGCGTCGCCAGACGGGCGATTCGGGCATGGAAGCCAAAAAGGAAGCGGGGCGCGGCGGTGGCCGTACGCGATAGCGGCGCCTTTATGACTCGAACGGATAAACGTATCGGATTTGCTTCGTTGCCAGGCGGCGTGCGGGCACGTAGATTGAAGCCATTGCTTACCAGAAAGGTTTCTAGCGTGACCTCCACCGCTGCTTCGTCCGCTTCGTCTATCGCGCCCGCATCCGGCGCGCAGGCAACATACCACGCAACCCACAACGCAGCACAAGGCGAGCCGCAACGCTTCGATATCGTCGCGCTCGACGCGCCGCTCGGCGCGGAAGTCATCGGCCTCGATCTCGCGAAACCGCTGTCGAGCGAGGATTTCGCGCGCATTCATCGCGCGCACCTCGATCATCACGTACTGGTGTTCCGCGATCAGCGCATCACGCCCGACGAGCAGGTGGCGTTCAGCCGCCGCTTCGGGCCGTTGCAGATCCACGTGCTGCACCAGTTCGCGCTGGCGGGCCACCCCGAGGTGCTGATCGTCTCGAACATCGTGGAGAACGGCAAGCCTGTTGGACTCGGCGACGCCGGCCACTTCTGGCACTCCGATCTCTCGTACAAGGAAAAGCCGAGCCTGGGTTCTTTCCTGCATGCGCAGGAACTGCCCTCGGAAGGCGGCGACACGCTGTTCGCCAACATGCATCTCGCGTGGGACACGCTGCCCGCGCATTTGCGTAACGCCGTGCAGGACAAGGGCGCCGAACATACCTATCTCGCGCGCTATGCCGAATTGCAGGCGCGCAGCCCGTGGCGGCCGAATCTTTCCGCCGAACAGATCGCGCAGGTCGCGCCCGTCGTTCACCCCATCGTGCGCACGCACCCGGAAACGGGCCGCAAGGCGCTGTTCGTGAGCGAGCATTTCACCACCCGCATCGTCGGGTTGCCCGAGGACGAAAGCCGCGCGTTGCTCGACGAGTTGTTCGCGCACAGCGTGCGCGAAGCGCATCTCTACCGGCACGTCTGGCGCGAGCACGACCTCGTGTTCTGGGACAACCGCTCGCTCATGCATCTCGCGGCGGGCACGCCCGATCATCTGCGCCGCAAGCTCTATCGCACCACCATCGAAGGCGACACGCCGTTCTAAAGCGCGGCGCCTGTGTTCCGGGCGCCAGCCAGCACAATAACAAGGAATCCTGATATGTCGTTTTCTGTCGCCTCGGCGATCCTGCGCCGCACGGGCGCCGCTTCCCTTGCCATCGCACTCGGTGCGCTGGGCCTAGGCCTGGGCGTGGCGGCTCCCGCGCGCGCCGAAGGCCAGCTTCGCGTGGCCGAGCAGTTCGGCGTGGTGTATCTGATGCTCAACGTCGCGCGCGACCAGCACTTCATCGAACAGGAAGGCCGCAAGGCCGGCGTCGATATCAAGGTGGACTGGGTGCGCCTTTCGGGCGGCGCTGCCGTCAACGACGCGCTCCTTTCGGGCGCCGTGGACGTGGCGGGCGCGGGTGTGGGTCCGTTGCTCACGGTGTGGGATCGCACACATGGCCGCCAGAACGTGAAGGGCGTGGCTTCGCTCGGCAACCTGCCGTACTACCTCGTCAGCAACAATCCGAACGTGAAGACGATTGCCGACTTCACGGCAAAGGATCGCATTGCCGTGCCTGCCGTGGGGGTTTCGGTGCAGTCGCGCGTGCTGCAATACGCGGCGGCGAAGCAATGGGGCGACAAGCAGTTCGACCGCCTCGACGCCTACACGCAGGCCATTCCGCATCCCGACGCCACGGCCGCGATCATTGCGAACAGCAGTGTCGTCACCGCGCATTTCGGCAATCCGCCGTTCCAGCAGCAGGAGCTTGCGGGCAACCCGAAAGCGCATATCGTGCTCAACTCGTATGACGTGCTGGGCGGCCCGAGTTCGGCCACGGTGCTCTACGCGACGCAAAAGTTCCGCGACGAGAACCCGAAAACCTATCGCGCGTTCGTGGCGGCGCTGGCCGACGCGGCCGGCTTCATCGCCGCGCATCCCGAGCAGGCCGCCGATATCTATATCCGCGTGAACGACTCGAAGATCGACCGCAATCTGTTGCTGAAGATCCTGCGCGATCCGCAGGTGCAGTTCAAGACCGCGCCGCAGAATACGTTGGGCCTTGCGCAGTTCATGTATCGCGTGGGCGCGATCCGCAACGAGCCGAAGTCGTGGCGCGATTACTTCTTCGACGATCCCGCCGTGGCCAACGGTAGTTGAGTACGCAGCGGTTTTCAGCCGGAAAGCGGGCCCCTTGCGGGCCCGTTTGCATTGTCGGCGCGTGTTTGTACCGCGGACGAAGGCTTATATGCGAGCCTGGTTTGAATATGTGGATTCATTGGTTGGGCCGCGCGGCGGGTGCCTTTATGTTGACGTTTTATCCGCTGGATTGCCAAACGTGAACGTCACTACCTCCAGATTCTGGGAGCGCACCCCGGCTGCGCGCCGCGAAGCGGGCGCGGTGCAACGCGCCGTCGTTGGCGAGCGCGACGCGCACGCTGAGCGCGCCGCTCACAATGCTCAAGCCGCCCCGCAATCCGAAGCAGGCCCGCGCAGCGAGCGCCTGCTCGCCATCGACAACGTCAGCCTCGAATACCGCAGTCGCGAGCGCATCGTGCGCGCCACGCAGGACGTGAGCTTCGACGTCTACGGCGCCGACCGCTTCGTGTTGCTTGGCCCTTCGGGCTGCGGCAAGTCCACCTTGCTCAAGGCCATCGCGGGCTTTATCGAACCGGTCTCGGGCACGATCTCGCTCGCGGGCGAGCCGGTGCGCGGCCCCGGTGCGGACCGTGTGGTCGTGTTCCAGGAATTCGACCAGCTGCCGCCCTGGAAAACCGTGGCCGAAAACGTGGCCTTTCCGCTGCGCGTGGCGCGCAAGCTGTCGCGCGCCGAGGCCCGCGAGCGTGCGCTCCATTACCTCGACAAGGTGGGGCTCGCCGCCTTCGCCGACGCCTATCCGCACACGCTCTCGGGCGGCATGAAGCAGCGCGTGGCGATTGCGCGCGCGCTCGCCATGCAGCCGCGCGTGCTGCTGATGGACGAGCCGTTCGCCGCGCTCGACGCCCTCACGCGCCGCAAGATGCAGGAAGAACTGCTGCGCCTCTGGGACGACGCGCGCTTCACGCTGCTCTTCGTCACGCATTCGATCGAGGAGGCGCTCGTGGTGGGAAATCGCATCTTGCTGCTCTCGCCGCATCCGGGGCGCGTGCGCGCCGAGGTCAACAGTCACGCGTATTCGCATGCGAGCATGGGCGGCGTGGACTTTCGCGAGAGCGTGGCGCACATCCATCGCCTGTTGTTCGATACCCATCCCGAAGCGGCAAGGGAGGCCCACCGATGAGCACGCCACACTCCACATTGCCGCCGCTGCCGCCCGTGCGCGCCGAGTACGAGCGGCCCTTGCTGCCCGTGCAGGCGGGCGCGGATTCGGCGCCGTTGCCGCTCGCGCGGCGCGTGCTCGACGCGGGCTGGCTGCGCCGCACGCTCATCGCGCTCGTGCTGATCGCGGGCTGGGAGATCACGGCGCGCATCGTTGCGAACGATCTGCTCGTGCCGACATTCGGCGCCACGCTCGCTGCGTTCGTGCAAGGGATCACGAGCGGCGAGTTGCTCGTGAAGACAGGTATTTCGCTGTCCGTGCTGCTGCGCGGCTACGCGATCGGCGTCGTGCTGGCGTTCGTGCTCACCTCGCTCGCGGTGTCCACGAGAGTCGGCCGCGATGTGCTTTCGATGCTCACGGCGATGTTCAATCCGCTGCCTTCCATCGCACTCCTGCCTATTGCGCTGCTCTGGTTCGGGCTCGGCACGGGCAGCCTGCTGTTCGTGCTCGTGCACGCGGTGCTGTGGCCGCTCGCGCTCAACATGTACACGGGTTTTCTCGGCGTGCCCGCCACGCTGCGCATGGCAGGCCGCAACTATGGCTTGAGCGGCCTGCGCCAGGTCGTGCTGATTCTCGTGCCGGCGGCGCTGCCTTCGATCATCGCGGGGCTGCGCGTGGGCTGGGCTTTCGCGTGGCGCACGCTGATCGCGGCCGAACTCGTGTTCGGCGCGAGCGCGGGGCAGGGCGGTCTTGGCTGGTACATCTTCCAGAATCGCAACGAGCTTTATACCGACCGCGTGTTCGCGGGCCTCGCGGCCGTGATCGTGATCGGGCTGCTCGTCGAGCATCTGGTATTCGACACGCTCGAACGCCTGACCGTGCGCCGTTGGGGCGTGCAGCACTAAACGCTGCGCTCGGATTCAGTCGACATCCACGACGATCTTGCTCCCCGCGCTGCCATCGGCCACCGCTTCGTAGGCGCGCTCCGCGTCGCTCAGCGCGAAGCGGCGCGCGTCGACGCGCGGCGCGAGCTGGCCGGCTTCGGCGTGGCGCGTGGCCTGCGCCATCATTTCCCCGTGATGCGCGCGGTTCACGCCGCTCAACAGCGGGTACAACGTGAACACGCCCGAATAGGTCGCCTCGCGAAAGGACAGCGGCGCGAGCGCATGCGTGCCCCAGCCCAGTGCGCTCACCACGTGCCCGTAATGCTTCACGGCCGCGAACGAGGCATCGAGCGTCGCGCCGCCCACGGTGTCGACCACGAGATCGAAGCCCGCGCCGCCCGTATGCGCCTGAACGTACTGCTCGACGCTTTGCGCGCCATAGTCGATCGCCGTCGCGCCCAGCTGCCCGATCAGCGCGAGCTTGCGGGCGCTGGCCGTGGCGAACACCTCGGCCCCGAGCGCGCGCGCGATCTGTATGGCCACGTGGCCCACGCCACCCGCGCCGCCTTGCACCAGCACGCTTTGCCCGGCCTGCAAATGCGCGCGATCCACTATCCCGAGCCATGACGTGATGAAGGCGAGCGGCAACGCCGCCGCTTCGCGCATCGAGAGATTCGCGGGCTTGCGCGCGAGCAGGTCGGCATCGACGGCGGCGTATTGCGCAAGCGAGCCCTGAATGCCGCCCACGCCGCCCGTCATGCCGTATACCTCGTCGCCGGGCGCGAAGCGCGTGACACCCGCGCCCACGGCCTCCACCACGCCGGCCATGTCGATGCCCAGCACGAGCGGAAGCGGATGCTGCGCGTGAGCGGCCTTGCCGGCGCGGATCTTCACGTCGAGCGGGTTGAGTCCCGCCGCGTGCACGCGCACGAGCACCTGGCCCGCCTGAGGTTGCGGGCGATCGAGCGTGGTCAGTTCGAGCGGACCTTCGTATTGGCTGAGGACGAGGGCTTTCATGGTTTTCTGGGCGTATCCGGTCTCGTTGATCAGGATGGCAAAGCGAGTGGCGCCGAGGCGCTGCTTCCCCGGCAATGTCCATAACCCAGTCTAGGCGGTCCGCGCGCACCGTTGAATGTCGGCGCGGCTCAAGTTCATGCCCGATCGTCTCACGGGCGGCGCATGTCAGTCCGGCAACTGCTGTGCGAGCCAGTCGATGAGCACGCGCACCTTGGGCGGCAGGTAGCGGTTGGGCGGGTAGAGCAACCACACCGGGCCGCTATAGGCGCGCGGCTCGAGCGACCATTCGGGCAGCACGTGCACGAGCGAACCCTCGCGCAGCGCCTGCGCCGCCGCGAATTCGGGCAGGCTCGCAATGCCCCGGTCGTGCAGCGCCGCGTCGCGCCGCGCGCCCACGTCGTTGGCGATATAGCGGCCCTTCACCTCCACCACGTGCGTTTGCGCGCCGCGGCGGAACGCCCAGCGGTTGTCGTCGGGCGTTTCGCCGAGATAGAGGCAGTCGTGCCGCGCGAGATCCCTGGGGTGCGCGGGCGTGCCGCGCGCGCGCAGGTAGGCCGGCGAGGCGCACGGCATCCAGCGCAGCGTGCCAAGCCGCCGTGCCGCGAGGCCGGGCGGCGGCGTGGGCGTGGGGCGGATCACGATGTCTACGCTGTCGCGCACCGGGTCGACATCGCGGTCCGTGAACATCAGTTGCACCGCGACTTCCTCATAGGCGCGCAGGAAGCCCGAAATCAGGGGATGAATCACGCTCTGCGCGAACGAAATGGGCGCGCTGATGCTCACCCGCCCATGCGGGCGGCCGGTGAGCCGGCTGGCGGCGTCGGCCGCGCCGGCCGCTGCCTCGACCATGTCCGCGCAGTGCCGGTAGACCTCGGCGCCCGCTTCCGTGAGCCGCAGGCTGCGCGTGGAGCGCTCCAGCAGCCGCGTGCCGAGCGCGCGTTCGAGCCGCTGCATCTGGCGGCTCACGGTGGAAGGCGTGCTGCCGAGCTGGCGTGCCGCGACCGAGAAATTGCCGGCCTCGACCACGCGCGCGAAGGTGGCGAGGTCGGGCAGCAGGGGCAGGAGGTCGGTGGGGTTCATCGTTGGCGGTCTAATTTCATCTGTGCATTGGCGACATAAATGATGTTCAGGTCAGGTGGATTATCGCCTTGCGGGCACTATTGGACAATGAGCGCACCATCAACGCCTTTCCGCCCACTTCCTCATATGAACGCCTTGCTCCGCTCGCCCCGCACCGTGGACCTGCTGCTCGTTGCCGTCGCGCTCGTCTGGGGCACGAGTTACGGCGTGGTGAAGGGCGCGTTGCTCATTTACCCCGTGCTGGGTCTGCTCGCCCTGCGCTTCGGCATTACCTTCGTCGTGCTTTCGCCCGCACTGCGCGGCCTCCTTCATGCGAACTGGCGCGAGCGTTTCGGCGTGTTCGGCGTCGGCCTGCTGCTGCTGGGCATCTTTCTGGCCGAGACGTTTGGCGTATCGCTCACGAATGCGTCGAACGCGGCGTTTCTCATCAGCCTGTGCGTGGTCCTCACGCCGCTCGTGGAGTGGGCGTGGCTGCGGCGTGCGCCGCGAGCCGTCGAATGGATGGCGGCCGCCGTGTCGCTGCTCGGTGCGTTCCTGCTCACGGGCGGCCATTTTGCGGCGAGCCCGGGCGACCTGCTGGTCCTCGTCGCGGCGCTGCTGCGTGCGCTCACGAGTTGCGCGGCCAAGCGCGTGATGAAGTCGGGCACGGTGCCGCCGCTCACGATGACGGCGGTGCAAGCCGCCGTGGTGTCGTGCGGCTGCGCGGTGCTGGCGCTGACCGTTGCGCCCGAGCAGTGGCAGCCGCTGCCGCACTGGCACGCCCACGCCGCGTTCTGGGGCAGCGTGCTGTATCTCGTCGCGGGCTGCACGCTGTTCGCCTTCTTCGTGCAGAACTACGCGGTGGCGCGCAGCAGCCCGACGCGCGTGGCCTTGCTCATGGGCAGCGAGCCCGTGTTCGGCGCGCTGTTCGCGTGTGTGTGGCTGGGCGAGCGGCTCACGCTCTCGGCATGGCTGGGCGGCCTGCTGATCGTGGCGGCGTCGTTGCTCGCGCTCAGGCACGAACCGCGCGTGGTGGTCCCGGCGGCCGTGGAGGCCTGAGGCGCGCGCCACATCGGCATTGCTGATATGCAATTGCGAATTAACTGGTAGGGGATTGCGACCCGGGCTGTTCCAATGGGGGGCTGGTCCTGCTCGACGCCCGAGCGGCGCTCGCCGGGTCAAAGCGTCGGCGCGCTCCGTTGTGGCGTTCGAACAGGGGATGCAACTGGCTTGCCCTGGAATGTCATGTCGACCCCTGCTTACCCTGCTGACGCCGCGCCGCTGCCGCGTCTTCCCGACGCCGCCCGCGTGCGGCGCATTGCCGACGACGCCCAAGCCCTCGCCGCCGCGCGCACGCTGGCGGCTGCGGTCGCGCCGGGCGCGGCGCAGCGCGACCGCGAGCGCGCGCTGCCCTGGGACGAACTCGATCTGTGGTCCGAAAGCGGACTCGGCGCGATCACGGTGCCGCGCGAATACGGCGGCCCGAATGTCTCGTACGCCACGCTGGCCGAAGTTTTTTCGATCCTGTGCGCGGCCGACCCCGCGTTCGGGCAGATCCCGCAAAATCATTTCGGTGTGCTGGGCGTGTTGCGCGAAGTCGGCAGCGCACAGCAGAAAACGCGCTTGTATGGCGAAGTGCTGGCGGGCCGCAGGCTCGGCAACGCCGGTCCGGAGCGCCGCTCGGCGGCGGCCACTACCATTGTGCAAGGCACCACGCGGCTCGTTTCGACGCCACAGGGTCTGCGCCTGAGCGGCCAGCGCTTCTATTCAACGGGCGCACTCTTCGCGCACCGCGTGCCGACGCGCGCAACCGACGACGCCGGCCGCGCCGTGCAGGTCTGGGTGCCTCGCGACGCGCCGGGTCTCAGCGTCATCGACAACTGGAGTTCGTTTGGACAACGAACCACGGCGAGCGGCACGGTGATCTTCGAGAACGTGCCGGTGAGCGCCGCCGACGTGCTGCCGATCTGGCAACTCGCCGAACGCCCCGGCCTCTCGGGCCCCGCTTCGCAACTGATTCAAGCCGCCATCGATCTCGGCATCGGCGAGGCGGCGGTGGCCGACACCATTGCCTTCGTGCGCGAGCACGCGCGCCCCTGGATCGACTCGGGCGCGGCGCGCGCGGCGGACGACCCCTATGTGATTGCCGATATCGGCCGCTTGCAGATCGACTTGCACGCCGCTCAGGAGGTATTGCGCGACGCGGGCCATACGCTCGACGCCATCGCCGCGCATCCCGTCGATGCACAGGCGAGCGCACGCGCATCGGTTGCCGTGGCGCAGGCGAAGGTGCTGACCACGCGCTTCGCGCTGGAAGCGAGCGAGAAACTGTTCGAACTGGCGGGCTCCGCCGCCACGCGTGCCGCGCACAACCTCGATCGCCACTGGCGCAATGCGCGCACGCATACGCTCCACGATCCGTTGCGCTGGAAACTGCATCTGCTTGGCAACTATCACCTGAACCACGAACTGCCCGCGCGCCACGCCTGGAATTGAGCCCCATGAGCACTGAACTTCCCATCACCGAAGGCTTCTCCGAAGCTGAAACCGGCGGCGCGCCACGGCGTGCCGCACCACCGCACGCGCCGACGCGTCTGGCCGACGACGCAGCGGCGCTCGCCGCTGCGCAACGGCTCGCCGCGCAGTTCACGCCCGAAGCGGCGTTGCGCGACCGCGAGCGCCGTCTGCCCTGGGACGAACTCGATGCGTTCGTCGCGAGCGGCCTGTGGGCGATCACCGTGCCGCGCGAATACGGCGGCCCCGGCGTGCGTAATGGCACGCTTGCCGAAGTGACCGCGATCATCGCCGCAGCGGACGGCTCGCTCGGGCAGATCCCGCAAAACCACTTTTACGCGCTCGAAGTATTGCGCGTGGGCGGGAGCGCCGAGCAGCAGCGTTTCTTTTACGACCGCGTGCTCGCGGGGGAGCGCTTTGGCAATGCGCTCGCCGAGATCGGCCAGAAGGATTTCAGGCGCCGCACGCGGCTTACGCGCGATGCGGGCGGCTTTCGCATCGACGGACGCAAGTTCTATTGCACGGGCGCGCTCTACGCGCACTGGATCCCCACGCTCGTGGTTGCCGAGGAGGCAGGCCAGGACGTGACGTACCTTGCATTCGTGCCGCGCGACGCGGCAGGTGTGACGATCACCGACGACTGGGACGGCTTCGGCCAGCGCGTGACGGGCAGCGGCTCCGTGCAGTTCGACGGCGTGCGGGTCGAGCCCGAATGGATCGTGCCGTTCCAGCGCTCGTTCGAGCGTCCCACGACCATCGGCCCGCTCGCGCAGATCATTCACGCCGCAATCGACCTCGGTCAGGCGCGCGGCGCATTCGAAGCGGCGCTGCAATTCGTGCGCGAGCGCTCGCGTCCCTGGATCGACGCCAAGGTCGAGCGCGCGGCCGACGACCCGCTCGCGATCTTTCACTTCGGCGATCTGGCGGCGCGCCTCGCCGCCGCCGAAGCGCTCGTGCGCCGCGCGGGCCGCTTCGTGGACGCCGCCCAGTCCGCCCCCGGCGAGCGCACGGTGGCCGAGGCCTCGATTGCCGTGGCCGAAGCGCGTGCCCTGACGACGACGATCTCGCTCGACGCCGGTTCGCGCCTGTTCGAACTGGCGGGCACGGCCGCGACGCTCGACGGCCTCGGACTCGACCGCTTCTGGCGCAACGCGCGCACCCACACGCTGCACGACCCTGTGCGCTGGAAGTATCACGCGGTGGGCAACTTCTACCTCAACGACACGCTGCCGCCGCGGCACGGAGCATTGTGATGGCCGAATCAAACCGAACCCACCAGGCGAACAAGCCCATCCTGCTCAACGCGTTCAACATGAATTGCGTTGGGCACATCAATCACGGGCTGTGGACGCACCCGCGCGACCGCTCGACCGACTACCGGACGATCGCCTACTGGACGAATCTCGCGCGCACGCTGGAGCGCGGCCTCTTCGACGGACTCTTTCTCGCCGACATCGTGGGCGTGTACGACGTGTATCAGCGCAACGTGGACGTGACGCTGCGCGAATCGATCCAGTTGCCCGTGAACGACCCCACGCTCCTCGTGCCGGCCATGGCCGCCGTGACCCAGAACCTGGGCTTCGGCGTGACGGTGAACCTCACTTACGAGCAGCCTTATCTGCTCGCGCGGCGCTTTTCGACGCTCGATCACCTCACGCAGGGCCGCATCGGCTGGAACATCGTGACGGGCTATCTGGACAGCGCCGCGCGCGCGATGGGACTGGAGCAGCAACTGCCGCACGACGAGCGCTACGATCGCGCCGACGAATACCTGGAAGTCCTCTATAAACTCTGGGAAGGAAGCTGGGAATCCGGCGCCGTGCGGCGCGACAAGGCCGCGCGCGTGTTCGCCGACCCGGCAAAGCTGCATCGCGTGCAGCACGAGGGGCAGTACTATCGCGTGGACGGCTACCACCTGGCGGAGCCCTCGCCGCAACGCACGCCGGTGCTGTTCCAGGCGGGCAGCTCGGGGCGCGGCCAGCGCTTCGCCGCGCGCCACGCCGAATGCGTGTTCATTTCGCCGCCGAACCGTGCCGCCGCGCGCGAAACGGTGCGTGCGCTGCGCGAGCAGCTTGTGCGTGCCGGGCGCCGGCCCGACGACGTGAAAGTGTTCGTGGGCGCGGCCGTGGTGCCGGGCACAACCGAGCGCGAAGCGCGCGAAAAGTATGCGGACTACCGCCAGTATGCGAGCCGCGAGGCGGGGCTCGCGCATTTCGCGTCGAGCACCGGCATCGATTACGCGCAATACGATCTCGACGAACCGGTCGATTACACGCCGGGCAATGCGATCGAGTCCGCCACGCGCACCGCGAAGCAGAACGGCTGGACGCGGCGCAAGCTGCTCGAGATGTTCGAACTGGGCGGGCGCTACCCGGCTATCGTCGGCAGCGCGTCGCAGATCGCCGACGAGTTGCAGGCGTGGATCGACGAGGCCGACGTGGACGGCTTCAACCTGAGCCGCACGGTGGTGCCCGAAAGCTACGAGGACTTCTTGGATATCGTGGTGCCGGAATTGCAGACGCGCGGGCGCTACAAGACGGCCTATGCGCCGGGCACGTTGCGCGAGAAGCTCTTTGGCGAAGGTGCGGAGTTGCCCGAGCGGCACGCGGGCGCCGGGTTTCGGCGCGTGCCGGAAGCGGTGTAAATGAAAGCGGGCCGCCGCGGCGTGAATCGCCGGGCGGCCCGATCGGAAAACACAAGGGAAAGCGAAAGTGATTCGGCAACCGAATTACTTTCGCAGTGGTCATTACTGCTGCGGCGCGTCCTTCCACGCGGGCAACGTAGCCCCGTGATAAACGGCGAGAATCTCGGCGGCCACGTTGGGCTGCTGGTAACTCTCCACCAGCGTGTGCACCCACGGTGCGTTGGCATCCTTATCGTTCACGGCGATGAAGTTGCGATACGGATTACCCGGCACCTGCTCCTGCGCAATGCGCTCCTGCGGAATCTTGATGCCCGACTTGACCGCCCAGTCCGTGTTGACCACGGCCGCGTCCAGATCGCCGATCGAGCGGCCGATGATGCCCGCGTCGAGTTCCTTGATATGGATGTTCTTCGGATTCTTCGCGATGTCGCGCGCGGTGGGCAAGAGGCCCACGTCGGCGCGCAGCGTGATGAGCCCTTGCGCCTGGAGCAGCAGCAGCGCGCGGCCTTCGTTGCTCGGGTCGTTCGGCACGCCGATGGCGGCGCCTTGCGGCAGGTCCGCCACCGACTTCACCTTGCGCGAGTAAAGGCCGATCGGCTGAACGTACGTGAAGCCCACCGGCACGATGTGGTAGCCGCGCGCCTTGATCTGCGCGTCGAGATAGGGCTTGTGCTGGAACGAATTGGCGTCGAGGTCGTGAACCGAAAGCGCCTCATTGGGCTGCGTGTATTCGGAGAACGTCGTCACCTTCACGGTGACCCCGTGCTTCGCGGCGTTGGCGGCGACCACGCGCCACACGTCCTCGTCCTCGCCCGACATGATGCCCACGCGCACCGTATTGTCCGCCGCCTGAGCAAGCGACGCGCCCCCGAGGCTCACGCCCAGCGCGAGCGAAGCCAGCGCGGTTCCCAGCCATGTTCTTTTATTCATAGGTCCATCGTTCGATGAGTTGTGGATGAGGCGATGCTAGAGAGCGCGCCACGGGTGGACAACCAATTTCGGCAGCATTGCTTAGCTAAAAACGTCGTTTTGCCATGCACAACGGTGTGGCTACGATGCAGCGATTGCAATCATTCAGTGAGTACCCGTCATGTCCACACTCGCCGTTCCGGTACCGGAAGCCCGCGAAGATTCCGAGCCAGAGGCTGCGGCCGCTTCGCAGCACGCGGTGATTCGTTCCGCGCAGGACGTCGCCCGTATCGTCAACGCGGGAGCCGCGCAGGGCAGCAACGCGCGCATCGTGATCGCCATCGCGCTGGGCGGCGTGTTTCTCGACGCCTACGACCTCACTTCGCTCGCCTATGGCGTGAAGGACATCGCGCGCGAATTCGCGCTTTCGCCGGTGCAGGTGGGCTTCGTTTCGGCGGCCATTACATTTGGCGCGATTCTCGGCGCGCTGTTCGGCGGCTATCTGACCGACCGTATCGGCCGCTACCGCGTGTTCATGGCCGACATGCTGTTTTTCGTCGTGGCGGCCATCGCGGCCGGGCTTGCGCCCAACGCGTGGGTGCTGGGCGGCGCGCGTTTTCTCATGGGCTTCGGGGTCGGGCTGGACTTGCCCGTGGCCATGGCGTTTCTCGCGGAGTTCTCGCGCGTGGCGGGCAAAGGCAACAAGGCGGCGAGCGTGGCCGCATGGTGCCCCGCGTGGTACGCGGCCACGAGCACCTGCTATCTGCTGATCCTCGGCCTCTATGCGATCCTGCCCGAGCATCAGCTTGGTTGGCTCTGGCGGCTCACGCTCGCGTTTGGCGCGGTGCCGGCGCTCGTCATCATCGCGGTGCGCAGCCGCTATATCAGCGAGTCGCCCGTATGGGCCGCCAATCAGGGCGACCTGGAGGGCGCCGCGCGCATCCTCAAGCGCTCGTATGGCGTGGACGCCGTGGTCGAGAAAAGCGAGGCCCCGGTGCGCGCACCGCGCGCCGCCTCGTGGCGCAACTACGGCGTGCTCTTCAACGCCACTTACCGTCGTCGCACCATACTCGCCGCGACGATCGGCGCGGCGTCCTCGTTCGGCTACAACGCGATCATCTTCGGCCTGCCCGTGATCATCGCGAGCTTCCTCCAGCAAGGGCCGCTCACGACCATCGTGGCCGCGCTCACGTTGAACCTGCTGTTCGCGTTCGTCGGCGGGCTGATCGGCGTGCGCACCGCGCCCACCGTCGGCGCATGGAAGATGACCGCGCTCGGCCACGCCTTGCAGTTCGTCTCGTTGATCGGGCTCGCGTTGATCGGCCATCCCGGCAACGGTTTCTTCGTCATCCTTGCCATTTTGCTGCTGGGCGGCTATCTGTTCGGGCAGGGATTCGGCCCCGGCTCGCATAGCATGACGTATGCGTCGCTCAGCTATCCGACTTCGCTGCGCGGCATTGGCGTGGGCTTCAATCAAACGCTCGTGCGCTCGGCCTCGACCATTTCGCTTTTCCTGTTCCCGGTGCTCGCCGCCGCACTCGGCACCAAGGTCTTCTGGGTGATCGCCATCGCACCGCTCACGTCGCTGCTGGTGCTGTTCGCAATCCGCTGGGAGCCGTCGGGTTACGACATCGACAGCGAGGATTACGCGGACGAACCCGCCGCCGCTGTTGCGCGCTGATCCCACCGCTCGCTCAACGCAACTCGGCGTAGCCGAGTTGCGCGGCGGCGTGCGCCATGTGTTCGATTTCGGCGTAGGCGTCGCCGCCGAGTCTCGCGAAGCCACGCAGGCGCAGCGCGCGTGCTCGCTCGACATTGGCTGCGAGGGCGGTATCGAGCGCCGCGCGCAGCGCTTCGGCCTGCGGTTCGGCGAGCGCGCGCGAGGCGATCAACGGCAGGCCTGGAGCCGGAGCCGTCATGCCCAGCACATGCACGCCGCGCAGGGCTTCAGGGTGTGCATCGCGCAGCAACGCAAGCGTCACGCAGTCGATGGCTCCAACGTCGGCCTCGCCGTTCGCCAGGGCGCGCAACGTGGCGGCATGCGAACCGGTCCATCGCAGCGAAGCGAAGAAACGGCCGTCCCGCGCAAAGGGCGCCACGGCATGGCGCAGCGCGTTCATGCCGCTGTGCGAATCGGCGCTGTTGCAGGCTGCGCGCAGGCCCTGGCAGGCGGTGAGCGTCGTGGCACCGCGCTCCCACGCCTGCTCCCCTACGACGAGCGCGCTGCGATAGCGGTGGTCCTCGCAGCCGGGCGCATCGAAGCACGGCGTGGCGATCAGATGGACGTGGCTTGCGAGTCCAAGCATGCGGTAGGGGAAGCCGCAGGTTTGCGAAAGCAGCAAGTCTTCGCGACGCCAGTGCGTCATCAAGTCGACGTCGGTGCTTTCGGCAAGCGTCACGTCGCCGGGGCCGCCCGCGCGCGCGAACGCCGTCATGCAGTCGCGCAGCAGCGCGCTCCAGAGCGCGGCGTGTTGCGGCGTGACGTTGTACATCGGCAGCGAGGCGATCCAGTGGTTCATGGGCGCATTCTACGCCGCGCGCCGCGCCTGCCTGACGCCGCATGCAGCTAAGCAAATACGAATCCATTGTTTGGTGAAGCGCGGCGCGTTCGTTATGTTGGATGGCCCAGGATGTTTCGCGCTCCAAAACGATGGGGTCGAATCATTGCAGCAGGATTCAACGAGCATGGCCGAATACTTCGACGTAGACCACGCGCGCGAAATCGCTTCGCTCGCAACAGGCTTCACCGCACGCACCGAGTGGCCCACGTGGCTCCTCATCGGCGTGATCTATGGCGGGTGGGCGGGCGTGCTGGCGCTCCTGCATGCCGGCCATCTCACGCTTGCCGCCGCCACGCCGCCTCTCGTCGTGCTGTGCGCCTGGCATATGTCCTTGCAGCACGAATTGATGCACGGCCATCCCACGCGCCTCACGTGGCTGAACGCGGCGCTCGGCTGGCCGCCGCTCGCCGTGTGGTTTCCGTACGCCTTGTATCGCGAGAGCCACATGGCGCACCATCGCGACGAAGCCTTGACGATGCCCGGCATCGACCCCGAAACGAACTACGTGCTGCCCGGCCGGTGGACGCAACTGCCGCGCTGGCAGCGCGTGTTGTGGCTCGCGCGCAAGAGTTTCGTGGGGCGCATGGTGATCGGGCCGCCGATGAGCGTCGCCGCGATGCTGCGGGGCGCGGCGGGTGCGCTGCAACGCGGCGAGCGCCGTCATCTGCCGATGTGGCTTGCGCATCTTGCGGCCGTCACGCTGTTGCTCGCGTGCGTGCAGCGTTATGCGGGCGTGCCGTGGTGGTACTACCTCGCGGCGATCACGTGGCCCGCGCTCGGGCTCGCGATGGTGCGCTCGCTGTACGAGCACCGCGCGGCCGCCCATCCGAAGGCGCGCATCGCCATCAATGAGGCCGGGCCCGTCATGCGGCTCCTGTACCTGAACAACAACTATCACCTCGTGCATCACGACTTGCCGGGGCTGGCGTGGTTTCACCTGCCGCGCGCCTACCGCATGCGCCGCGAGGACTATCGGCGCAAGTGCGGCGGCTTCGTGATTGGGGGCTACGCCGCGCTGCTCAGGCGCTATGCGTGGCGGGTGACCGACGCGCCCGCGCATCCGTTCGGAGATAGCGCGACGCGCTGAGCACGCTCGCTCCCGTTCATTGCCGGAACCGCTTGAAGAAACGGCGAATGTCGGCGGCGAGGAGGTCGGGTTCTTCCATGGCCGCGAAATGGCCGCCACGCGGCATGTCCGTCCACTGCGCGACGTCGAACACGCGCTCCAGCCATGATCTCGGCGGGTGATTGATTTCCTTGGGAAAGCGCGCGAACGCGACGGGCGGCTGCACGCGCTGCCCCGCTGCGAAGCGAAACGGTTGCAAGCGATTTTCCCAGTACATCTGCATCGAACTGCCGATGCTCTGCGTGAACCAGTAGATCGAAAGGTTCGTAAGCAGTGCGTCTTTCGAAAACCGGCGCTCGATCACGCCGTCGCAGTCGCTCCATGCGCGAAATTTTTCGCCGATCCACGCGGCGAGACCCGCGGGCGAGTCGTTGAGCGACGCCGCCAGCGTTTGCGGCTTCGTCGCATGCACGTGCGCGTAGCCGCCTTCCATTGCCGCCCATTCCGTCTTCTCGCGCAGATAGTCCTGCTCCGCCTGGCTGAGCGGGGCGGCGGCTTTATCGAGCTTATCGAGCGTAGGTTCGTACGACGAAGGCAGGAAGTTGAGGTGGATGCCTTCCACGGCGTCCGCATGCCGTGCGGCAAGCGCGATCGAAACACCCGCGCCCAGGTCGCCGCCCTGGGCGCCGAAGCGCGCGTAGCCGAGTCCGCGCATGAGCGCCGCCCACCGATCGGCCACCTGGAACGCCGATGAACCGGGGTGCGCCGCCGGCGGCGAAAAGCCGAAGCCCGGCAGCGAAGGCACGACGACATCGAACGCATCGGCGGGATCGCCGCCGAACGCCGCGGGGTCGCACAGGCGTTCGAGCAGTGCGTGGAATTCGGCGAACGAGCCCGGCCAGCCATGCGTGATGACCAGCGGATAGGGGCTCGGGCCCACGCCGCGCCGGTGCACGAAGTGCACGCGCTGGCCGCTCAGTTCGGCAATGAATTGCGGCTGCGCGTTGAGCGCGCGCTCGGCGCCGCGCCAGTCATATCGATCCGCCCAGTAGGCGACCAGTTCGCGCAGCCATGCGTTGTCGGTGCCTTGCTGCCATGAGGGCGAGGGCGTGGCGGCGGCCCAGCGCGTGGCGCGCAAACGCCGGCGCAGGTCGTCGAGCGCATCGTCGGACACGCGTATTTCGAATGGATCGATATGCATGGCGGCTCATCGGTATTGGGGCGGTCCATTATGGACGAATTCGGCGGAGCGAGCCGGCGACGGCCATCGAGCGCTTTCGAATTCCTGGCGCCGCTTACCAGATGTTTATCGAGGCATCCATTTTGTTTATCTCCAACCGGAACCGCGATTGCGCGTTTCTTCCCGCGTCTTGAGCGCCGCCGCGCCGCGCGAACCCCACAGGACGTGAGAATGGCGGCCTTTGCGCGCCGCCGCCCGTGGACGCGTGGGGGGCCATGAGCGATGATTCTTGCGAAATCCAGGTATTAGCCCTGGCTTCTGGCGTGGCGCCCTCAATTCGTACCGTATCGATCGTGTTTTGCGCAGTTCCATTCGTGTGGCGGCTTTGCGGCGCTGCACCCGTAGCAGGGGTCTCAATGATCATCGATATTCACGGCCACTACACCACGGCGCCCCATGCGCTGGAGGCCTGGCGCAAGCGCCAGATTGCGGCCATCGGCAACCCGTCCGGCATGCCGAAAACGTCGGAGCTGAAAATCGGCGACGACGAACTGCGCGAGTCGATCGAGCGCAATCAGCTCAGGCTGATGCGCGAGCGCGGCCTCGACCTCACGATCTTCAGCCCGCGCGCGAGCTTCATGGCGCATCACATCGGCGACTTCGAGATTTCCAGCACGTGGGCCGCGATCTGCAACGAGCTGTGCTACCGCGTGAGCGAGCTTTTCCCCGACAGCTTCGTGCCCGCCGCGATGCTGCCGCAAAGTCCCGGTGTCGATCCGGCCACCTGCATACCGGAACTCGTGAAGTGCGTGGAGCAGTACGGCAACGTGGCGATCAATCTGAATCCCGATCCTTCGGGCGGCCACTGGACGAGCCCGCCGCTTTCCGATCGCCACTGGTATCCCATCTACGAGAAGATGGTGGAGTACGACATTCCGGCGATGATTCACGTGAGCACGAGCTGCAACGCGTGCTTTCACACCACGGGCGCGCATTATCTGAATGCGGACACGACCGCGTTCATGCAATGCCTGACTTCGGACCTGTTCCGCGACTTTCCTACGCTGCGCTTTGTCATTCCGCACGGCGGCGGTGCGGCGCCGTACCACTGGGGGCGCTTTCGCGGTCTCGCGCAGGAACTCAAGAAGCCGCGGCTCGAAGAACACGTGCTGAACAACGTGTTCTTCGATACCTGCGTGTACCACCAGCCCGGCATCGATTTGCTTACGCGCGTGATTCCGGTCGAGAACATCTTGTTTGCGAGCGAGATGATCGGCGCGGTGCGTGGCATCGACCCCGAAACCGGGCATTACTACGACGACACGAAGCGCTATATCGAGGCCGCGCATGTCGATGCGGCGGACCGGCACAAGATTTACGAGAGCAATGCGCGCCGGGTGTATCCGCGCCTCGACGCGCGGCTCAAGGCAAAGAGGCGCTGAGCGCATGCGAGGCATGCCTCGCGCCATATCGACGGACAAGCCAGTCAATGACAGAGAACGATGTGAAGCATGACGCCACGCTCAGGGGCGTCGGGTCGATGGCGACCCGCCAGGTGCTGGCGGCCTTGGCCGATCTATACGAACGCGCAACCGGGTGTCGCGTGAGCGTGACGTCGCTGGGCGGCGTTGAGGCCGCGCGGCGCGTGCAGGGCGGCGCGGCGTTCGACTTCGCGGTGCTCGCCGCGGGCGCGATCGACCGGCTGCTCGCCGGCGCCAGCCTCATGGGCGAGCGCGTGGATATCGTGCGCTCCGGCATGGCGGCGGCCGTTGCCGCGGGTGTGCCGCATCCGGACATCGGCACCGAAGGCGCGCTGCGTGAGGCGATGTCGCGCGCCACGCGCATCGGCTATTCGACGGGCCCGAGCGGCGACCATCTCGTGGGCCTGCTCGAACGCTGGGGCGTGGCGGAAACGATGTTGCCGCGTCTCGTGAAGGCGCAGCCGGGCGTGCCCGTGGCGAGCCTGATTGCCAGCGGCGAGGTCGAGCTTGGGTTCCAGCAGTTGAGCGAATTGAAGGACGTGCCGGGCGTGGACGTGATCGGCCCGCTGCCGGGTGAGGCGCAACTCGTGACGGTATTTTCCGCCGCGGTTTGTGCGGTCTCCACGCGGCAAACGGCTGCCGGGGACTTTCTGGCGTTCCTCGCTTCGGATCAGGCCGAGGCGACCAAACGGGCATTTGGCATGACGGCGGCCGGCGGTTGATCGCAGGCCGTCGCGCGTAAAGGGCGGCGCGAGGCAAGACGCAAGGCGCAGCAGGAGGATCGGACACGCGGCATCGTCCGGTTCATGCATCGGTTGTAATTAGAAATCCTAATTAAAAGAAAGAGAAGTGGAGGCGTGAAAAGTGAATCGGGACAACTCGAATACGGACAACGATATGGACAACGTCAGGAGGCAAAGATGAGTCATCTGCATTCAAAGCGAATTTTCGCGAGCGCAAGGGCCCGTGCGGCTTCGTTGCTCGGGCTGCTCGCCGTGTGCGCGACGGCCACGCTCGTGGCCGCGTGCGGCAGCGGCGGCAGTGGCAGCACCAGTAGCAGCGACGCCGCCAAAGCGCCGCTCGCGGTCGTGACGCCCGTGGTGGATTGCTCGAAGCTGGCGGCGATCGATATCACCGATATCGGCGGCGCGGGCAGCACGATTACGTCGGCCACGGTGACCACGGCAACCGTGAACGGCGCTTCGGTCAACTTCTGTACCGTGAAAGGCACGCTCGCGCCCTCGAATACCTTCGAGGTGGCGCTGCCGGTGAGCGGCTGGACGCAACGCTTCGCCGCGCTGGGCTGCGGCGGCCTGTGCGGCAACGTGAGCGACCCGACCCAGCAGTCGTCGTTCAGCTTCAGCTACACGTGCCCGCTCGTGCAACAAGGCGGCTTCGCGACGGCGGCAACCGACATGGGCCACTCGGGCAATGACGCGAGCTGGGCCACGGACCCGCAAAAGCAGGCCGATTTTGCGTATCGCGGTCAGCACATCACGACCCTCACGGCGGAAAAACTGATCAAGACTTACTACGGTCAGGCGCAGAAGTACGCGTACTTCGTGGGATGCTCGGACGGCGGGCGCGAAGCGCTCATGGCCGCGCAACGCTACCCGAACGACTATAACGGCATCATCGCGGGCGCACCGGCTGCGCACTTCCAGATCCAGAACTCGCTGTATCACGGCTGGAGCGTGAAGTCGCAAAGCACCACGGGCGACAGCACCGGCAACGCCGTGCTCTACGCCGACAAGGCGCTCGTGCTGCACAAGGCCGTGGTGGCGGCGTGCGGCGGTCAGGCAGGCGTGCCCGACGGCCTGATCGCCGATCCGCGCACCTGCAATTTCGATCCGGCTTCGATCCAGTGTCCGCAAGGCGCGACGAACACGAGCAGCTGCCTCACCGCCGCCGAAGTCGCCACCGCTAGCAAGATCTACGGCGGCCCGGTGGACGCGACCACGGGCGAGCGCATGCTCGCGGGCTCCCCGCAGCCGGGCTCGGAAGAGAACTGGGTGGGCGTGGAAGTGCCGACGACGAATTCGACGGACGCGCCGGTGCCGGTGACGAAGCTGTTCAGCTACATGATCGTGACGGGCGCTTACAACCTGATCTTCACGGGCTCGCCCACCATGCCGACCATCGACACGTTCGGCTACACGGACGCCAGCTTCTACCCGACCTACCTGCAAGCGAATCACCCGCTGATGGACGCCACGAGCCCCGACCTCTCGGCCTTCCACAAGGCGGGCGGCAAGCTGATTCTGTGGCACGGCTGGGCCGACCAGCATATCTCGCCGCTCTTCACGATCCAGTATTTCGAGGCCATGCAGAACACCATGGGCGCCTCGAACGTGAGCGACTTCGCGCGCATGTACCTCGTGCCCGGCGTGGGACACTGCGGCGGCGGCGAGGGCTTCCCGAACATCGACCTGGTTTCGCAGATCACGGCCTGGGCCGAGCAGGGCACGGCGCCGAACGCGGTCATGACCTACCAGACCGACTCGTCGAACAACGTGACGGCGAGCCGCCCGGTTTATCCGTACCCGGCCGTCGCGCAATTCTCGGGCACGGGCGACTGGCACAGCGGCGCGAACTGGACGCAAGGCTCGCCGCTGTACAACGAGCCCACGCACACCTGGGCGGGCTCGAGCTTCTACACGTCGTACTCGCCGGCTACGCAGGGCGTCGCGGCGCCGTGAAGGGCAGTCCACAGTAGATGTTGAACCGGCCGGCCCTGCGGGGCCGGTTTGCTTTTTACCTGCTGGACAAGGAAGGAGAGCGCTCGTGCCGGCTCGTGTCAAATGGATCCCGTATCTTTCGTGCGACGGCATGCCGATATGGCGGCAAATCGTCTGCGCGCTTGAAGCCGCCATTGGTTCGGGCGAGCTTCGCAGCGGCGACGGCTTGCCCTCGCAGCGCTATATGGCCGATTTCATCGGCGTGCATGTCAATACGGTCAACCGGGCGATGCGCGACGCCGTGACGCGAGGCTTGATCGTCGCGAAGACACGGCGCGGCATGGTGGTCGGTGTCGATCCTGTGGTACAGGAGGCATGCGATAAATAAATCGCATGGAGATTGACGGAAAATCCGAAAGGCAGTGGCCGTTGGCGCGGCGGCCCGACTCCGCGCGATCGCCCGGTTGTTTTCGGGGCGCTTGTGCCGCGCTTGTGCCGTGCCTGTGCCGCGTTTGCGAATCCCTTCGGACGGCATCCGTTTTATTTATCCCGCCGGATCCGATTCCACGCGCGCGCCCTGGCAGGCACAGCGCGCACGGAATTGGCCGGACCCAGGCGCGGCGCGGCTCAGCGGCACGATCGCGGCGGCGCGAGCCCGCCGCCAGTGCCTCCGGCTGAGCGCGCCGGCACCCAATATGTGGTTAACCCGCACTTTCACGCGAGGAGCGGTCCCCCTATCGTCCCGATCGACGGATCGCAGTCCGGATACGTAAGCGACCCGGGCGACCCGGGCCCGAGCGAACGGCTGACCATAAAACGGACAGGAGACTACAGATGTCTGGCAGCAAAACAATCGATATCAAGGCGTTCATCGACGAACGCCCCATTTCGGCCTATCAATGGCTCCTGGTGGCGCTGTGCTTTCTGGCGGTGACCGCC
Organism: Paraburkholderia unamae; assembly: GCF_003096875.1. NCBI lineage: Bacteria > Pseudomonadati > Pseudomonadota > Betaproteobacteria > Burkholderiales > Burkholderiaceae > Paraburkholderia > Paraburkholderia unamae. The sequence goes on from NZ_QEOB01000022.1 coordinate 41,054, forward strand.
GACGGCATGGACGTGGCCATCATGGGGTTCGTTGCGCCCTCCATCATTCACGAGTGGGCCATTTCGCGCCCCGAGTTCGGGCTCGTCATGAGCGCGGCGCCCATCGGCCTCGTGATCGGCGCGCTGGCCGCAGGCCCGGCTTCGGATCGCGTCGGGCGCAAATGGGTGCTGATTACCTCGGTGTTCCTTTTCGGCGTGTTCACGATTCTCACGGCGTTCGCGCAATCGCCCGTTTCGATGGCCGTGCTGCGCGTGCTGACCGGCATCGGTCTTGGCGCGGCGATGCCGAATTCCACCACGCTGCTCTCCGAGTATTCGCCGCAGCGCAAGCGCGCGCTCCTCATCACGATCATGTTCACGGGCTTTAACCTGGGCTCCGCGCTGATCGGCTTCGCCGCGGGCTGGCTGGTGCCGAACCACGGCTGGCGCGCCGTGCTGATTTTCGGCGGCGCCATTCCGCTTGTGCTCGTGCCGCTCCAGGCGTGGCTCCTGCCCGAGTCGGCGCGCCTGCTCGCCGTGCGTGGCGCACCGAGCATGCGCATTGGCGCGATTCTGAACCGCGTGACGGGCGCGAACTTCACGGGCGCCGAGACTTTCGTCTCGAACGAACCGCCGCTCCCCACGCGCAAGCCGCTTGGCGTGCTGTTCTCGGAAGGCTATGGCGTGATGACGCTCGCGCTGTGGGTCACGTACTTCATGGGCCTGCTCGTGATCTACCTGCTCACCGGCTGGTTGCCCACGCTCATCAAGGACGCGGGTCTGTCGATCACGGCGGCGGCGAACGTCACGGCCATGTTCCAGATTGGCGGGACGATCGGCGCGGTGCTGGTGGGCTGGATCATGGACAAGGTGCGTCCGGCGCGCGTCATCAGCGCCGCGTACCTGGGCGGCGGCATCTGCGTGCTGGTGCTGGCGGGCATGGGGGCGCTCTCTTCGTCGCTCGCATTGCTGGTGTTCGCGGCGGGCTTTTGCATGAGCGGCGCACAAACGGGCCTGAACGCCTATGCGCCGGGCCGCTACCCGACGGTTGCGCGCGCAACGGGTGTGAGCTGGATGCTGGGTATGGGCCGCTTCGGCAGCATCTTCGGCTCGGCCATTGGCGGCGCGCTGCTCGGCCTCGGCTGGCAGTTCGGTGCGATTCTCGCGATGCTGGCCGTGCCGGCCGTGCTCGCGGCCATCGCGATCCTGGTGTCGCAGCGGACGCGTCACGGTGAGCCGGCTACCCAGGTGAGCGCGGCGCACTAACAAAGCAACGGCGTTCGAGAATGAGGCGCGGCGGTGCGGCGAGCACTGCCGCGCCTCGTCGTTTGTGGAAGCTTGTGCCCGCTTTTCGTTGAAATCCTCAAACGCCGCCGCGCAAGACCTGCTACGACGATCTCTTGCGCGTCGCGAGCCAGACGAAGACGCCGCTAACGTGACGCTGGCCAGCGCCAGGGCGCGTCACGCAGCACATCGCCCTGATAGAACGCCGGAAAGCGCTCCAGTTGCCGAAGCGCATCCTCGACGCGAACGCCATCGCCCAACACCGCGCTGGAAAAGCCCATGCGCTCCATCTGAAGCAGTTGATCCACGAGCACGTCGCCCGTTGCGCGCAAATCGCCGCGAAAACCCAACCGGCGTCTGATGAGATAGGCCTGGGTAAAGGCGCGCCCGTCGGTGAAGGCAGGGAACTGCAACTCGACGCGCGTGGCGCCCGAGATGTCGGCGGCATGCGCGAGCGGGTCCGCGTTGTTAGGCAGCGTCAAGACGACTGCCGGGTGATCGTCGGCATGCCCTGCGGCGCCTAGAAGCCGAATACGCGAAGCCTTCGTCATACAGCCTCCACCGCCGTTGCGCGCACCGTGTCAGCGGCGGCCTTGAAGGGATCGAGCCCGACGCGGCGCACGGTTTCGATGAACGTCTCGCGGCGCTCGCCAATCGGCTCGCGCAGCGCCAGATAGCAGCCGATCACCGCTTCGACGGCATCCGTCACTTCATGCGCGGCGAACGACGGGCCGATGACCTTGCCGGGCCGTGCCTCGCCGCTGCGCGCGGAGCCGTCTGCGCCGCCAAGCGTGATCTGGTACCACTCCGCGCCGTCCTTGTCGACGCCGAGAATACCGATATGCCCGCTGTGATGATGGCCGCACGAATTGATGCAGCCGCTGATATGCAGATCGATCTCGCCGATGTCATTGAGTTCGTCGAGGTCCTGGTAGCGCGCCATGATGCTCTGCGCGATGGGCAGCGAGCGCGCGTTGGCGAGCGCGCAAAAGTCGCCGCCGGGACACGAGATCATGTCGGTGAGCAGATGCACGTTGGCGCTCGCGAGCTGCACTTCGACAGCCGCTTGCCAGAGCGGCAGCAGGTCGTCGGCATGCACCCACGGCAGCACGATGTTCTGCGTGTGCGTGACGCGCGCTTCGCCCGCGGAGAAGCGGTCCACGAGATCCGCCACGCGTTCGAGCTGCTCCGCCGACGCATCGCCGGGCGCCTGCAACAGGCGCTTGAAGGAGAGGGTGACGATACGCATCGACGGGTTCTTGTGCGGCGCGACGTTGCGCTCCAGCCAGCGCCGTAGTTGAGGCGTTTGGAGGGCGGCCGCTTCGAGCGCAGCAGCGGCGGCCGGGTCGGCAGGCGTGCACGCGGCCACCTGCGGCGGCACGACGAAGTGCGTGCTCATGCGGTCGAACTCGGCCTGCGGAATGGTGTGCGGACCGCCGTCGCACTCCACGATCTGCCGGAACTCTTCTTCGACTTCGTCGATAAAGCGTTGCCCTTCGGCTTTCGCGAGTATCTTGATGCGCGCCTTGTATTTGTTGTCGCGCCGGCCGAACTGGTTGTACACGCGCACGACCGCCTCGATGTAATTCATGATGTGCCGCCACGGCAGGAATTCGCGCAGCACGACGCCGATGACCGGCGTGCGGCCCATGCCGCCGCCCACCGCTACGCGAAAGCCCAACTCGCCGTTCTCGTCGTGCAGGAGACGCAAGCCGACGTCGTGCCAGCCCGTCGCGGCGCGATCTTCCGTGGCGCCTGTCATCGCGATCTTGAACTTGCGGGGCAGGAACGCGAACTCGGGATGCAGCGTCGTCCACTGACGCATGATCTCGGCAAAAGGGCGCGGATCGGCGATCTCGTCGGGCGCCACGCCCGCGCGCTCATCGCAGGAGATGTTGCGGATGCAGTTGCCGCTCGTCTGGATGCCGTGCATGTCGACCGTGGCGAGCAGGTCCATCACATCGGCGGCTTTCGACAGCGGAATCCAGTTGAACTGGACATTGGTGCGCGTCGTGAAGTGCGCGTGATGCGTCGGCAGGCGCACGGTGCCGAGCTTGCGCTGGGCCGCAAGCGCACTGCGGTAGACCTCGGCCTCAGGCGCGTCATATTCGCGGGCAATGCGGGCGAGCACCCGAAGCTGCGCGCTCGACAGCTCTCCATAGGGAACCGCAACGCGCAACATGGGCGCGTGCCGCTGCACATACCAGCCGTTTTGCAGGCGAAGCGGGCGAAATGCGTCTTCGCTCAGCGTGCCGTCTTGCCAGCGCTCGATCTGATCGCGGAACTGCGCCGCGCGGCTCGCCACGAAGGCCTTGTCGAATTCGTTGTAGCGGTACATGGTGACGGCGCAAAGGCTAGGCCCTGGGTGAACACGGAGCCAAGACCTTATCGCGCGCTACCTGGCGCCTCAAGCAGCAGATGGCGCTTAAATGAGCGCAGCAGAGGCTGTACGTAGATGATGTGCAGGATCCCGGTCTCGTGGCGGTGGCAAAGCCGTCCCGGCTGCACCGGTCAAATCGTTCGTGTCTGCTGCTTTTTCTGTACCCCGAGAGGGTTCAACATCGCTCCATACGATCGAGTCGATCGAGCGAAATGGAGAAAATGATGGAAGTCCTGCGCATGGTACGCATTGTTCTGTGGAGCTTCTTCGGCGTGCGCAAGAGCGCGGCCCACGAAGCCGACTTCGCCAATGTGAACTTCAGCTGGCTGCCATTCGTGGCGGTTGGGCTGGCGGTTTTCATTGGTGCTTGCCTACTCGGGGTCGTGCTGCTGGTCGCGCACTCCACGGGCACCGCGCAGGGGTTCTGAGCCTTCCTGTTCCGTCGACTTTGGCGTTGCGAGCGCGCTTGCGTCCATGCGCCGGAAGGAGCTTATGCCAGCGCCGTCGCTTCCACCTCGATCTTGAAGCCGTAGTGGAGCGGGCCGACCGGCACGATCGCGCGGGCCGGTCGCGCCTCGCCCGCCCAGTCTGCGTAGATCCGATTGAAGCCCGGCCAATGCTCGATATCGGCGAGATACACGCGAACCTGCACCAGTTGCGCGATGCTGCTGCCCGCACCGTTCAGCGCCGCTTCGAGATTCGCGAGCACCTGGCGGGCTTGCTCCTCGAACGACGCGTCGGTCAGCTTTCGGCCCTGCGCGTCGATGGGCAACTGGCCGGACACGAACACCAGCCCGTTTGCGATCGCCACGTGACTATAGTGGCCTCCCGGCGTTGCGAGTCCTGCCGGGTTTTCCATGCGCGGCAAGCGCGCGCCCGATTCGTTACCAGCCATGAAAGCGGCTCCATAAAGTCGTTTCGTCATTGTCGGACAGCGCGTGATACGCCGGGAACTGCGCACCCGTCGCACAGGCATGATTGGGCAGGATGCGCAGCTTCGTGCCGATCGGGAAAAGCGACGTCAGGCGCTTTCCCTGCGTTCCCTGCACCGGCGACAGAATGCCGTGCTCCTGATTCGCGCCGCTTAATATCCAGTCGTTCAACGGTGTGCCATCGAGCGTACAGGGCAAACCATAGCCGAAATCCCGCGTTTGTTTCGACGTTCCGCGATCGCGGCTCATTGCCATCCAGCCCGCGTCCAGAATCACCCAGTCTTTCTCGGGTTGATGACCAATCACGGTCGCGAGCACGCTCAGAGCGATATCGTCGGTCGAGCATACACCGACGTTGTGCATGACGAGATCGAAAAAGACATACACGCCCGCCCGCACCTCGGACACGCCATCGAGGTTCCTTGCGGCCAACGCGGTGGGCGTCGATCCGACGCTCACCGTCTCGCAAGGAAAACCCGCGTCGCGCAGGCGCTGTGCGGCGCGAACGCACCCTGAGCGCTCCCGCTCGGCCAGCGCGGATAGCGCATCAGGCGTATGGAGTTCGTAGCTGGACCCCGCATGCGTCATTACCCCGCCAAGCTTGATGCCGCCGTCGTGCAGAATGCGCCCGACTTCCAGCAGCGCATCCTGCTCCGGGTCGATCCCCGAACGATGTCCGTCCGTGTCGACCTCGATCCAGACTTCGAAAGTTTCCCCTTGCGCGGCGCAAAACTTCGCGACGTCGGCTGCGGCGAGTGTGTTATCGACCACCAGCTTCAAATCGCAGCCTTGTTGTTTCAGCGCCATCGCTCTTGGCAATTTCGAACGCCCGATACTGACCGCATAGAGAATATCGGCGATGCCAGCCGCGAAGAACGCTTCCGCTTCCTTTAGCGTGGATACCGTGATGCCGCTCGCACCCGCCGCCAGTTGCGCGCGCACCACCTCCAGGCATTTGGTCGTTTTCACATGCGGCCGGAACCTCACGCCGAGTGCGTTCATGCGCGACTGCATGCGTTGAATGTTCCGGTTCATCCGTGCGACATCGATGAGGGCGGCGGGGGTATCGAGTTCGTCGAGTTTCATGGTTTCAGGCAGACAGATTGGTGTGCGCTGGCGCGCCGAAACGCTTGCACCAGGGCACCAGCGCATCAAGCGTGGGCGCTTCGATTTCAGGCGGCGGCGCGCCCTCTACCAACGACAGACCGACCCTGTTATGCCAGTAAGTGCGCAGGCCGACTGCGGCGGTGCCGAACATGTCGTAGCTCGACCCCGCGACGAAAGCCGCGTCCGAAGGCGCCACGCGAAGCGCGGCGAGCGCAAGGCGATATGGCGCCGGATCCGGTTTGTATGTGCCGGCCTCTTCGGCCGTGACCACGGCATCCCATTTGACCGGCATGAGCGCCGCCGCCTGGCGGCCAAGCCGTATCGAACAGTTGGTGACGATGGCGAGCTTGCAATGGGGTTGCAGTTGCCGCAATACCTCGACCGTCCCGCTCCACGGCGCCAGGTTCAGCCAGTTGGCTTCCAGCGCATAGGCTGCGGACTCGGGCAGGCCCGTGCGGGTTGCCGCTTGCCGCACGAGTTGTTCGTAGTCGACATATCGGCCGCATCCGTAGGTCAAACGCAGGTACTCGGCGCGCCACACCTTGCCCGCCTGCTCCGAACCGGCGGCGCTGTTCCAGAGCGTCCATGAGTCGAGTAGCGCGGTGAGCAGATCGAAGAGGACCGCCTTCGGGTAGGCGTCCGGCACGGATGGATGGCTCATGAGCGAGGCAACTCCCTTGATGTCGTTCGTGCCACCCAGTATAGAGTTTGAACACGCATTGCCGATTTGGCCAGATGAAATCAATGATTCACAAAAGCCGAATACCGGTTGATGCGCCGTTTAGCTTCGCCACGGCGGCTGCGGTTTGAATCGCGCCTGCATATAGCGCATGAACTGGCGGGTGCGGGCGGGCAAGCCCGCGCGATTGCGGGTGAGCGCGATCACGTCGGCGTCGCCGGCTTTCCAGGCGGGAAGCAGGCGCACGAGATCGCCCTTTGCGAGATCGTCGGCGACATCCCATTCCGAGCGGAGAATGACGCCGCGGCCCTCGCACGCCCACTGCCGAACCACGTCGCCATCGTTGCAGCACAGCTTCGACGACACCCTGACGCTGCGCGTCGTCCGGCCCTTGCGGAACTGCCAGAGCGATGCGTCTTCGTTGTTCTCGCGCAGCACGATACAGGGAAGTTGCCGCAGATCGTCCGGGGTTTCGGGGTTCGGGAAACGCTTCAAAAGCGCCGGGGCGGCGCAGACGAAGCGTGCATTTGGCGCGATCGCATAACCGATCAGATTCGACGCCGGCAGCTCGCCGATGTGAACCACGATGTCGTAGCGCTCGGCCGTTTCGCTCAAGGGTTGATCGGTGAGGGTCAGTTCGATGTCGACATCGGGATTGTCCCGCTGGAAGGCGGAAACGACGGAAGCGAGATGGCGCCGCCCGAACCCTAGCGGCGCGCGAATCTTCACGGTGCCAGCGAGCCCGCCCTGGCGCGCGCGCACATCGTCGAACAACGCGTCGAATTGCTGCACGAGGTCGGCGCCGCGCTGGCACAACAGCGTGCCTTCCTCGGTAAAGCGCAACCGGCGAGCCGTGCGGTCGATGAGGCGCGTATCGAGCTTCCGTTCGATCTGTTGCAGCCGCTGTGTGACCGTGGGTGGCGAAATCCCCAGTGTTCTCGCCGCCGCAACGAGGCTGCCGGCCTCTCGTATCGTCATCAGGAAACGAATGTCGCTTGAATCGTTCATGTGGGTATCGTCGGTGCGGGAGCAAAGCCCCCATTATCGCCACGTGTCGGTCCACGCGCTAACGGCGTTATGCGCCGAATGCGCGGTTGGGCTGGACGCTGTGCGCCGGTGTGTGCGTCGAGACCGACAGCTGCGCATGAGCCGCCGTGTCGGCGCTGGTATCATCGTTTGTGCTGCGTGGCCTAACAAAAAGGGGACGTGATATGAAGCATTCACCGAAGATCTGGCCGATGATTTGCGCGTTGACGATCTCGTTCGCTGGCATGGCCGCCGGGGGGATGGCGCAAGGCGCGACCCATCTGAGCGAAAAGCAATGCCGCGATCTCGCCGCGATCAAGAGCCACGCGCCTGTCACAAAAGAGCAAAACCAGAGCGAACTGGCCGCGCTGAGGAAGGCGGGCTATGACCCGAGAAGGTTCGATCCGCACTATCCGCAAAACCTGCATGCGGCGCAGCATCAGGTCGATCGCTGGTATCAGGCGGAATGCCCTCAGGCGCAGCACAATTGAGGCGGACCCGCACACCGGCCAGGGGTTCTTTGGCCTGCCGGTCTCCATGCTCTCAACGTACGTCGCGGCGCATAACCGGCGGGCGGTCAAAGATGGCATGCGGTAACGAATCTGTCACACTGGTCTGCCAGTGTGACAGAGGGAGACGCCCCTCGTCGCTGTAATAACAATGAGAATTCTTATCAAAAATATTAGTAAGTATTCCTGTGATTCCACTATTTTCATGATGCGATCCTGATCGCCGTGTCAACGATCTGTATTTAGCTGCTTTTTCACCCGATTTCCTGTAGATAGCTCGCCGGTTATGCGAAACGGCTCGCCGTGTGCGAGCCGCAAATGTCTTCGTCCGCCTGAATCTTCAGACCACGGACGTGTCCCGTCCCACTCGTTCCCGGTTCACGAGGTGATGCAATGACAGACCTAGCCAATCGATATGCACGTAGCCAGGAAGTCGGAAGCAAGGTTGCCCGGCTCCTCGCAAAACGATCGGAACTCGCGCAATCGCAATTCAGGCAGCGCGTCGCGGACGCGGCAGAGCGGCTGGACGACACGGACAAGCGCGCGCAGGGCAGTCCGGCATGGGCAACGGCGTTGGATCCCTGGGCCGGCTACCGCTACGCAATGGATGTCGCCGAGCGTTCCGTACTCTTCTGGGACACCTTGCGTCAGCGCGGAAACGGCTTCGTCGACCAGGCGCGCCACGGTCTTCAGCCTGTTCTGCATTTCGACCATGAACTCGTTGTCGACGGCCGCACGCTCGCCCGGCCAGTCAACTACGCGCTCGTTCGCCTGCTGCCGCCCGAAGGCGTTGTCGTGGACGTTAGCAAGCGTCCTTACGTGATCATCGACCCGCGCGCGGGCCACGGCCCCGGCATAGGCGGTTTCAAGGACGACTCGCAGGCCGGCGTGGCGCTAAAGGCCGGCCACTGCGTGTATTTCGTCATCTTCTTTCGCGATCCGGAACCTGGCCAGACGATGCTCGACGTGTGCGCGGCGGAAGAGCAGTTCATCAGAAAGGTGTGCGAACTGCACCCCGACAGCCCGAAGCCGGCCATCGTCGGAAACTGCCAGGGCGGCTGGGCTGCGATGATGCTGGCGAGTTCCGATCCGGACCATACGGGGCCGCTCGTCATCAATGGCGCTCCAATGTCCTACTGGAGCGGCGCGTGGAGCGAAGGCGAAGGCGACAATCCGATGCGCTATTCCGGCGGCATGCTGGGAGGCACCTGGCTCGCGTCGTTGACGGCGGACCTCGGCAACGGCAAGTTCGACGGCGCGCATCTCGTGCAGAACTTCGAGAACCTCAATCCCGCGAACAGCCTGTGGGACAAGTACTATCACCTGTTCGACAACGTCGATACCGAACCGCCGCGCTTTCTCGACTTCGAGCGCTGGTGGGGCGGCTACTACCTGATGAACCGCGAGGAGATCGAGTGGATCACGCGCAACCTGTTCGTGGGCAACAAGCTCTGGTCGGGCGAGGTGCGCGGTCTTGACGGTGCGGCGTTCGATCTGCGGGAAATCAAGTCGCCGATCGTCCTGTTCGCGTCTCTCGGCGACAACATCACGCCGCCCCAACAGGCATTCAACTGGGTCGCCGACATTTACGGAAGCACGGAGGAAATCAAGGCGCGCGGTCAGGTGATTGTCGGGCTCGTGCACCAGAGCATCGGTCATCTCGGCATTTTTGTTTCGGGCAAGGTGGCGAAGAAGGAGCATCAGCAGATCGCATCCGTGCTCGAAGCGATCGAATCCTTCCCGCCCGGCCTCTACGGTATGGAGATTGCCGAGAGCCGGGGTGAGGACGGCAAAACGCAATACGACGTGTCGTTCCAGGAGTATCGGCTCGAAGATATTGCCGCGCGCCTGAACCGGTTCGAGCGCAGCGATGAGCAGCCGTTCGAGGCCGTCAAGCGCGTGTCGGAACTGAACCAGCGTGCGTACGAACTCTTCCTGCAACCGTGGGTGCGGGCGTTCTCGAACGAAACGACGGCGAAGTTGCAGCGTCAGTTTCATCCGCTGCGCGCGCAACGCTGGGCGTTTTCCGACCTGAATCCGTGGCTCGCGTGGCTCGGCCCGACCGCCGAGGCGGTCCGGGCGAAGCGGCATGCCGAAACGCATGATGACACCCGGTTGAGGGCGGTCGAGCACTGTGGCTCGGAAATGCTCAGCGCATCGCTCGACTTCTACCGCGCGATGCGCGACGCCATGACGGAAAGCGCGTTCTTCTCGCTGTACGGAAACCTGTATTGCGTCGAACACGATGAAGAGGCGAGCGCCCGTCCCGCGGAGCCGGCGGGCGATCACCGTAATCTGCCCTACGTGAGGGATGCGCTGGCCTCGATGAGCGAGGGCGGCTATACGGAAGCGCTCGCGCGCGCCGCTTGCCTGCTCGCGCGCCGGGGCGAGCCGCTGCCGCTCGCGCGGCTTGCCCTGCGCCACGAACTTGCGAAGGACTATGCCGCCTGGCTGCCCCAACTTCCCGGCGACCAGTGGAGACGCGTGCGCGGCGAGCAGGAGATCATCGTGCGCTACGAGCCGGAGCAGGCGCTTGCGACGCTGCCGGATCTGCTGAAAGACCGCAAAGACCGGGAGAAGCTGTTAGAGCTGGCTGAAAAGCTTCTGGCCGACAGGCGCGTTCAGGAAGCGGGGCCGACCGCCGCTCAACTCGGCATGCTCGACAAGATCCGTTCGTCCCTGCCTGTGGAAAGCGGACCGGTGGCGCTATCTGTCGCTTCGAAGCATCCGGCACCGGATGCACCGCCCGCGCGCGTGGCGCCTGGCCTCAAGGAGGCATCGTGAATCGCGAACACGCAATGTGCGACCGGTTCGTGGCCGAAAAGCGCCGGGAAGATGCGCGGTTGATGGGATAAAGGGGAAGCCAATGGCCGATGTCATTCTCGTTCTCAACGCGGGTTCTTCGAGCATCAAGTTCAGTGCGTTCAATGCAGGGTCGGCAGACCTGCCGCTTGTCATGCGCGGGCAGATCGAGGGACTGCTTTCTTCACCGCATTTCGTCGCGTTCGACGGGAAAGGCAGTCAGACCGGCGAGGCGAACTGGCGCGACAGTCCCATCGGGCATGAGGAGGCGGTCGCATACATCGCCCAGTTTCTGCGCGGTCATCGCGACGGTAATCAGCTCGTCGCGGTCGGGCATCGTGTGGTTCACGGCGGCCAGGGCTTCTCGAAGCCCGTGGCCGTCACACCCGGCGTGCTCGATGAACTTGAGAAACTCACGCCGCTCGCGCCACTGCATCAGCCACACAACCTGAAGCCAATTCGTGTCATCGCGGAGCGCAACCCGGATGTGCCGCAGGTCGCGTGTTTCGATACCGCGTTTCATGCGACGCAGCCGGCGCTTGCGTCCACATTTGCGCTGCCGGCGGCGTTGACGGCGCAAGGCGTGCGGCGATACGGCTTCCACGGCCTGTCGTATGAATACATCGCGAGAACGTTGCCGGATATCGCGCCCGAGGCAGCGAGAGGCCGCACGGTCGTTGCCCACCTCGGCAATGGCGCGAGCATGTGCGCGCTGAACGCAGGCCGCAGTGTCGCGAGCACGATGGGCTTCACCGCGCTCGATGGACTGCCGATGGGCACGCGCAGCGGCAATCTCGATCCCGGCGTGATTCTCTATCTGCTCGACGAACTGAAAATGGATACGCGCGGTGTCGAGGACTTGCTGTACCGCCACTCGGGGCTGCTGGGCGTATCGGGTATTTCGGGCGACATGCGCACGCTGCTGGCCAGCGACGACGCGCGGGCGGCCTTCGCCATCGATTTATACGCGTATCGCATCGGGCGCGAGCTGGGGTCGCTCGCCGCCGCGCTCGGGGGACTCGATGCGCTGGTGTTTACGGCGGGTATCGGTGAGCACTCGCCGGAGATCCGGCGACGGGCCTGCGAACAGGCCCGCTGGTGCGGCGTGGAAATCGACGGCAGCGCCAACGAGGCCGGTGCGCCCTGCATCAGCACGGCGTCGAGCAAAGTCGCGGTGTGGGTCATCCCGACCAACGAAGAACTCATGATCGCCCGTCATACGCGGGAAGTGGCGGGCATTGCGTGAGATGGCCTGATCGCCGAGGAGGAGTCCGATGAAGAGCATTCAACATCCGGTGCTGGCGGGAAAGAAAGCGCTTGTGACCGGCGTCGCCAACGACCATTCGATTGCCTATGGCTGCGCGAAGGCGTTCCATGAAGTAGGCGCCGATCTCGCGATTACCTACGCCGACGAAAAGGCCAGGGCATACGTCGAACCGCTGGCAAAAGACCTCAACGCGTCCATTTTCATGCCGCTCAATGTGTCGCGGCAAGATGAGCTGGAAGCGGTATTCGAGCGGATTGTGAACGAATGGGGCGAACTCGACATACTCGTGCATTCCGTCGCATGGGCGCCAAAGAGCGATTTGCAGGGAGGGCTGCTCAACTGCTCCGCCGAGGGCTTTGCGGCGGCGATGGACATTTCATGCCATTCGTTCGTGCGCATGGCCCGGCTCGCCGCGCCGTTGATGAAGAACGGCGGCTCCCTGTTCGCAATGAGCTATTACGGCGCGAACAAGGTGGTCCCGAACTACAACGTCATGGGGCCGGTCAAGGCGGCGCTGGAAGCGTGCGCGCGCTATCTCGCGTATGAACTGGGTCCGCAGCAGATCCGGGTCCACGCCGTATCGCCCGGGCCTTTGAAAACGCGTGCGGCATCGGGTTTGAAAGACTTCGACGTGCTGCTCACGCAGGCGGCCGAACGTGCGCCGCTTGGCGAACTGGTCGACATCATGGACGTGGGCTTCACCTGTGCCTATCTCGCGACGCCGTACGCACGGCGATTGTCTGGCGAGACGCTCTATGTGGACGGTGGCGTCCACATCATGGCTTAGGGTAAGCACCGAATCGGGGCAGCGTGCCAAATCGGGGCAAAGGGCCAATGAGGGTATCTCATAGTGGCCGATCACTGACGCCGCGTCGTGGAGGTGATAGATTGCTAACAGGCTCACGCCAGGGGAAGATCGGCGATGAGCCGTTCGCGGCTAGAGTTGGTGACTATCGGGTAATGTCGGTACGAAGATCCTCACGAAAGGATACGCCATGTCCCGCCGATACATTGCTGCTGCCTTTCTCATCCCTTCATTGGCGCTGGCGTTCCAGCCTGTCCCTGTTCCGGAATGTCAGGCCGCGAGTTCCGGCGCCTCGACTCAGGAAACCATCGCCGCCGCCAAATGCCGCGCGCGATCGCTCATCGCGGGGGCCTATAACCGCACCGAGGGCGACGCGATGAGCGCGGTCTCCGAGTGCGCCGGGACCTTCGACGAGGTACTCAACCATCGGCTGACCGAAGGCGTATCCCACGACGAACTGGTCGTGATGTGCGCCGACACGGCCATGCACATGGGTCTCATGAAGCTTGACTAGCGGGAAGCTTTCAACGCATGACGGCCCATGCGGGAACGGGATATCTCCACGCCGCGCCAGGCACGTGCCTGCTTTCCCGGCTATTCCTGCTGGAGCCGGGCATGGTGGTACTTGATCACATCCATGACCGCAGCCGTCATCACCGAAGTGGAAACGCCGAACATCAGGATGCCATTGGCCGCTTCAATTGGGCCGAGCATGCGCCATTCCTTGGACATGACGATGTCGCCGTAGCCCAGCGTGATGAAATTGACCGCGGAGTGATATAGCGCGGTGGCGAAATCAGAAAATTCGCCTAATACCATGAACAGCGCGGCCCAGATTGCCATTTGGGCAAAATTGCAGAGCAAGGTCAGCAGCATCACGGTAACCAATAGCAGGACGTCCACCCACAGCAAATCCTGTCCCTTGACGTTGCGCCGGAAGCGCGCGTACCGGCGCAGGCAGACCGCGACCACCACGGCTTGCAGCAACAGGCACAGGATCATGGCCGGCGCGGCGGCTAGTAGATTGTGTAGCATGACTGACTCCGTCGTCAGGGGCGCGCAGGCGAAAAGGGCGCGGCATTCGGGATGTGAAGATCGCCAATTGAAAACTGGCTGACCGTGCCATCATAGAATGGCTGACATATTGATGCCGAATGGGCGGTTGAGTCGGATTTCCTTTATCGGCGTAAAGCAGGATGCGCGGGACGCAACATGGCGGAACGTGACTGGCTTGCGAACATGCATTCAGGCATGTGATGGTCCGTTCACCTGGATCCTGCCTGACTCAAATGGCCGGCCTGCCGTGAATCGGGGCAATGTGGCGGCATTGATTGGGGACATCGCATGACAAAGATGCTGATCGATGTAGTCATCTTTCTGGGGTCCGCGCTGATTGCGGTACCGCTCGCCGTGCGCCTCGGCTTTGGCGCCGTGCTCGGTTATCTGGTGGCGGGCATCATGATCGGTCCGTGGGCGCTGAGGCTCGTGACCGACATCGACGCGATTCTCCATTTTTCGGAATTGGGTATCGTGTTGATGATGTTCGTGATCGGACTCGAAATGCGGGTCGACGCGCTTTGGGCAATGCGTCGCACCATATTTGGCTACGGCACGATGCAGATGACCGTGTGTGCCGCCGCGCTGCTGGGCGTCTTCGTGATGTTGGGGTTGCCATGGCGCATTGCGTTGACCGGCGGTCTCGCGCTGTCGCTGTCGTCCACCGCAATGGTCATGTCGGAACTTCAGGACCGCGAACTGATGGACATGCCAACCGGACGGGCCGGCTTCGGCATTCTGCTGTTCCAGGATATGGCAGCCATTCCACTCATTGCTCTCCTGCCATTGCTCGCCCCGAAGGTCGCCGTTTCCGCATCGGAACCGGGGTGGCTGCTGGCGTTGAAAGCGCTCGTCATGCTTGTCGCGGTGGCGCTTGCCGGCCGCTATCTGCTGAATATGGTGCTGCGCGTGATCAGCAGCATCGAAGTCCCCGAGATTTTCACCGCGTTTGCGCTGCTCTGGATAATTGGCATTGCTTTGCTGATGCAGACCGTCCATCTCTCGATGTCGTTGGGCGCCTTCGTCGCAGGTGTACTGCTCGCCGATTCGGAACATCGTCATCAGATAGAAGTCGACATGGCTCCATTCAAGGGGCTGCTGCTCGGCTTGTTTTTCATTGCAGTGGGCATGTCCATCGACTTCGGCGTATTGCTGCGCGAGCCGGTCCGTGTCGCCGTACTGGTCGTGGCGCTGGTTGGCATCAAGACGATCGCGCTGTGGCTTCTCGCAAACCGATTTGGCGTGCCGGCTACGCAACGGTCTTACTTTGCCATTCTGCTCTCGCAAGGCGGCGAGTTTGCATTTGTGGTGATGGCCGCGTCATTGGCGGCAGGCGTTATCGATCAACGCCAGTCGTCGCTCGTCACGCTGGTCGTCGCGCTTTCGATGGTGTCGACGCCTTTACTGTTGCTCGTGCACCGTCGGCTATTTCAGCCATTTTTCAGTCGTGAGCCTGGATAGGGTGAGCAGGGATTTCCCCGGCCGCGCATGCACCGCCCGGAACAAACGCTGACGCCCGCGGCGATAGCGTATTTTGACGAGCGAGCGGGAGTGTCTAATCCAGCCGATCGACCGGGTACGCTTGAACAGGTACCCGGTGTCTTCGCTTACCTGACGTAAGGAACGGGCAAGCCGTTTCGAATCACGTACACGGTTGTTGGCGCACCCTTGAGATTGCCTTCGGCATCGAAGGAGTACGTGCCGGCGACTCCCTTGTATTGTTCCTTCGCCAGTTGTGCGATCAGCTTGCTTTTGTCACTTGTCGTCGCGGCTTTCGTCATGGCGTCGGCCAACATTTTTACGCCGTCGTAGTAGTTGACCGCGTAAACCTGCATGTCCGTATGATAGGTGTCCTTATACTTCTTGATGAATTGTCTCCCTTCCGCGGTCTGGTCCAGGGCCACCCCGCCTTGAGAACAGTAGACAATTGAGGCCGCATCGCCTGCCACTCTTCCCATGTCGGCTGTACAGATAGCGTCACCGCCAAGCAACTTCGCGCTCAGACCACGCTGCCGCATCTGTTTAACCATCGGCGCAGCCTGGGATGCGTAGCCGCCGAAGAAAATCACATCGGGGTTCTTGGCTTTGAGCGCCGTGAGAATGCCGAGAAAATCGACGGCCTGACCGTTGGTGAATTGCTTGTCGACAATTTCCAGGCCGTTCGCCTTGGCCGATTCCTCAAACTGTTCCGCGATGCCCTGCCCATATGCCGAGCGGTCGT
This sequence comes from Paraburkholderia unamae, assembly GCF_003096875.1. Lineage (NCBI taxonomy): Bacteria > Pseudomonadati > Pseudomonadota > Betaproteobacteria > Burkholderiales > Burkholderiaceae > Paraburkholderia > Paraburkholderia unamae. Next base: position 57,101 of record NZ_QEOB01000022.1, read on the forward strand.
CGATGATGGCAACCGTTTTGGCTTTCAACTCCCTGGCGGCGAAGTCCCCCATCGTTCCGCCAAGTTGGGCGTCGCTGGCGCCAATCCGGAAGATGTTCTTGAAGCCTTGCTTCGTAATCGCCGGGTTGGATGCTACGGGCAGGAGAGGCACCCCCGCATTGTTGTAGAGGCGAGACGCAGGAATCGCCACGCCGGAGTTGTACGGCCCCAGGACGGCGACGACGTTGTGGTCAATGAGGTTCTGCGCAACCTGAACGCCTGTTTTGGGGTCGGCCTGATCATCTTGCGACTCCAGCTTGAACGTTACCTTCTTGCCCGCGATCAGCACCCCTTGTTTATTGAGTTCGTCGACCGCCATCCGTGCGCCATATTCATTGTCCTTGCCGTTTGCCGCTTGAGGCCCCGTTAGCGGGGCGGAATGCCCGATCACGACAACTTCCTGTGCCATTGACGGCAGCGCTAGCGCGACCGATGTGCAGGCTGTCGCGCCAAGAATCATGAATTTACGCATGCTTGATCTCCAAACGATAGGTTAGTTTTATCAATACCCTGCGGTCTGTGCTTTCCAGCTAAATCTCTCAGCGAAATAAAACGTCGCCTGGCCGTCGGCATCGCGAACTCGCCGCTTTCCCGATGCTCGCGGATCAGGTTCAATAAATCGCGTAGATCTTGCGAACGGGCTCCAGGACATCCCAGCGCCCCGTCCAACCGGGCGGCAAGATCACGAGATCGCCACCGACGATCTCGGTCACTTCACCCGTCGAGTCATCGGTGAGCCTGGCGCGGCCGGAAATGATGTACGTAAACTCGGTATCGGGACGGTTTACCACCGGCCAGCCTCCTGGCTGACATTCCCAGATCCCCAGATTGCCAACCGCCTCGGGCGCAACAGTCTTGACAGCAATCTGGGGATCGCCGCTATCGGCCCCGGCGCGTTGACCGGCTGAGGCGAGTCGGGCCGAAGCAATATCGGCGGCTTTGACAATGGTGAACTTCGTCATGCATCACTCCTTTTTTTCAATGGGCGCCCGTCAGCTTTTCGAGGACGCGTGCGGTACGCGATGGTTGCCTGGTGACACGTTCTTCGAAATCGCTGAAGCCCGCCGCCGTGAGACCGCCGTTGACGCCTATCCACCGGAAAGGCTCCGGCTCCCACGCCGGTGAGCGATGGTTCACCACGGGCAGCAGGTTGATCTCCTCATCGCGATCGAGAATCAGATTGCGCAGGATGCGGCCGGCCAGGTTGCTCGTTGCGACGCCATCGCCGACGTAATTTCCCGCCCAGGCAATGCGCGCGTCCTTGTCCATGCTCACAGTCGGGCACCAGTCCCGCGACACGCCGAGCGCGCCGCCCCAGCGATGCGTGATGCGGGCCGCGGCCAGGTCGGGGAAGAACTCGAGCATCGCGGCGTGGATGTTGGCATGCACCTTGTCGACGAGGTCGTCTTCCGGCGCCATCCGGGAGCCGAAGCGGTATGGGGCGCCACGACCGCCAAACACCAGGCGGCCTTCCGCCGTTACTTGTCCATAAACTCTCAGGTGGCGCATGTCATTGAAGGCCAGGCGATGATCGAGTCCCAGCCGCTGGCGCAGCGCCTGAGGCAGCGGCTCCGTTGCCAGTACCAGCGAGTAGAGCGGAATGACGGAGCGGCTGCTATCCGGAAGCTGGCACGAAAATGCCTCCGTTGCGCGCACAACCGTTCTCGCCGTGACGCCGCCATGCGCGGTGCTCACCTTTCCAGGCGCGATGCGGAGCGCGGCCGTCTTCTCGAAAATTCGCGCGCCCATGGTCTCCACAACGGCTGCCAGTCCGCGCACCAGCTTGCCAGGATGGATCAGCGCGCAATGCTCGGTGTAAAGGCCGCCCAGCACATGTCGGGCTCCGATCCGGGTCGAAGCCTGCTTCGCATCGAGCGTGCGCCATTGATCCGGCAATCCAAAGCGAACCGACGCATCGACAGACGCCTGAATTCGATCGAACTGTGGCTGGCTCCGTGCAAGGGAAAGAAAGCCTTGCTTTGCATAGTCCGCATCGATGCCTTCAAGATCGAGTACGCGTCCAATTTCGCTCACTGTCTCGTTCATCGCTGCCTGCAAATGCAATGCCGCAGCGTGCGAATACATGTGCGCCACGCGTTCGAGCGAAATCGGAAATATTGCCGACGCCCAGCCGCCGTTGCGGCCGGAAGCACCGAAGCCGACCGTTTCCCGCTCCAGCAGGACAACGTTTAGCGATGGCTGTGCCTTCAGCAGATAGTACGCAGTCCATAACCCTGTATACCCTGCGCCGACGATCACGACATCGGCCTGCGCTTCGCGCTCCAGCGTGTCTCGCGCGCGCGAGGGCGCGTGCCACAGCGGGCGGTTTGGAATCTGCGTCAGTTCTTGTGCGGACGGCATCCGTCTCTCCTACCAATCCAGGTTCTTGTTCATGCCATTCGGGGGGCATTGCCCGCTGCGACGATCACCGTGCAGGTGCGAGGTGTGGGTCGATTTGTCGATTCGGCGTTACGTGCGATTCGCCGCCGACGGTGTTGCTGTCCGCATCTGCTTGCGCTTGCCTTTGGCGCAGAACGCCGGGTAGGAGGCCAGGATGACGACCAGTGCGACGACGCTTTGCAGAAGGCTGATCTGCGTCTTCGGATCCATCGCCATGCTGACCAGAACCGCGACGATCGTGACGGTCACGAGGAGCGGCAGCCACGGATGGCCCCACATGCGCAGCTTCAGCACGCCACGACGTTCCCATTCGCCTCTTAGCTTCAGTTGCGACAGGCAGATCATCAGATAGACGAACAGAAACACCGCACCCGACGAGTTGATCAGGAAGAGGAAGACCGTATCGGGCCAGAGCGCCGCGATCACCACACAGCCATATCCGACGAGCGTTGACGCGATGACGCCCAGGGCAGGGACGCCGCGTCCATTGACACCTCCCAGCCACTTCGGTGCTTCGTTGTTCGAACTGAGGACCAGCAGCAGACGCGACGATGTATAAAGTCCGGCGTTGAGCACGGACAGCACGGCCACGAGGATCACGGCTGTCAATACGGTTGCGGCACCGGGGATGCCAATCTTTTCGAGCGTCGCCACGAACGGGGATTGGCCCGGCACGATGGCCGTCCACGGCTGGGCAACGACGATGAAGAACGCGGAAAGAACGAAAAAGATCAGGATGCGTGCCATCACCGTATTGACCGCGCGGCGAACGTTGCGCTCAGGATGCTCGGATTCGGCAGCCGCAATGGTCGCGACTTCCACGCCTGTCATGGAGAAGATCACGACCACGACGCCCGTGAACAGCTTGCCCACCCCTTTGGGAAAGAAGCCACCGTGGGCGGTGAGGTTGGAGAACGTCGCGGTCGATCCCGGCCACAAATGGAAGACGTAGGCGCCCGCAATGATCAGGAAAGCGGCAATGGCGACGATCTTGACGCCAGCGAACCAGTATTCGGCTTCGCCGAACGATTTGACGGACAACAGATTGAGCGCCGTCATCATCACCATCAGCCCGAGCGAGATGATCCAGACGGGAAGGGTGGGCAACCACGCATGAATGGTCTGCCCGCCGACGACGGCCTCGAACCCGACCACGATCACCCAGAAATACCAGTACAGCCATCCCATCGCATAGCCGGCGACATCGCCGTAAGCGAGGCGCGCGTAGTCGACAAACGACCCCTTCGTGGGGTGAGCCGCCGCCATTTCGCCCAGCATGCGCATGATCAGTGCGACGATCAGCCCGGTGATGGCGTAGGTGATGAACGCGCCGGGTCCGGTCGATGCAATGACCGCGCTAGAGCCTACGAACAAGCCTGCTCCGATCACGCCTCCGAGCGCCAGCATGCTGATGTGCCGGGTTTTCAGAGCATGTTTCAGCCGTGGGTCGAGTTCCGTCTGAATAGGCATTGGTTGTCTCCTGGAATCGAAATGTGTCTTTTGTTACCTCCATTAAAAGCAAAGCGCGCGGGCCAGGCTATGCGCAAAATGTCGATTCGAGGGACAGCGCTTATACAAATGTATGACTATCCGTCTGATGATTTCAAAGGGGCATCGGACAGCAGATTGGCAGCCTTTCCCGCCTTAAGGGCCAGCCACAATCGCGTGATGCCGTCGGTCGTGGTCGGTTTGACGCCGGTTAGCTGCTCGATTTGTTTCAGGCGGTAGACGAGGGTCTGGCGGTGGATCGTCAGGTCGAAGGCGGCGGATTTCCAGTTGCCGTCGTTCTCCAGAAACGTCATGAGCGTCGGGAGCAGGGCGGTGCCGTGGACGCGGTCGTATTCGATCACGGGACCGAGGTAGCGGCCGACCAACGCACTCGCCTCGGCAAGCGACCTCGGCATCGTGATGTAGCCGGTGTCGACTTCTCCGTAGCGCACGAGATCCTTTCCGGCTTCGTGCGCCTGGGCCAGCGCGAGGCGCGCCTGGCGCACGCTCTCGCGAAAGCCGGCTGCCTCCGTGACAGGCCCGCTGATGCCGGCCACGGTGCCCTTGCCCAAGCCGAAGCGCAGGCATTCCAGCGTGTCCACGTGATCCTGAGCCAATACGAGCAGCACGTCATCGTCGAGCAGCAGGGGCGTGCGGGCGTGCAACGGTGGCGCATGGTGGATCTCGGCTGCGCTCCAGGGCCCCTGCTTTCCGGGAGTGAGCGCGAGCACGACGAGTGTGCCCGTCAACCCGCGGCGCTCCAGCATGGGGCGAAAGGAAAATTCGGCCTCGCCTTTCAAGAGGCTGCGCAAGAGCGCCGCGCCTTCCTCTCGCAGTTTGTCGCGGTCGATCATCATCCGTTCCAGCTCGATCGCGAGCAGGCCGAGCAGAGAGCGCACCAGCAGGGGATCCTGCATCGCTTGCGCGTCTCGGCGGTGAATGACCAGGTCCGCTTTCGCCCGCCCGCCGATCGCGACGCGTTCGACAAAGACCGGGTCGGTCTCGACAGAAGTGGGCAACGGGTTCGAGGAAACGATGATCGAGCCGCTGCGCGCGTCTTCGATTGCCAGCCCGAGTCGCAACCGGTCGGATAGCACAGTCAGTCGTCCGGCCATGTCCGGCACTTCGCGCAGGGCGGCCGCATACGTCTCGAACAGTTGTTCGCTGGCTCTGAAGCGCTCGCGCTGGGCTTGCAGCACGCTTTCGATCACATGCTTCGACAACTGCACGAATTCAAGCTCGAAGCTCGCTTCGAGCACCGGGAACATCAGACGGTCTGCCGCGTCGAGCATCTCGCGTGAGAGTTCCGGCGCATCGGCCCGGCGCGCGACGACCAATGCACTGGCATGGCTGCTCGCCAGCTTCTCCAGCCAGATAATCTGGTCGGAAGCCTCGCGCGGCACGCCTGCACCCGTCGTCATGACCAGATTGCCGCCGGTAATCCATCGCCAGGGATCGGGAAGGTCAACGGCATGGGCCCAGGTGATCGTCCGCGTCAGTCCGGACAAGCCAGCGATAGCCGTCAGTTTCAGGGATTCGGTATCCAGCAACTCCTGCACGGTAATCATCGCTTGCACTCGAAAGGTAGATAGAGGAGAGGATTTGAACGCCCTCAAGCGGATCACAACGACACCGGCCGGCAGCACGGTTCAACGACGTGCTGCCACGGGTCTACCGCGAAAACCTGGCTTGCCAGGCATGGTTGTCGGGAAGGTCCGCAAAGGTCATGGCGCCGGCGCGAGGGTGGACGCGCTTCTGAGCAGGATTATGCAAGGAGTGGCGCGATGGACATAAATGGCTCGTGGCTGGATCGGAAGGGGGGCGGACCGCCCGGAACGCGTCGCTGCCTTAAGCCCCCTGGCGCAACGGAGCGCATACAATTGAGCCGGACACACAGATAGTGGAACGGCGATGCGCATTCTCGTGATCGAAGACGAGCCGAAAACCGGCGCCTACCTGAAAAAGGGCTTCGAGGAATCCGGCTATGCGGTGGACGTGGCGGCGGACGGCGCCGAAGGCCTGATCCTCGCGAAGGAAGCCGCGTACGACGTGATCGTGCTCGACGTGATGCTGCCGACCATGGACGGCTGGGCCGTGCTCAAGACCCTGCGCGCCACCCACGCCACGCCCGTGCTGTTCCTCACCGCGCGCGACGACGTGGCCGACCGCGTGAAGGGGCTGGAACTGGGCGGCGACGACTACCTCGTCAAGCCATTTGCGTTCGTCGAACTGCTCGCGCGGGTGCGCACGCTCGCGCGACGCGGGCCGCCGCGCGAGAGCGACGTGCTGGCGCTCGGCGACCTCGAAGTGGACGTCACGCGGCGGCGCGTGAAGCGCGGGGCGAAGCGCATCGACCTCACGCCCAAGGAGTTCTCGCTGCTGCAACTGCTCGTGCGCCGCCAGGGGGAAGTGCTCACGCGCACGCAGATCGCCTCGTATGTGTGGGACATGAACTTCGACAGCGACACCAACGTCGTGGAAGTCGCCATTCGCCGCCTGCGCGCCAAGGTCGACGACGAGTTCGACATCAAACTGATTCACACGGTGCGCGGCGTGGGCTACGTCGCCGAAATCAAAGGGCCCGCCTGATGGCGCGCATGGCCGCTCGCTCGCTCACCGCCACCCTGGCGCTGAGCTTCGCCGGCACGACGCTGGCGGTGTTCGCGCTCGTGGGCAGCACGCTCTATTTCACGCTCGACCGCGAAGTCAAGCGGCAGGACGATCTGGACATCGTGTTGATCTCGCGGCATACGCGCCGGCTCGCGCAGGAACTGCACGACGCGGCGGACGTGCGCGCGCACGCCCAGCGGCTCACGAGCCAGGTGCTGGGCAATCCCGCGCTTTCGATGGAGATGCTCGACGCGAGCGGCGAGCGACTGTTCGAGCACAACACCGAAAGCATTGCCGACGCGCTCTTTCCCCAGGCTGCCCTTTCCCGGCGCCTCGGCCCGGCGCAGCGCATTACCGAAGACGACGTGGTGGAGTGGCGCAACGCGTTCGGCGTGCCGGTGCGTGGAATTGCCACCGCTGCGTCGCTCACCGACGGCACGCAGGTCACGACCGTGATCGCGCGCGACATGACCGACCGCTGGCGCCTGCTCGACCACTATCGCGAGCGGCTTTACGGCTTTGGTTTCGCGGGCATGCTGCTCGCGTTCCTGATGAGCTGGATGCTCGTGCGCGAGGCGCTGCGCCCGCTGCGGGAGATGGCCGAGCGCGCGGCCACCGTCACGGTCGACCGGCTCGATACGACCATCGAGATCGAGCGCGCGCCCAGCGAGCTGGAGGCGCTCACGAAGTCGCTGAACGCGATGCTCGATCGCCTGCACGGCGGCTTCGAGCGCATGTCGCAATACACGGCCGATCTCGCCCACGACATGCGCACGCCGCTTGGCAACCTGCGCGGCTCGACCGAAGTGGCGCTGGCGCGCCCGCGCAGCACGGCGGAATACGAAGCGCTGCTCGAATCGAATCTGGAGGAATGCGAACGGCTTTCGCGCATGATCGAAAGCGTGATTTTTCTCGCGCGCGCGGAGCACCCGCAATTCATGACGACGCTTGCGGCGTTCGACGCCGAGCAAGCGCTCGCACAGATCGCCGACTACTTCGAAGGTCTTGCCGACGAGGCCGGCGTGCATATCCGCGTGGCAGGCCAGGGGCGGCTGCGCGCGGACAAGGAACTGTTCCGGCGCGCGGTGGGCAATCTGCTCGCCAACGCGCTGCGCTATACGCCGCGCGGCGGCGAGATCACGCTGCGCGTGGACGAAACGCCCACGGCCGTGGAGGTCACGGTGGCCAATCCGGGCACGCCGATCGACGGCGCGCTGCTCGAACGCATCTTCGACCGCTTCTATCGCGCCGACGCCTCGCGCCATAGCGAGCCGCGCGCGGGCGCGTCGGCGGGCCTCGGGCTCGCCATCGTGCGCACGATCATGACGCTGCATGGCGGCTCGGCGCGCGCCGAGAGCGACGCGACGAGCACGCGCTTCATCCTGACGTTCGCGCGGCCTGAGGCGTCGCGCTGAGATTGCGCAGCGTGGCGCGGTCCCAGCCTCCGCCGAGCGCCTGGAGCAAACGCACGCTCGCGTCGAGCCTGCGTCCCGCGATCTGCTGCTCGTTGCGTTCGTTCGCGAGCGCGATGGTCTGCGCCGTCACCACGTCGAGATAGTTCACCGCGCCCGCCTGGTAGCGGTTGGTCGTGAGCTTGAGCGAGAGTTGCGCGGCGGCCGTCGCGCGCTGCTGGCTTTCGGCTTCGCTCGCCAGCGTGTCGAGCGCGCTCAGGTTGTCTTCGACCTGCTGGAACGCCGTGAGCACGGTTTGCCGGTAGCCGGCCACGGCCCCGTCGTATTGCGCATTGGCGCCCTTGAGCGTGGCGTCGCGGCGGCCGCCGTCGAACAGCGTGCCCGCGAGCTGCGAACCGAGCGACCAGAAGAGGCTAGGCGCGCTGAGCCACGGCGCGAAGAACGTGCTTTCGAGCCCCGCCGTGGCCGAAAGCGTGAGGTCGGGATAGAAGGCCGCGCGCGCCTCGCCGATTCTCGCGTTGGCCGCCGCCACGCGCCGCTCGGAAGCGGCGATGTCGGGGCGCCGTTCGAGCAGCGCCGAGGGCACGCCCGCCGGAATCTGCGGCACCACGACGGGCGCCACCTGCGGCGGCAGCACGAACGACGAAGCGGGCACGCCCACCAGCGTCGCGATGGCGTGCTGAAGCTGCGCACGCTGGACGTCGATGTCGCTGTCCATCGTGCGCGCGCTCTCCAGTTGCGTTTGCGCCTGGGCGACCGCCGAGGCGTCGATCGCGCCGTCGGCGAGCTGCTGCTGGACGATGCGCAGCGCCGCCGTGTAGGCGGTCACGGTGTCGTCGAGCAGCTTCTTCTGGCGGTCGAGCGTGCGCAAATCGAAGTAGTCCGAAGCAAGCTGGCTCGTCACGGAGAGGCGCACGGATTCGAGGTCGGCCTCGCTTGCCTGGGCGTTGGCGTGCGCTTCGGTGGTGGCGTCTTTCACGCGGCCGAACAGGTCGGGCTCCCAGCTTGCCGTGACGCCCGTGGAATAGTCGGGAATCGTCTTGCCCGCGAGCGACCGGTCGACGAGATTCTGCGAGGTGCGGTAGCGCTGCGCCGCCACGCCCGCCGTGACCGTGGGCGCATAGCCCGCGCGCTGGTAGTCGATCATCGCGCGCGCGGCTTGCAGGTTGGCCACCGCCTGACGCACGGTCTGGTTCGACACATCGACGCGTGCTTCGAGGCTGTCGAGTTCGTTGTCGCCGAAGATCGTCCACCACGGGCCGCGCGGCTTGCCGTCCGCGGGCGCGGCGACGGCCCAGCCGGGAGCGGCCTGAGGGGCATTGGCGGGCTGAGTGGCATAGTGCGCCGGTACGTCGACCGAAGGCACGCTGTAATGCGGCAACGTGGTGCATGCGGCGAGCGAGGCGGCCGTGCAGGCCACGACGATCGTGCACAACGGGGTGAGGGGGCGTTTGAACATGATGGACCTCGCCATTCAGGCTTTGTTGCCCGGCGCGGACGTTGCCGTCACGTGCACGCTTTGACCGTTGGCGATGGCGTCGCCGGGATTGTCGATCACCCGGTCCGATGCGGCGAGCCCCGTGGCGATCTCCACGTAGGTGCCGAAGTCGCGGCCAATGGTGACCTTGCGCAGTTGCACCTTGTCGTGCGCGTCCACCACCGCGATCGTCACGCCGTCGGGGCGGAACAGCAGTGCGCTCACGGGCAGTTCGAGCGCGGGCGTGGCCGTGGTGAGCGCGAGATGCACCTGCGCGTAAGCGCCGGGCATGAGCGCGCCGTCGTGGTTGTCCACGTCCACTTCCACATGCAAGGTCCGGCTCACGGGGTCGATCACGTTAGAGGTGCGCGCGACGCTCGCGGCGAAGCGGCGGCCCGGATATTGTTGCGTCGTCAACCACACGGCGGTGCCGGGCGTGACGAGGCTCGCGTCGTCCTGCGGCACATCCACGTACACGCGCAGCCGGTCGGTCTGCGCGATATGGAACAGCTCGCCCGGCATGGTGGCGAGGCCGGGCGTGCCGCCCGCCGTGACGAGCGCGCCCACCTGCACGTTGCGCGCGGTGATCACGCCGTCGAAAGGCGCGGTTACTTTCTGGTACGAAACCAGCTCCTGGAGGCGCGACACGTTGGCCTGCGCGGCCTGGAGCGTGGCGAGTTTCGCAGCGGCGTCGCTCGTCTTCGCCTGTGCGTCCTGGGGCGAGACCGATTGCGTTTGCAGCATGGTCTGCCAGCGCTGCGCCGTGCTGCTCGCGAAGCGATAGTTGGCCTGCGCCGTGGCTGCGTCGGCGCGCGCCTGCTGGAGTTGCGCGTCGAGTTCGGGCGTGTCGATCTGCGCGAGCGTCTGGCCGGCCTTCACATGCGCGCCGATATCCGCGTACCAGTGCTGGACGTAGCCGCTCGTGCGCGCATAGATCGAGGCGTCGGCCCACGACATGACCGAGCCGGGCAGCAGCAGGTCCTGGCTGGCGGGCGCGCGCTGCGGCACAAGCGTCGACACGATCAGGTCGCGCTGCGCCGCCACCTGTTGCGCTTGCGCGGTGCGCGCTTCGAGGCGCGGCACGATGCCGGCGGCGAGCAGCGCCGCGGCGAGACAGGCGAGGCCGATCACCAGGGCGGCGCGGCGCGGTTTCGCCGGGGCGGCTTCGGCGTGCGCGCCAGGCTGCGCGTTGGCGTCGCGATCGTCGGACGGGCCGGACGGGTTGGTTGGGTTCATTGGGAATCCTTATTCAACGTGATGGGTAGCGTTGGTGCGGGCGTTGTCTTGCGCATCGCGGGCGGCACGGCGTTTGGCGAGCCAGCCGTGCACCATGCAGAAGACGACGGGGACGAACACGAGCGTCGAGAGCGTGCCGATGGCGAGGCCGCCGATCACGGCGCGCCCGAGCGGCGCGTTCTGCTCGCCGCCGTCGCCGAGACCGAGCGCCATCGGCAGCATGCCGATCAGCATGGCGAGCGCCGTCATCAGCACCGGGCGAAAGCGGTTGAAGCCCGCGTCGAGCGCCGCCGCGAGCGGCGACATGCCGCCGGCGAGCGACTCGCGCGCCGTGTTGATGACGAGAATGCTGTTGGCGGTCGCGATGCCCATGCACAGGATCGTGCCCGTGAGCGCCGGCACGCTGAGCGTGGTTTGCGTGACGAACAGCATCCACGCGATGCCGGCAAGCGACCCCGGCAGGCCGCTGATGATGATGAGCGGGTCGAGCCACGACTGGAAGTTCACGACCATCAGCAGATAGACGAGCGCGATGGCGAACACGAGGCCCGCCGCGAGGCCGCTGAACGAGGCGTTCATCGACTGCACCTGGCCGCGCACGACGATCGACGAGCCGGGCGGCAACTGCGCGCGCGCGGCGTCGACGAGACGATTCACGTCAGAGGCGACGCCGCCAAGGTCGCGCCCCTGCGTCGAGGCGAAGATGTCGAGCACGGGCTGCACGTTGTAGTGCGACACCACGGCTTGCTGCTCGCCGCGCGAGACCGTGCCGAGCGTGCCGAGCTGGTTTTGCGGATTGACCTGCACCGACTGCGTGGTCACCGGAATGTTGGCGAGCGTTTGCAGCGAATGGATGTCGTATTGCGGCACTTCGGCCATGAGCGGATAGCTCACGCCGTTCTTCGGGTCGAGCCAGAAGTTCGGCGTGGTCTGTGAGCTGCCCGAGAGCGCGACGAGCAGGTTCTGCGCGACATCGCGCTGCGTGAGCCCGGCCTGCATGGCTTTGGTGCGATCGACGTTCACGTTGATGGTCGGCTCGTCGCCGGGCTGCTGGATGCGCGCGTCGACGAGGCCGCGCACGCCGCGCATCTGGTCGAGCAGACGATTGGCGACCACGCGGTTTTCGGCCAGCTTGTTGCCGACGATCTGCACGTCGATGGGGGCGGGCAGGCCGAAGTTGAGGATCTGGCTCACGATGTCGGCGGGCAGGAACGCGAACGTCACGCCCGGAAACGCGGCGTTGAGGACGTTGCGCAACTTCGCGACATATTGCGCGGTGGGCTTGTGCTTCGGCGCGAGCGTGATGAGGATGTCCGAGTCTTCCGGGCCGATGGGGTCGGACGAGTCGTACGTGAGGTTGATGCCGCTCACCGGCACGCCGATGTTGTCGAGCACGGCGGCCTGTTCGGAGGCCGGAATCACGCTGCGGATCTTCGCTTCCACTTCGTCGGTAATGCGCGCCGTTTGCTCGATGCGCGTGCCGGTGGGCGCGCGCAGATGCAGCCGGATCTCGCCGGTGTCGACGGCGGGGAAGAAGTCGCGGCCCGTGAACGGCACAAGCACGAGCGAGCCCAGGCACAGCGCGAGCCACAGCACGATGAAGCGGCGGCGCTGCGCGATGGCCGCCTGCAACAGCGCGCGATAGCGGTTGCGCAGCGCTTCGAAGCGCGTTTCGAAGGCGGCCTGGAAGCGCGACAACGCTCCTGCGATGCCGCGCGCGGGCGCGGCGTTCGGGTCACGCGCGCGCAGCAGGTACATGGCAAGCGTGGGAATCAGCGTGCGCGAGAAGAAGTACGACGCGCACATGGCGAACACCACGGCCTCGGCCATCGGCACGAACAGATAGCGCGCGACGCCCGAGAGCAGGAACATCGGCACGAACACGATGCAGATGGAGAGCGTGGAGACGAAGGTGGGCACGGCGATCTCGCCCGAGCCGTTGAGAATCGCGTCGTGCAGCGGCGCGCCGCGCTCCAGGTGGTGCGTGATGTTCTCGATCGCGACGGTTGCGTCATCAACGAGTATGCCAACGGCGAGCGCGAGCCCGCCCAGCGTCATGATGTTGATGGTTTCGCCGAGCGCGGAGAGCGCGATGAGCGAGGTGAGCACGGCCAGCGGAATGGTGACGGCGATGATGAGCGTGGCGCGCCAGCTGCCGAGAAAGAGCAGGATCATCGCCGCCGTGAGGCAGGCGGCGATCAGCGCCTCGCGCACGACGCCCGAGATCGCCGACTTCACGAACACCGACTGGTCGCCGAGCGGCGTGATCTTGAGCGCGCTCGGCAGGCCCGCGGCGATCTTCGGCAGCATCGCCTTGACCTGGCTGATGATCGTGAGCGTGGAGGCGCTGCCGGTCTTTTCCACCGTGAGCAGGGCGGCGCGCTTGCCGTCGGCGCGCACGATGTTGGTTTGCGGCGCGTAGCCGTCGATCACGTGCGCGACGTCGCGCACGTACACCACGCTGCCGTTCACGGTCTTGATGGGCAGGTCGTTGAGCGCGGCAACCGTCTGTGTGCTGCCGTTCATCTCCACGTTGTATTCGCGCGAGCCGATCTTCGCGGTGCCGCCGGGCAGGATGAGGTTTTGCGCGTTGACGGCGTTCACCACGTCGGCGGGCGCGAGCCCCTTGGCCTGGAGCGCCTTGGGGTCGAGCTCCACCATGATCTGGCGGATCTTGCCGCCATAGGGCAGCGGCACGGCCGCGCCCTGGACGGTGGCGAGCTGCGTGCGAATGAAGCTGTTGCCGAGGTCGTAGAGCGACTGCTCGGGCAGCGTGTTGCTGGAGAGGCCCAGTTGCAGCACCGGCACCGTCGAGGCGTTGTACGTGATGATGTTGGGCGGCAGCGTGCCCGGCGGCAGGATGCGCAGGATCGAGGCGGAGTTCGAGGCCGCCTCGGCAATCGCGCGGTTGATGTCGGCGCCGGGGTGGAAGAACACCTTCACGACCGAGACCCCGTTGAGCGACTGCGATTCGATGTGCTCGATGTCGTCGACGTCCGAGGTGAGGGCGCGCTCGTAGTTCGAGGTGATGCGATGCGCCATGTCCTCGGCGGAGAAGCCGTTGTAGCTCCAGACGATGCTGACCACGGGAATGTTGATGTTCGGAAAAATGTCCGTGGGCGTGCGCATGATCGCGAGCGGCCCGAGGATGAAGAGCAGCACGGCGAGCACGATGAACGTATAAGGGCGCCTGAGCGCCAGTTTGACGATCCACATGGCGTGTTCCGGGTTGGGTCTGAAAGAGGGGCGCGAGAGGCCGCGCGGTTGATGCCAGTATCGGGAGGAGGCGCTTACCCGCTGCTGACCTCGACATTACGGATTTGTCATCTGCGCGCGTTGCTGCGCGAGGCCTGTGCTCGCGGCGTTCGCGAGAGATAACGAACTCGTAATCGGCGGGTCAGCTTTGGGTCAGCGCCGCGCGACCAGAATGCAGTCAACCTTCGCGACATTGCCGAGGGCGGCTGAAGCGGCATCGCTTTCCGGTGCGGCGGCCATACATTGAGAGGTGAACATCATGAAAGCACTCGTTTCCACCCTGCTCCTCGCCTGCGCGCTGGCCGCTCCGGCCGCCGCTTTTGCGCAGACCGCTCCGACCGCTCAGAGCAGCGCGACGCCCGTCACCCGCGCTCAGGTGATCGCCGATCTCGTGCGGGTGGAGCAGGCGGGCTATCGTCCGTCGGCTTCGGATCTCAACTACCCCGACGACATTCAGCACGCCGAGGCCATCGTGGCGCAGGAGCAGGCGCACGGCGCGACGCCGGGGAGCACGGCGGTGGGCGGCGTGGCGATGACGGGAAGCTCGGACTCGGGCGCGCCCATGATGGCCAGCGTGAGCGAGCGCTCGATCTATGCGGGCCATTGACGGCCTGCATGCCGCGCGGCGGCGCCGGCCATGATGCCGGCCGCCGCGTTTTTTTGCCTTTCCGCTGTTCGTTGCGCACGCAACCTCTCGCCCTTCTCCCTGTTCTGTCCCCTGCTGCGTAATCTTCTGTAAACGTTCAAAGTCCTTCCAGTCAAATAAGAATCGTTTACATTAAAGTTACAAACCCTTATATTTCTCCCTGCGACGGCATTACAAGTCCGGCTGATTACGGACAGGGGAGACCTTCCCCCACGCGACCGTCGCCCATTCCCACCGTACGCGGGCGCGGCCGATTCCATCGCAGCCGTGTCTGCGGCGCATGAGTTTTTCGTAGGCGCCTGCCTGCCGGCTCGCGCAGGACCATGGCCTGGTCTGCGCCAGGCCCGTCGCACGGCAAAGCGCGCCGAACATTCAAACGCCAGTCAATCGGGCCGGCCCTCGCTCACGCTCAGCGAAGGCCGGGGATAGAGCCTGCGCGCTTTCCGTGATGATTCGCAGTGCGACATAGTTTTCGAAACACATTCAAGAAGAACTGGAGCAGTTTGATGAAGCAGAAAGTCACATCGGTTGCGATTCGCCGTCTCGTTTCCGGCGCCGCCACCGCGAGCGTTGCGATGACGCTCACGTCCGTGCCCTTGATGGTGTTCGCGCAAGACCCGGCTGCCACGGCCGAGGCGCGCAAAGACCAGCAGGCTGGCACGCAGGCCGGGTCGCAAGCCACCCAGGCGCTCGCGCAAGCCGGCGGCGACACGCAACTCGCGGCCGCCGAAGGCGGCGCGCTGCCGAAGATCTCCGTCACGGCGGCGCTGCCGGGCAACACCAACGAGGCCACGACCGGCATCGCCCGGTTGCCGGACTCGGTCAGGGACATGCCGCAGACCGTGAATGTGATCCCGCACGAGCTGATCGAGCAGCAGAAAGCCACCTCGCTTGAACAGATCCTCAAGAACGTGCCGGGCATCACGATTTCCACGGGCGAGGGCAACGGCGGCCAGAGCGGCGACCAGTTCAAGATTCGCGGGCTCTCGGCCAAGGGCGATATCTATATCGACGGCCTGCGCGACTTCGGCGCGTACAAGCGTGACAGCTTCGACGTGGACAGCGTGCAGGTCATCAAGGGCGCGTCGGGCGACAGCTTCGGCGTGGGCAGCATCGGCGGTCTCATCAACCAGACCTCGAAGATGGCGAATCTGGAAACGTCGACGAGCATCGATCAGAGCGGCGGCTCAGGCTCGACCTATCGCACGACCGTGGACAGCAACATCAAGCTGGGCGACACCACCGCGCTGCGCGTGAACGGCATGTACCAGAACGGCAACACGCCCGACCGCGACAACGTGAAGGACAACCGCGCGGGCGTGGCCGTGGACTTCGGCACGGGCATCGGCACGAACACCGAGTGGCATCTCGGCTACTCCTACCTGCATCGCGACGGCGTGCCCGACTACGGCCAGCCGACGGCGCAAGGCGCCGACGGCATCTATCGTCCGCTGCTCGAATACGGCGTGCCGGGTCTCGACTCGTCCACGTCCTATGTGCGCAGCACGGACCACGACAAGAGCGACACGCACATTGTCTCGTCGCTGTTCACGAAGAAGCTCAATAACGGCATTCAGATCGACAACGACACGCGCTTCACGTTTTACGAGCGCGACTTCTCCTCGACGAATCCCGCCGCGATCAGCAACACCGATCTGAAGAAGCTGCTGGCGGGCCAGAACGTCGCGCTGTCGTATGGCGCGGGCGGCGGCGCCGCGTATCTTCAGCGCGGCATCGGCGTGCAGAACGTGACCACCGCGAAGGGCGAATTCGATCTCGGGCCGTTCCGCAACCGCGCCGTGGTTGGTCTCGACATGAACTATCAGCGCGACCATCGCGACCAGGGCACGTGGACGGGCCGCGTGAACAACCAGACCGTGGTCAATCCGCAGTATCAGATGCCCGCGGGCTGGTCGCTCGGTTACGGCGCGACCACGCGCGACGCGGAGTCGTCGGATATCGGCCTGTTCGCGAACGACCGCATCTGGCTCACGCAACAGATCTCGCTGCTCGGCAATCTGCGCTGGGACTATTTCCGCAGCAAATACTGGACCAACGCGACCTCCGTTGCGGGCGGCACGGCCTCGTCGAGCAAGCTCAGCCCCGCGATTGCGGCGATGTGGGAGCCGACGAACAATTCGATGTTCTACACGTCGTTCTCGCGCACGTATCGACCCGTGGGCACCGACATTGCGCTCGCCGTGGGCGGCGTGCAGTCGGAAGTGCCGCAAGACGGCGTGGGCAATGAGCCGGAGCGCGCGGACACTGTCGAAGTGGGCACGAAGCTCGACTTCCTCAACAAGCGACTGGGCGTGACGGCCGCGCTGTTCCAGACGCGCAAGTCGCATGCATACACGATCGACCCGGACACGGGCGAACTCTCGCCGGGCTTCTCGGACAACGGCGAAGGCTATCGCATTCGCGGCGTGGAGCTCGGGCTCACGGGCTGGATCACGAACAACTGGTCGGCCAACATTGCGTATGCGTACCTGAACGGCATCGTCACCGAGGCGAGCGCGGCGACGTCGATCGGCAAGACGGCGCCGGGCGTGTCGAACAACAACGTCACGCTGTGGACGAGCTATATCGTGCCGCATTCGCTGCTGCCGCTGCCGGGCAAGCTCACCGTGGGCGGCGGCATGCAGTACGCCTCGGGCTACTGGGCCGATTCGGCGAATACGGCGCGCATGCCCAACAACTTCTCGCTCGACGGCATGATCGGCTACGAGCAGGGGCCGTACCGCATTTCGCTCAATCTGTACAACCTCACCGACCATCTGAACTACCAGTCGGCGTTCAGCTCGGCGCGCGCGGTGCCGGCTTCGCGCCGCACGTTCCTCCTGAACGCGGGCGTGACGTTCTGATCGTTGCGGTGGCAACCGATGGAAGCCGATAACCCGCGATAGCGCCGAGCGGCGGCGTACACGATTCCGGTTTTCCGGATCGTGTACGCTGTTCGTCTGTTTACGAAACCCGCCTTCATCATGTTCATTCAGATTCCCGACGTGCTCACGCCTGCCGAGGTGAAGCATTGCCGCCAGGTGCTCGAAGCTTCGCAGTGGGTGGACGGCCGTCTCACTGCCGGCGATCTCGCGGCGAAGTCCAAGAGCAATCTGCAAATTCCGGCGGAAAGCGCCGAAGCGCGCGAACTGGGCGAACTGATCCTGAATGCGCTGGGCCGCAACGCGACCTATCATTCCGCGGCGCTGCCGTTTCGCGTGCTGCCGCCGCGCTTCAATCGCTACGACGTGGGCATGACGTTCGGCACGCACGTGGACAACGCGATCCAGACCGTGCCCGGCACGGGCGGCATGCGCATGCGCGCGGACGTGTCCAGCACGATCTTTCTTTCGGACCCCGATGAATATGAGGGCGGCGAACTCGTGATCGACGACGCGCAAGGTTCGCGCGCCATCAAGCTGCCGGCGGGTCACATGATCGTCTATCACGCTTCCACGCTGCACCGTGTGACGCCGGTCACGCGCGGCAGCCGCTGGGCCTCGTTTTTCTGGGCGCAATCGCTCGTCAAGGACGAAACGAGCCGCGCGATGCTTTACGAACTCGACTGCGCGATCATCGCCCTGCGCTCGGACCTGGGGCTCACGCGCGGCAACGAGTCCGCAGACGAGCACCCGGCCGTACTCCGGCTCGTGAATCACTATCACAACCTGCTGCGCCGCTGGTCGGAGCTGTGAGCCGCACGATGCACATTCCCGCCGATACGGTTTCGCTGTTCGACTACGAACGCCATTTCCACACGCGCGTCGATCCCGCCATTCGCGCCTATATCGCGGGCGCGGCCGCTGACGGCATCACGCAGCGCGAGAATCGCACCGCGTTCGATCGCGTGCAGCTCATGCCGCGCGCGCTGGTCGATATGTCGTCGGCCACGGCGCGCACCACGTTGCTGGGCGAAACGCTCGACTACCCGGTGCTGATCGCGCCGACCGCCTGGCACCGGCTCGTTCGCGAGGAGGGCGAACTCGCCACCGCACGCGCGGCGTCGCTCACGCGCACGTGGATGACCGTGAGCGCGCAGGCGAGCGTGGCGCTCGAAGCGGTGGCGCAGGCAGCGGACGCGCCGCTGTGGTTTCAGCTCTATATGCAGCCGCGCCGCGAAGACACGCTCACACTCGTACGCCGTGCGGAGGCCGCGGGCTATCGCGCGCTCGTGGTGACGGTGGACGCGGCCGTCAGCGGCATACGCAACGTCGAGCAGCGCGCGGGCTTTCGGTTGCCCGAGGGCGTGGAGTCGGTCAATCTGCGCGGCTTCGCTCGTGCCGAGGCGCTCGATGCGCGCGGCGGCAGCCCCGTGTTCAAGGGCTTGCTTGCGGGCGCGCCCACCTGGGCCGACATCGAGTGGCTCTGTCGCGCAACGGCGCTGCCGGTGCTGCTCAAGGGCATCCTCAACGCGGCGGACGTGCCGGGCGCGCTCGACGCGGGCGCGGCCGGCATCATCGTGTCGAATCATGGCGGCCGCACGCTCGACACCGTGCCGGCCACGCTCGACGTGCTGCCCGGCATTGCGGCGGCCGTGAACGCACGCGTGCCGGTGCTGCTCGACGGCGGCGTGCGCCGCGGCACCGACGTGCTGAAAGCGCTGGCGCTCGGCGCGCAGGCCGTGCTGATCGGCCAGCCGGTGCTGCATGCGCTCGCCGTGGGCGGCGTGGCGGGCGTGGCGCACTTGCTGACGCTGCTGCAAACCGAACTCGAAGTAGCGATGGCGCTTACCGGCGTGCCGCGTCTCGATGCGGTGCCGCGCGCGGTCGTGCGTGAGATGAGGCGTGAGACTTGACACCCGACAGCGCCAATGACGCGCTCGTCAATGACGTCCGCCCGATTCAATCCACCGATTAAAACGTTTGCGCGGGCGTAAATCGACAGATTCATGGTCGAAATAAACCGGTATTGTTTTTTATAAAGCACGACCATGCGCCACTAATACGCCGGGCGTTAAATCCGGCGAATCGGGAAATTAACCACAATATCGCCGGAAGTCATTGCATCTTCTTTACTGCATACGCAAAGTCATAATGGACTGGTAAGATACGCGCGAAATATCGGATGGCGAGCCGCCATTTTCGGATAATCGGTGCGAGCCTAGACCACTCGCGCCGCCGGAAAGCGTGCCGCGCCATCAGGCCGACTGGGGAGCGGCCGTTGGTACGCAAGCACCGTGAAGCGAGCGCGTCGCATGAAGTCGACTGAAAAAAGCGCGTACGTTCGCAAGGTGCCTTCTACCGCAAGCGTTGCCGGCGCATCGAGCGCCGCCGCTTGTGTCCGCACGCGCCGTGCACAGACGGTTTCCCTCATACGCCAACGCGACGCCCGCCATGCAAGCGCCGGGCCATATCAACACTATTGAGGCCCGCTGTTCAGTTACGCAGCCGCACGATCCAGCCGAACTCGCCATGTCCACTCAGTCGACCCACCATCACCGCCTCTTCATGGCGCTGGTCGGCGGCATCAGCGCGGCGCTCAATACGGGCGCCTTCGTCGCGCTGCTGCCGCTGCACGGACAAGTTGGCGACACGCCTTATACGCGCGCCCTGACCGGCGCGTTCGCCGTGACGGCGTTCGTGGTGTTCGCGCGTTTTCATCTGCTGTCGAGCGCGCGCAATCTCTGGTGGATGCTCGGCCGTGGCGCCTGGCGCTGGTGCCGGCTGCCGGTCATGCTGATGGCGCTGCTGTTCATCACGCACGGCGACGGCGGCAGCGGCGACCCGCGTGCGCTGGTCGCACAGTGGGCCGCGTTCGCGCTGCCGCTGCAACTCGTGGGGCTTGCCGTGCTGCGCGGCGTGGCGCACAGCATCAACAACGCGCCCGGCAACCAGCGTCACGCGGTGTTCTTCGGCATGGGCAGCGAGGCGCGCAAGCTCAACCTGCGCCTGCGGCGCTCGCCCATCCTCGGCATTCAGGTGGTCGGCTATTACAACGACGCGCCCGTCGCGCCGGGCGCCGGCGAAACCCTGCCGCCGTATCTGGGCCGCTACGAAGATGCGGCCGGGCGCATTCACGCCAACGCGTTCGAGATCGCGTTCCTCGCCATGAGCCAGCCCGAGCGCAGCGAGATCACGGCCGCGGTCACGGCCGACGTCGTGAGCCGCCTGTGCGATTCGACGGCGGCGATCTATCTCGTGCCCGAGGTGCATTTCCTCGACGACCTTGCGACCGCCAGCTCGGACCTGGCCGGCGTGCCGCTGCTCGCGCTGCATGACGTGCCGATCCTCGGGCTCTCGCGCATGCTCAAGCGCGCGGTGGACATCGTCGGCGCGTGTGTGCTGCTCGCGCTGCTGTGGCCGGTCATGCTCGTCATCGCATTGGCGATCCGCCTCGACTCGCCCGGCCCGGTGATGTTCCGCCAGCGCCGCAACGGCGAGCACGGCTTGCCGATCGTCGTGCACAAGTTCCGCTCGATGCGCGTCGCCGCGCGCGATGCGGGCGCGCCAGGTGAGGCAGGCAGGGAGGGCGAGGGCGGCTTGCGCCAGGCGCGCAGTGGCGACGACCGCATCACGGCGGTGGGGCGTCATTTGCGCCGTACTTCGCTCGACGAATTGCCGCAGCTTTTCAACGTGCTGGGCGGCTCGATGAGCCTCGTCGGCCCGCGCCCGCATGCGGCCGAGCACAACGAGCTGTATCGCCGGCTCATTCCCGGCTACATGCTGCGCCATAGCGTGAAGCCCGGCATCACGGGATGGGCGCAGATCAACGGCCTGCGCGGCCTGACCGACACGCCCGACAAGATGCAGCGCCGCGTGGAGTTCGACCGCTACTACATCACGCACTGGTCGCTCTGGCTCGATCTCCAGATCCTGCTCAAGACGATCCCTTCGATCATCTCCGGTCGCAATGCGGTCTGACGCGCGCGCCCGGTCGAGCGCGGCCGCGTCGGTTTGCCGCTTGGCGGGTGACGCCGTTGCCCCCGCCGTCGGTCCCGCCGTTGCCGTGTCAGGCGGCGCGCCGCTGCGTGCGCGCCACGCGCCAGTGCCGCCACAGGATGCCGAAGAAGCGGCGGTCGTCCACGAGGTAGCGGCGCCACAGGCGCGCGGGGTCCTGCATCACGCGCCAGCACCATTCGAGGCCGCAGCGCTGCATCCACGCGGGGGCGCGCTCGCGCAAGCCCACGGCGAACTCCACCGCCGCGCCCGCGCACAGCATCAGGCCGCCCGGCAGCTTGTCGGCGTGATGCAGCGCCCAGCGTTCCTGCTTGGGCATGCCGACGCACACGAACACGATATCGGGCGCCGCCGCGCTCACGTGCTCGGCGACCGCCGCGCCCTCGGGGCCGGTCGGATCGAACGTCATGGAAGGCGCGATCACCGTGATGTCGAGGCCCGGATAGTGTTGCGCGAAGCCGTTCACGAGCGCGGCCTCGTGGCCCGGACGCCCGCCCACCACCACGACCTTCCAGCCGCCCGAGCGGGCGCGCTCGCACAAGGCGGGCAGCAGGTCGGAGCCGGTCACGCGGCCGGGCAGCGGCGGGCCGAACAGGTGGCTTGCCCACACGACGGGCATGCCGTCGGCGAACAGGAAGTCGGCGGTTTGGTAAAGGCGCTTGAATTCGGGCTGCGAGTCGAGGCGCACGACGTGGTCGACGTTCGGCGTGACCGCCACGCGCGCGCGCCCGTCGCGCTGCATGGCGGCTGCGCAAAGCACGTCGAGCGCGGTGTCGAACGACACTGCTGCGATATCGAGTCCGAACAAGGGAATGCTCGGCGTGAAAACACCCCGTGCGGCCGCGTGCGGCGCCGCTGGCAAGTAAGGCGCACTGCTCATGTTGTTTTTGTGACCCCGACGTCCGCGCGCGACGAGGCCCACGCGCGTCGCCCATCAAGCAGGCGCAGCGCCACCCCGAACGACAACGAACGTTTTAGTTTTTTCTGGTCTCCTGGCTTTTGCCAAGATGCTTTTGGACTTCAGGGAGAATATTACTGCGCTGTCGGTGCGGTGGGTAACACTGGCGTGCGTTTTTCGAGACAAATATCGACATGCGCTTGAAATTTCATCGAATGCGCGCCTGGAAGCGGACCTGGAAGCGGACCTCGAAGCAGACCTCGAAGCGGACCTGGAATCAGACCGGGAAGCAGACCTCGCATCAACCTTGGGATCGGACACACGATGATCGTCGACGCCCGTGATATTCCCGCCGGCACGCTGCTGCGCGCGGACCTGTGCATCGTGGGCGCCGGGGCGGCCGGCATTACGCTCGCGCTCGCGCTGGAGGCAAGCGGCCTCGACGTGATCGTGCTCGAAAGCGGCGGCGACGCGCCCGAGCCCGCGACCCAGGATCTGTACGCGGGCACCGTGGCCGACGCGCGCCTTCACCCGCCGCCGGAAAGCTACCGGGTGCGCCGCTTCGGCGGCTCGACCACGCTGTGGGGCGGGCGCTGCATGCCGCTCGACGCGCACGATTTCGACGCGCGCGCGCATATCGCGCACAGCGGCTGGCCGATCGCGTTCGCCGACGTGCTGCGCCACTACCCGCAAGCCAACGCGCTGTGCGAGGCGGGCGACTTCGCCTATACGGCGGAGAGCGCGTTGGCCGCGCCGCTGCGCCCGATGATCGGCGGCTTTGCGAGCGAGGCGTTCTCGACCCACACGCTCGAGCGCTTCAGTTGCCCGACCGACTTCGGCCAGCGCTATCGCGCACGCCTCGCGAAGGGCCGCGTGCAGGTGCTCCAGCACGCGAACCTGTGCCGTCTGCCGATGCTGGCGGGCTCCTCGCGACGCGTGGGCGCGGCCGAAGTGCGCGTGCTCGGCGGCGCGGCGTTCCTGGTGGCGGCGCGCGCCTTCGTGCTCGCGACGGGCGGGCTCGAAGCGCCGCGCCTGCTGCTCAACAGCCCCGGCCCGAGCGGGCGCGGGCTCGGCAACGCGCACGACGTGGTGGGCCGCTATTACATGAGCCATCTCGCGGGCACTATCGGCACGCTCGACCTCGCGGCGGCGCAGTCCGTGTGGCACGGCTACGAGGTGTCGGACGAGGGCGTGTACTGCCGCCGCCGCCTCGCGCTGCGCGCGGACCGGCAAGACGCGCTGCGCGCGGGCAACTTCGTCGCGCGTTTGCATCACCCGCGCATTCCGGATGCGGGGCACGGCAACGGCATTCTCTCCGCGCTGTATCTCGCGCGCGGCATCGTCCCGTATGAATACGCCAAGCGCCTCTACGACGGCACGCCGCAAGGCTACGCGGGCTCCACGCTCGCGCATCTGAAGAACGTCGTTGCGGACGCACCGAACACGGCGCGCTTCCTGTGGCACTGGCTGCGCCGTCGCACGCTGGCGGCGCGCAAGTTTCCCTCGGTGATCGTGCGCCCGGCGAACCTGCGCTTTTCGCTCGACTTCCATGCGGAGCAGGAGCCCAACCCGGCCAGCCGCGTGACGCTCGGCGAGGCGACCGACGCGCTCGGCCTGCGCCGCATCCACGTGGACTGGCGCTATAGCGCGCAGGACGTCGCGACGGTGAGCCGCGCGCTCGCGGCGCTCGCGCATGAGGTCGAGCGCGCGGGCGTGGGCCGCTTCGCGTACGACCCCGCGCAGGTCGAAGCCGAGATGACGCGCTACGGCGCGTACGGCGGCCATCACATCGGCACGGCGCGCATGGGCCTCGACCCGCGCACGAGCGTGGTGGACGCCAACTGCCGCCTGCACGAAGCCGATAACGTCTACGTGATGGGCGCGGCCGTGTTCCCGACTTCGGGCCAGGCGAACCCCACCCTCACGATCGTCGCGCTCGCGCTGCGCCTCGCCGAACACCTCAAGCAGGCGGCGGACTTGTCCGCGTTGCCCGTTGCCACCGTCAACCTTCCCGAGCCTGCATGATGACCGCGCAGAAAGCCCGCATCCTCGTTCTTGGCGCAACCGGCTATGTCGGCCGCCATCTCGTCAAGGCGCTCGCCACCGCCGACCGGGCCGAGCCGGTCGCCGCCTCGCGCCGCGAAGGAAGCGGCCTGCGTCGCGTGGATGCCGCCGACCCCGCCTCGCTGCGCGCCGCGCTCGCGGGCGCGGACGGTCTCGTGAACTGCGTGGCCGGCGCGCCGGAGGCGATCGTCGCCAACGCCCGCGCATTGCGCGCGGCGCTCGACGCGCACGGCACGCCGCTGCCGGTCGTACATTTCAGTTCGATGGCGGTGTACGGCGCGGCCGAAGGCCGCATCGACGAAGACGCCGCGCTCGAAGCCGTTAGCCCGTATGGGCAAGCGAAGCGCGAAGCGGAGCGGCTGCTCGCCACACTGCCCGCGCTCACGGTGCTGCGCCCCGGCTGCATCTACGGCGGCGGCAGTCCGCAATGGTCGCTGCGCATCGCGCAACTGCTGCGCGCGCGCCGCCTGGGCGACCTGGGCGCGGCGGGCGACGGTTGCAGCAACCTCGTGCATATCGACGACGTCGTGCGCGCGGCGCTGGCCGCGCTGAGCACGCCGTCCGCGGGCGGCCGCGCCTACAACCTCGCGATGGCCGACGCGCCGCGCTGGAACGAGTACTTCGTTGCGTACGCACGCATTCTGGGCGCGACACCCGTGGAGCGCATCGGCGCCCGCCGCCTCGCCTTCGAAACGAAGCTGCTCGCCCCCGCGCTGAAGATCGCCGAAATCGCGGGCCGCAAGCTCGGCGGCGTGAGGGTGCCGCCGCCCTTGCCGCCCTCGCTCGCGCGGCTGTGGCAACAGGACATCAAGCTCGACGCGCGCCGCGCCGAAGCCACCTTCGGCCTCGCGTGGACGCCGTGGCACGCCGCGCTGCAAGCCGAGGCGGCGTTGTCGTTCGCGGCCTGAAGCCGTCACCTGCCCGGGCGTGGCGGCATTGCCGCTTGCGGCAACTCATGCCGGCATGCCTACCGGAATGAGATACACCACGCTCTGGCCATGTGGCAGGGCGAGTTTGCGTGCCGCCGGCGCCCCGTCGACCGCGCCCACGGGCACCGCGCCGAGCCCGAGCGCGGCGGCCTGGAGCAGGATGCTCTGGGCGGCGTGGCCGGCCTCCAGGTCGGCATAGACCTGGGCGCGTGCGCCATAGCGCGGCGAGAGCCGGGCGGGCTCGGCGGCCACGACGATCACGACCGGGGCCGCGCCAACCGATGCTTGCCCGAGCGCGAGTGCCTTCAACTCGGGGCGCAGGTCGGGCGTGACCCGCGTCGCGGCGCGGTGCTCGTGCGGCAGGTAGTGCATCACCTGCGCGGCGCTCACCGCGTACAGTTCGAGCGCATACAACGCGCCGGCCGAAGGCGCGGCGCGCTTGCCGTCCGGGCTCGTGACGCCTTGCCCGGCCCAGAACAACTGGCCGATGGTTTCGACCGGCAGCGGGTCCGGCTTGAACCTGCGCACGGACCTGCGCCGGGCAATGGCTTCCTCCAGAGAAACCGTGCCGGCGGCGTTGGGTTTGGGCAGCGCGACTTCGTCGGTGTAGTGCGCGGGGCTTTCGTCGGCCTGCGCGGCAGTCACCTCGGCAAGCGCGGCGGCGGCAAGCACAGCCAGGAGTTCGCGGCGTTTCATCGGACGCCTCCGTGAGCGAAGGCGCAGACCGGCGGGCTGATCCTGCGGCCTGCGCGAAAGTCGGACCGGGTTTCGGTGTGAATCGCAATCCGGAAACGGCATGGCGTCGCCTATGCCGTCCCGATGGCAAAAGTTATAGACCGTAAATGGGAGATTGCGAGGTTGCGTGCCTCTGTACGGCGGCCGCCCGTGCGCGCAGGCGCTATTTGTCTTGCTGCGTGCCGTCTTGCGCGGCGGCGCTGCGCGACACGCGCCCGAGCGCCCAGCGCCCGAGCAACGCAAGCGGCGCCACGCCCAGCAGCCGGTGCGCCACCCAGGCCGCGAGCGCGCCGTTCACGGCAATGGCGAGCGACGCCGCCGCGGCGGCCCCGACGCTGCCTCCAACCGGCGCGAGCACGGCGAGGCCGACGAGCAGCACGGCGACCGAGCAGACGTTGATCCGGTAGAGCACGGAGGTGTGCGCGGTCATGCCGAGCAGTTCGGGCATGGCGGTAAAGCACGCGGCGGCAAGCTGGCCGAGCGCGAGCACGCGCAGCGCGGGGGCGCCGCCGCCGAAGCCCGGCCCGAACAGGTGCAGCAGATGTTCGGGAACGAGCAGCATGCACACGGTCACGGGCAGCGCGAGCAACAGCACGAGGCCCGCGGCCTGGGCGGCGCTTCGTTCGAGGCCGCGCCGATCGTCGTGCGCATGGAGGCTTGCGAACTTCGGTGCGGCCATGCCGGTCACGCCGCTGATCAGCAGATTGACGACGAGCGCGAGACGCCACGCGAGCGCGAACAGCCCGGTCTCGCGCGAGGACGCGACGATGCCGAGCACGATGGCGGGCGCGGACGTGATGAGGAGCTTGGTGAACTCCAGCGTGAACAGCGGCAAACCCGCCTTGAGCAAACGCGGCGCTTCGGCGGGCGGCGCGCCGCTTGCGGGCACCGAGGCGAGAAACCGCGTGAGGAGCCATGCGCCGACGAGCGCGGTCAGCGTGAAGCTGGCGGCGATCAGCACGAGGGTGTTCGCCACGCCCATGCCGTGCGCGAGGCCGAGCGGAATGGCGGCCACGCAGAAGATGGCGGGCCACAGCCAGGAATAGATCATCTGGCTGTAGCCCACGCGCTGAAGCCCGGCCAGCGCGCCCGCCACTGTCGCGCCCACGTTCTGCGGAACGAAGGATAGCGCGCCGAGCGCGAGCGGCCACGCGAGTTCGGGCTTGTGCAGCACGTGCTGCGCGATGACAAACGCGAGCGCAGCGAGCGCGGCGGCAACAGCGATGGATGCGAGCGCAACGACCCCCAGCGCGCGGCGGATGGCGGGGCGCACGGCGCTCGTGCGCCCCGAGGCGAGGTCGATGGCGACCTGCCGTGTCAGCGCCTGATCGATGCCGAGGCGCCCGAAACCCGCCAGCGCCACCATGGTGCTGAACACGATATAGAAGTTGCCGGTCTCGACCACGCCCAGCATGGCCGCGATCAGCAGGTGGAAACCGTAGCGGCTCGGCAGGTCGAGCAGGCGCACGCCGAGGCTCACGAGCGAGCCGCGCATCATCGATGTGCTGTGCTGCCGGGCGCTCGCGCGCGCTTCGCCGGTCTCACTCATGCGGTGCATCGCCCGCCGCGCCGCGCAGCACGAACAGCGTCACGCTCTGCGCGGGCAGGTTCGCGCGCAGCGTGCCGTCCTGGTAGCGCGCGTCCGGCATGCGGAACAACGTGTTGTTGGCGAGCCGCCAGGTTTCGGCCACGCCGCTCGCCGCGAAATGCGCGAGCGCGATGCTCGCGTCGGCCGTGCGGTCCAGTTGCTTGTTGACGACCACGAGCGTCATCGCGTGGTCGCTCTCGCGCAGGGCCGCGAACGCGGAGACGGTGTCCGGGTCGGGCGCGTTCGCCGTAATGCTGGTTGCGCCGAACGCCGCGCCCTGGCCGTCGTAGTTGCGGTAGAGCTTGAACGCCTTGTACACCGGCATCGACGCATCGAGCGTGCCCCAGCGCGTGGCGAGATCCAGGCCTTCGCGCCCGAAAATGCCGAGCACGTCGGCCTGGGCCGTTGCGCCGTTCATCAGCGTGTCGCCGCCCCAGTTGTATTCGGTGATGCCGATGGGCGTGCCGGGGTAGTAGTACGTGTCGGCCCAATGGCGCATGAGCGGGATCAGCGCGACCACGCTGTTGATCCACGTGGGGTCCTTGTAGTTCGGGTCCCACAGGTCGCGCGTGGAGCGGTTGCGCATGAGCGCGACGGCCTGCGAGTTCGTCACGCCGGACTCGGCATATTCGCCGCCCTGCGGGTAGAAGTGCAGGCTGAACACATCCACCGGATGGCCGGCCGCTTTCCATTGCGTGAGCAACCAGGGCACGTATGGCAGGCCCTGGGTTTCGTTCGCGCGGTCGGGCGCGTGATCGAGGCCGTGATCCACCGCGTACTGCTGGTCGAAGCCGCTGTAGAAGTAGCCCTGCCAGCCCCATTCCTCGGGGGCCACGACCTGGGCGTGCGGGTCGGCCGCCTTCACGGCGCGCGCGTAGGCGACGACCTTGTCGGCGATCTCGCGCGCGTGCGCGCCCGTGGGATGCACGTCGCGGTGAATCAACTGCCAGAGGCTCGGCTCGTTGTCCATTGCGTAGTAGCGCACGCCGCCACCGCTCGTGCCACCGCTGTTGCCACCGCTAGCGCCGCCGAACTGCCGCACGAGGTCCGCCACGCGCGCCTGCTCGTTTTGCGGATCGTCGGGTGTGGTGGCGTCGTTTGCGTCGTTGCCCACGATCGGCTTGCCGCCGGGCGCCACGCCGTTGCCGGCGTCCGCGTGGCCGTCCACGTCGTGGTTGGGCTGCGGGCCGTATTTGGCGATCGAGAAGCTCGCAAGCGTTTGCCGCTGCGGTCCGAGCTTCGCCACCCGGCCCAGCATCGGAATGGTCAGGATGGGCGTGGCGCCGCCCGCCTGGGTGAGCGCCACGAAGCGCTCGCCGAACTGGTCGTTGATGTCGTCGGGATTGACGCCGAGGCTCTCGAAATACCAGTCCTTGCCCGCGTTGCGCGCGTCGATGCGCCAGTTGTACGCCGAGGCGCTGTTGCCGCCCGAGCGGTTCAGCGGCGCGCGCAGGTCTTGCAGCGTGGCCGTGGTGCCGAAGTTCACGCCGTAGATGAGCGGGCTGATCGGGTGCCGCCCGGCGGCGGCGTCCACCGTGATGGCGACCGGCAAGGGCGTGCCCGACGTGGCGTCGGTGCAGGCCGCCGCGCCCGTGGCGAGCAGCGCCGCGCCGATCAGGCGTGTGCGCAGGCTAGGGCGTTTCTGGCGTGGCATGGTCGATCCGGGAGTCGGTGGGGGCGTGGTCCAGCTCCCCCGCGCGCCACACGTAGGCGAAGATCGCGAGTATCACGGCGGTCTCGCCCGGCGTGAGCGTGGGCGGGTAGAAGGCGGAAATGAGCAGGATATAGACGAGATAGTCGTACAGCGAGCCGAGGAAATCGTCCTCGACCCGCGCACGCAGGCGCCGGTAGAACACGATGCCGCGCAACTGGAAGCACAGGATGATCAGCGCGCCGAGCACGCCATATTCGAACACGATGCCCAGCCACGTGATGTCGGCGAGGAAGAAGAAGTGGTGGAAGTAGTCGATCAGGTTGTCCTTGCTGGTCGAGCTGATCGTGCCCACGCCGAACAGCCAGCGCATCGGGTCGCTGCCGAGGAACTTCGTGGCGAGCAGGATGGTGACGCGGCGCGTGTCGAAGCCGGTGCTCGCGTCGGTGCTGAACACCGTGGCGAGATACCCCGCCGAGAACATCGCGGCGAGCGCGAGGGGCGCGCACAGCAGGAGGCCGAGACGCGCGAGCGGGCGCGACCACACGAAGGCGTTGATGATGAGCACGCCCATGATGCCGATCACCATCGCGCGCGTCTTGACGATCAGGAGCGTGACCGCGAACGCGATCACGACGCCGAGCAGGTAGCCCGCGTGCCGCTCGAACCAGGCGCGCCGGAAGCAGAAGAACAGCAGGATGAGCGGGAAATACATCGACATACGGATGCGGTGCCCGCGGTTGTCGCTGCTGAAAAACGGCGACTGGCCGATCACATACGACTCCTGGTACCAGTCGGACGGCACCACGGCCCAGAGCACGATCAGCACGGCAAGGATGACGACGCCGAGCACGATGAAGCCGCGCTCCAGTTCCCCGAGCGTCGGCTTGAGCGTGAGCAGCAGCGCGAGAAACGAGAAGAAGTACAGAATCGGCAGGAGCTTCACCTGCGCCGTGATGCTCGTGAAAAAGCTCTCGTGAAAATAGATCACGGCGGCGAAGCTCGGCACCAGCAGCAGCCACGCGAAGCTGATGAGGATTTGCCGCGTCATGGGAAAGCGCGGGTGGCCGCCCAGGCGCAGCACGGCGGGCAGCGAGATCACCGGCAGCGCTTTCGAAAGCGCCCACAGCGGCACGAGCGAGCTGAGGTAGTGGAAGGTCTGGCCAAAGAGCGGCAGCAGCGCGAGCAGCCACCACGTGACCCGCCACCTGGCGGGCTCGCGCGAGAAGACGGGGGCGAGCCCGGTAGTCGTTGAGGCTGTTTCCATCGCGATTGAGTGTTCCGCCCGCCCGGCAAACCGGCGTGCGGCCCGGGCTCGTTCAGGGCCAGGTGGGGTTGTTCGAGATCGTGTAGTCGAAGCCGCGATTGAACGGGATGACCTTGTCGATGTACTGGTCGATCCACTGGTCGACTTCGGCGATCGACGACTTTGGCACGAAGATCGTGTCGGCGGCCTGCAACACGACGTCCTGCTTCGAATCGCCGCGGTGCGTGAGGGCGTCGATGTCGATCGTACGCAACATCTCGCGGCCGTCGGGGCTGCGGCGAATCAGCACAACCTCGTTGGTGCGCGCCGTGTCGAGCAGCCCCTGGGCAGCCATGATGGCCTGCATCACGCTCATGCCGTTGTGCAGGGCGATTTCGCCGGGACGCCCGACCTGGCCGCCCACATAGATTTTCGCGGCGGACTGGATGATGGAGACCGAGGCGTAGCCGTTCTTCGCCATGCCGCCGGTGGCGAGCGCCTTGTTGACCGAGTCGGCGAGTTGCGCGACCGTGAGCCCCGCCGCGGGGATCGTGCCCGCGAACGGCATGGTGAGCGAGCCGTCCGGCGCGACCGAGCCGCGGAAATTGAGCTCGGCGTTGAACGGCAGCACGACCGACAGGTCGTCGCCGGGCATGATGCGGTACACGCTGGGCGTGGCTTCCGACCACGCTGCGAAGTGGTCCGGCTGCTGGTATTTCGGCTCCACCCAGGTCTGGGTGCAGGCGGTAAGCGTCATCAGCCCCAAGGCTAAGGCCGGGCGGGTTATGTTCATCGGGCGCGTGCTTGAAGCGGTGGCTTGCGGTTCCTTATTCATGTCAAGTAACGGCAGTGATTGCCGTTAATGAAGGGTGGAACTCGCAATAAATTTTAGGGAATGCCGGTTTGATCCGACCTTCCAGATGTTTTCTTACGTATTATATGCGCCGTCGAATCTCTATTGTTGGCCCGGAACCGCACCTGTATGGTTATTACTACTAGAACAAGGCCTGAACGGAAGGCAGCAGTTGTCGAACTGACGGTCCGGGATTATCTCAACACCTTTTTTTATTACCGCAAGATTGCAACAGCGGTATTTCTTGCCGTGGTGGCCATCGGCCTCGCCGTCGCCATTGTGGTGCCGATGCCTTACCGCGCCCAGGCCACGCTGCTCGTGCTGCTCGCGGGCTACTACGACCAGTCGAACAACCCCAACGGCGGCGGCGCGGTGCAGCCGGCCATCGGCCAGCTCGACGGCGTGGAGGCGCAGATCCTGAGCAGTCCCGAACTGCATCGCGACGTGGTGATCGCCAAATTGGGGCCGAACGCGAGCGAGCACGAAATCGACAGCCAGTTGCAGGATTTCGAGCACCGGCTGCATATCGAGCAGAACGATCTCGCGAGCACCATCAACCTCACCTACTACGACGCCGACCCCAAGGCGGCGGCTGACGCGCTCTCGCGCCTGCTCGACACCTATTTCCGGCGCCGCGCCACGATCTTCACGTCCGGGCGCGTGGATTTCCTGACCGGCCAGCGCGACGAAGTCGCGCGGCAACTGAAAAAGGCCGACGCCGACCTGCTCGCGTTCCAGAAGACACACGGCATCGTCAATGTCGACGATCAGATCTCGCGCGCCGTGCTGCTCGAGAGCCAACTCGTGCAGCAGAAGTTCGAGAACGACAGCTCGCTTGCGCAGCATCGCGGCGAACTGAAGTCGGAGCAGGGTTCGTCGAAGGGCGTGAAGGCGACCATCCCGATCTTCACCGACGACTCCGAAGCCGCTCACGCGCTGGACACGATGCAGCTTTCGCTGATGCAGCTCGAATCGCGCCGCGCCGATTTCGCTTCGCGCTATATGGACAGCTCGCCGTTCGTGCAGCAGCTCGACCAGCAGATCACGGACATGCACGCGAGCATCGAGCGGCGGAAAAAGCAGATGGCCACGGCCACGCGTTTCGGCCACAACGACTATTACGACGTGGTGCAGGGCAAGCTCGCCACGCTCAACGCCAGCATTGCGGGCGAACTCGCGCGCCAGGCGACGCTGGAAGGCCAGATCAAGGACGCGCGCGCGAGGCTCAAGAACCTGAGCGACGTGTCCAGCCAGATGCGCCAGTTGCAGGCAAGCCGCGATCTGCTTGCCGACAGCTTCCGCGACCGCTCGCGCCAGGTCGAGCTTGCGAACATCCAGCAAGGTCAGGTGAGCCAGGTGAATAGCACGAACGTGCGCGTGATCCAGGCGCCGTTCCCGCCCTCGCAGCGCAGTATTTCGGCAAGCCTGATCGTTTCGGCGAGCGTGGCCGCAGGACTCCTGATTTCAGCGCTCGTCGTGCTGATCATGGCGAGCCTGCGCGAAACCTTCCTGAGCCCGGAGCAGGTGGAGCGCTCGCTGTTGCTGCCGGTGCTCAACGCGCCCGTGAAACTGAGCGGCGCCGGCGCGCCGGGCGCGGTTTCGCCGGACGGCGCGTTACCGGCGAGCCGGCCCGCGCACATGGCGTACGGCCGCATGATCGCCGCGATCAACGCGAGCACGGACGCGCCATCGAAGGTGATCATGGCGCTCTCGTTCGGCAAGAACGATGGCCTGCTCTCGGTGATTCGCGGCCTCGCCGTCGAACTGGAACACCGCTCGACCAAACCGATCCTGATTCTCGACATGGCTTCGGGCACCGACACGCCGCTCTATGGCCAGCCGAACGCACAGGGCCTGCTCACCTGGTCGGGCCACGGCGCGCCGGAGCACGACGCGCATGCGAAGCCCGGCGACGTCACGACATCGGGCGGCCTCGTGTTCGAGAGCGTCGAGCGGCACAACATCGTGGTCGCGCGCCCCGAAAGCGGGCTGTTTCCTTCGTCGTGGCGCCAGGCCACGAGCCTTTTCGACACCTTGCGCGAGGCGCACGACTACATCGTCGTGCACGCGCCGCCCGCGAGCCAGTCGTTCACGGGCATCGAAAACGCGGCGCTGGCGGACGCAACCGTGATGGCGGTGCGCGCCGAAGTGTCGCGCAAGCCGGTGGTGCTCGGCTTGAAGGCGCAGGTGCTCGACGCGGGCGGCAGGCTCATTGGCATTGCGCTCACGCACCGGCGCGGCTATATCCCCGCCTTCATTTACCGCTTCTTCTAACCTGCCGGGTCCGACTGCCATGCAACAGATCAGCGCGATCCTGCCGATCAAGACACGCGGGCGGCATTACGCCGACAATATTGGCCGCTGCGATATTTTGTTCTCCTCGCTGCGTCATTTCACGCGGCCGGAACTGTTTCACCGCTTTGTCATCGTCGTGCCGCACGACGAACTCGAAGCGGTGAAAGGCTACGCGAAGGCGTGGTCCGATTTTCCGATCGAGGTGGTCGACGAATCGCTGCACATGGGCATCTTCGCGGAGTTTTCGCAGCGTCATCAGATCCGCAACTGGCACCGCCAGCAGATCATCAAGCTCAACGCGCCCGCCTGGATCGAGACCGAGTATTTTCTCGTGCTCGACCCCGACTGTTTCGCCACGCACCGTTTTGGCGCCGACACGCTGATCCTCGACGGCAAGGCGCTCACGCACGTGCAGCCGCGCACGGTGGAGCCGTACTACTGGGAAGCGTCGGCGAAGCTGCTCGACGTCGACCCGCAACTCTCGCGCGACGGCATCTGGTGGACGCCCGCCATTCTGTCGCGCACGCTGTGCCTGAGCCTGCAACGGCGGCTCGAAACGGTGCACGGCACCGACTGGCGCCGCGTGCTGCTCGCCAATTACGCGCTCGACTGGACCGAGTACACGCTTTACTGGCTCAACGCCGAGCGCGAAGGGCTGCTGGAGCGCTATCACACGGGCCCGAAACCCGGCCAACGGGCATTGCACGCCGACGAAAGCGTGTGGTTCGCCGACAAGATGGAAGGCTGGAGCGAGGCCCGCCATCTCGCGCCGGAAAGCGACGGCATGTTCGCCGTGGTTCAGAGCAACACGCGCATTTCGCCGCAGCGCGTGGTGGAGCAGCTTTCGCCTTATTTCCCGATCGCGCTTCAGCCGTACGAGCGTCACGTCGATCCGGCGCTCAAAGGTGCGGAGCTTTATTCGGCCGTCGCGCGCCGCGCCTTGAAGTTCGTGAACAAGCTGCGCGGCTAACGCAGAACGTTGCGCTGCGCCGCGCCGTTGAGTCGCGCGGCGGGCGGCGGAACCCGGTTCGCCGCCGCCTGATGTTTGACGAATGTTTTGCGAATGTTTTGCGAATTTTCTACTGCGGCAGCTTGCCGAGAATGGCCGAGAATTCGCTCTTGTTCAGCGCGCGTAACGTTTGCGTGCGGATATTGCCAAGCGCGCCGAGCGCGAGACCGAATGCCATCAGGCTTTCGTCGTCGGGCGCTTCGACGATCGTGACAATGTCGTATTTCCCCATCGTCCAGTAGATATCCTTCATTTCGCAGCCGAAACCACGGGCCAGTTCCGCAGCCTGCCCCGCGCGCTGCGCGCTGTTCTTTACGCTGCGAATCCCCTGGTCGGTGAATTGCGCAAGCACCACATAAGTCGACATGACGAATCTCCTTACGCTGACAATCGAATGGCGAATCAGTTGCTCCCTGCTCGCGACGCGTCGGGCTGGATATTCTGGTTATGCCGGAACAGATTGTCCGGGTCGTAGCGAGTCTTGATGGCGATCAGGCGCGCCATGTTCGGGCCGTAAGCCGCTTCAACGCGCGCACGTTCGTCCTCGGTGAGGAAGTTCACGTACACGCTGCCCAGCGCATAAGGCGCCGAGGCTTCGAAAAAGCCGCGCGCCCAGTCGATGCAGCGGGCGTCGTCGGCGGCGTCGGTCCAGCGGCCGTGCACGTTCATGACGTAGAGGGCGTCGCGATTGGGGTAGGCCATCGCGTCCGCGGCCACGCGCAGCGTCGCGCCGCCGATTTGTCCGAAGAATATTTCGCACTGGGGCGAGGGCAGCCGCGCGATGGCGTCGAGCAGCGTGTCGATCAGGCCGTCCGGCAGCGTCGCGAGATTGTGCGACTTCCAGTAGTTGCGCGCGCCAGGCGTAAGCAGCGGATCGAACGCCTTTTGCCACGCGGCGTAAGGCATGGGCCCGAGATGCTCGCCATAAGGCTTGCCGAAGCGGCGCACCGGCTCCACCGCATCGGCCGCGCTGTCGAGCGAACCCGTGTAGCAGATCGCGAACGCGATGATCGGCTTGCCGTGCACCTCGGGCGGCAGGAACGGCAGGGGCGGCGCGAGGCGCAGCACGCTCCAGACCGTCAAGTTCTCCGGCATCGCCGCGCTCGCTTCGCGATAGTGCGCGAGCGCTTCCTTTGCGGCGTCGATCGGCAGCACCACCAGCCCGCCATACACTTCGGGGCCGACCGGGTGCAGCGCGAACTCGAACATCGTGACCACGCCGAAATTGCCGCCGCCGCCGCGTATCGCCCAGAACAGGTCGGCGTTTTCGTCGGCGCTCGCGCGCAGCAGATTGCAGTCGGCGGTCACGACATCGACGGAAACCAGATTGTCGACCGACATGCCGAAGCGGCGGCTCAGCCAGCCGAATCCGCCGCCCAGCGTGAGGCCGGCCACCCCCGTGGTGGAGTTGATGCCCAGCGGCGTGGCGAGGCTGAACGCCTGCGCCTCGTGATCGAAGTCGCCGAGCGTGGCGCCCGGCTCGACATACGCGCGGCGCGTGGCGGGCTCGACGCGCACCGACTTCATGAGCGAGAGGTCGATCACGACGCCGCCCTCGCACAGCGCGCTTCCGGCGATATTGTGGCCGCCGCCGCGCACCGCGAGCGGCAGCCCGGACTCGCGCGCGAACGCCACGGCGCGCCGCACGTCGGCGCAGCCTTGGCAGCGCACGATCAGCGCGGGGCGACGCTCGATCATCGCGTTCCAGATTTGCCGCGCTTCTTCGTAGCCCGCGTCGCCGGGTTGCAGCGCCTGGCCGCGTAGCGCGCCTTTCAATGTCTCGATGGAATCGCTCGACAGGCTGGACATGGCACACCTCTCTCATTCAGCGCATCGCGCGCTGCGTGCAGGCGCGCGCAAGCGCGATTTGCGTGGACTGGCTGGATTGAGCGCGCCCGCGCGGGCCTCGCGTCAATCGTCGAATCAATCTGCGGATTTCGCACGCGCGATGCACAGCGTGCGTTGGAACAGGAAAGCGGGAAGGAGGGGCTTTCAGAAAGGGCGGCGGGCGCAGCCGGAGTGTACGGGCCATGCGGGCCCGGTCTGCGAGGGTTTCGCCGCGCGGCCCGGCTGGGGAGCAGGAGCGCCGGCGAAGTCTCGAAGATTAATTAGATAACCTAAATTACGCAGCTTGATAAATAAAAGTGCTGCGCAATTCATTCAGATGATTGTTATACGTGGACGGGTTTTAATAGTTTAGCAAGCGTATTGCATGGGTTCTATAATTTTTACGCATGCGCGGGCGGCTCGCGCGTGCGCGGTGATCGCCGCATCACGAGGAGATTCGCCATGGCTCGAAAATACATTGACTGTAGGGAGTTCCCGAGCGAAATGCATTGCACGGTTGCGATTTCGGCGGATTCCGACTCGGAACTTCTGGAGGCGGCGGTGCAGCACGCGGTGAGCGTGCATCATCACGCCGATTCGCCTGAACTGCGCGGGCAGCTCAGCCAGCTCTTTCACGACGGCACGCCCCCTGTGGCAACGCCACGCGCGGGTTGAGGAGGCCAGCGCGGGGCTCGATCGCGCAGGTCGACTAGAAGCCGATTGAGTTCAAAAAGGGGCATGGCGCTCGCCGGTCGCAAGCCAGCTTTCAGTGAGCGACGGGCGAACCCGTCATCGGGGCATGCCCCTGTCCAGCAGGCCGCTATTGCGCGCGCCGTCATCCCATGGCATTTGACACCGGGCCGCCAGGGTCACGAAAACCCTGGTCCGAACTTTTATTTTGGCCCGTTGACATATGATGTCCTACCTAATACCTTGTCTATCAATCAGCGTCGCGGTGGACAGCCCCGCCTGCCGATCCCGAGTGCCCGGCGTTGACGTTCCGAGTCAAGGCTCCTTGTCGTGCGCCCTGCGCGATGACGAGCCGGAAGCTTTTCCCCAGACCAATCCAGTCGAGGTATGAAATGAGACAGCTGTTTCCCCTTAACGGCGTTGCCGTGGCGGTCACGTTGGCGCTCGGCGCCGCCGCCTTCAGCTCCGGCGCCTACGCGGGCGACGTGGTAATAGGCTTCGCGGCGCCGCTGACTGGTGCATCCGCCCACTACGGCATCGATCTGAAACGCGGCGCCGAACTCGCGCTCGACGACGCGAATGCCCAGAAGCTCGTGATTGGCGGGCAGCCCGTCCATTTCGTGCTGGACGCCGAAGACGATCAGGGCGACCCCAGAACGGGCTCCCAGGTCGCCCAGAAACTCGTCGACTCGAAGGTCGCCGGCGTGGTCGGCCATTTCAACTCAGGCACCAGCATTCCCGCATCCCGCATCTATAACGCCGGCGGCATTCCAATGGTCTCGCCCACCGCGACCAACCCGAGCCTGACCTCGCAAGGCTATGCCAACGTCTTCCGGGTGGTGAACTCCGACGCGCAGATGGGCCAGCTTGCCGGCCACTCCGCGGTGCAGGCGCTAAAAGGCAAGAGCATTGCCGTGATCGACGACCGGACAGCGTTCGGACAGGGCATGGCCGACGAGTTCGTCAAGGGCGTGGAGCAGGCGGGCGGCAAGGTGGTCGATCGCGAATTCACGACCGATAAATCCGTGGATTTCCGGGCGCAGCTCACGCGCATGAAGTCGTTCAATCCGGATGTGGTGTTCTGGGCCGGACTCGATCAGCAGGCGGGCATGCTCGTCAAGCAGATGCGCCAGCTCGGCATGCGTGCGGTGCTGCTCGGCGGCGGCAGTTTCGAAAACGAGACCTTCCTGAAGGTCGCGGGCGAGAGCGCGAACGGTTCGACGTCGTGGGACTACGGCATCCCGCTCTCGAAGATGAAGCAGGGCAAGGAGTTCGACGCCAAGATGAAGGCCAAATACAACGAAGGCGTGGTGGCCTATGCGCCCGCGGCGTATGACGCGACCTGGGTGCTCGTCAACGCGATGAAGAAGGCCAATTCGACGGACCCCAAGGTATACGGGCCGCTCATCAAGACGGAATCGTTCGTGGGCATTTCCGGCACTATCGCGTTCATGCCGAATGGCGACATGAAGGACCCGGCCGCCACGTTCTACAAGGTCGTCGACGGCAAATGGGTGCCGCAGGCGGTGGCTTATGGCGAGAAGCTGGAGGCGGTGCAGAACTGAATGCGGTCCGAACCCGGCGCTGAATCGGGGCCTGGCAATCGGAAAGTCCGCCCGATCGAATGAGAATACGGGCAGGCAGGGAGTGAATCGGGCCAGCCGCTTTGGGGAAACATTCAGGAATGCTTATGGTGTTGCCGCTGCCGGTTCGACTCCGGCAGCGGCAACGCGTTGTTTCGGGGCGTTATTCCGCGCGCGTACTCGTCAGGTGATGGTAGCGCTCGAGGCTTTCGTTCAGGTGGCGGCGCATGGCGCGCCGTGCCGCGGCCTCGTCCTGTCTTTCGATCGCGTCGAGAATGTCCGCGTGCTCGCGCTGGATGCGGCGGATGTAGGTCTTGCGTTCTTTCGCGTTGGCCTTGGCGTGCTTGAGGCGCAGATCGATAATGATCTCCTGCCCGAGCGTGCGCAGAATAGACGAAAAGTGCGGGTTCTCCGAACAGGTGGCGATGGCGAGGTGAAACTCGAAATCGGCCCGCGCACACTCGGCGTCGTCCTCGACAGAGACGATCTCCATGCGCGCGTACACTTCCTTCAACGCCTTGAGGTGGGCTTCGGAGCGCCGCAGTGCGGCGTAGGCGGCGCACTCCGTCTCCACGCCAATGCGCAGTTCGAGCACGTGCATCGAGTTGTTAAGCGTGTTGCCGTCGATGAAATCGCGCCCGCTCGACAGGCTGCCTGCTTCGGCCACGAACACGCCCACGCCGTGCCGCGCAATCAGGCGGCGGCCGAGTTTCAGCGACGCGACGGCTTCGCGAATCACCGTGCGGCTCACACCGAATTCGGTGCACAGTTCCGCCTCGATCGGGATCTTCGCGCCCGGGGCGTATTCACCGCGGTCGATCTTGTCGTTCAGCGCCTGGATGACGAGTTCGGTGAGGCTGCGCCGCTTTCCGGAGGTCGCGGCACTTTTAAGGAGGGTTTCAGCGTCCAGAGTCATTCCGAGTGCTCCACACCGGATCAGGAGAGCGCTGCAATTCACGGATGCAGACGGACCGCGTGGCGCGTGGATCTTGTCTGACCTGCGCCGTATGACATATTACGACGACTTTACCACAGTCCGATGGGAGCAGCCCCGCCCCCGGAGCGCGGAGGGCAGGGCTTTTGATCTTCGTCAGGCGTAGATATAGCCTCCGCTGACGATCACGTTTTCTCCCGTTGCATAGGTGTTCCGGCTGCTGGCCATCATGACCACCCAGTGCGCGATTTCCTCCGGTTCCGCAGCGCGCCCAAGCGGGTTCGCGGCGGCGAGTTCGCCGAGGAATCCGAGCTTTTTGGCGCGCTCGGTTGCGAATCCCGCGGGCGCGACGGAATTGACGAGAATGCCGTCTTTC
This sequence comes from Paraburkholderia unamae, assembly GCF_003096875.1. Lineage (NCBI taxonomy): Bacteria > Pseudomonadati > Pseudomonadota > Betaproteobacteria > Burkholderiales > Burkholderiaceae > Paraburkholderia > Paraburkholderia unamae. The sequence goes on from NZ_QEOB01000022.1 coordinate 97,238, forward strand.
GCCACTTCCTGCGCGAACGATCTGGTCAGGCTCACGACGGCCGCCTTCGTCGCGGCGTAGTGGGCGTTCTGCGGATGCGCCTTGAAGGCGTCGACGGAAGTGATGTTCACAATGCGGCCTGCCACGTTCGGCTCGACCTTCGCGCGGCTGCGCATGTGCTCGATCGCGGCGACCATCATGTGGTAAGTGCCCTTGATGTTGACCGCGTTTTCTAGGTCCCACTCGTCATCGGAAATCTCGAGGATCGGGCGTCGCGGATAGATCGCCGCGCTGTTGACGAGGCAGTCCACCCGGCCGAGCGCGTCTAGCGCCTTCGCGAACGCCTCGTGGGCCGACGCCTTGCGCGTGATGTCGCCTTCCACGCCAACGACCCGGTGGCCTTGCGCCGTGAGCGCCCCAACGGTGTCGTCCAGCAGCGGGCCGTTCTTGTCGATCAGCGCGACGCTGTCCGCGCCGTCCGCCAGCATCAGGTTGGCGATCGACAGGCCGAGGCCGGATGCACCGCCGACGATTACGACTTTCTGGTTCTTCATGGCTGAAAGGGCTCCGCAATTACTTCATGGAAACGATGTGTGATCCGCCTGGCGCCTGGTCGGTCGGAAAGACTTCCAGGCGCGATACATCCACAGACTCGGGCAGGTTGAGCGCCGCGGCGATGAGTTCCGCGACGTGTTCGGGCTGGATCGAGCGATAGGCCTCGTAGAGCTTCTCGTTCGCCGCCTGCTCGCCCAGCGCCGTGCGATAAAGATTGGTCTGCACGCGGCCCGGTGCGATCTCCGTGACGCGCACGTTGCTGCCGAGCAGGTCGCAGCGCAACGAGTCGCAAAAGAGGCTGATCGCGGCCTTCGTCGCACCGTAGACGGCCGTATTGGGATGCGGGAAACGACCCGCGCTCGAACCCACGAAGAAGAGATGCCCGCGCTTGCGGCGCGTCATCCCGGCCAGCGCCAGATGCGCGAGGTGCAGGGGCGCGCGCAGGTTCACGTCGATCATGCTGTCGATGTCGTCGGGCGAGCTGGCGGGGAAGGGCGCGAGGCCCGGCAGCAGCCCCGCGTTGTTGACCACGACGTCGATCTCAACCTGCTCGAAGAGATCGCGCAGCGGCGTCAAGTCCCGCAGGTCGAGCGCGACGGGCGTGATATTGCCCTCGCTCGCCAGGGTTTCGAGCGCAGCCAGGTCGCGGCCAAGCGCATACACATGCATGCCGTCGCCGGCCAGCTTGCGGGCGATTGCGCGCCCGATTCCGCTCGACGCGCCGGTGACCACGGCGCGTTGGTAGATGGAAGGTTTCATCTCGTTCTATTCCGTGGGCACCGTTGGCGCAGTTCAGATCACGCCTTCCTCGAGGAAGGGGCGGTTCTCGACGACCCGCTCGTAACCGAGCGGACGCAGATCCAGCGAGCGATACTCGCCATAGGCGATCAACTCGCTCAGGCCGCGTCCGATCGCGGGTGACTGTTGCAGTCCGTGTCCGCTAAAGCCGTTGGCGAACAGGAAGTTCGTGACTTCCGCGTGCGGTCCGACGATCGCGTTGTGGTCCAGCATGCAGAAGTCGTAGTGACCTGCCCACGCGTTCACGACCTTGATGGCTTCGAAGGCGGGAACGCGCTCGGCCAGCGCCGGCCAGATGATCTCTTCGAACTCCGAATGAATGACGTCGAAGTCGTTGACGTCGGCGAGCGGGTCGGGGTCGGGGTAGCAGCCGGTGAGGTAATACTTTCCCTCCGGCCGGAAGAAGATCCCGGTCGTATCGATCGTCAGCGGCACGACGCCTTCGAGCGGCGTGCGGCAGTCGAAAACGAAGAGGCAGCGCTTGCGCGGTTCGACGGGAATGTCGAGGCCGGCGAGCCGCGCCATTGCCGGGCCGCGCGTGCCCGACGCATTCACCATGACGCCGCAGCCAATGGTTTCACCGCTTTTCAGCACGACGCCGGTGACTTTCGAGCCTTCGCGCAAGACGTTCACGACCTCGTTCTCGATGTACTCGATCCCGAGCGCGCGCGCCTTCTTGCGCATGCCTTGCAGCAGGCCGTAGCTGTCGAACCAGCCCTCGCCGGACTGGCCGTACACGCCGTTGACAAGCTGATCGGTATTGAGCCACGGAAAGCGCGCGGCAAGCTGTTCGGGGTCGAGCAGCACGACGTCCGCGCCGTTCTCGCGCTGGGTTGCGTAGTTGCGCTCGAACATCGGCGCGCCCCTGGCGTCGCCCAGGTACAGGTAGCCGTTTTCCTTGAAGCCAAGCTCGGGCGCGTCGCCGTCGACTTCCACCCGTTCGTGGAAGTTGCGGATGAAGTCGGTGCCGAATCGCGAGATCTGGATATTCAACGGGTTCGAGAACTGGTGGCGTATCGACGCGCTCGACAGCGCGGTTGCCGACTGCGCGTAAGTCGGATCGCGCTCGATCACGAGCACCGAGCCGTTGAAGTCCGGGTTCTTCGCGAGGAAGTACGCGGTGGCGCTGCCGACGACAGCGCCACCCACGATGACCACATCGTAATGGGTCTTTGATGCCTGTTGTGCCATCTTGGTAAGTTCCAGACAGGAGGTGGGGGCGCGAGTATCAGTTCGTTTTCGGGTCTTCGAAGTGGCCGTCGGCCGCGAACGATCCGCCCTGGAAGCGCACGGCCGGGTGACGAGGATCGGGCGTCGGGGTGTTGGCATACACCTCGGCGCGGTACGCGTCGGCCGAATCCTGCGGGCGGAAGCCGAGGTACGCGGCCTGCGTGTTGTCCCAGAAGTTCGCGCTGTTGGCCGAATTGCCGTACACGACCATATGGCCGACGCTCGGCGCCATCAGGGCGCGCTCGCACAGATGCGAGAAGTCGTCATAGGAGAGCCACGTGGCGAGCATGCGGCGATCGACGGGCTTGGGGAAGCACGATCCGATCCGCACGCACACGGACTCGATGCCGAACTTGTCGAAGTAGTAGCGCGAGAGGTTCTCCACGAACGTCTTGCTCACGCCATACAGACTGTCGGGACGCTGCGGCACGTTCGCGTCGATGGTCTGCGTGCACTCGTAGAAGCCGATTGCGTGAACCGAGCTTGCGTAAATCACCCGCTTTACGCCGCATTGGCGCGCGGCTTCGTAAATGTGGTAGCTGCCGACGATGTTCGAATCGAGAATGACCTGGAAGGTATTTTCCCTGGGCGCGCCGCCCAGGTGAATCACCATGTCGACGCCCTTCATCATTTCGAACACCGCATCGCGGTCGGCCAGATCGCATACGACATGCCGTTCGTTTTCGCGCGTCTCGCCAAGCGCGCTGCGATCGCTGAGCGTGAGCGTTTCGGCATAAGGGCGCAGCGATTCGCGCAGCACCGTGCCGAGCGCACCGGCCGCGCCGGTGATCAGGATGTTCTTGAAGGGGGGCGTTTGAATCTCAGGCATGCTGTGCTCCTTACCGGGTGACCGACGCATTCAGCGCGTCGAGCGTCAGTCCATAATCTTCCTGCAATTGCGCTTCCGAAATATATTCATTGCGGATGTCCCGCAGGAGCGCTGCGTGATCGCGCCGCGACGGCGATCCGACACCGCCGCCGCCGGGCAGCGAGAGCGTGACGCGCTCATGCTCCGCGACCGCCTGGGTGCCTTTGCCTTTCATGCGCGAGCCATCGGAAAGCGTGACCGCACCCGCCGCGCCGGATTGGCCGCCGGACTGTCCGCGCGCCGGGTGATCGATGCGATCGAACATCGCGTTGAAGCGGAAGTGATAGCCGTCGCGCGGGCCGATCTCCACGATCTGGCCGAGGCCGCCGCGATGCTCGCCCGCGCCGCCGGAACCCGAGCGCATTTCCTTGCGCCAGACGACGATCGGGCCGACCTGTTCCGTGGCTTCAACCGACATCGCGTGAACGCCGCTCGGAAAAGCCGTGGCGGAAAGGCCGTCGAGTTCCGCGCGCGCGCCGGTGCCGCCGCTGTTGAACATCAGGATCTCGCTGCCCTTGAGGCCCGAGCCTTCGCGCGCCGGGCGTGCGCTCACGTGCAGGTTCCACAATGCGCCGGAGCCTTCGGCCGGCACGCGGTGCGGCAGCACCTTGTTCAGTGCGCCGAGCACGAGATCGGGCACGAAGTGGCCGAGTACGTGGCGCACGGCAACCGGGCTTGGGCGCTGCGCGTTCAGGATGCAGCCTGCGGGCGCCTGGACGCGGAACGGTTCGAGCGACGCCGCGTTGTTCGGCACTTCCGGGGCGATGATGCACTTGAGGCCGTAACACGCGTACGCCTTCGCATACAGCAGCGGCACGTTGATCCCGAAGGGGCTCGCCGGCGACGTGCCCGCGAAATCGGCGAGGAGGTGATCGTCGCCCACGGTGAGCGTGACGTTCAGCTTGACCGGCGTGTCGTAGCCGTCGAGCGTCATGTCGTTCGTCGCGGTTTCCCTGGGCAGCGCGGCGATCCGCTCCAGCGTCGCCTCGCGGCTGCGCGCGAGAATGAATTCACCGATTCCTTCGACGTCCTTGAGATCGAATTCCTTGAGCATTTCGATCAGACGCTTGTGGCCCGTTTCATTGCAGGAGGCGAGGGCGTAGAGGTCGCCCACTACCTTGTCCGCCTCGCGCACGTTGTTGCGGATGATATTGACGAGGTCGCGATTGACTTCGCCGCGCTCGATCAGCTTCATGATCGGCACGAAGAGACCTTCTTCGTAGATCTCGCGCGAATCCGGGCCGAAGCCGCGGCCGCCGATGTCCACGACGTGCGCCGTGCTCGCGAAATAGCCGATCAGCTCGCCGTTGTGGAACGAGGGAGAGACCACCGTGAAGTCGTGCAGGTGTCCCGTGCCTTTCCACGGGTCGTTCGTGAGGTACACGTCGCCTTCATACATGCGCTCCACGCCGATGTCGTTCATGAAGTGCTCGACGGCTTCGGCCATCGTGTTGACGTGCCCCGGCGTGCCGGTGACGGCTTGCGCCAGCATGCGGCCGCGCTTGTCGAAAATGCCGGCGGAGAGGTCGCCGGCCTCGCGCACGCTGGTGCTGAAGGCCGTGCGGATGAGTGCCATTGCCTGTTCTTCGACCACGGAGATCAGGCGGTTCCACATGACCTGCATGTGGATAGTGTCGAGATTGCTGAGAGACATGCTTTACTCCTGGTTCGCGCGGGCGGCGTTCAGTTCTTTGGCGACAACGAGCAGACAGCCGTCGGGCTGGACCATGGCGTCGAAGGACGAGGTCACGAGCGTCGAGGTTTCCGGCTCGACGATGATGGCCGGGCCCTTCACGCTTTCGCCGACTTTCAGCGAGCCGCGCTCCACGATGGCGGCTTCGACGAAGCGCGAAAGCGCCGCATCGAAAATCTGCCGGGTGTTGGCCGGCGTGACGGCGTCGCGCGAGCTGACGAGCTGGAGACGCTCGACCGGCGGCAGCGGCGAGCTTGCCTTCACGGCCCAACTCACGATCTCGATGTCGAGGCCGTCGATGGGGCGGCCGAAGAACTGCGTATAGGCGCGGGTGAATGCCTCGGCAAATGCGGTGCGATCTTGCGCGGCGAACTGGCGGTACGGAAAGGCCACCGGGATTTCCCAGCCCTGGCCGACATAGCGCATGAACGCCTTGACTTCGACCTGGGGTTCCGCATCGCCCGAGCCCTGGCGAGCGAAGTGCAGCGCTTCTTCGCTCAACTGGCCGACGATCTCGTTGAGCACGTCGGCGTTGAAGTCGTTGAAGCGCATGGTCGCGCTGCGAACGCTTTCGTAGCCGAACGGCGCGCGCAGAAAGCCGATTGCCGAACCCACACCCGCACCCGGCGGCACGATGAACTTCTTGATGCCGCTCTTCTCGCACAGCCGCGCAGCGTGAAGTGGGCCGGCGCCACCGAAGGTGATCATCGTGTAGTCGCCGATGTCCTTGCCGCTTTCGACCGCGTGAACGCGCGCGGCGTTGCTCATGTTCTCGTCGACCACTTCCGCGACGCCGTAGGCCGTTTCTTCCGGGCTCAGGTGAATCGTGCCGCCCACCTTCGCGACCATGGCGCTGGCGGCATTGTCCTTCGAGAGCAGGATGCTGCCGCCCGCGAAGTTCGCGGGATCGAGGCGGCCGAGCAGCAGGTCGGCGTCCGTCACGGTGGGCTGGTCGCCGCCGCGCTGATAACACGCCGGACCCGGCTCGGACGCGGCGCTGTGCGGGCCCACGCGAATCTGCCGCATCACGTCGAGCGAAGCGATGGAGCCGCCGCCCGCGCCGATCTCGACCATCTCGACGACCGGGATCGAAATGGGCATGCCGCTGCCCTTCTTGAAGCGATACGTGCGCGCGACTTCGAACGTATTGGCCGTCTTCGGCGTGAGATCGTCGATGAGACAGATCTTCGCCGTCGTGCCGCCCATGTCGAACGAGAGCACCGTGTTGAGATCGTAGCGCGCGGCAATGTGCGCGGCGAAGATCGCGCCGCCCGCCGGGCCGGATTCGACGAGGCGCACCGGAAACTCCGAAGCGCTTTCGATCGACACGATGCCGCCGCCCGAATGGATGATGAAGATCGGACACACCGCGCCAGCGGCCCGGACTTCACCGAGCAGGCGGTCCAGATACGACTTCATGATGGGGCGAACGTAGGCGTTCGCGCAGACGGTGTTGAAGCGTTCGAACTCGCGGATCTGCGGCGACACTTCGCTCGAAATCGAAACCGACACATGCGGCAGCCGCTTTTCGAGCGCCTCGCGCATCGCGCGTTCGTGCGCACCGTTGACATAGGCGTGGATGAAGCCAACCGCCACGCTCTCGTAGCCGCCTTGCTCGATGCGATCCACGATGGCGCAAATCTGCGCCTCGGTCGGCGTAAGGAGGACGCCGCCCTGCGCGTCGACGCGCTCGGCGAGCGTAAAGCGGTCGCAGCGCTCGATGAGCGGCGGCGGCAGCTTGATGTTCAGGTCGTACTGTTCGAAGCGGTTTTCCGTGCGCATCTCGATCGTGTCGCGGAAACCCTGGGTGGTAATGAAAGCGGTTTTCGCGCCGCGTCGCTCGATCAGCGCGTTCGTTGCGAGGGTCGTGCCGTGGATGATGACGCCGATATCCTTCAGACCAATGCCGGCCTTGTCGGCCACGATGCCGATGCCCTTGATGATCGCGCGCTCGGGCGCTGTGTAGTCCGTGAGGACCTTGGTGGAGAAAAGCTTTCCACCCAGTTCCAGCGCAACGTCGGTGAAGGTTCCACCGATGTCGACGCCCACCCGTGCCTTGTCGTGACTGGCCACCATGACTCTCCTGTTCAAGTCTTAAGACATATGCGGACGCGAAGCTCCGCGAATTTCTGTTGACGAACGCCTGGCGGACGTGAAAGGGCATTGTCAGCCCATTTCCTGCTGCCGTTCCCGCCGTGTTCGTCCTGCGCTTCGAAGTCATTTTTTTGCGCGTTGACATATGATGAGTGACGTCTTACAGTGCTGTCAACACGAACAATATTATTTGCGTCTGGCTGGGTGGTTCAGTAGCCGGGTGGGTTCGGTAAGTAATTGTTTATAAGTGGTTTGTTTGTGGTCTGTGCGTGTCGCAAACGATGCCGTATGACTCGTGCAGGGGGCGATTTCTACAAGCCCTGAAGGTCGAAAAAAGGCGAATTTTCTCGAATTTTTTTGATGCTTGGGATCGTCGGCGCGGAGCCCTTCTGGTCTTCGCGTGTGCTTAGGGGTTAACACCGGGACAGGCCAGTGCCAAACGAGTCAGTTCGCATGACTAATGAAAATGAGGCGCGCGCTCAAGCGCAAGCCGGCCGGGTGAGCCGGGTTCCGAATTGAACTGGCAGGACGAAAGGAAAGCAAGATGAAGGTACTCGTGAGCGTGAAAAGGGTCGTCGATTACAACGTGAAGGTTCGTGTGAAGTCGGATGGCACGGGCGTCGACATCGCCAACGTGAAGATGTCGATGAACCCGTTCGACGAAATCGCCGTTGAAGAAGCGGTGCGGTTGAAGGAAGCGGGTGTCGCGACCGAGGTGATCGCCGTTTCAGCCGGTGTGGCGCAGGCGCAGGAAACGCTGCGCACGGCGCTCGCGATCGGCGCGGACCGAGCGATCCTGGTCGAGTCGAATGAAGACCTCCAGCCGCTCGCCGTGGCGAAACTCCTGAAGGCGCTGGTGGAGAAGGAGCAGCCATCGTTGGTCATTCTCGGCAAACAGGCTATCGACGACGATTCGAACCAGACCGGCCAGATGCTCGCGGCGCTCGCGAACCTGCCGCAAGCCACGTTCGCCTCGAAGGTCGTGGTCGCCGACGGCAAGGCTACGGTTTCGCGCGAAGTGGACGGCGGCGCGGAAACGCTGTCGCTCACGTTGCCCGCAGTCGTCACGACGGACCTGCGCCTCAATGAGCCGCGCTACGTCACGCTGCCGAACATCATGAAGGCGAAGAAGAAGCCGCTCGAAACGCTCAAGCCGGAAGACCTGAGCGTTGATGTCACGCCGCGTTTGAAGACGCTGAAGGTCTCGGAACCGGCCAAGCGTAGCGCAGGCGTGAAGGTGCCCGACGTTGCGGCGCTGATCGACAAGCTGAAAACCGAAGCCAAGGTGCTGTAAGGGAGCGATTTGAAAATGACGATTCTGGTTATTGCCGAACACGACAACGCGAGCGTCAAGGCCGCGACGCTGAACACTGTGGCTGCCGCGCAGAAGATGGGTGGCGATGTTCACGTGCTGGTTGCGGGCCACAACGCCCAAACCGCAGCCGATGCCGCAGCGAAGATCGCAGGCGTTGCGAAGGTGCTGCTGGCGGATGCACCGCAACTCGAACAAGGCCTCGCTGAAAACGTCGAAGCGACGGTCCTGAGCATCGCAAAGAATTATTCGCACATCCTCGCGCCCGCAACGGCCGCGGGCAAGAACTTCACGCCGCGCATTGCCGCGAAACTCGACGTTGCACAGATCAGCGACATCACCGCCGTCGAATCGCCCGATACCTTCGAGCGTCCGATATACGCGGGCAATGCGTTCGCCACGGTTCAATCGGCCGATCCGATTAAAGTCATCACGGTCCGCACGACCGCATTCGACGCAGCCTCAGCCGAAGGTGGCAACGCCGCAATCGAAAAGCTCGAAGCCGCAGCGGACAGCGGCCTTTCGCAGTTCGTGAGCCGCGAAGTCACGAAACTGGATCGCCCGGAACTCACGAGCGCGTCGATCATCGTCTCAGGCGGTCGCGGCCTTGGCAGCGGCGAGAACTATACGAAGGTGCTGGAGCCGCTGGCGGACAAGCTCAACGCAGCACTGGGCGCATCGCGCGCGGCCGTGGACGCGGGCTATGTGCCGAACGACTATCAGGTCGGTCAGACCGGCAAGATCGTCGCGCCGCAACTGTACGTGGCGGTCGGCATCTCCGGCGCGATTCAGCATCTGGCCGGCATGAAGGACTCGAAGGTCATCGTCGCGATCAACAAGGACGAAGAAGCGCCGATTTTCAGCGTGGCCGATTACGGTCTCGTAGGCGATCTTTTCGATGCCGTCCCTGAATTCTCGGCCGCCGTTTAACGCGCCTGCGCGCGAAGCCACCATTTGTCTCGACTTACCCATAAATTCGGAGAAAGCCGGAAATGATTTCGACCACCGACCCGCACATCAACCGTAAGCCACGCAATATTTCGCAGACCGAATGGGATGCCCGCGTTCAGGTTGCCGCCGCATACCGCCTTGCCGCCCGGTTTGGCCTGACCGACCTGATTTACACGCACATTTCGGCACGCGTTCCGGGGACGAACGACCAGTTCCTCATCAACCCGCATGGCTGGTTCTTCGATGAAATCACGGCGTCGTCGCTGGTGAAGATCGACGTCAACGGCAAGCCCATCGGCGACGACCGCTTCGAAGTCAATGCAGCGGGCTTCACGATCCATAGCGCACTGCACACGGCGCGTCACGACGTGGAATGCGTGGTGCACCTTCATACGACGCCCGGCATGGCGGTCGCGGCGATGGAGTGCGGCCTGCTACCGCTGAACCAGATCAGCATGCAGTTCTACAATCGCGTCGCCTATCACGAGTACGAGGGGATCTCTCTCGAACTCGACGAACGCGAGCGCATCGTGCAGTCGATCGGCAAGAAGGACTATCTGATTCTGCGCAACCACGGACTGCTGACGACGGGCCGCTCGGTTGCGGAGGCATTCACGCGCATGTTCTACCTGAACAAGGCGTGCGAAATCCAGGTTGCAACGCTTTCGGCCGGGCAGAAGGTGCGCATTCCGTCGCCGGAAGTCTGCGAACACGCCGCCAGGCAGCACGACGACTACGCGTACCTCGACACGGTCCACCTCGACCGGGAATGGACCGCGCTACTGCGTCTGCTGGAACGCGACGGCGCGGATTACCGTACCTGAGCGGCGCAGCGCCGTTCGATCCCCCGCGACGGCAGTGAGCCGGGGCGCGGTAACAACAGAAAAGTCCCACAGGCACACAAAGCGCCGGTGAGCGCTGGCCACGCCTTCATTGCCGGCAAGCAAGAAGGCGATTTCATGGAGGAGCGACAACCATCTATGCATGCCTTCGCGATGCAGGCCGCAGCGAGCGATTCGCTGTCCCGTCCTGCCCGGCCGCTGGTAGCGGCGGCCTTCCACGATCTCTCTCGCCAACCCGCAAAGCGCCTGGCCTGAAGCGGCGGCGGGCAATGGCCGTGGATTCGTATTTCGTAGATTCACCATGCTCGATGTTCGAGCGGATCAAGTTTATGGAGGATACCTGAACATGTCGGATTCCAGACATTTCAAGAAAAGTCTTTCCGCGTTCGACCTGGCGTTGATCGGCTTTGGGACCGTATTCGGTTCCGGATGGTTGTTTGCTTCCAGCAACGTGGCGTCGATCGCCGGACCCGCGGGGATATTCTCGTGGCTCATCGCGGGCATTGCGGTGCTTGCGCTAGGCGTCGTTTATTGCGAGCTGGGCGCGGCGATTCCGAGCCCCGGGGGCGCAATCAGCTACCTCGATCTGTCCCACGGACCGATGGTGACGTACCTCATGGGTCTCATGACGGTGATCTATATGTCGAGCATTGTCGGCCTCGAGGTGGTGGCGGCGCGGCAATACGCGGCGGCGTGGTGGCCCGCTCTCAACGTCGCGGGCACGAGCAACGCCAGCACGCTGGGGTGGTTCGTGCAGCTAGGGTTGATCGTGTTCTTCTTCGGTCTGAACTTCTCCAGCGTGCGTACCTTCGCGCTCGCCAACAACATCATTACCACGATCAAGTTCGTGGTGCCCGCGATCATCGTCGTGACGTTGCTGATGCACTTCAAACCGGCGAACTTCCATGTTGCCGGTTTTGCGCCGCATGGCTTCTCCGGAATCGAAGCAGCGGTTTCGACCGGCGGGGTGATCTTCGCTTTCCTCGGACTCACGCCCATCGTTGCCGTGGCGAGCGAGGTGCGCGACCCGCAGCGCTCGATTCCCATTGCGCTCGTTTCTTCGATCATCGCCGCTGGCGTGGTCTATATCCTGTTGCAGGTGGCGTTTCTCGGTGCGGTTCCCACGGCGATGCTCAGTGGCGGCTGGGAATCGGTCGGCAAGAAGCTGTCGCTGCCGTTCCATGACATCGCCATTCAGCTTGGCATTGCGTGGCTTGCCGTTGTCGTCGCGATCGATGCGGTGGTGTCGCCTTCAGGATGCGGAAACATCTTCTTCAGTGCAACGCCTCGCGCCCTGTACGCGTGGTCGAATTCCGGCACCTTCTTCAAGGCCTTCGCGAAGGTCGATCCGAAGTCGGGCATCCCGCGCCGTGCGACCTGGCTCACGCTCGCGCTTTCGGTGTTCTGGACGCTTCCGTTCCCTTCCTGGGAAGCCATGATCTCGGTGGTGTCGGCTTCGCTCGTCGTCAGTTATGCGGTCGCACCGGTATCCGTTGCCGCCCTGCGCAAAAGCCACCCGGAAATGGAACGCCCCTTCCGGGTGAAAGCGCTCGGCGTCGTCGGTCCTCTCGCGTTCGTGGTGGCGACGTTCATCGTGTACTGGACCGGCTGGCAGAATCTTTGCTGGCTGCTAGGTGTTCAGATCGCGCTTTATGCGGGCTACCTCATCGTGATGAGGAAGAAAACGGTCGGCGTCATGACGTTCGCGCAACAGATCCGAAGCTCGCTATGGGTTGCCGGTTACTACCTGCTCACGCTGATTGCGTCGTACCTCGGCCCGTTTGGCGGCATCGGCCTCGTGCCGCATCCGTACGACTTCCTGATGGTCTGCGCAGTGGCGCTCGCGGTGTATCACTGGGGTGCGCGCACCGGCGCGCCGCGCGAGGTCAAGGCTCATGCGGAGCCATCCCGGTACGGCAAGCGTTCCGAGGAAAATGCGTATGCCGAAGACCTCGGTGAATGCGGCGTGTGACTCGCAGCGTCAGGCCTTGAAGCATGGCGGCCGCGCGCCGGGGATCAGCGCGCGCGGCGCATCGACTGCCTGCGAAATTCGCGCACCACGTCGAGAAAGGCGAGCAGGATCGGCGTTGTATCGCCCTTGCGGTAGAGACAGTTCAGTTCGATATGGCGCAGGCTGCGCGACTTGAGCGGCCGGTAGACGAGCCCCGGCAGCTTGAGGTTGCCCGCTGACGCCGTCGTGATGCAAATGCCGAAGCGGCTTGCCGCCAGCCCGAGCGCCGTGATGACGTCCTCCACTTCCTGCTCCACCACGAGCGCGACATTCTCGTCGGCAAAGGCCTGGGTCACTTCCTGCGCGAGCCCGTGGAGCGCCGCGTTGGGGTAGAGAATCATCGGCTCGCCTTCGAGGTCGCGCAGGCGCACGGCCTCCTTATGACACAGAGGATGATCCTCGTGCAAGGCGACGAGGAAGGGCTCCTCCTGCACGGTCTCCACGACGATATCTTCCTCCTCGGGCACGAGCCGGTTGAAGCCGACGGTGATGCGCCGTTCCCGCAGTGCTTCGATCTGCGCGGCTTTCGAGAGATTGTGCAGACCGATCTTCACGCCGGGGCGCGCGGCGTGAAAGGTGGCGAGCAGTTGCGGGATCGCATGGAGCACGCCGGAGGTGAAGATGCCCACGTCGAGGCGGCCGAGCATGCCTTGCCCCGCGAGCTGCGTTTGCTCGGTGGCGCGCCGGGTAAGCGCAAGAATGTTGGGGACCTCCGCCAGCAAGGTGCGGCCCGCCTCGGTCAGCTCCGCACCTTTAGGAGTCCGCGTGAAAAGCGCGGTGCCCATTTCCTCTTCCAGCGTTTTGATATGCCGCGTGAGCGGGGGTTGCGCCATGTGCAGGCGCTGCGCCGCACGGCCGAAGTTCTGTTCCTCCGCAACAGCGAGGAAATAGCGCATCTGTTTCAGGTCCATGGACGTAGACGCTCCTTCATACTGAATCGGTATGGCATCGCCAAAAATGAGTATTGGACGGTATGCAGCGGGTTTGGGCAACATGGTACTCAACGTGGCGCCGTTTGTGTGCGCTTGTCAACCCGTAAAGGACCATTCATGCCTATCGTCCATATTTCACTCGTAGAGGGCCGCAGTGACGAAGCCGTCAAGGCCTGCGTCAAGGCGGTCGCGCGCACGGTGCACGAGACGCTCGGCGCACCGCTCGAAAGCATTCGCGTCTACGCGACCCAGGTGCCCGGCGCGCACTGGGCAGTCGGAGAGCGCACCAAGGATGAAGGCGCGCCGGGCGCCTCGGCCTCGCCGCAGGAGCGCTGAACATGAACGCCGAACAGATCAGGGAGGCGGCGCTCGCGCTGCGCGCCGCGGCGAGCACGGGCGAATTCCTCGCGCCCTTGCGGGAAACGTACCCCGGTATGAGTATCGACGACGCCTACGCGATCCAGCGCGAGAACACGCTGGCCCGCGTTGCGCAAGGACGCCGCATCACGGGCTGCAAGATCGGCTTGACCTCGGTAGCGGTGCAGCGCCAACTGGGCGTCGATCAGCCAGATTTCGGCGTGCTGTTCGATGACATGGGCTACGGTGACGGCGAGCCGATTCCGGCGCGCGTGCTCACCCAGCCCAAGGTCGAAGCGGAAATCGCCTTCGTGCTGGGCCGCGATCTCGACGCGCCGCACGCGGGACTGGCCGACGTGATCGCTTCGATCGACTACGCGCTGCCGGCGCTCGAGATCGTGGGCAGCCGCATCGCGAACTGGAATATCGGCATTGTCGATACCGTCGCCGACAACGCGTCGTCGTCGGCATTCGTGCTTGGCGCTCAGCCTGTCAAGCTGGATGCATTCGACTTGCGCCTGTGCGGCATGGTGCTCGAGCGCCGTGGCGAGCCCGTTTCGGTGGGGGCGGGCACGGCCTGTCTTGGCCATCCGCTCAATGCCGTGGTATGGCTCGCGCGTACGATGGCGCTGCGCGGCACGCCGTTGCGCGCGGGCAGCGTGGTGCTTTCGGGCGCGCTCGGGCCAATGGCGGCAGTCACGCCGGGCGACGTTTTCGAAGCGCGCATCAACGGGCTCGGTTCCGTGCGCGCCGTGTTTGAACCCACATCGACCGGGGCCGCACAATGAGCCTGAATCAACAGATCGCCGTGCAACTCGACGACGCGGCGCGCCATGCGCATGAAGTCGAGCAGTTCGATCCCAACGGCGCGCTTTCGCTCGACGACGCCTATGCGATCCAGCGTGCGTCCATCGCGCGCCGCCTGGCGCGTGGCGAGCGGCGCGTGGGCGTGAAAATGGGCTTCACGAGCCGCGCGAAGATGGTGCAGATGGGGCTCTCGGACGTCATCTGGGGCCGCCTGACGTCGGCCATGCAGGTCGAGGAAAACACAGCGATTTCACACGCGAATTACGTGCATCCGCGCGTCGAGCCCGAAATCGCCTTCATCCTCAAGCGCGGCCTGAACGGCGACGAAACGGGCCCCGCCGCGCTCGCCGCCGTGGAGGCCATCGCCCCCGCGTTGGAGATCATCGATTCGCGCTATCGCGACTTCCGCTTCAGCCTGCCCGAAGTGATTGCCGACAATGCCTCGTCGAGCGGCTTCGTGATCGGCGCATGGTGCGATCCGCGTACCGACTTCTCCAACCTCGGGCTCGTGCTGAGTATCGACGGCCGCCCGGTGCAGGTGGGTTCCACGGCGGCGCTGCTCGGTCATCCGTTGCGCTCGCTGGTGGCCGCCGCGCGGCTTGCCGCGGCCGCAGGCGAGCCGTTGCAAGCGGGCGATGTCGTGATGGCCGGTGGTGCGACGTCGGCGGAATGGCTGCGGCCGGGGCAGTATGTCAGCGTGGAAATGGAGCGCCTCGGGCGCGCCGGCTTCTACGTGAAGGACTGAATGCCGGCCGATTGGCATCGCCAATGAATGCCACGCGCTGCTGTTAGCGCAGCAGCGCCGCCCATGCGGACACTTCGTCGCCGCTGCCCACCTTCGGATCGACCAGGCCGTCGATCATGAAGGTGGGCGAGACGTGAATGCCATTCTGGCGCGCGTATTTCGCGTGCCATTTGATTTCGCGGTCGAGTTCGGGATTCGCGAACGCCGCGCGCAGTTCAATGTCGCTGTAGCGCTCCACGCGCGCAATGATGTCGTTGGGCGTGGCGTCCATGTTGGGGCCGCCGCAGTGGCGGGTGAACTCGAATTCCTCGCGGTGCGCAGCCACTGCGGCCATCACGGCTTTCGCGGCCTCCCTGCCGGCGGGCAAGGTCGAGGCGGCCAGAATGCAGCGCACGACCACACCGGAATACATATGCCACGGCTGCGATTGCAGCCGGATCTTCACGGTGATGCGATCGCTACCCGCTTCCTCCAGCAAGGCATCGATCTTGCCGAACGCCCGCACCGAGAACGGGCAGGTCGGTTCGAGAAACATCTCGAACACGCGGGGGCCGTGGCCCCACGTGAGCGGGTCGGCTTTCCAGGCGGGGGCGGGGGTTATGCTTTCGGTCATGTCTTCAGGTCCTCGATCCGGTATGGCGATGGCTTCAAGGCGCGGCGCGCGGGAGGCCGAGCGCCGCACGAACGATTCGCACCATTCTATCGTCGCGCGCTTCTTGAGTGCGCCGGGCGCAGGTTCACGCGGTATCGCAATGCGGTGCCGCTATCGGGTTGCCGCGTGAGGCGAGTGGCCAGAACTGGAAATACTGCGCGAACAGCACCATGGCCGGGAATGTGACCGAGAGCATGCTCGAAGCCAGCCAGAGTTCCAATGCATAGGCCGGTGCGCCAGGCAGCAGATGGAAGGTGCGCTCGGCGACGAGTCCATAAAGCACGAATGCGGCTTGACCGGTCGCGACCGCCACGGCGGTGAGCAAGACGCCGCGCAACGGTTGGGGAACTTGCAACGCCGGTAGGCCTTCGAGCATGACCAGCACGACGAAGATCCCGAAGATCGTGCACACGCAAATACGCGTCATGAACATGACGACCTCCATCGCGAGCAAATCCACGAATCCATGCCAGAGCAGCGCCGCGCATGTCGCAACGCCGATCGACACGGCGATCCCCGCAGCGGGTTGCCCGCCCATGAGCGGAAAGCGCCGCGCGAGCGCCGCGACGGGCCAGAAGTCGAACAGCACGCCAATCAACATGAACACCAGTGCGTCGAGCGCGGCAGCCAGCGGATACCACGCGGCGAATGCACCATGCGGATCGAGCGCACTACGATAGAACGGCGCTTGAGAGGCGAACGAAAAGCTGAACAGCGTGCGGAACAGGAGGTAAGTGACGGCGTATGCAGCCGCGAGAAGGGCTAGACCCAGCAGACCCTCGTTTCTAACGAAGCATCGCAATGGCCAGGCACCCCACACGGCGACCAGGCAGAACGTGACCGGAACCGAAAGGATCAGAAACATGATGGCGAAAGGGGTGGGCGCGCCGCCTCCCAGTGTGTGAAGCACCGTAAAGGCGACGCAAGCGCCGATCGCGATCGTCATGGCCAGTTGCAGCAAGCCGCGCGCGGGTTGAGGGAGCAGGGCGCTTGTGCGAGGGTAGCCGTTCTTCCAGAGCAGACCGGAAACGACCTGCGTGGGCACCATGGCGACGAGCACGAGCGAGGCCCAGCCGGAGAGCGTGGCCGGAGACATCGTGACCGTGGCGCACAGCGAAAGCGTAATCACGAGCGCGGCGGCCAGCAAGCCGCGCGGCACTGAATTCATGATGGGTTGCATATAGACATTCTCATTGCGCTCTCCTCGATTTATTGAAAAGGAATGCGAAATAAATGGATCGGGGAGAAAATGAATGAAGCGGGCGCTCGGCACGAGAACGCCCGGAGCGTACCCCGAAACCGCCGCCAGGCGGCCGGGGCGCATCGAATCAGGTCACCACGGTCAGGAAGCGTTCGTTGAGTTCGCGCGTGTGATAGAAGATTGCGGAACCAATCTGGTCCCATGTCCACGTATAGGGCTTCATGTCCGGATAGAAGCTGTAGCCGCCGCAGAACGTTTCGAGCCGGTTGCCCGAAGGATCGAAGAAGTAGATGGTCGTCCCACGGGTAATGCCGTGCCGCAGCGGACCGATATCGATCGTCACGCGCCGTTTCGCCAGCAGGTCCGCTGCGTAGAGCAGCTTTTCCCACGTCTCGATGAGAAACGCGGCGTGATGCGAGGTGTCATTGCGCTCGTCGCGCACGAAGGCAATGTCGTGCGCCTTGTTCGAGCAGGTCAGCCATACGGCCATGTCGGTCTTGCCGTCTTCGGCGAGTATGCGCTCGGTCAGCGTGAAGCCGAGCACGTCCACGAAGAGATTGCGGCTGCCGTCCAGGTCGCCGCCATGAATTTGCCAGTGATCGAGGCGGATGGGCGAAATGCCCTTGCGATCCTCAATGAGAATGTCCGGATTCACGTAGCCCAGACCGTCGCCCACCTCGGTCTTTTCGGCATAGAGTTCGAAAAGATGCCCGGTCGGGGCCTCGAAGCGCACGCGCTCGCCGGTTTCCAGCAACTCGCCCGCGCCCCATCGTTCCGTGGCGACGCCATAGGCGCGCAGGTCGCTTTCGAGCTTGTCGAGCGTGCGCTTGTCGAGCACCTTGAGGCCGTAGAAGTCGGTGCCCGGCCGCTCGGCCCGGCGCAATATGATGCTGTGATGGTCGCGCTCATCCCACGCTTTCAGGTAGACGCGGCCTGCCTTGTCGCGGCCGGTTTCGACGAGGCCGACGGTGTTCGTATAGAAGTCAACGGACGCTTCGAGATCCAGAACGCGGATCTGCGTGTGACCGGGGCGCAGCACGCCGGTGAGTGCCATGGTATCTCCTCCAGGGGCAATGTTGGTTATTTGGATTCCCGTGGTGAAGCATACGCAGCCGGTGTGGTGCGAGTCCAATACTGTCGATGCGCCTGGCCATACCAAAACGGTATCGCCTGCGTGAACGGCGGCGGAGTCGACATTCAACCGCCTCGCTCCATTCCTTTATCCGCTGTGAACCAGGTTTGCAAGCGCAAGCAGCGAGTCGATGTGAGCGGCCACGCTGGCGTCGTAAAGCACGGCTTTCTCGCGCTTCGTCGTCGCGGCGCACCGGCTGGCCACTGCGCGCCTGATCGCCGCACGCAGCGACAGCACGCCGCGGCGCTCGAATACGTATTTCGCGTGCCTGGCGATCACGTCGGCGCAACCCATCGTCGAAGGAATGATCACCGGCGTACCGCACATGACCGACTCGATACCCACCAGCCCGAACGGCTCATAGGCCGAGGCGAGGATGGTGAAGTCGGCGGCGCGGTAGCAGTCTTCGATCTCGCGCTGGAAGCCGATATAACGCACACGCGGCGAGACAGCGCCCACCGGGCGGCCGACGACTGCGACGACGACGGGTTCATCGAGGTCCCGCAAGGCCGCTTCAACGAGAGCAAGACCCTTGCGCACATGACTGCTCGAGGGAAAGAGCAGCACGCATTCGTGGTCCTGGAAGCCCAGTCGCTTGCGCAGCGCCGCCCGCGCAGGCGCATCGACCGGCGTGAAGCGGGCCGTGTCGACGGGTGGGCGCAGGATGCGCACCTTGGCCTCGTGAATGCCATATAGCTCGATCAGTTCGTCGCGCATCAAGGGCGAGTGCGCGAGGATGATCGCGGCGTTGGCGTACTGGCGTTCTTCCAGCGCAATCTGCCAACGATCGAAAAGCGTAGGTTTGCGGCCGCACGCGCGGAGGAACCCGCGGTGGGTTCCTCCGCACACGGCGATATCCGAACTGTCCACGCGGTTGCAGCCGACCATGACGTCCACGGCGGCCGCACGCCTCGCATGACGCAGCCGCCATGAGAACCACGCGTCGCGCAGCTTGCCCGGCAGAAACGACACGTTGATGCGATGCGGGTCGATCATCGCGTGCTCCGGCAGCGTCGGGTCGAGGCGCCGCGCGAAATACGCCGGGCGAAAGCCGCGCTCGGCTATGCCGCGTGCGAGGTCTCGCGCGTAACGCTCCATGCCGCCGCTATGTTGCATCACGTTGCAGGAAACACCGATTTTCATGGCGATTCGCTTCTTCGAAGTTGGCCGCTTCGACACGGCCGTGGTTTCGTGACTGCTGCGCTCCCGCAGCGAAGCCGGGCGCGCACGCCCCGCTCAGGAGCGCGATTGCAGCGCCTGAAAGTGCGCCATTACACGGCTTACGCTGAGCAGTTGCTTCCAGAGCCGCTCCTTGAGATTGCCGAACGGTATGACGTTGGGCGGCAAAACGATGTCGCCGGGCCCCCAGCCGGGGCGCCACGTAAGCGCGAGGCCGCGCCGCATGAAAAGGGTGAGCGTCGGCACGCCGATCGACGAGGCGAGATGGCCTGGTCCCGAGTCGTTGCCGATGAACCACGCCGATTCGGCGATCCACGCCGCCACGTCTTCGAGCCGCGCCAGGGAATGGACTTCGTGGTCACGCAGCGTCGCTTGCCGCCAGGTGGCAATCTCGCCGGGCGCGACGAGGAAGGTTGGATGCAGGTGTGCGCGCTTGAGTTCGTCGGCGAGCGCGAGAAATTTTTCGCGGCTCCACATTTTTTCCGGGTGGCTGCCGGTCGGATGGATCACGACGCGATTCGCGCACCGTCCGCGCTGCACGCTCGCCGGTACGACGAGGCCGTTCGAATGTGTCACGTGGCGCAGATCGAATACGTTCGCGGCAATATCGGCGATGCGATCGATCATGTGTTTCGATCCGCCATATTCGGGCAGGTCAGCCAGGCACACCGTATTGCCGCTGCGGCTCAGCATCGGGCCGAAGTCGGTCGGCCGCAGTTCTATCACCGTGTCGAAGGCGCCCGCGTATGCGCTCGGATAGCCGACCGTCAAGCCGGGAAACCAGGCCTCCAGTTGCTCGGCCACCCAGCCGAACACGACCGGGCGGTAGCCGTTGCGAACGAGGTTGTTGACGAGCACGAGCCCGATGAGGCTGTCGCCAATCGGCGGCGGAAGCGCCACCGCAATGCTGCCCTGGATCTGAATTTTCATGTTGATGTGAAGGGTTGGACGGCAACCGTCCGCCGCTGGCTTGAGCGTCGAGACTGGCGCGTTACGCCGCATGCGGCGCGAAGCGCGCCCGCAAGACGCGAAATGCGCGCTGCACGCGCTTCGTCGAGATGCTTTCTCGCCACCACTTTTCCTTGAGACCGGCGCTCGCCAGCCACCACGGCGGCAACACGATCTCGCCGCGCTGGAATCCGGGGCGCCAGCGTTGCGCAACGCGCCGGCGGCGAAATACGGTTAGCGTCGGTATGCCGAGCGCCGAGGCCAGATGCCCCACACCCGAATCGTTGCCGATGAACCAGCCCGATTCGTAGAGCCATGCCGCGAGATCGGACGTAGTCCGAAACGAATGCAACGGCGGCATCTCGCCTGCCAGCGGCAGCCAGTGCGGGCGCTCGCTTTCGGCCACCACGAACTCGGGCGCGAAGCCTTCCCCGCGCAAGTTTCGCGACAGGCCAATGAAGCGGCGCGCGAGCCAGCGCTTGTCGGGCGTGCTCGCCTCCGGGTGAAGCGCCACGCGTTGGGCGTGCCGCCGGTACTCCAACGCTTGCGGCGCGTGTATGCCGTTTGAAATCTCGACGGAGGGCAGCGCGAAGTGAGCCGCCGCGAACGCGGCGAAGCGGTGCGCCATGCACCGGTCGCCGGTTTCGTATTCGATGTCGTGCAGATCGATGAAGCCGCGGTGCCATGCCCGCAGATGCTTCAGCGGCCGGTCGCGGTGCATTTGCACCACGACGCCGAACTTCGCCAGCCGCTCGCGTGCGTCTTCCTCGCCGAGCGCGGGATGGATCGACAGATGCGGGAACCAGCGCGCAAGCGACCACGCATGATTACCGAATATTTCCACCTGCCAGCCCGCGCGCACGAGGTTGTGCGCGACGACAAGCAGATTCAGTGAGTCTCCGAGCGCGGGCGACATGACAAACGCCGCGCTGCGCGGCTGCGCGGGCACATCGGCGCGGCCGGTCGAGGTATTGTCACGCCGGGCGGGCGCCGCGCAGTCGGTCTGAAACATCGGTTGCGAGCCTGACCAGGTGGATGGAATGGACACGAATGTTGCCACTGTGCGGCGGTTTCCTGGTTACGCGATCTTTCTTCATATTTCCGCCAGTCAGCCGCTTTCAGCGCGAAATCAGGCTTGTGCGGACGACTGCGGCACGACGATCGCACCGTGCAGGCCGCCGCCACCACCACCGCCGCCGCCGGGTCCTCCCGGACCACCAGGGCCGCCTGGGCCGCCCCATTGACCGGGACCGCAATATGGCCACCAGCAGCAACCGCCGAGCGCCGAAATCAATGCAAGCAGGCCAAAGAGGGAAACGGTTTTCTTCATGTCGTATCTATTCGTAAAAATGGGTAGGACTACGATAAAAAGTAGCTTGTGCACTGTTCATTCGCACCTGCGGTGCGATGCGCGTTAATGGCTCGCCATTGACGCTTGCTCGCAAGTGCTTTCGCCAACGCGAGTGCTTGTCATGCGATCGCGGTCCAGATACGAAAGGGCGTCGTCGGGGGAAAAGACATAGCCATCCCGATAGCGGGTCTGAATATACTGGCGGCCGCAAGGCGACAGCCCAAGCAGCCTGCGCAGACGAAAAACGATCACGTCGATGCTGCGCGCGTGAATTTTCGATTTGCGATCGAGCAGGCTCACAATGCGCTCGCGCGACAGCGGGCGCAGCCGGTTCGCGGCGAACACCGTGAGTACGGCGAGGTCGAGTGGCGGCGCGTGCAGCTTGAGCCCGTCCTTGAACAACAGATTGTCCATGGCGTCGAGTTCGAATCCGTCGAAGGCATACCTCGGCGCCCGGTGCGGCGACGCGGGAAAATCCATCTTGCAGCGCAGCGCGTGATACAGGCGCGCGAGCAGTTCGCGGTGATCGAACGGCTCGACCATATAGTCGTTGGCGCCGAATTCGAAGGCGAGCACCTTGTCGGCCACGTCGGCGGACTGGCTCACGATGATCAAGGGCGTGAGCCACCCTCGTTCGCGCAGGGTGCGCAGGGTCGCGATGCCGTCCATCGTGGGCGCCTCGTGCCGCAGAATGATGAGCGACGGCGTTTCCCGCTCAAGGCGTTGGTCCAGCCGTTCGGCGCCATGCAGCACCGACACTGCGATCTGCTGACGTTGCAGATAGGTCCGCAGTTCGTCGCGGCGCGCCTGGTCGGGTTCGACTAGCAGCACGTGAATGTTCATCGATCTGTCCCTTGCCATGTCATGCACTTCGTCCCATTCGACCCCCGCGTAACGGCGGCCTGGATGCGAATGGATTGCAGCGGATCATACGGAACAACGGTGCAGGAAAAAGAAGGGAAATCTGGAGAAAGTGTGAATTTGGGCGGACGGCGCACACGTAACGGTCCGCTTCGGGTGAAAATAGTGCCTTATAGCTACGCTTGCACTTTCATTACTCTTGTCGCTTCTTTTGGCCGCTTTTCGTTCTTTCATTCGCGTTCTATTGCTACCGGCCCGGCCCGTCATGAAAGCCAGCGTCACTTCCAAACTCTTTCTCGCGATCCTTTCGGCTTGTTTGCTCGCCACCGTGGCCATGGGCGTGGCGATCCGCACGAGTTTCGAATTTGCTTTCGTGGATTTTCTCGACGAGCAAAGCGCGACGGAACTGGCGGCGCTTCAGCGGGAACTGGAAGCCTCGTACGCCCAGCATGGCAATTGGGATTTCGTTCTCGACGAGACGCAGGGGCCACCGCCCTTCGACGAGGGACCGCCGGGTGACGGCCGCCCGCCCGATGCGCCCGCTGGCATGCACGAGGAGGGCGGCAAGGGCGCACCGTTCGCGCCGGGGTTCGCCGATGGCTCGCGGCCGCATCGTCCGCCCTTTACGCTTTACGACGCGCACATGAACCGGGTCACGCACGCGGGGCCGCCCCCGCCGCCCGACGCCGTGCGCCATCCGCTGCGCGTGAATGGGCAAACGGTCGGCTGGGTCTCGGTGTCGGGACCGGAAGCGCTTATCAATCAGGCCGAGCAGCGCTTCAGGAACCGTCAAATGCAGGCGACGTGGATCATCGTGGGCTTTACCGCGCTGCTTTCCGCCGCGATCTCGATCGTTCTCGCCCGCATCCTGCTCACGCCCGTCAAGCGCATCGTCACGGCCACACATCGCCTCGCGGGAGGCGACTACGCCACGCGTGTGCCGGCCAAAGGCAGCGACGAATTGCAGAGACTCGCGAACGATTTCAACCGCCTCGCGGCGTCGCTCGAAAAAGCCGAGAGCAACCGGCGCGATTTCATCGCCGATATCTCTCACGAACTGCGCACGCCACTCTCGGTGCTGCGTGGCGAACTGGAGGCGATCGAGGACGGCGTGCGCCGGCCCGATGCGGCAACCATCGCTTCTTTGCAGTCCGAAGTTGCCATGCTGAGCCAGTTGATCGACGACCTCTACGAACTGTCGCTTGCGGATATTGGCCAGCTTTCGTTCGAGAAAGTGCCGCTCGACCTCGTGCCGATCGTGGAAGCCGCATGCGACGCATTTCGCGAGCGTCTCGCCGCCAAGGAGATCACGCTGGAGTTCGACCCGGCCGGTCCTCACGCAACGCTTGCGGGCGACCCCTATCGCCTCACGCAGCTCTGGAAGAATCTGCTGGAAAACGCGCTGCGTTATACCAATGCCGGGGGCCGCGTACGCCTCACGGTCTCGTCGAACGGCGACGATATCCACGTCGACGTTCAGGACTCATTTCCGCCCGTTCCCGCGCCGTTGCTGCCCCATCTGTTCGACCGGTTTTTCCGTGTCGATCCTTCCCGCAGCCGCCAAAGCGGCGGCGCGGGACTCGGTCTCGCGTTGTGCAAGCACATCGTGGAGCAGCACGGCGGCACGATCGAGGCGTCGCGCTCAGAGTTCGGCGGACTGCGGATCCTGGTTCAACTCCCTCGACTACACACGCATCATGATTGATTCGACCACACGGCCGTCCATACTGGTCGTCGAAGACGAGCCCAAGCTCGCGGCGCTGCTCGCCGATTACCTCGCGAAGGAGGATTTCGTCACGGCGATCCTTTCGGACGGCCGCGAGGTCGTGCCCTACGTGCGCGCGCATCAGCCGTCGATGGTGCTGCTGGACCTGATGCTGCCCGGACGCAGCGGCCTCGACGTGTGCCGCGAACTGCGCGCGTTCTCGGCCATTCCCGTGATGATCATCACGGCGCGCGTGGACGAGATCGACCGCTTGCTAGGGCTCGAACTGGGCGCCGACGATTATGTGTGCAAGCCGTTCAGCCCGCGCGAAGTCGTGGCGCGCGTCAAGGCGATCCTGCGGCGCGGCGAACTGCTTGCGCGGGCGCATCATGAAGCCCAGGGTGCGGCGGCGTCTCCGTTTTCGATCGACGTGCCGCATCACGCCGCGCGCCTCGATGGCAAGGACCTGCACCTCACGCCCATCGAATTCCGTTTGCTCGCGCTATTGCACGCGGGCGCGGGCCGCATTTACGCGCGCGACTATCTCCTGCGCGCGCTGTACGACGATCACCGCGTGGTTGCCGACCGCACGATCGACTCGCACGTCAAGAACCTGCGGCGGAAGATCCAGACGATCCGGCCCGAGCAGGACATGGTTCGCTCCATCTACGGTGTGGGTTACCGCCTGGAGATCGCGCCCGCAGGCGAATGACAGTGTGGGCGGCGGAATCCATAGAGGAATGAAACGGTGGCCGGATGAGCACACACATGCTCAGAGACGCGTTAGCGCTCGTTGACGAAGACGAACTTGAGCGCAGACTCCTCGACGAACCGGCGGCGTCGGTTGGAACGGTGGTGGAGTCGCGGGCGTCGGCGATATCAAAACGTTGTAGAGGAACGCGGTCGCTGAATCAAAGGTCGAACGCTGGTTCGTGCGCGCGATCCTGGATTGCGTTGTGACGATTGCGATCGCAGTGATGGAATCCTTTGATAAGGAGTCCGATGATTGTC
Organism: Paraburkholderia unamae; assembly: GCF_003096875.1. Lineage (NCBI taxonomy): Bacteria > Pseudomonadati > Pseudomonadota > Betaproteobacteria > Burkholderiales > Burkholderiaceae > Paraburkholderia > Paraburkholderia unamae. Next base: position 122,452 of record NZ_QEOB01000022.1, read on the forward strand.
GTGGTGAACCAGATTTTGTTTTGAGCGAAAACGTAAAATGGACTGGTTCCTGAAAGTGCGTTGGCTTGATGCTGCAACTCGCCAGGAACTGCAACGATCACCTCAACTTGTGTATGTGCCGCCGCGTCTGATCGCTTTCGATGACCGCATAGCCGTGAGCAGAGACATCTCCATATTAGCAAGGTATGAAATCCGACCTAAATGGTATTGGACGTTGCGCGCGCACGGCGTGTATAAAGCCACGACAGGAGACTAAGTAGCGCAGCATGTCCGTTCTTTCACGGGAGCGACGTCATATTGAGTGTTATAAAAATATAAGGAGACCCTGGTCATGAACTTCGTCACGCTGCGCCAGGCGGGCGACGGCTTCCCGATCGCACACAAGAAGAGCGTATTGACGAACGACTCCATCCGGCAGGTGCTCGACGTCTATCACGTTTGACAACGAGTGCACGCAACACTATGCGAGCGAACGAGGCGCAATCCCTCGGCCACCACGGGTGCCTCCCTGAACGCTTCGCCTTCACTCAAAAAATAAGGGTTCGAAGCGTCTTGTGGATGTGCGTCCTCCTCGTGCTCCCGGAACGAGATCAGCATAAATACGCATTTTAATGCATGTTAAGAATGCTATAAAGTGCATTTATCTACATTGCGGCAGCCAGTCACTCACTGCGCCAGCCTCGATGCCGAAGTCGGAACTCATCTAGCTTCTGACGTCAGACGGCAAGAAAAATCGGTCGGCGATGGACGTGGTACCACCGGGGGTATCGGGCGCCTGCTTGATCCAGAGTGTGGCAGTCCATTGTGGACGAGGAGAAAAACGGGGTGGAGAGGAGACGTCGGAGCATGCAAGAACAAACCAGTCACGATGTGCCGGGCGGCGGCGACGATCCGTTCGATGAACGCGCTTTCCTCATTACGCGTAACGATGCGGAGGCGAAAATCTGCTATGCGAATCCCGCTTTCGCACAAATCAGCGGATACACGATGGAGGAGTTGCAGGGCGCGCCGAGCAATCTTCTCTATCACCCGGACATGCCGGAGCAGGTTTCGGTCGATCTCTGGAAGACGCTGAAGGCCAACGGCGCGTGGAACGGCGTCATGAAGCACCGCCGTAAGGACGGTAGAGCCTTCTGGGCGGATGTGACCGTGACACCCACGGTCATCGAGGGACGCCACACCGGCTACACGACCGTCAGGTCGAAGCCAGGCGCGCAAAAGGTCGCGCTTGCGGAGAAAGCATACCGGGCACTCAAACGCGGCTCGTCGGGCTTTGCCGTGCGCAATGGGCGTATCGTGCGAACCGGCCTGCGTGGCTGCATGCGGTGGATAAGACCGGATTCGGTCGACGCTTACCTCTGGCAGTGCTTCGGTATCCTGATCGTGGTGGCAGGGGCGCTGGCGGCAGATCGGTACGGGGCATCCGGCGGGGAAAGCGGCGCCGTGGTGAGCACAATTGGCCTCGCTGGCGTGCTGCTGCTTTTGCGCAACGGCTTGCGCATGCGCAGGCGCGCCGTTGTCGAGGTGCGTGCGCTGGTGGGCATCTGTCAACGCCTTGCCGCAGGCGACCTCGCGTGCGAACTTCCCGATCGGGAGACGCGAGACGAAATCGGCGAGCTGGTTACGACCTTGCGTGCCATGCATCGCAGTCTCATCAGCATGGTGCTCGAAGCGCAGAGCATTACGGAAACCGTGAGCGGAAAATCGGGCGAAATCGTCACGGCGAACCTCGAGCTCTCAGCGAGGACGGACGACCAGGCTTCGGCGCTGGAAGAGACCTCGGCGGCGATGGCGGAGCTGATGGGCGCCGTGCAATCGAACGCGGACAACGCGAGGCAGGCGGCGCAACTCGCGGGCGAGGCGTCTAATGCTGCTGCACAAGGTGCGAAGTCCATCGTCAGCGTGCAGTCGACCATGGGGAGCATCATCGAGGGCGCGGGCCGCGTTTCGGGAATTTCGGCCGTGATCGAAGGCATCGCCTTCCAGACCAATATTCTCGCGTTGAACGCCGCCGTGGAAGCCGCCCGCGCCGGGGCCGAAGGCAGGGGCTTCGTCGTGGTTGCCGCCGAGGTGCGCAATCTCGCGCAGCGCAGCGCGGCGGCGGCAAAGGAAATCAAGGAACTGGTCAATCACTCGGTCGATCAGAGCCGCCGGGGCGCCGACGTCGTGCTGGAAGCGCGGCAAACCATCGAGCGCATCGTGGCGTCTTCGGAAAGCGTTTCGGCGCTTGTTGGAAGGATTTCGGTGGCCTCGGAGGAGCAGGGCCGCGGCATTGTGGAAGTGGGCGGCGCCATTTCGCAGATCGACCGGACGACACAGCAAAACGCGTCGATGGTGGAGGACGCGGCCGCCATTGCCGGCGTATTGAGTCAGCAAAGCATGCGGCTCGGCACGACGATGAGCGCTTTTCATTTCTAGCCTCGCGCGCGGCACTTTCCATCATCTTCAAAAGGCGTGACCGCGATGAACGCTAACCGGGTCGTCCCCTGCGCCAATCCCGCAACGCAGCCGCGATATAGCATGGCATTCGCGCAATGGCGGGAGGTGCTCGAAAAGGTCTATGGGCTGAATTGCGAGCGTCATCCGGGGCCTTCGTGCGAGGTCGAGATCGACAGGCGGGAGATCGGCGAGGTGTGTGTCGCCGAGGTTCGCATGAGCGCGCAGACGCTGGCTCCGCGCCGCAAGATGGAGCAGACGGAGGATCAGCTCTATCTCAAGCTCGTGGTCAACGGGACCGCGAGGTTTGAGCAGAACGGGGAACAGCGCCGCTTTGCGGCGGGCAGCCTCGTCATTGTCGATCCGGCTGCGCCGTTTCTGGAATACGTCGAAGAGGAAACGCGGATGGTCGTCGTGACCTGTCCCAAGCCGGCGCTGCGGGAGCGCGGCTACCCGAGCCAGTTCAATCACTGGCTTGCCCCGGACGTCCAGTCACCGGACGTTCAGACGGTTCACGACATGGTGCGCGTGATTGCGTCGCGAGGCGGCGGCCTGGCGGAGCAAACGCGCACGCTGTTGGGCGCGCAGCTGCTGGACCTGATGGACGTGCTGCTGCACGCCGATTCCCGCCCCGCGAGCCGGACGGGCGAGGCGGCGCGATACCGGGTCAAGCGCTTCATCGCACAGCATATCGGCGACGAAACGCTCGATGCGACGACCATCGCTCACGCGGCGGGGCTTTCGATCAGCTACCTCAATCGCATTTTTCGCGAGGAGGGTACGTCGCCCATGCGCTACCTGTGGAACCAGCGGCTGGAAAGGGCGTATCAGTTCCTCACGTCGGCAAAGGCGGACGGTTTGCGTATCGAGGAAATCGCCTGGCGCTGCGGCTTCGCGAGCGCCGCGCACTTTAGCCGTCTATTCAAGCAGCGCTACGGCGCCACGCCCAAGGAATTGCGCGAAGGCGGCAAGGCGGCTGCGGCTGCGCAGTAAGCCGGGAGAAAGCCACGACGCTGCGCGCAGGCTGTGCAAATCCGGTGGCGCTATGGACAAGGAGTTGGCGCGTGCTGGACAACTTCTGCGGCTCCGAATCACTCATCATTATCACGCTGGCGCCCGTTCGAATCATGCGGGGCAGCGGCGCTAACGATGACATTCGGAGACACACATGACGGGTACAGGCAGCGAAGGGCAGTGGACCGGGAAAATCTTCCTCGGTGAATGGGTCAAGGGAACGGGCGCCACCGCACCGGTGATGGAACCCGCAACGGACAATCAGATCGGCACAATCGCCCTCGCGTCGCGAGAAGATGTCGACACCGCCATTGAGCGCGCTGTCGTCGCGCAACGCGCGTGGGCCGAAACGACGTTCGACAAGCGCGCAGCGGTCCTGCACGAAGCGGCCCGATTGATCAAGGCCCGCGCGGAGCGCTTCAATTACTGGAACGTGCGCGAGTGCGGTTCGATCGTTCCCAAGGCCCAGTGGGAGCTCGATGCGAGCTACGAACAGTTGCTCATGGCGGCCGCACTGCCGATGCACCCCACCGGCACGCTGTTTCCCTCTTCAATGCCCGGGCGGACCAACACCTGGCGCCGGTTGCCGATCGGCGTGGTCGGCGTCATCGCGCCTTGGAATTTCCCGCTGCTGCTCGCCTTGCGCTCCGTTGCGCCGGCCATTGCGCTCGGCAATGCCGTCGTCCTCAAGCCCGACCAGCAAAGCGCCGTAACGGGCGGCGCCTTGATCGCGGAATTGTTCGAGGACGCCGGCTTGCCGCGCGGTGTGCTGCAAGTGCTGCCAGGCGGCGCGCAAACGGGCGATGCCGTGGTGCGCCACCCGGCCGTCGGCATGATTTCCTTTACGGGCTCGACTGCGGTTGGCCGGCAGATTGGCGAAACCTGCGGGCGCATGTTGAAGAAGACCTCGCTCGAACTGGGCGGCAACAATCCGATCATCGTATTGCCCGACGCCGATCTCGACAAAGCCGCTTCGTGCGCGGCATGGGGCGCGTTCCTGCACCAGGGGCAAATCTGCATGCAGGCGGGGCGGCATCTGGTTCACCGCAGTGTGGCCGAGAGCTACGTCGCGAAGCTCGCCGCGCGCGCGAGAAAGCTGGCAGTGGGCAATCCCGCCACGGAGCCCGTGCATATCGGCCCGCTCATCAACGCCCGCCAGGCGGAGCGCGTCGAGCGCATCGTGCGCGACAGCGTGGAGATGGGCGCGGTGATTGCCGCCGGCGGCCAGCGCCGTGGCCGGTTCTTCGAGCCCACCGTGCTGGCGGACGTCACGCCGCACATGCCCGCTTTCAAGGACGAAATCTTCGGCCCCGTCGCGCCGGTCACGCTGTTCGATTCCGTAGACGAGGCGATCGAACTGGTTCACGCGAGCGAATACGGTCTTGCCGCTGCGGTTCATTCCGGGTCGATGTCGGCGGCGATGAGCGTGGCCAGACGCTTGAAGAGCGGCATGATCCACATAAACGATCAAACCGTGAACAACGAGTTCCAGGTGCCGTTTGGGGGCATGGGCGCCTCTGGAAATGGCGGCCGCTTCGGCGGGCCGGCCAATGTCGAGGAATTCACGCAGACGCAATGGATCAGCGCCATGGACGCTCCGATCGAATATCCGTTCTGACCGGATAGCACGCTGAAAACAAGCAGAGCTAAATAATGAAAGCCCGCTCCCGGGACGGCGGCGGGCAGTATCACAGGAGACGACCATGGCTTCCCAGAAGCATCCTTATACCGCTGCCGGAGAGCAGCTTTCCCTCGCGGAAGATGCGCTGATGCGCGGGAAAATGTCCCGCCGCGACTTCATGCGCTTTGCCGCGGCTGCGGGCATGTCGGCGGTCTCGGCGGTGAGTTTCGCCAACGAAGCCGAAAAAGCGGTGAGCACCCAACAGCGCAACGTCAAGAATCTGAAGGCCCGCTACGACTATGTCGTCGTGGGGGCGGGCTCGTCGGGTTGTGTCGTGGCTTCGCGCCTTTCGGAGAATCCGCATGTGAGCGTTCTCTTGGTGGAAGAGGGCGGCTGGAACGAAGAAAAAAGCGTGCTGGACCCGAGTTTGTGGCCCACCAACATCGGCACGCCTCGCAGTTTCGTCTACGAGTACGCCGACGCGGCCCACTGCAATGGGCGCACGATACCGCTGCCGATGGGGCGCGGAATTGGCGGTGGCAGCGCGATCAACGTGATGGTCTGGGCGCGCGGCCACAAGGCGAACTATGACGAGTGGGCCGGGATCACGGGCGACGCCGCGTGGAATTACGATTCGGTTTTGTCGATTTATCGCCGTATCGAAGACTGGCAAGGCGCACCTTCGCCGTGGCGCGGCAAGGGCGGCGAAATCTTCGTCGAGCGGTTGCGCGACCCGAATCCGGTGGCGCCAGCGCTCGTCGCGGCGGCGGCAAAGGCCGGCATTCCCGCTTCGGACGACCTGAACGGAAAGACGATGGAAGAGGCCGGCGGGTGCGGGATTGCCCAGGCGCTCATCAAGGATGGGCGTCGTCATACCATCGCCGCGGCCTACCTGCATCCTGCCTTGCAGCGCCCGAACCTCACGGTGCTCACGGGCGCGACGGTCGTGAAACTGGAACTGGCCGGCGACGAGGCGAAAGCGATCCGGCTCGTGTATGAAGGCCGGGAAAAACGTATTGAAAGCGGCAAGGAAATCGTTCTTTCCGCCGGCACGGTGGGCACGCCGAAAATCCTGATGCTCTCCGGCATTGGCAATGCCAGCGATCTCGCGGCGCTTGACATCAAGGCCACCGTGAATTCGCCGAATGTCGGCCGGAATTTGCGCGACCACATTCTGCTCGGTGGCTGCGTTTGGGAATACAAGAAGGTGACGCCGCCAAAAAACAATCTGGCGGAGTGTACGTTCTTCACCAAAAGCGACGACCGCCTGAAGGCGCCCGACCTCCAGCCGTTTCAGATCGAAGTGCCGTTCGTCACCGACACGAACGCAAAGCGCTTCGACGTGCCAAAGAATGCGTGGACGCTCTCGCCGGGTCTCGTGCAGCCCAAAAGCCGCGGGCAGGTCACGCTCGTATCGAACGATTACCGCAAGATGGCGAAGGTCGATCCGAATTATCTGGCTGAGCCGGAAGACCTGGCCGCACTGGTCCGTTGTGTCGATTTGTGCCGTGAAATCGGCAACTCGGCCGAAATGTCGGAATACGTGAAGCGCGAAGTCATGCCCGGCGCGCTGACCGGCGCCGCGATGCAGGACTTCGTGCGCAACGCCACGGGCACCTACTTTCATCTTGTCGGCAGCTGCGCGATGGGCAGCGATCAAGCCAGCGTTGTCGACTCGAAGCTGCGGGTGAGAGGCGTGCGCGGGCTGCGCATTGCGGACGCTTCGGTCATGCCCAACCTCACAACGGGCAACACGATGGCGCCGAGCGTGATCATTGGCGAACGCCTTGTCCAGATCGTCAATGCCGGTTAGCCAAGGATGAGTGGATCGTAAGTGCAGGAAGGGATGAAGCTATCCCTTCGAAAAATAAAGTTAGTATAACTATATGGTTGGAGACAAAAAATGGGCGAAGTCAGGAAGGTCGTGAGCATGAGTCTTCTTGCGACCGGGTTTCTTCTTGCGAACGAAGTGCACGCGCAAAGCAGCGTCACGCTTTATGGCATTGCCGATACGGCTTTGCTGTACACGAGCAAGTCGCTGAATCCGCAAACCGGAGCCAATGCGGGCTCGCAGTATTCGCTGCTCAATAGCGGAAGCTATCCGAGTTTGTTCGGTCTTTCCGGAACCGAAGATCTGGGCGGAGGATTCCAGACGAAATTCAAACTGGAAAGCGGGATCGACCTCACCAACGGCGGCTTTGGCAATTCCAACGGCAATCTGTTCGGGCGGCAGGCCTGGGTGTCGCTGGCGAGCCCTTATGGGGAACTGAAGGCCGGGGTGCAGTTCTCGCCGCTCTTCAACGCAGGCTACGCCACCGACGCGCGCGGCTATTCGATGTTCGGCAGCGGGCTCGTCACGTATATCGACAATGTGCTCGGCACCAGCATTTTCAATTCGAACGCGATCTCGTACACGAGCCCGAACTTGTGGGGCCTTCAGGGCAGCGTGATGCTCGCAATGGGCGGTCAGGCGGGCGACTTCCAGGCGGGGCGACAGTACGGCGCCAGCCTGATTTACCAGAATGGCTCGCTGACGGCCGCCGCCGCCTTCTATGACGGCAATGCAGGGGGAACCGTGTCGACCGTTCCTCCCACCAACGTGGCCTTTATTGGGCGCCTGTTGGGGATTTCCTACCACTTCGGCTCACTCACGACCTCGGCCTCCGTGGTCAATTACAAGGTAGCCGGATCGTTCAATAATTACGTCGTGAGTGGCGGCATGCAGTATTTCGTCTTACCGCAGCTTATTGTTGACGGCGGCGTTTACTGGACGAGTGATCGCAACGAGACGACGAACCATTCCATTCTCGCCGCTGTCGGCGCGCAGTATCTCCTGTCGAAGCGCAGCGCCGTATATACGCAAGTGGGCTTCGTCAACAATCACGGCAAGATGAACACGGGGCTTGCCGTGAATAACGCGCTTTACGGCGTTACCGGGAATACGGTAGGCGTGACGATCGGCCTTCGCCACATGTTCTGATAAGGGGCGAAGTCCATGGTATTCGAACAAGAATCTCGCCGCCGGATCGATGCGGGCGAAGTCGTCGGTGTGCGCGAACGGCCGGGCATTCATGCCTGGCGCGGCATTCCCTTCGCGCAGCCGCCGGTCGGCCCGCTACGCTGGAAGGCCCCGAGAGCGCCGCTGCCATGGCAAGGGACCTTCGAGGCGGGCTCGCATGGCGCCATGCCGCCGCAATACGCCGATCTGCTGGCTGGCATCAAGGAGACCCAATCGCGTGGCCAGATCGTTGGCGACGAAGATTGCCTGACGCTGAACGTGTTCGCGCCGGCCATGGCGGGCGACGAAGCGCGCGAGCGGCGCCTGCCGGTGATGGTCTGGATCTATGGTGGAGGCATGGCGGTCGGTAGTTCCGCGCCATACGATTGCGCGCGCAACTACGCCATTCACGATAATGCGGTTGTCGTGACGTTCAACTACCGGCTGGGCGTGCTGGGCTGGTTTCGTCATCCGGCCTTGTTCGACGAATCATCGAGCGGCGAAGACAGATCGGGGAACTTCGGCACGCTGGATGTGATTGCCGCGCTTCGCTGGGTACAGCGCAATATCGCCGTGTTTGGCGGCGATCCGGATTGCGTGACGATATTCGGAGAATCCGCCGGCGGGTTGCAGGTTTTGAACATGCTTGCGTCGCCGCTCGCCGCCGGTCTCTTTCATCGCGCCATTGCGCAGTCGCCCGCCATGCTGGACGCTACGCCCGAGGCGGCGACTCACTGGACCGACGACCCCGAGCCGGGCGATGCCAACAGCTCATGGGAGGTGACGGCTCGCCTCTTGATCGCCGCAGGTCAAGCAAAGGACCGCGCGGGCGCGAAGAAGCGCATCGAGGAGATGGGCGGCGAGGGGCTGCGAGCGTTTCTCCTTGAGCGCACAGCTCGCCAGTTGCTGGAGGTTTGCACGCCGGGGAGCGCGGGCATTTACCTCGGGCCGCGGCCAATACGCGACGGACAGGTGCTCCCCAAGGCGAAGGTCGTCGACATGCTGCGCACGGGTTGCTGGAATCGCGTGCCGCTCATCGTTGGCGCGAATCGCGACGAATACAAGACCTTCATGGCCACGGCGCCTGAACATGCCAGGATGTTCTGTGGCGTGCCCGTGCTGCGCAAGCGTTCGGCCTACCTCAAGGAAGCGCACTACATGTCGCGTGCCTGGAGGATTCAAGGGGTGGACGAGGTCGCGGACGCCGTCCTGGCGGGTGGGCACGCCGATGTCTGGACGTATCGCTTCGATTGGGATGAGTATCCGAGAATTCCGGTGATACGGCCCGATCTGATGCTCGGCGCGAATCACGGGCTGGAGATCGCGTTTGCGATGCGTGATTCGGTTGGAGAGTTCGATTTGTTCCGCAGTGCAACGAAGGGCAATCGCGCGGGACGGGAGCGTGTGGCCGAGGCGATGGGCGACTTCTGGGCACGGTTCTCAGCGATTGGCGAACCCGGTCGAGCCGGCGACAGTGGCCCGGTATGGTCGCGACGCGACGCAGGATGCGAGGCGCAGTCAATGGTGTTTGATAGTCCATCGGATGGCGGCATGCGGATGGAGTCAACGCATGACAGTTTCGATAGACTCAAGTCCGACCTCTTTCGCGATTCCGGCATCAGGAGTGGGCGATTTCGTTGCCAGATCTATGGTCGTCTATTCATGTGGAGTCCCATATTTAAGGGGCGCGGAGGGCGTGAAGAGTATAGGCGGTGGTGTACCGAGTTCGGCTGCACAGAGTCCGCGGAGCGTTTTCGGCCGGCGCGCGAGATCTGAATATCAGGAAGAGGTGTGTGCGCGTGCTGCCTGGGCGCCCGGTCAAGGTGAGGACATGGGCACCGACTTGAAGCAACCCGCCACAGCGACAACAAGTCTTCGACGCGATGATCGCCGCATCACGAGGAGATTCGCCTGAACTGCGCGGGCAGTTCAGCCAGCTCTTTCATGACGGTACGCCACCAGTGGCAATGCCACGCGCGGATTGATGAGGTCAGCGCGGGGATCGATATCGGAAAATCCATCGGTTACGACGAGCCCGGGTAGTGTGACGACTGACCGGTAGCGCGGATACGAAGTCCGTCACGTTGATCAATAGTGCTGCGACCGTGCAATTCGGCAACGGTAACGTGGTGACGATCGGCGGCGTTGGTTCCGGCGAGTCGCTCACGTACATCGATGCGTTGGGTAATCAAACATCGGTAACATTGTTGGATTCAGACTTGACGCACGCAGCGGGCAATCTCCACCCGGTGGCGGTGGTGCCGTACGGAACGATTGTCAACATGAACAATGCCATCTTTAACGTCGCGTCGGCCGCAATGCTTACAATGACGGGTACGTCTAACCGTGCGATTCTGAGTGGGGGTGGCCAACAGATCCTCATTCGACGGAAACGCTGTTACCATTTCCAACGTTACCGCAGCGGCGGACGGTAGTTTGATGGCGCAGAGCTCCTTGAATCAGATGGTTTCCGCCATGGCCGCCTACGCGGGGGCGTCGGGTGCAGGCGTTTCAACGGCGCCTCTGGCACAGACCGCTACACAGCCGACGTTGTTTGCCTCGTCATACCACTAATGCGTGCATTATCGTGAACTACGGATAGAGACATAGGTCACGATAGAGAATGAACGCGAAGTATGCTGCGCGCTTTCGCGAGTTTCAGGTTTGCAAAGGTGTTTCATGCATATGAGCCTGATGGCAGGAACGGGGGGAATTTGCCAGCACAACAAGCTGGCGCCCGATCCCCGGTTCCAGGAACCGCGCAGCATCCGGCACGACACGACAGCCATGGAATTCAGCTACCGTCGACGTGCTGTCGCTGTCAAAGCAAAGCAATCGATATGCTGACGGAAGAAAGCAATTCTCTGGCTCTTGAATCGGCGCTTCGCGGTGCGTTGGAGGCGAATCCATTTGACGCACAGGCGCATCATGAACTCGGAAATTTTCTGCGCAGCCGTGGCCGCATGGTTGAAGCCGAGTCCTCATTGCGTCAGGCGTTCAAACTCGCGCCACGATCGGAAGACGCCCTCGTAAGCCTCATCAACGTGATTACAGCCGATGGCCGCCTTGATGAAGCGGTCAGCGTGCTTCAGCGCGCGTTAGCCGAACACGGTGACGACTATCGGGCGTACATGCTGCTTGGCGGCTTGCTCGGTTTCCTCGAACGTATTGACGAAGCACAGGTCGCGTTCGGTCGAGCTTTGCGCATCAAGCCGGAGTCCGTTGAAGCGCACCTGGGACTAAGCGATGTCCTGCTGGCAGTGGGCGCAGTGGAAGAAGGCGTTCAAATGCTGCGGCTGGCGAAGACGTTGGCGCCGTATGACGCAGCAGTCCATCAAAGTCTGATTGTCGCACTGTGTCTTTGCGCGGAAGACCCTGGCATCATTCTGAAAGAGTGTCTGGCGTTTGCGTCCCTGCACGAAGCGCCGTTGATCACGCATGCCGTGCCTCATCGCAATGAGCACTCGCCAGGACGGCGATTGAGGCTGGGCTATGTATCGCCCGACTTCAGAGGGCACGCACTTGCGCAGTTCCTCATGCCCGTTCTTGTCCATCGCGATCGCGCGGCATTCGAAGTCGTATGCTACTCCGTGGTCACGACGCCTGACGAAACCACGCGGCAAATGATGAAGCTCGTCGACGTGTGGCGCGATGTCCGCCATCTGCCAGACGCTCAACTGGCCGACATGATCCGCGAAGATGAAATCGACATCCTCATCGACTTGAACCTTCATTTGAAGGGTAGCCGTCTCCTCGCATTCGCCTGTCGCCCGGCGCCGATCCAGATGCAGTGGCTCGGATATATGGGAACGACGGGATTGCAATCGATCCAGTATCGATTGACGGACCCCTTTCTCGACTTACCCGACGCGACCTGCACGCTCGATTGCTACAGCGAGACGCTTGTCCGTCTCCCGCAGACATTTGCCTGCTTCGATCCTCGTCTGGGCCTGGGAAAGACGATTCCGACCATTGGGCCTTTACCGGCTAGAAAGAACGGCTACATTACCTTTGGATGCCTGGCAACGCCCCGCAAGCTAACCGATCACACGCTAACGCTATGGGCGCGTGTGCTTGCCGCCATTCCCTCGGCGCGACTCATTCTGTTCGCCCCCACGGGCTGGCGTGAGCCGTTGAAACGTCGTATCGCTTTGCATGGCATTGACGTTTCGCGTATCGAGTTCGTCGAGCGTCAGGCAAGATCCGCCTATCTTTCTACATACAATCGTATCGATATCGGACTCGAAACCTATCCCTACCATGGCTATACGACAAGTCTCGATGCGGCATGGATGGGCGTGCCGACACCCACGCGCGTGGGGGGCGGGACTTGTTCCAGGGCGGGACGCAGTATTCTCGGGAATCTCGGGCTGGGCGAGCTGATTGCGCAGGACGACACGCAGTATGTGCAGATCGTTACGCGGCTGGCGGGTGATCTCGAACGTCTTGCGAATCTGCGTGCAAACCTGCGTCGCACGGTCGAAAGGTCGCCTCTTGTCGATGGCGTGCGGTTTACGCGGCATCTGGAGAATGCCTTGCGCGAGCTGTGGCGGAAGTGGTGCGCGTCGCAAGTCGCGTGCTGAATGGCATCGGTCAGCGAGCAATCAACTGGCTGCCGGTATCGAGGGATAGGGGCGCTCACTTCGCGTTACGTATCCTGCTGGAAGCACTGAACCGAGTGCGCCAGCGTGCTTGGGGAGGGCGGGTGAAAGCGGTAGGATTCCAACGCTTTACGTTGTAATATCGACGGATTCCATACCCGCATGCCTCCATGACCGACGTCGCCCCCGACGAAGTGCGCCTGAACGCCGAGATCGAGCGCCTCAAGGCCGAATTTCCCAAGACGCGCGAGCTTTACCGCGAAGTGTGCGCGCTGATGTTCTTCCGCTTCGGCATCACCCCCACGGCCAACCGGCTCTATCAACTCGTGCGGCGCGGCAGCATGAGCACCCCCACCGCCGTGCTTTCGGAGTTCTGGGCCGACCTGCGCGAGAAAAGCCGCGTGCGCATCGAGCACGCCGATCTGCCCGAGGAACTGCAAGGCGCGGCGGGCGAACTCGTGGCCGCGCTCTGGACGCGCGCGGCCGCGGCGGCCCAGGCCTCGCTCGAAGCGCTGCGCCTCGAAGTGGAGGAGGTGCGGCGCGCGGCCGAGGCGGCGGTGGCCGCCACGCGCGGCGATCTCGAACGCACCGAGGCCGCGCTCGAACAGCGCACGGCCGCGCTGCTCACGGCGCAGGTGCGTATACAGGAGCTGGAGCAGACGCAGGCCGCGGCCGTCGCCACGCGCGGCGCGCTTGAAGGCGAACTGGAACGCGCCCGCGAGGCGAGCCGCGAACGCGATGCCGCGCTGACCCAGGCGCGCGCCGACTTCGCCGCCGAACTCGACAAGCTGCGAGCAGGCGCCGAACTCGCGCAAACGCGTCTGGAAGCGGCGGAAAAACGCGCGCTGCTGGAGATCGAACGGGAGCGCACGGCCAACGTGCGCTTGCAGCGCGACGCCGAGGCGGCCGCACAGCGCGCGACGCGCACCGAGGAAAGCGCGCGCGCCGAGATCCAGTCCCTGCAAAAGCAGTTGGGCGACCTGCGCCATCAGGCGGGCCTGGCCGAAGGCCGGCTCGACGCATTGCGCGCGAGCCATGATGCGCAGGCGCGCGAACTGGAAGCGGCGCGGGAAAAGGGCGCGGGCACGGCCGCACCGGGGGCGCGGCGAACCCCACGGCGTGCAGGGCGTCCTGGCGCCGATGCCGCCAAGCCATTGCGCGCGGCGCGCAAAACCGCGCAGAAGGCTTGATGGCTTGATGGCGGCGCGTCAATTCATTCGATATCCTGAGTAACTCGCGCGCATCACTCGTCACTCATCGCGCACGCGTACCGGCAGCCGGGTTTTATATTCCACGCGGCGCAGCGCGACTGAGGTGTGAATGTCGCGCACGCCTTCAATCTTCGTGAGCCGCGTCATCACGAATCGCTCGATGCCCGCGATATCGCTCGCCACCACGCGCAACATGTAGTCGAACGCGCCCGTCATCAAATAGCACTCCATGACCTCTTCGCAGTTCGAGATCGCGCGCTCGAACGCGGCGAGGCGCGTCTCGTTCTTCTTCTCGATCGCCACCGACACATAGGCATTGACGGGAAAGCCCGCCTTCTCCTGGTCGAGCAGCGTCACGTACTGCGTGATGACCCCCCGTTCCTCCAGCATGCGGATGCGCCGGTAGAACGGCGAGAGCGAAAGCCCGAGGGATTCCGCGAGGTCGGCGGACTTCACATGCGCGTCGCTTTGCAGGGCGCGCAGGATGGCGACATCCACGCGGTCGAATTTCATTGGCAAACCTTACCGGGAAAGGGAGGAATTGGGGCGAATGTGGCTAATCTGGGGCGGTAGCGTGGCTCAGTTTGGCACGAATCGCCGCTATTGGCTATCTAGAATCCGCTAGTACCCACAAGTCGAATAGCGGAGACAACACCATGAACATGCGAGCCGTCGAGGCCGGGCGCCAGATCGACACGGACTATCGACTCGAAGACCGCTACTTGCGCGAAGACGGCGCGGTCTTTCTCACCGGCACCCAGGCGCTCGTGCGCATCCTCATCGAACAGGCGCGCGCGGACCGGCTGGCGGGCCTGCACACGGCGGGCCTCGTGTCCGGCTATCGCGGCTCGCCGCTCGGCGGCTTCGACCAGGAACTGTGGCGCCAGAAAGCGCTGCTCGCGGGCTTCGACGTGCGCTTCGAGCCCGGCCTGAACGAAGACTTGGGGGCGACCATGCTGTGGGGCGCGCAGCAACTCGACGCTTTTCCCGGCAAGCGCGTGGAAGGCGTGTTTTCGATGTGGTACGGCAAGGGGCCGGGCGTGGACCGCACCGGCGACGTGTTCCGCAACGCCAACATGCTCGGCACGGCGCGCCACGGCGGCGTGCTGGCCGTGGCCGGCGACGATCACGCGGCGCAGTCGTCGATGTTTCCGCATCAGACCGACCACGTGTTCGAAGGCGCGATGATGCCGATTCTCTTTCCGGCCTCGGTGGAGGAGTACATCGAGTTCGGTCTGGCGGGTTACGCGCTCTCGCGTTTCAGCGGCCTCTGGGTGGGCTTCAAGGCGATCACGGAAACGGTGGAGAGCGGCCGCTCCATGCGCGTGGCGCGCGGCGCGCCGCTGCGTTTGCCGGAAGACATCGAGATTCCCGCGCAGCGACGCTTCAACTATGACCCGCAACTGCGCTGGCCCGCCGAGCGCGCGGAACTGGAGCGCCGCGTGCTCGACGAGCGCCTGCCCGCCGCGCTCGCCTTCATGCGGGCGAATCCGCTCGACCGTGCGCTGCTGCGGCCCGCGCAGGCGCGCGTGGGCATCGTGACGGTCGGCAAGGCGCATGGCGACGTGCTCGCCGCATTCGACGCGCTGGGGCTCACGCCGGAGCGCCTCGCGCAACTCGGCATCGGCATTTACAAGGTCGGCATGATCTGGCCGCTCGAAACCGAAGGCGTCAAGACGTTCGCGCGCGGCATGCAGGCGCTGTTCGTGGTGGAGGAAAAGCGCTCGTTCGTCGAGCGGCAGATCAAGGAGGCGCTGTTCAACCTGCGCGCCGACGAGCGGCCCACCGTGCACGGCAAGACGCTGGGCGAGCGCGAGCCGCTTTTGCCCGCCGCGATGGAGTTCGCCCCCGAGCAACTGGCGCGCGCGCTGCAACGCTTCTTCGAACATACGGCCGTTGAACTGCCGCCTGTAGTTGCGACCGCAACGAGTGCGCGTGGGGCCACGCCGCGCGTGATCGCGCTCGCTTCGGCGCCGCAGGGCGAACCGCTCACGCGCAAGCCGTTCTTCTGCGCGGGCTGCCCGCACAACACGTCCACGCGCCTGCCGGACGGCTCGCACGCGGCAGCGGGCATCGGTTGCCACATCATGGCGCTCGGCGAGGCGGGCAATACGGCGACGTTCTGCCAGATGGGCGGCGAGGGCGTGCAGTGGGTCGGCATGTCGACGTTCACGGACATGCCGCATCTGTTCGTGAATCTCGGCGACGGCACCTACCAGCACTCGGGCAGCCTCGCGATTCGTCAGGCCGTGGCCGCGCGCGCGAACATCACCTACAAGATCCTCTTCAACGACGCGGTGGCGATGACCGGCGGCCAGCCCGCCGAGGGCGGCTTGACCGTGCATCGCGTGGTTGCGCAGGTGCAGGCGGAAGGCGTGAACGAAGTCGTGGTGGTGAGCGACCGCACTGAGCAGTACGTGAATGCGCACGCGTTGCCGCGCGGCGTGACGCTGCTGCACCGCGACGCGCTCGACGCCGTGCAGCGCCGCCTGCGCGAGCAGAAGGGCGTTTCGGTGATCGTCTACGACCAGACCTGCGCCGCCGAAAAGCGTCGCCGCCGCAAGCGCGGAAAGCTGATCGATCCGCCCACGCGCGTGGTCATCAATCCGGCCGTATGCGAAGGCTGCGGCGACTGTTCCGTGCAGTCGAACTGCATCGCCATCGAACCGCTGGAAACGGAGCTGGGGCGCAAGCGCGCCGTCAATCAATCGAGCTGCAACAAGGACACGTCGTGCGTGAAGGGCTTCTGCCCGAGCTTCGTGACCGTGGAGGGCATGGAGCCGAAGCGCCCGGACGCCGCGCGCATCCAGCGCATCGAGGCCGAACTGCGCGCCACGCTCGCGCCGCCCGAGAAGGTGGCGCAGGCGTTGGAGCAGCATCTGCGCATGGTCGTGACGGGCGTGGGCGGTACGGGCGTGGTGACGATCGGCGCGATTCTCGCGATGGCGGCGCACCTCGAAGGACGCGGAGCCTCGACGCTCGACTTCACGGGGCTCGCGCAGAAGAACGGCGCGGTCATCAGCCACGTGCAGATCGCGCAGAGCCGCGGGCTCGTCACGACCTCGCGCATCGGCGCGCAGGCGGCCAACGTCCTGCTCGGCTGCGACGCCGTGGTGGCCGCTTCGTCGGGCGCGCTCTCGCGCATCGCGTCGAGCGGCGCGCGCGCGATCGTCAACGAGCGCATCACCGCGACCGCCGACTTCGTGCGCAACGGCGACCTGCCCGTCAGCAAGGCTGTGCATCAGGCGGCAATCGAAAGCGCGATGGGCGCCGGGCGCGCGACCTTCTGGGACTGCACGGCGGCGGCCGAAGCCATTTTTGGCGACGCTATCGCCTCGAACATGATGATGGTGGGCTATGCGTACCAGTTGGGCCTCGTGCCGCTTGCCGAAGCCTCGATTCTTCGCGCGATCGAACTCAACGGCGCGGCCGTGAAGATGAACGAGCGCGCGTTCCTGTGGGGCCGGTTGATCGCGCAGGACACGCGTGCGCTGGAGCGCGTTGAGGGTGCGGCCGCCGACGAAAACGCGCCAGGCACATTCGATTTCACGCGTTTCGTGGCCGCGCGCGAGCGCGATCTCACGCAGTACCAGAACGCGGCCTATGCGGTGCGCTATCGCGCGCTCGTCGACGCCGTGGCGCAGGCCGAGCGCGGCGTGGCGGGCGCTCACGGCGCGCTCGCCGAAGCGGTGGCGCGCCATTACTTCAAGGTGCTCGCCTACAAGGACGAATACGAAGTCGCGCGCCTGCATACGGACGGCAGCTTTGGCGCGTATCTGCGCGGCCTCTTCGACGGCGCGGCGGACAAGAAGACCTTCCACATGGCGCCGCCGCTCCTCACGCGCCGCGACGCGCAAACCGGCCGCCGCAACAAGATCGCGCTGCGCGGCGCGTGGGCCGAACCGCTGCTGCGCGTGCTCAAGCACGGCAAGGCGCTGCGCGGCACGCCGCTCGATCCGTTCGGCAGGCAGCGCGACCGCGTGATCGAACGCGCCATGATTCGCGAATTCGAGGACGACGTGCGCCTCGTGCTCGGCAAGCTCACGCCGCAAACGCTCGCGGCCGCCGTCGGCCTGCTCGGCGTGCCAGGCGCGGTGCGCGGCTTCGGCATCGTGAAGGAACGCAACTACGAAAACTCGCGCGGCACGCGTGCGCGGTATCGCGCGGAACTGGCGGGCAACGCCGCCTGAATCGACAGATAATTCGGATAACTGATGGAGGAGAAAGACATGATCGTGCAGGACAAAACCTTTTTCGTGACGGGCGGTGGGTCGGGACTGGGCGCCGCGGTGGGGCGTCATCTGCTCGCCCGCGGCGCGAACGTCGTATTCGCCGATATCGACATGGCCCGTGCGCGCGACGAAGCCGCCGCTGGCGGCGAACGCGCGCTTGCCGTGCAGGTGGACGTGACCCAGGCCGGGAGCGTCGAAGCGGCGCTCGCGCAGGTTGTCGAGCGCTTTGGCGCGCTGCACGGCGTGGTCAATTGCGCGGGCATCGCGCCGGCGCAGCGCATTGTGGGCAAAGAGGGCGCGCACCCGCTCGACCTGTTCGCGAAGGTCGTGTCGGTCAACCTGATCGGCACCTTCAACGTGATGCGCCTCGCGGCCGTGGCGATGGCGAACAACCCGCCCGACGAGGGCGGCGAGCGCGGTGTGATCGTCAATACGGCGTCGGTCGCCGCCTACGACGGCCAGATCGGGCAGTCGGCCTATGCGGCCTCGAAGGGCGGGGTCGTCTCGCTCACGCTGCCGGCCGCGCGCGAACTCGCGCGCAATGCGATTCGCGTGGTGACGATCGCACCGGGCATCTTCGAAACGCCGATGTTGCTCGCCATGCCCGCCGAGGTGCAGCAAGCGCTGGGCGCGGGCGTGCCGTTCCCGCCGCGCCTTGGGCAGCCGGCGGAGTTCGCGGCGCTCGTCGAACATATCGTCGGCAATCGCTATCTGAATGGCGAGGTGATTCGCCTGGATGGCGCATTGCGCATGGCGCCGCGTTGAGGGGATGTTGATCAGGTATCGTAGAATCGGAAACACGGACTCACGATATTCGAAACGCACATGGCCAAGGACGTGACATTGCGGCAGTTCCGCTACTTCGTGGCGGCGGCGCAGAACGGGCAGTTTTCGATGGCGGCGACGGCCGAGCACGTCTCGCAGTCGGCGATCACCAATGCGGTGCTCGCGCTCGAAGAGGCGCTCGGCACGCGGCTGTTCGTGCGCCTGCCCCAGGGCGTGGAGTTGACGCCCGACGGACAGGACTTTCTGAATCACGCGCGCCATGTGCTGGAGTCGGTACGCGACGCGTTGCACAAGGCGCCGTTTCGCGCGCACAGCCTGCGCGGCACGGTGCGTATGGCGGCCTCATATACGCTGCTCGGGTATTTTCTGCCCGAATTGCTTGCGCGGTTTCGGGCGACTTACCCCGAGATTGAGATCGATTTGCACGACCTCGACCGGCCGGCCATCGAGGCGGCGGTGCTGGCGCAGAAAGTGGATCTGGGCGTGGCCCTGCTTTCGAACGTGGAGCGTCGCGCGCGTTTCGGCCACCACGTGCTGATGCGCTCGCGCCGGCAATTGTGGGCCGCGCCGACGCACCCGCTTGCGCAGTTGGGCGCCGTCACGCTGCGCGACATTGCGCGCTACCCGTATATCCAGCTAACGGTGGACGAGGGCGAAGCCTCGACGTTGCGCTACTGGAAGAAGCGGCGAGTGGAGCCGAATATCGCGTTTCGCACGAGTTCGATGGAGGCATTGCGCGGGCTCGTGGCGCATGGCTTTGGCGTGACGATTCTCTCGGATATGGTGTTCCGGCCGTGGTCGCTGGAGGGCAAGCGCATCGATGCCTGCGCGGTGGAGGATGCGATTCCGCAGATGGAGGCGGGCATGCTCTGGCATCCGGGTGCGGTGTTGAGCGATCCGGCGAGGGCGATGCAGCAGTTTTTGATTCATGCTTGCGGGAATTGAGCGAGGCTCTCGCAACGACTCTCGCACTGTCGCTCACCTCACGCTCCACCTTCCCACGCCCAAATCGAATTCCTTCGATATTCCCTGCGCGCCCGCCCATCTAACCTCAAGCCTTCACCGAACCGATTCGCGCTGGAGGCTGAAGATGGGTCCGCAAGGGCTGTTCGACACGTCGCATCTGATGAAACACGTCGATGCACTCGGTAAATCCATCGCGCACGGCGCTCACGCGCCACCCGTCGCGCGCCCGGAGCGCGTTGTGGTTGAGTTCATTCAACGCCAGAGCGCGCAATGCATCGATCTTGGCGTCGCGCTGGGGTGCGCCGCATTCGTAATGGGCGTCGTCACCGGCATGTATCTCCTTCTCGACAGAAGCTGAAACGCCCGCTGCCAATCGCCGTGGCAAGATACGCTTTCCCGCACCCCCGCCGGGTCACCACAAGGAAGCGTCATGTCGGCCGTATCGGCGTTCAAGCTCGTGCTCCTTTCGCTCGTCGCCATCATCGCGCTCGAGCTGCTCGCCAAACGCTTGCGCCTGCCGCCCGCGGCCGCGCTGCTGGTGGGCGGCGCGGCGCTGGCGTTCGCGCCCGGCCTGCCGCCGGTCGTGATCGATCCCGATCTCGTCCTCATCGTCTTCCTGCCGCCCTTGCTGATGGACGGCGCCTACTTCTTCGTCTGGTCCGACTTCAAGCGCCATCTCGCGCCCATTCTGCTGTTCGCCATCGGCGCGGTCGCGTTCACGACCTGGGCGGTCGGCGTGGTCGCGCACTGGGTCGTGCCCGCACTGCCTTGGGCCGCGTGCTTCGCGCTGGGCGCGGTGGTGTCGCCGCCCGATGCGGTCGCCGCCAAGGCGGTGCTGGAGCGCCTCGCGCTGCCGCGCCGCTTGATGGTCCTGCTCGAAGGCGAGAGTCTGCTCAACGACGCCGCCGGCCTCGTGCTGTTCCGCTTCGCCGTGGCGGCGGCGTTGACGGGCGCGTTCAGCGAGCCGAACGCGGTGCTCACTTTCGTCGGGCTCGCGCTGGGCGGCGTGGTGGTAGGCGCGGTGGTGGGCTACGTCGTGGTGTGGCTGCTGCGCCAGCTCGAAGACGAATATCTGATCATCACGGGGTCCGTCCTCGCCGGTTGGATCGCGTATATCGCGGGCGACATGCTGGGCGTTTCGAGCGTCATCGCCACCGTGGCCTGCGGCATGCAGCTAGGCTGGCATCAGCACGAAATCTTTTCGGCCACCGTGCGCAGCCGCGGCACGGCGTTCTGGCAGGTCATGGTCTTCGTGCTGGAAGCGCTGGTGTTCGTGCTGATCGGCCTGTCGCTGCGCGGCGTCATGCTGCGCCTGGGCGGCACGGGCAATGCCGTGGCCTTGCTCGGCCCCGCCGCGATGGCCGTGGTGCTTGCCGTGGTGCTGTCGCGTTGCGTGTGGACCTATGGCATCGAGTCGGTCCGCACCATGCTGCACTGGATGCTGCCGCGCCGCGTGAGCGCGCCGGATTTTCGCGGCGCGACGGTGGTGAGCTGGGCCGGCATGCGCGGCGTGGTCACGCTGGCCATCGCCTTGGCGCTGCCCGAGGCGATGCCGGGCCGCGATCTCATCCTGTTCGCCGCGTTTGCCGTGATTCTCTTCACGGTGTTGTTGCAAGGCACGACCATTGGACCGCTGATCCGGTTGATCAGGCCTGCCAACGATGCGCCGGACGAAGCGGCACACCTCAACGAGCCCCAGGCATGGGCGCGTCTCGAAGCGGCCCAGCTCGCGGCGATCACCCCGCTCGTGCACGGACCGGACGGCAGCGTGATCCATCCGCGCTTGCTGGAGCAGTACACCTATCGCGCCAACATGACGCGCACGTATGAAAACGCCGTGAGCTACCCGCTCGAAATGCGCAACGCGCATTACGACGTCGTACTGGCCGCGGTGGAAGCGGGCCGCGCGGAGCTATTGAAGCTGCACCGCGCCGGCCTCATTCACGACGAACTGTTGCGCGTGCTCGAACGCGACCTCGATCTGGAGGAGCTTTCGGCGCGGCACGGAAGGGGCTGAGTGTCGGCGCTCATTCCGCGAACAGATCGGGCCCGAAGACTTCGTAGTGAATCTTCGTCTCGTGTATGCCGAGATTCCTTAGCGCGTCGTGCTGCATGCGCATGAACGGAATCGGCCCGCAGAGGTAGTAATCGGCGTCGGGTTGCAGAATGACCGGCTTGATCTGGCCGATATCCACGAGTCCGGCGTGGTCGTAATCGCGTCCTTGCACGTCGCCGGGCAGCGGCTCGTTATAGAAAACCACGAGGTGGAAGCTGGAATTTGTGGAGGCGGTTTCGCGCAGCCGGTCGCGCATCGCGTGCACGCCGCTGTTGCGCGCGCCGTGCACGAACACGACCTTGCGTTTCGGGTCCTGAAGCGCTTTCTTGAGCATGCTGATCATCGGCGTGAGGCCCACGCCGCCGCTGATCAGCACGATGGGCGTGCTCGCCTTCACATCGATATGGAAGCTGCCATAAGGCGCGGCCAGCTTCACCTCGTCGCCCACGTTCACGTGGTCGTGCAGCAGGTTCGACACATAGCCCGCCGGTTGCAGGCCGCCGCTCTCGCGCTTCACCGAAATGCGGTAGCTGCGGCCATTGGGCATGTCGGACAGGCTGTACTGGCGAATCTGCTGCAAGCCGAGTGCGGGCACGTTCACGCCGATGCTGATGTACTGGCCCGGTTCGAAGTTCGCGACCGGGCCGCCATCGGCCGGTTCGAGCACGAACGAGGTGATGACACTGCTTTCGGGCCGCTTCTCGCGCACGACGAACTTGCGCCAGCCGGTCCAGCCGCCGAGCTTGTCGGCCGAACCTTCATACAGTTCGCTTTCCATGCCCATGAGCACGTCGGCGAGATTGCCGTAGGCGAGCGCCCACGCGGAGATGATGTCCTCCGTCGCCGCCTCGCCAAGCACGTCCTTGATCGCGCCCAGCAGATGTTCGCCAACGATCGGGTAGTGCTCGGGCAGCACGCCGAGGCTTGCGTGCTTGTTGGCAATGTTCTTGAGCACGGCCGAGAGGCTGGAGGGGTCTTCGATGTTTTCTGCATACGCATAGACGGCGCGCGCGAGCGCCTGCTGTTGCTGCCCCTGTTCCTGGTGCGCCATGTTGAAGACATTCTTCAGTTCAGGATGAGCCTCGAAGAGCCGCGTATAAAAGCGCTTGATGATGGCGTAACCGTGGTCCGCGAGCACGGGCGCGGTGGCCTTCACGATGTCCTTGGTTCGTTGCGTCAGCATTGCCGGTTCTCCTTTCGCGAGTGGGGAAGCGTGCGTACTCGTTCCAGTCTAGACAATGTCGGGGGCAATCGCAGGGGTGAGGCGTGCGGGGCGCGGGCGCTCTTTCCTGAGGCGCGCGTGAACGATCTTGTGATTCCAGATTTACTTAGCGGCGTCTTCTGCGGCCCGACGCAGAGCGGGCAACGCATCGAGCAGTGCGGGCAGCGCCGTCTGCACGGTGTCCCACACGACATCGAGGTTGATATCGAAGTAGCCGTGAGCAATGCGGTTACGCATGCCGCGCATGCTGCGCCATGGCACGGCATCGTGCGCCTGCGTGAAGTCGGCGTAGCCTTCCATCGCTCGGGTGGCAGCCTCGCCAATGATCACGAGGCTCATGATGACCGCTTGCTGGGTGCGTTTGTCGGCAAGGAAGTGTTCCTTGGGCATACCGTTGACGAAGTTGCACGCATCGGTGGCGGCCTGCTGCATGTGCCCGATGTAGTCAGGAAGCCGACTGCCGCTCATACCGGTTGCGCCTCCGCCAGCACTTTGTCGCGAAGCTTCGGTGGCAGATCCGCCGGGGTCAGTAAATCGACGTGGACGCCAAGCAGCGATTCGAGTTCGTCCTGGAGGCCGCCCAGATCGAACAGGGTTGCACCGGGCTGTGCGTCGACCAGCAGATCGAGGTCGCTGCCGTCCTGGTCGGTGCCGTGCAGGACCGATCCGAAAACGCGCGGGTTCGCCGCGTGGAAGCGAACGGTCGCTTCGCGCACAGCGTTGCGCTTCATCTCAAGTACGACGGACGGTCGCATGGGCCTTCCTTTGCGTTCAAAGCCGTTTCTACGGCTTCTGCGATTGACATAGGAGGATAGTAACCCAGGAAGCGATCTGCGCCGGGAGCGACGCCCGCCCGGCGCAGATCGCGATCCCCGGCTTGAGCGTGACGATGGAGTTGCAGGCAATCGGGTTTCAAGCAATGCGGATTCGATGGACATGAGCCTGCGCCTCACGCCGCCGCAAGCCCGCTCAATACCCCGCCACCCAGTGCCCCGGCTCCCACACCCACTCGTTACGTTCCCAGCGGTAGTGTCCCTTGACCCAGGTATAGCCCTGTTGGGGCGGCGCGGGCGGGACGGCTTCCACTCGCGGCGGCGGTTCCGGCGGACGCGCCGGGCGCGCGGGTTCGACGATGCACCCGCCAAGCAGCGTGGCGCCCGCGAGCAGGGTAACGGGGTATAGCTGTCTTGTCTTCACGATGAATATCCTCCACTGATTGAAGTTATTTCGTCATCCGAATTGATGCATGGCCTCTTCGCGCGCGTTTGTTCGTTGCTGGTTCGTGTCTCGTCCGGCTCACGCCCTTATCAAACCGCTGGCCGCATGTTGCGTACCCGCTTCGGCGAAGAGCGTCGCAGCCGTGCGCTGCGGATCGAGCCCCAGGCTTTCCGCCGCCGCGCCTGCGATCAGCGCGTCGAGCGAGGCCGTGGGTTTGAGGTCGCGCGCCTCGTACAGATCCGCGGCGCGCAGCCCCGGCCAATCGGCCTGAACGTGTCCGCCCGCCACCGCGCCGCCCACGAGCATCGCCACCGAAGCCTGGCCGTGGTCGGTGCCGCCGGTGCCGTTGGCCGCCGCCGTGCGGCCGAACTCCGTTGCGACGAGCACCGTGGTCTTGTCCCATGCCGGTCCCAAGCCGTCGCGTAGCGAGGCGAGCATCGTGTCGAGCGCCTTGAGCTGATTCGCGAGGCGCGCGTTCTGCGCGCTATGCGTGTCCCAGCCGCCGGTCTCGATCATCGCGATGCGGGGGCCGTCGGGGCGCGCGAGGAAACTCGCCGCGAGCTTGCCGAGGCTCGCCGGATCCTGGCGGGTGCTCGTGTCGCCCGCGAGCCCGCGTGCGCTCATCGCCGAGGCCCACAGCCCGCGCAACTGCGGGTCGCCTTCATAGAGCGCCGAGACGCGCGTGAGCAGATCGTCGGAGGCGCTGGGCAGGGCCGAGGGCGCGTACGAGCTCACCTGCGCCGCGCCGCGCAGCGCGAGCGGCACGGTGGGCGCGAGCGCGATGGCGTTTTCGCGGGTGGCCGGCAGCATGGCGACGAGCCGGTTGAGCCAGCCGTCCTTCACCTGGTACGGCGCGCGGCCGCCCGTTTCGAGCACGTTCTGCCCGTCGAAGTGCGAGCGGTCGCGATAGGGCGAGGCGATCGCGTGCACGAATAGCGCCTGGCCCGCGCGATACATCTGCGCCGTCTGCACGAGCGAGGGATGCAGCGCGAAGGTGCCGTCGAGCTTCGCGGTCTTGTCGATGTCGATGGCGAGCGGGCCGCGCAGCGTCGCATACGCGGGCTCCGCATAGGGCACGACGATGTTCAGGCCGTCGGCCGCGCCGCGCTGGATGACGAACACGAAGCGGCGTTCGGTCTCCACGCTGGCGAACACGATTTGCGGCGCGACGAGCATCGCGCCCGCGCCGGCGGCGGCAACGCGCAGAAAATGGCGGCGGGAAAGCATGCCGGTTACCTCCTCAGGAAATCGGGCGAAACGAGCAGCAATGCAATGGCCGTCGAGGCGCTTTCGGCGTGCGCGACGGCTGTGGCCGTGGGCGCGCCGAGCGCGGGGCCCATGAGCGTGCTGCCGAGCGTGCGCGCATCGAGCCGGTCGCCCACGCGCGCCGCGAAGCGCTGCGCGACTTCCACGCGGCGCACGAGCGCGTCGGGCGCGGCCCAACTCGCGGCGATATCGTCATAACCGGCGGGCGAGCCCGGCCGCCATACCGGCTGACCTAGTTGCGTGAGCAACGGTGCGGCGTTGATGTCGCCCGGCTCGCGCCAACCGAGGCCCCGCATCGACGAAACGGTCCATTCCCACGGCGTCTTGAACTTCGCATCGACGGGCGCCCATGACTGCGGCGCTTCCACCATCGCGCGATAGACCGTGGGCAGATCGCCGCCGCTTTGCTCGAAGGCGCGCGCGAGGCGCTCCGTGAGATCGGGCGGCGGGTTGTCGGTAACGAAGTGGCGTGCGAGCTGGAATGCGATATGGCGGCTCGTGGCGTTCGCTTGCGCGAGGTCGTGCAGGATGGCGAGCGCCTGCTGTTCGCCGGGCTCGTCGTAGCGCTTGCCCATCACCGTGCGCGTGCCGGGTTCGTGCAGCGCGGGGCGAAACACGAACGCGCCGGGCGCCGCATTGCCCGGCTGCGGGCCGCGCACCCCGGCCACGCTCCAGCCGGTGAGGGCGCGCGCGAACTCGGTCACGTCGTCCTGCGTGTAGCCCGTGCGTACGCCGAGCGTGTGCAGCTCCATGATCTCGCGCGCGAGGTTCTCGTTGAGGCCGCGCCTGTGCGCCGGGTCGCGCTGATCGGCGCGCAGCGCGGCGCGGCTTTGCGGGCCGACCGAGCGTGTCTGGTCGAGAAAGAGCTGCATGGCCGGATGCTGCTCCACGGCGACCAGCATGTCCGCGAAGTTGCCGAGCACATGCGGGCGGATCGCTTCCATTTCGAACGCGCCCGCCATGCCCGCGATCAGCGCTTTGTCGACCGATACGGCGAAGTGATTCGACCAGAAGTGCACGAGGCGTTCGACGAAGGGCGTTTCGGTCTGCAAGGCGCTCGCGAGCCGCGCGTTGACCGCGCTGCGGTAGATGCCGACGCTCTCGCGGCGGATCGCCTGGTTGACGGCTTGGCGTGCGACTTGCTGCGCATTTTCGGCGGCGGTGCCGCTCGCATTCGTTGCCGCGGCGCTCGCGGCTTCGCTCGTCATGCCCTGCTGGCGTTCCTCGCCAAAGCGCGCGGCGAGCGCCATCGCGCCCGGCTCGTTGCGCCATGCGGCGGGCAGCGGCTCGTACGCGGCGAACTGGTCGAGCAGCCAGCCTCGCGCATCGGCGGGTGGCGTTTCGTCGGCGCGCGTGCCCAGGCCGAAGCGGTTCATGGCGATCGCGCCGGCACGGGCGGTCGTCGGGCTTTCCATGCGCGCTCCTCGTGGCGTGGTGTATTTCCGTTAAACGTTCGGTGCGCGCGTGATCCGTCGCTCATCCACGAAATTTTTTCGATGCACGCTCAATGCACGCCGCTCGCCTCGTTCACGGTCTTTTGCTGTTGCGGCGGCAGGCGCCACTGGCCGCGTTTTTCGAGCCCTTCGACGAACGTCACGCGTTCCGCGGGCGTGAGCGTGGCGGCGAAGTCGACCACGCCGCTTTCCACCTGGGCGCGCAGCGCAGTGTCGGCGGTGCGCGTGCGCGCGAGCGCGGCGTCGATGGCGGCGCGGTCGAGTTGCGGCGCGGCGAGCAGTTCGAGCAGGTCGCGGCGGCCGTCACGCCCTTCACGCGCGAACTGGCGCCCTTCGCGCCGCGAGGACTTGAGCGCCTCGACAAACTGCTGCTGCCGCTCCGGTGACAGCGCCTCAGTGGCGAATCGCAAGGCCACGTGCTGTGCGGGCTGCGCCTGCGGCTCGCCGTGGGCGGCGAACCAGCGCCACGCGCCGCCCGCGATCGCGCCGAGCAGAAAGACGTTGAGCAGCACCGAGCCGACGAGGAGCGGCTTCCATGAGCGGCCGTTCATTCTTCGCTCCAGTCGGTGGCTGCGGTGTTCGAATCGGCGTTCCAGTCGGCGCTGGACCCGCCGAAGCTCGTGCCTAGGTAGCTGCTCTCGTGCGGCGCGCTCGCCGCGCCGCCAAGGAGCAGCAGCGACATGACGAGCGCGCCTGCGAGCGCCCCGGCGAGACCCGCGCCCGCGAAGGCCGCGCCGGACCACCAGAAGCCGCGGCGTTTCGCGGCTTGCTTGCGACCCGGTGCGTGCGCAACGATCTGCTCGACCAGCGCGCGCGCGGGTGGGGCGATCATGTCGCGAGCGAGCCAGTCGTCGAGTTCCAGGGCTTCGTCAAGCGCCGCGTCGGCTTCGGCGCGATGCGCGCGCGCCCATTCGAGCGCGTCGGCGCGCTCGTGCCGCGGCCAGCGCTGCGGGTCTGCGCCGTAGGCTTCGACGAGTGTGTGAAAACGTTCGGGTGTCATACGGAGTCCTTACCGGCTACGCCGCCGGCCAGTTGTGCGCGCAGGGTGCGCCGGGCGCGCGCCAGCAGGCTTTCGAGCGCATCGACCGAGATGCCCATCAGGCCGGCCGCTTCGAGGTTCGAAAGCTCTTGATAGTAGGTGAGCACGAGCGCTTCGCGCTGGCGCACCGGCAACGCGGCGAGCGCCGCGCGCACGCGTTGGTCGCGCGCACGCGCTTCGAGTTGCTGCTCGGGCGCGGCGGCGGAATCGGGGATCGGCTCGGCCACTGCGCGCAGGTCGTCGCCGGTTTCTTCGCGGCGTCCGCGCAAGCGGTCGTAGCAGAGATTGAGCGCCACGCGGTGCAGCCAGGTATCGAATTTCGCTTCGCCCGTGCGCCAGAGCGGCGCCTGCTTCCAGATGCGCACGAAGGCCTCCTGCGCCACGTCCTCGGCTTCGCTGCGGTCTCCCAGCATGCGGGTGGCGAGCGCGAGCAGGCGCGGCAGCTTGCTCGCGACGAGCGCGCGCACGGCGAGCGGGTCGCGCGAGCCCACACGCGCGACCAGGTCGGCGTCGGGGTCGGCGTCGGGTTCGCGTTCGTCGGGGGCGTTCAAGGCGCGGCGCACCGGTGTGTCCACAGCCAGGCCATCATGGTCGTCCTTCGGTTCGACGTCGGGCATGCACGCCTCACGCCCGATTTCAAGCCCAATGGCCCTGCACCCAGCGCCAGTTCGGGCCGTGGTCCACCCAGTGCCCCGGCACCCAGCGATAACCCACGCGCACCGTTTGCCAGTGGCCCGGCGCCCACACATACGCGCCGCGCTCCCAGCGCCAGTGACCGGGGTCCCAGGCGTAGCCCGCGCGCGGCGGCGGCACGGTTTCCACGCGCGGTGCAGGCGGCGCGTGCGGCGCAGTGATCACGGTTTGTGCGAACGCCGCCGAGGCGGTGACGCTGAGCAGGGCGGCAACGAGCAGCGAGCGCAGCGAATGACGAATCATGATGTCTCTCCCTTGATGCGGAAAGGGGGCTGGCGGCCCCCATAAAGACTTCAACGGCGCGGTGGCGAAAATCCGTCGCTATTTTGTGTATTCGTTGCGCAAGCAGGTCATGTGCGAACGCCTGTCATACAGTTAAATGCAATTGAAGGCTGGTTGCCTGACAACTGCAAGTTCCGAACCCGAATGCGTGCGATAAGGGTTTCCACTTAATTTCACGTCCATAAAATTGTTAAATTTCTGTCTTAGAATGGTCACTCTAAATCGACTGCGGCGATGCAGCAAAAGTTTTCAAACATGAGACTCAGCCGCGAGTCGGGCCTTCGGGGGTTGGCGCTTTCTTTAGTATGACTAATCAAGGAGCATATCTGATGTCCGTAACCGCACCCGAACAATTCCGCGCAAACTATCAGGCCGGCGTCACGGCGTTCTTCGCGCTCACGAAGCCCATGCTGGACAGCATGCAGGCCGTGGTCGACCTCAATGTGCAGGCCGGCCGGGCCGCCATGGCCGAAAGCGAAGCGACGCTCAAGGGTGCTCTGCAAAGCAGCAATCCGGTGGAGTTCTTCACGCAGCAACTCGGTGCGTCGCAGCAGGCCGCCGCGAAGGCCGCCTCCTATAGCCGCCATCTGTTCGACATCGCTTCGCATGCCCACAACGAATGGATGCAGGCGGCGCAGGCCCATTCCGGCGAGCACGAGCAGCGCTTCAAGGCGTTCTCCGAAGGCCTCACGCAGCACGCACCCGCAGGGTCGGGAGCTTTCATCGCGGCCATGAACTCGACGTTCGCCGCCGTCAACAACGCCGCCGAGACCATGCGCGGCGTGACCCGCCAGGCCATCGAAACGGCCCAGAGCAATCTTCAGAACGTTGCGGCTTCGGTCCCCGAAGTCGCGCAACCGGCCGCCGCCAAGGCAGCCGGTACGGCCAAGGCCTGATTTCGCGTTCCTGCCAGACCGCGGCACCGCGCCGCTTTCGTCGCTCCATCGTGATCGTGGGGCGGCGAGGGCGCCGTGCTGTCCGGATCAGCTTTAAAGACTTCGATATTCCAGCGTAATTGCAGAGCAGGAGCTCAACATGACTGACATTGTGATCGTTTCGGCCGCACGTACGGCGGTAGGCAAATTCGGCGGCTCGCTTGCGAAGGTGGCGGCGCCCGATCTTGGCGCCATCGTGATCAAGGCGGCGCTGGAGCGCGCGGGTGTTGCGCCCGAGCACGTGAGCGACGTGATCATGGGTCAGGTGCTCACGGCTGCCTCGGGCCAGAACGTGGCGCGCCAGGCGTCGATCAAGGCGGGCCTGCCCGCGGCCGTGCCCGCCATGACGATCAACAAGGTGTGCGGCTCGGGTCTCAAGGCGGTGATGCTGGCCGCGAACGCGATCATCGCCGGCGACTCGGAC
>NZ_QEOB01000023.1:0-130535 GCF_003096875.1 Paraburkholderia unamae
CAGATGCGTGCTCATCACGTTCCCCTTGTCGATACCTTTCATCACCAGCCGAACTTCGCTTCCACGCCGACATAATCGGCGTTGCGCGCGCCGAGTGAGCGCAGCGAATCGCCCACCTCGAAATGCACTGCTTCGAGCGCGAGCGCCACGTTGTCGCTCACCAGCCAGTCGGCGCGCACCTGCGCATACATGCCCGTCCAGCGGTTGCCCTTGCCCGCCGTGCCCGGCACCACCGCCATGCCCTGGCCGTAGACGGCATCCGCCGTCGTGTCGCGCCACTGGAAACCCAGTGCCGTGAGCAGCGTCACCTTGGGCGTGACCTTGAACGTGAGCGAAGGCTTCACGTGAATCAGGTTGCTGTAGCCCGTGTAGCCCGCGAGCGTGAAGTAGTAGCCATTCGGGAAAAGCGGATTGAACGTCTCCACGCGGCCGTCGCCGGGATGCCGGTCGCCCGATGCGCCGTCGACCTGGATCCCCAGGCGCGGCGTGCCCGGCAGCGCCGCGAACGTATAACCGCCCAGCGCGCCGAACGCCCACGCACCCACCGTATCCGCGCCCACGTGGCCGGTCTGCACCATGCCTTCCACGTCCCAGTCGAACTGCGCCTGCTTGCCCGCGTAGCGCGCGTCGAACACGTCGCGCCGCTCGTTGCCGCTCGCATCGAGAAAGCGCGCGTTGTCGCGCTCGTAGCGCGACCAGTACGCCGAGAGGTCGCCCGGCCCCGTGTTCACGCGCTCCACGCGCACGCCGCTGAACGTGAGGTGGCCGTTCGAGACGTCGTCGAACACGGCCGCGTCGCGGTACTGCACGGGCTGCGTGAGGTAGCCGATAAAGCGCCACTTGCCGATCTCGTAGTCGGCCCACAGCGCGTCGAACGCCTGGCGCACGTTCGGGCCGTCGCGCACCGAAACGAAACGCTGCAAGTCGAACGCCATTTCCTGGCGCCCCACGCGCGCCTTGAAGGTGCCGCCGCCCACGCCGTAGACGAACGCCACGAACGCCTGCTCGATGTCGAGCGGGTTCTTGTCCACGGGTGTGACGGAGTCCTTACCGAATGGCCGCGCGTCTTCGAGCTGGAAGAACGCCTGCACGTGCTCGCCGAAGCGCGCGTCGGCGTGGACTTCGGCGCGCTGGATCACCCAGTTGTCGGGCCGCGCGCTGCCAAGGCCGAAGAGCGGCGTGTTGTTGAGTTCGAAGCGCTCGCGCAGGTTCGCGCCGAGCGAGAGATACCAGGTGGGATCGTTCCTCGAAAGCGGGATGTACTTGAGCCCGTCAAACGGCCTGCGCGGCAGGCACGGATTCGCAAGCACGCCCCAGTTTTCCTGCCAGCGGTTGAAGCCGGGCACGGGGCGTTTGACGTCGCACGTGGGCGGGCTTTCCGGCACGTTCGTTGCCGTCTGCGCAAAGGCGGCAGGGGCGCCCATCATCAGCAGCCCGGCGGCAGCCGCGAAGCCCGCGGCCCTCTTCTTTCGACGCCCGCGCGTCGTGCTCGACACCATGTTTTTCCTTGCCTTTCCTGCCGTTCTTGATCGCATCATGCGGGGCCGGCCGTCGCCGCGCGCTCGTGCTCGCCCGTCGTCCACGCCAGCACAGCCAGCGCACACGCGGGCACGAGCAGCGCCCAGAAGCCCACGTAGCGCAGGCCCAGCGCTCCGCCGATCGCCCCCGCCGCAAACGCCGCGATGGCCGGCATCATCTTCGCGAACCGCGCTCGCGCCGCCTCGCGCACGCTCTCCGGCGTGCCCGCATACAGCATGTCCACCACGTCCAGGATCGCCTGCGTGACGTTGCCCGTCATCACCGTGTTCGGCACGGCGGGCCGCACGATCAGCCGCGGATGCGCGTTCTGCACCCCCATCGCGAACGCGCCCAGCACGCCGGCCACCACCACCGGCAGCGTGTCGGGCTGCGCGACCGGCGACGCCCGGACGCCCGCCAGGCAGAAGCCCAGCATCAGCACCGCCTGCACCGCGTGAAGCAGCCGCGCGCCCTGGCGCGCGTGCCGCCCGCTGAGCGAGCGCAGCAGCACGCTGCTGCCCGCCACGCCCGCACCGAACGCCGGGAACACGATCAGCTTGAGGAGCACGCCCTGTCCGTAGCCCGCCACCCCCGCGCCGATCAGCACGAAGTTGCCCGTGACGTGCGCCGTGAAGAGCCCGAACAGCGCCACGAAGCTCAGCGTGTCCACATAGCCCGCCACCGCCGCCAGGATCGTGTCCTCGTGTTTCATTGCGCCGCGCTGGCGTGGATTTCCGCGATGTAGCCGCCCGGGAACTGCACGATCGCCGCGTTGCGTCCGTCCGAGCTGAACGGCGCCACGAGCACCTTCACGCCCGCGGCCTGCGCCTTTTGCAGCGTCTCGTCGAGATTCGCCACCTCGTAACCGGTCGTTTCGTGCCCGAACGGATAGGGCAGGTGGCCGTCCGTCACCAGCACGGTCATCTTGCCGAAGCCCGATTCGATGCGCACACGGCGATACGTCTCGCCCGGCCGGCCGATCTCGATGCCCGGCGCCTTCGCGTCATCGGACACCACCTTGCCGTGCGAGAACTTCACGAAGTCGTGCACCAGCTTGTGCAGGCTTTTCGGCGAAACGTACACGCGGTTCTCGGGCACCGTCTTAAGCGCATCGTAGTGCGGGGCTGCGTTATGCCAGTACAGCTGCATGTTCACGCCGTCCGCCCACGAGATGATCGCGTCGCGCCCCACCGGATCGGGGAAGGTGTCGACGATCACGTCCGCGCCGTGCGCGCGCGCCGCCTTCACCGCCGCGTCCATGTCGGTCACGAGGTAGCCGGTGCGCTCCGAGCCGAAGGGATACGGCACCGGCGTCTTGAAGCCGAACACCGAGATCGTGCCCGAGGGCGTGAACACGAGCTGCGACATCGTCTGGCTCGGCGTGGGCGTGACCTGGAACACGCCCTGCTTCGACTTGCTGCCGCCGAAGGTCGCCACGAAGCTGTCCGTGAAGCGGTCGAAATCTTCCGGGGCAACGTACACGTGCGTCGTGTCGTACTGCGCACCCACCGCCACGGACGGTGTTTCGGACTCCATCACAGGCGGCTTCGCGAACGACGCGGGCGCGGTGACAAGACCGCCCGCCACCATCAGCGCGAGCAGGACAGAACGAAATGCTTTCATCGTCGAATTTCCTTGTTTCATCATTGGTTTGTGCGGATCACTCACGGTCGGCGCCGCGCACATCCTCCAGCAGCGTGGCCAGCACGAGCGCCGCGATCAGCCCGAGGTGCTCGAAAAAACTGTTCAGCGCCATGAAGCGCGCGGCGCCCGTATGGTTCCAGAAGTCGTTGGCGACCAGCATGGCCACGAGCGTGAGCACGCCCAGCGCGCCCGCGCCCAGCCACGTGAAGCGGCGCAGCACCACGCACAGCGAGCCGCCGATCTCCACCACGATCGCGAACGCGGCCCACAGCGCGGGCGGATGCAGCCCGAAATGCGCCTGCTCCGCGACCGCCGCATTGAAGTCCAGCAGCTTGTTCACGCCGCCGATCAGCCATGCCGAAACCAGCGCGACGCGCACGAACGGCGCCACCCACGGCTGCGCGAGCAGCGCGCGAATCCACGCCGGGTTGCCCCGGCCCGTGAGCGCCGCCACCTCAGATCGCCCAGCACGAACAGCCGAACGCGCCCCAGAAGCCCTTCGCATCCGAGGTCGGCAGCGCGCTGCCCCAGGCGCTGCCGTGCGCATGGCCATGCAGGTTGCACGCACTCGCGCACGCGCACAGCGCCGCGGCCGCCGCGCGCTGCAACGGCGCGCCGCTCTGCTGCGTCGCGCCCCAGCCGCCGTAGCCGCCATACTGGCGCACCGGCGACCAGTCGGGCATCGCGGGCGGGATCGGCGCGTCGTGCTCCGAGAACGGGCCCGCGCCCCACACGATCCGGCCGTCCACCACCGTGAGCAGCGCCGTGGTATCCGCGATATCGTCCTCGGCGCAGGCGAAGAAGTCGCGGTCCGGCACCATCAGGTCGGCCAGCTGCCCCACCGCGATACGGCCTTTCTTGCCCTCTTCGTTCGAGAACCATGTGACGTACTCGGTCCACATGCGCAGCGCCGTTTCTCGATCGAGCAGATCGCGCTGCGCATACAGGCGCAGGCCGCCCACCGTCCGGCCGCTCACGAGCCAGGCGAGCGACACCCACGGGTTGTACGACGCCACGCGCGTGGCGTCGGTGCCCGCGGAGACCTTGATGCCCTTCGAGAGCATCTTCGCCACGGGCGGCGTGGCCTCGGCCGCGCGCGCACCATAGCGCTCCACGAAATACTCGCCCTGGTACGCCATGCGGTGCTGCACGGCAATGCCGCCGCCCAGCGCCGCGATGCGGTCCAGCGAGCGATCCGAAACCGTCTCCGCGTGATCGAAGAACCAGTTCAGGCCTTCGAGCGGGATGTCGCGGTTGACCTTCTCGAACACGTCCAGCGCGCGGCTGATCGTTTCATCGTAGGTCGCGTGCAGCCGCCACGGCCAGCGGTTCTGCGCGAGCACGCGCACGACGCCTTCGAGCTCGCCCTCCATCTCCGGCGGCAGCTCCGGGCGCGCCACGCGGAAGTCCTCGAAGTCGGCCGCCGAGAACACCAGCATCTCGCCCGCGCCGTTATGCCGGAAGTAGTCCGAACCATCGTGATACTTCACGCTCTGCGTCCAGTTCACGAAGTCCTCCTTCTCCGCATCGGGCTTCTGCGTGAAGAGGTTGTACGCGATGCGCACCGTCATCTCGCCCGCGTCGTGCAGCTTGCGGATGACCTCGTAGTCGTCCGGATAGTTCTGCGAACCGCCGCCCGCGTCGATGGCGCCCGTCACGCCCAGGCGGTTCAGCTCGCGCATGAAATGGCGCGTGGAGTTGTACTGGTACTCGGCCGGCAGCTTCGGCCCCTTGGCCAGCGTCGCGTAGAGGATCGTCGCGTTCGGATTGGCGAGCAGCAGGCCCGTGGGCGTGCCCGTGGCGTCGCGCAGGATCGTGCCGCCCGGCGGCTCCGGCGTGTCCTTCGTATAGCCCACCACGCGCAGCGCGGCGGCGTTCAGCAGCGCGCGGTCGTACAGGTGCAGGATGAACACGGGCGTGTCGGGCGCGGCCGCGTTGAGTTCCTCGATGGTGGGCAGGCGCTTCTCGGCGAACTGGTGCTCCGTGAAGCCGCCGACCACGCGCACCCATTGCGGTGCGGGCGTGATCGCGACCTGCTGTTTGAGCATCTCCATGGCCACGGCGAGCGAGCGCACGCCGTCCCAGCGCAGCTCCATGTTGTAGTTCAGGCCGCCGCGGATAAGATGCAGGTGATTGTCGATCAGGCCGGGCAGCACGGGGCGGCCCTGCAAGTCGATCACGCGCGTGGCGCGCCCCGCGAGCGGCATGACGTCGGCCTCGCTGCCGACCGCGACGAAGCGGCCGTTGGCGATGGCCACGGCGCTGGCGAGCGGGTTGGTGCGGTCCAGCGTGGTGATGCGTGCGTTATGAAGAATGAGATCGGGTTGGCTGTCGGTTGCGCTCACGGGCGTTTCCTCACGTTGGTTAAAGACCCAGCAGCGGCTTCAGGGCAGGCACGGCCTGCGCGCCGATCACCATGCCCAGCAAGCCAACCAGGGCGATCAGCGGGGGCGCGGGCGAACGGACCTTGATCACGCTGTAGATCACGCCGATGAGCACGCCCGCGCCCAGTGACACCAGATAAGATTCCATGCGGTCGGCCTCGCGGTCGGATTAGAATGCAGGACAGGGCTGCCGGGAATGCGCCCCCGGGGGTTCTGCTTGCAGCGGTTCCTGCATCGGTTGGTTGTCCTGATTGACATCACAGGCGCGCTGGACATTCATCGAATTCACTCTCACCATGCAACCCCTTCCTGATCTTGAAGCCTGGGCCATCTTCGCGCGCGTCGTCGAAACGGGCTCGTTCGCGAAAGCGGCCAACCTGCTCGGCATTTCGCAGCCGACCGTTTCGAAGGCCATCGCACGCCTCGAGCAGCGACTCGGCACCATGCTGTTCTACCGAACCTCGCGCAAGCTCTCGCTCACGCCGACCGGCGAACTGCTGCGCGACCGTGCGATCCGCCTGCTCGCCGACGCCGAGACCATCGAATACGATGCGTCCGCGCAGGCGCTGGAACCGCACGGCATCGTGCGCGTGAACGCGCCGATGTCGTTCGGGCAGCGGCATCTCGCACCGCTGTTGCCGGTCTTTCTCGAACGCTACCCGAAGGTCGACGTGGACCTCGTGCTGACCGATCATCTGGTCGATATCGTCTCGGGCGGCTTCGATGTCGCGATCCGCATTGCGGATCTCACCGATTCCTCGCTGCGCGCGCGCCGCCTTTGCGCCGTGCGCCGACCGCTCGTCGCCGCGCCCGCCTACCTCGACCGGCACGGCAGGCCCACGCATCCGCGCGAACTGGAGCGCTACGCGAGCCTCATCTACACGAACCTGCCGACGCCCGAACTCTGGCGTTTCCGGCAGATCGTTTCAGGCGAGGAATACGCAGTGCCGGTGCGTGGGCGCGTGCGGACGAACAACGCCGACGTGATCCTGCCCGCACTGATCGCAGGCCACGGCCTCGCGCTTCAGCCTGAATTCCTCGTATGGGACGCACTGGAGCGCGGCGAACTGGAGGAGGTCATGTGCGACTGGCGCATCAACGACATCAATGTCAATCTCGTCACGCCGCCTGGCATGCTGCGCGCCGCGCGTGTGACCGTTCTGCTCGACTATCTCGTCGAGCATCTGGCGCACGCGCCTTGGGCATTGTCGGAGGCCTGACGGTGAGAGCCGCCAGCGGCGCTACGCGCGCCGCCGGCGGTGCCAGTCAATACCTCTCCACACTCATTTCGCCGGCACGGCCGCGAGCAATTCATGCGGCACAGCCGTGCGCTGCGGCGTCTTGTGAACCATCGTGTACGCGTAATCCACGCCCATGCCGTACGCGCCCGAATGCTCCTTCGCAATCGCCATCACGGCGTCGTAAGTCTCGCGATGTGCCCAGTCGCGTTGCCATTCGAGCATGACCTGTTGCCAGGTGACCGGCACGACGCCGGCCTGGATCATGCGCTGCATGGAGAAGTCGTGCGCGTCCTTCGAGGTGCCGCCCGAAGCGTCGGCAACCATGTAGATCTCGTAGTCGCCTTCGAGCATCGCGCACAGCGCAAAGGTCGTGTTGCAGACTTCCGTCCACAGGCCGGCAACGACCACCTTCTTGCGGCCGTTCGCGGCGAGCGCGTCGCGCACTTTCTGGTCGTCCCACGAGTTCATCGACGTGCGCTCCAGCAGCTTCTTGCCCGGGAACACATCGAGCAGTTCCGGGTACGTGTAGCCCGAGAAGCTTTCCGTTTCGACCGTCGTGATCGTGGTGGGAATGTCGAACACCTTGGCGGACTTGGCCAGCGCCACCACGTTGTTCTTCAGTACCTGGCGGTCGATCGACTGCACGCCAAAGGCCATTTGCGGCTGCTGATCGATGATGATCAACTGGCTGTTTTGCGGAGTGAGAACTTCAAGCTTCGAATTGCTCATGACGTCAGTGCCCTTTGAACCGGAGAGAGGAGAAGCCGCCTCGCCGGCGCGGCCGGGAGGCGATCGATATGCGTGACGCTGGGAAGCGGCACTATCCAGCTGCAAACATTTGACACGTAAATGCGGCGGATGGACATCCAAGAAATGGAATCGATTCAATTCCAGAATTTGCATGACGGATGAGGCGATTGCGTCTTTTCTAATTGCGCCAAACCCGATACGCTTGCGAGAAATTTTTGGGCGCGGCAATTCGCGTGGCGGTTGCGTGACGATTGCGTAACGATTACGCGCCGCCGATCACCGATTGCCAATTGCCAATTGCCGGCTCACGGCTCAAGAGACTCGCGACATGAAACCATATGTGCTTTCACTGGCTGCCGGACTGCTGGCCGGCGTCATTTACAGCCTGATGGGCGTGCAGTCGCCGGCGCCGCCCATCATTGCGCTGATCGGTCTGCTGGGCATGCTGGCCGGTGAGCAGATTCTTCCTCTCGCGCGCCGCATGCTGGGAGGGCTCAAGCTCAACGCGGCATGGCGTGACGCCAAATGCAGCCAGCACATGTTCGGCTCGCTGCCGGGCGGGAACGCACAGGGCGGCACGACAAAGGAGCCGCACTCGTCGTGAGGCGGCTTCACTCCGGCATGTGAGTGCGCGGGCCCACCATGAAAGGTCCGTGACTGTTGCTTACTCCGGAGCAAACGGCGGCGGCATCGAACGCATGTATCGATTCGCTTCCTCGCAGGCAAGCTCGGCCACGAAACGGATGGCGTCGGACGCCCGGCTCTCGAGATAGCTGACCACCAGCGCCTGCGGCTGCAAAGGCATGTCGAAGTGAATGATCTCCAGCTCTCCGCGGTCCACCTGCTCCTTCACGGGCGGCAGCGGCATCATCGCATTGCCCAGGCCGCATTTGACGAGCCGGACGATCGCCGAAATGGAATTGACGCAATGCACCCGGCCCATCGGCATGCCGGCCCGTTTATACACGTCCTTGAGCACGAGATAAGGCTGCGAGCCCCGGCTCATCGTGGCGACAGGGCCCGAGAGAATCGCCCGCAGATCCGCGCGCGATTCCAGCGGGTCGCCCGGGCGCCCCACCCAGCCCATTGCCATGGGAAGGCAGCTTCTGCTGACCACGCCGTCGCCAATCATCTGATCAGTCTGTAGCGCGATATCGACCTCGCCGTCGCGCAAGCTCCGGTTCAATCGCTCCGTCGATTCGGCGCTCAACTGCACCTCGATGCCGGGGTACGAAGACTGAAGATGCTGCACGAACCCGACCAGCCAGGTGTGGACGATCGTATCGATGACGCCGATGCGCACACCGCCCAGCAGCTTCTGGTCGGTGCGCCCAAGCTGCATGATGTCGCTCTGCAATTCGAGCATGCGCTCGCCATAGCTGATCAGGCGCAGGCCAACCGGGGTCAGGCGCAGATCGCCGGGGTCGCGTAT
Source organism: Paraburkholderia unamae (assembly GCF_003096875.1). NCBI lineage: Bacteria > Pseudomonadati > Pseudomonadota > Betaproteobacteria > Burkholderiales > Burkholderiaceae > Paraburkholderia > Paraburkholderia unamae. The sequence goes on from NZ_QEOB01000023.1 coordinate 8,970, forward strand.
GAATACGCGCGCGCCGATCTCCTCCTCCAGCGCCGCGATGCGGTTCGAAATGGTCGCCTGACTCACATGCAGCCGCTCCGCTGCGGCCCGGAAGCTCCCGAGTTCCACGACCAGCATGAAACTCTCAAGAAATCGCGTATTCATTGCCCTTTATCGTCCGAATCCTGGTTAGGGGTTTTCCCGGCTATCAGCCGGCGCCTGCCCGGCGCGCGCCCCGTCATAGCTTGCCTGAAAAGAAAAATCTATCAAGGCACCGAAGAAAATCCCGTTTGCCCGCCCTTTTTTGAGTTGTGACGATGAGGCGTCCAACAATTCGAGGAAGAGCGAGTGATGAAACCTGAACAACGCGGGATGCTGTTCGTCGCGGCCGATGTGAGTCGCGAAGACGAGGAAGAGTTCAACCTGTGGTATGACCGCGAGCACCTCGAAGACCGCGTGCGGATGGACGGCGTGATCGCCGCGTCGCGCTATGTCGCTATCGACGGCGGCCCCAAATACCTCGCGCTGTACTGGGCTCAATCGTTGCAGGCGTTCGATTCGCCGGCGTATGCGCACGCCTTCGCACACCAGACCCCGTGGTCCGTGAAAGTGCTGCCAAAGATGCTTGCCCCGAAGCGACGCATCGGCGGACTCAGTGCGGAGGTCGGCCGGGGCCATGGCGGTTTCGTTGCCGTGCTGCCCTTGCGTTTGGACGCACAACCCGCGCAATCGAATGACCAACTGAGCGAACAATGCGCAGCGCTGGGCAATCGCCTCTCGCAGCGACCCGATTTTGTCCGCTCCTGCCTTCTCACGCCCAGCGACGCACTGAGCCGCCCGTTGCCGCTGGAGGATCTGGGCACGCGCCGCATGGAACCGATCTTCATTATCGAAGGCAGCACGGCGTCGTTCAGCGAGTCCGCGCTGCAAGAAGCCCTGGCTGAACTGCCCTGCGCGCCCAACGCAGCCGCGCGCTACGCGCTCTCATTGAACCTCGACTCCCGGGAGTGTGCGTAATGGAGCACTCGTCCACCCTGCCTCAGCCACAACCCGTCGAACTGGACAGCAGTGCGAAAAAAACGCCCTCGATGGCCAGGCTCGCCGCGGCAAGCTCGATTGGAACGACGCTCGAATGGTTCGACTTCACGGTCTATAACCTGATGGCCGCGCTCGTCTTCAACGCGCTGTTCTTCCCCTCGTTCGATCCCCTCTCGGGGACCATCCTCGCGTTCTCGACCTACGCGGTGGGCTACCTCTCGCGGCCGTTCGGCGGCGTCGTCTTCGGGCATCTGGGCGACAAGCTCGGGCGGCGCTTCGTGCTCGTCGCCACCCTCGTCATGATGGGCACGGCGACCGGCCTGATGGGCCTGTTGCCCACCTACCAGGCGTGGGGCGTCTGGAGCCCCGTCCTGCTCGTGGCGCTGCGCTTCCTGCAAGGCGCGGCAATCGGCGGCGAATGGGCCGGCGCGGTGCTGCTCTCGATGGAGCACGGCGACCAGCAGCGGCGCGGCCGCAATGCCGCCTGGGCCCAGGTCGGCCCGGCGGGCGGCACCCTGCTTGGCGCAGGCTTCCTCGCGCTGTGCACGGCCACCTTGTCGGCGGACGCCTTCCAGTCGTGGGGCTGGCGCATCCCCTTCCTTTCGAGCGCGGTGCTCGTGGCGTTCGGGCTGTGGCTGCGTCGCGGCGTGGATGAAACGCCGATGTTCAAGCAACTCGAGCAACATCATCACAAGGTCGAAATGCCGGTCAAGGAAGTCTTTGGCGGCCACTGGCGGCGGCTTCTGATCGCGGGGGGCGTGCGCATCGGCTCGGACATCGTCTACGGACTCCTGATCATCTTCACGCTCACCTACGTGACGAGCGTGCTGCACCTTCCCCGCTCGCTCGCCTTGCTCGCGACCATGCTCGGCGCGATGCTGCACGCCGTGTGCGTGCCGCTGTTCGGCGGCCTTTCGGATCGTCTGGGACGTCGCGCCGTTTATGCCGCCGGGGCCGCGCTCTCCATTGTCTGGGCGTTCGCGTACTTCTATCTGATGAACACCCGCCAGCCGGCCGGCGTATGCCTTGCCGTCGTGGTCGGCATGCTGTTCCAGGCCATGATGTACGGCCCTCAGGCCGCATTCGTCACGGAGCAGTTCCCCACCCGCGTCCGCTATGCGGGGGCCTCGCTCGCGGCCACGCTCGGAGGAATCATCGGCGGCGCGTTCGGGCCGCTCGTGTTTGCCAGCCTCTACAAGACGTATCAGTCAACGACCGCGATTTGCCTGTATGTCGCCGCCGGTCTCGCGCTCACCCTGATCTGTCTGCTCTGTGCGAAGGAAACCGCGGGAAAGCCGTTAGCGGAATGATCCCGCGCGTGAGGCTCGGGCGCGTTCTCACACCGCCCGCCTCACGTATTTTCGCTTTGCCTGTTTGCCTGTGAATGACGAGAAATACTGAATGAATGCTCCTGTTGAACTACTGGCGCCCGAGCGCCGCGCCGAAGTCGCGCCGCGTATCCACGCGGCGGGTGCGGGCGCGATCCTGTTCGATCCATCCGATGGGCCGAATGCCCGCTTCGACGCCGTGCTGCAACAACGCCTCATCGCGTTGGCACGGCGAATTCGCGAAGTGTTCGGCAACGATGCGTCGCATGAACTGGTGCCCGGCGTGAACAACCTGCTCTTCGTGTTCGATCCGTTGCGCACGCATCCACGCGAGGCAAGGGATCTGCTGCTTCGTCTGTGGGAAACGGTTGAGCCTTCCCGGCAACCGGCGCGGGAAATCGAAATTCCCGTGGTGTATGGCGGACCGGCCGGAGAGGATCTGATCGAACTGGCGAAGGGCGCGTCTCTCGACGTGACCGAGTACATCCGCCGACACGCCAGCACGGTTTATACCGTGGCCTGCATCGGCTCGATGCCGGGCTTCGCGTATATGACCGGCCTGCCGCCGGAACTGCATGTGCCTCGAAGAAAGGTGCCGAGGATGAAAGTCGCGGCCGGCACGGTGATTGTCGGTGGCGCGCAGGCAGGCGTCATGCCTTGCACCGCGCCCTCGGGATGGCACCTGATCGGCGAGACCGACGTCGAAATGTTCAAGCTCGGACGGCCAGAAGCGTGTTTGCTGGCCCCCGGGGACCGCGTCCAGTTTAGTGTGAAGAGGATCGAGCTGTGATTGAAGTCTTGTCGAGCGGCGCCGCCAATCTGATTCAGGATCTGGGGCGCCGTGGATACCTTGATAACGGGCTGAGCCGTGGCGGCGCCATGGACAGCCTCGCCTTGTCGGTCGCCAACGCGATGGTCGGCAATGACGTGCGCGAAGCCGGGATCGAAGTCAGCATGTTCCCCTTCAAGATTCGGAGCACTGAGGATATCGACTTCGCGGTTGCCGGGGCCGATTGCGTCGTCCGGGTCGAAGACGAAATCGTGGCGCCGTGGTGGAGGCGCGCCGCCAAAGCCGGGCAAACCATCGTCATCGAACGCCCGCGCAGAGGTGCACGCGCGTACCTCGCGGTCGGCGGCGGCATCGACGTCGAGATGATCATGGGTTCCCGATCGACCGACCTGAAAGCGAACTTTGGCGGCGTGCAGGGGCGTGGCCTGAAACGCGGCGACCAGCTAGGAGCGTGCGAGCCGTACGGCAAGCCGCGGCGGCAGGCAGCCGGCCTTGGCGTCGTTCCCAGGGACCTGCCCGCCTTCTGGCAGGCACTCTCCGCCGGAGAAGTCACAGTCCGCGTGCTGGAGGGCGCCGAGTACGCGCTGTTCGATTCGAGCGCACGAACGGCCTTCGCGCAATCCGCCTATGAGGTCACCGCGGACGCCAACCGGGTTGGCTACCGGCTGAGCGGCGCGCCGCTCGGCCTGGCAGCGCCCGTTGAGTTGCTTTCGCACGGCATCGTACCGGGAACCGTACAGGTTCCGCCGTCCGGTCAACCCATCATTCAACTGGCGGAAGCGAATACCTGTGGTGGCTATCCGAAGATCGCGACCGTCATCGAAGCCGATTTGTGGAAGCTCGCCCAGGCGCCGGTTGGATGCCGCATCCGCTTTGAAAGCGTCGATATCGACACCGCCGTTTGCGCCCTGCAAGAACAAGCCGAGGAACTCGGCCGGATTCGCAACGCGCTTGCGCTGATGGCGCACCGCGCCTGACGCGACACCTTTCGAACATAGCCTGCAAGGAAGACACGACACATGACCACGATAAACAACCGCATTGAGGTCGACCTCAATTCCGATATGGGCGAGGGCTTCGGCCCCTACCGGATGGGCGACGACGACGCCATTCTGAAGATCGTCACCTCGGCCAACGTCGCCTGCGGTCTGCATGCGGGCGACCCGGAGATCATGGCCCGCACGTTCGCACTCGCCAAAGAGCGCGGCGTCGCCATCGGCGCGCACCCGGGCTTCCCCGACCTCTGGGGTTTCGGGCGCCGCATCATTCCGTACTCGACCGGGGAAATCGAGCGCTTCGTCGCCTGGCAGATCGGCGCGGCCGAAGCGCTCGCGCGCTACGCCGGGCACCGTATTACCTACGTGAAGGCGCACGGCGCGCTCGGCAACCTCACGCAAACCGATGAGGACGTCGCGAGAGCCATCGCGCGCGCCATCCAGGCCGTCAATCCGTCGCTCATCTGCATGACCTTCTCCGGCGCGGTGATGGAGCGGGTTTGCCGGGAAATGGGACTGGACGTGCGCAGCGAAGTGTTCGCCGACCGCGCGTACGACGAGGAGGGGCACCTCGTGCCCCGCAAGGTGCCCGGCTCGGTGCTGCACGACGCCGACGAAGCCGCCGCGCGCATGTTGCGGATGGTCCGCGAAGGCGCGATCGAAACGATCTCCGGCCGGATGATCAGGGTTCCTATTGATACCATCTGCGTGCACAGCGACACGCCCGGCGCCATCGAGATGGCAGCAAAGGTACGGCGCACGCTCGAAGAAGCGGGCATCGTGGTCAAGGCGTTCAGCTAAGGGCGGCCCGATGAATCAGGAGTTGATTGACGGACTCATCCGTCTGCTGGAGCGCTCGTCGCTTGACGTGATCGAGTACACGAACGGCGACGAACGCATCAAGCTCGTGCGGGGTGGCGGCGAGCGTTTGCCGCCGCACAAGGCCGATTCCGCTGGGGCCATTGCGCGTCCGTCGGCGGCGCAGTCACCGGACTCGCAAGCCGCCAGCCCGGCCGCACAGGCGCAGCACGTCATCCCGTCCGGAATGACCGGAACCTTCTATCGCGCGCCGGGCCCGGACCAACCCGCATTCGCTTCACCGGGCGATCTCATCGAGGAAGGCCGCACGCTCGGCCTCGTGGAAGCGATGAAACTGCTCAACCCCATCGAGGCGGACCGCGCGGGGCGCCTGATCGAGATTCTCGTGAGTGATGGCGCCGCTGTCGCGCACGACACCCCGCTCTTTGTCATTGAACCGATTTAAGGCCGAGATGTTCCATACCGTACTGATTGCCAATCGCGGCGAAATCGCACTGAGAATTCTGCGCGCCTGCAAGGCATTGGGCCTCAAGACCGTGGCGGTGCACTCGGAAGCCGACGCCGACCTTCGGCACGTGCAACTGGCCGACAAGGCGCTGTGCATCGGCCCCGCGCCTTCCGCGAGAAGTTACCTCAACAAGAACGAGTTGCTGATCGCCGCCCGGTTGACGGACGCCGACGCCATCCACCCGGGCTACGGCTTCCTCTCCGAGAACGCGGGCTTCGCGGAGTCGGTCGAAAACGCGGGACTCACGTTCATCGGACCGACGTCGGCTTCTATCCGGCTAATGGGCGACAAGGTCAGCGCCAAACGCGCAATGAAGGACGCGGGCGTGCCTTGCGTGCCGGGCTCCGATGGCCCGCTGCCCGAAGACGCGGACACCGTTGCCAGCATCGCCGATGCGGTCGGCTATCCGCTGATCGTGAAGGCCGCCGGCGGTGGCGGCGGGCGCGGCATGCGGGTCGTGCACAAACCGGCTGATCTCGCAGCGGCCGTTTCCACGACACGCGAGGAAGCCGCGTCGGCATTCGGCAATCCAACCGTCTATATCGAACGATTTCTCGAACACCCTCGGCACGTGGAAATCCAGGTGCTGGCCGACACGCACGGCAACGCCGTCTGGCTCGGCGAACGCGATTGCTCCATGCAGCGCCGCCACCAGAAAGTCATCGAGGAATCCCCCGCGCCCGGCATCGAACGCGCCGCGATCGGCCGCATCGGCACGCTGTGCGCCGAGGCTTGCGTGAGGACGGGTTATCGTGGCGCGGGCACGTTCGAGTTTCTGTACGAGAACGGCGAGTTCTATTTCATCGAAATGAACACCCGGGTTCAGGTCGAACACCCTGTGACCGAACTGGTCACGGGCGTCGATATCGTCGCGGAGCAACTCCGTGTTGCGATGGGACATCCCCTGTCGATCCGCCAGGACGATATCGAATTGAGAGGACACGCCATCGAATGCCGGATCACGGCGGAGCATCCCTGGAAGTTCACGCCTTCGCCCGGCAAGGTCGAATCGTGGATTGCGCCAGGCGGCCCCGGAATTCGCGTGGAATCGCATCTGTACTCTGGCTACACGATTCCGCCGAATTACGATTCGCTGATCGCGAAACTACTCGCCCATGGAAAAACGCGTGACGAAGCCATTGCGCGCATGCGCGTGGCGCTCGATGAAACCGTGATTGCGGGCGTCGATACGTCAATCCCGCTGCATCGGCAACTGATGGTGGAACCGCAATTCGCCAACGGCGGATTTGATATTCACCATCTCGAACGTCTCATCGAGTCGGGCGCACTTTATAGCAAAGTCGAACAATGAATCTCAAAGATATCGAAGGGTTTGTGACGGCCATGGAATCGGCCGGGCTCGCACGATTCGTCTGCACGGTTGGGAGCGAGAAGCTCAAGCTTGTGCGAACGCCTCAGGTGAATGGCCGCGTGGCGGCACAGCCGGAGCGGGTTGACCGTGATGCGCCTGCGATGGAAACGGTATCGATTCGCTCGCCGTATACGGGCTGTTTTCAGCGCGCGCATCCGCTTGATCCGCAAACGGCGGTGGAGGAGGGATCGCCGGTTTTTGCGGGGCAAGTCATCGGGTATGTACGGGTCGAGTCTGTGCTGTTCCCCGTTATTGCACCGATAGACGCGCGCGTGGAACGACTGCTCGTTGCCGATGGAACGCTGGTGGGTTATGGGGAAAAGCTGATCGAGTTGGGCGGCGACTCGATCAAGGCGAACTCAACGTACACGGGAAATACTTGATGCCTCAGGGGTTCTCCACGCTGTGAAGGTTGGGGTCTGCCGGTGCCAACCCGGCAGACCCCGGAGAAGTGCTTGCCGCCCCTTCAATCCCGAAGATACCCGCCCTCCGCAGGCTCGCGCATAAAAAACGCCACAAGCGCCACCACAGCGCAAGCCGCCGTGACGTACCAGAAGAAAACCGTTTCCACGCCAGCCACCTTCAAAGACAACGCCGCATACTCGGCCGACCCGCCAAACAAGGCGTTCGCAATCGCATAGGGCAGCCCGACGCCTAGCGCGCGCACTTCGGGCGGAAACAGTTCCGCCTTGATGAGGCCGCTAATGGCGGTATAAAAGCTCAAGACGGCCAGCGCGATCACAACAAGAAAAAACGCCCAATACGGACTACTGACGTTTCTGAGCGCGTCGAGCATCGGCACGGTACCGAGCATGGCGAGCACGCCAAACAGCAGCATCGAGCGCCTGCGCCCGATTCGATCGGAAAGCGCGCCGACCACGGGCTGCATGAACATGAAGACGATCAGCGCGGCCATCATCAAGCCACTGGCGGTCTTGACGGACATCCCGGCGCTATTGACCAGATACTTCTGCATGTACGCGGTGAAGGTGTAGTAAGCCAGCGAGCCGCCCGCCGTGAAGCCAATCACCGTCACGACCGAGCGCTTGTGAGCCAGCAGCGCCGCAATCGTCCCGGCTTGCGCGCTATGCCGGGTCCGCGCGGTCGTCGTCTCCTCCAGTGAGCGGCGCAGGTACACCGCCACCAACGCGCCAAGCGCACCCAGCGCGAACGGAATGCGCCAGCCCCACGACACCAGGTCCGCATGCGACAGCCACTGTTGCAGCAAGACGACCACGAACAACGCGGCGATCTGCCCCGCGATGATCGTGACGTACTGGAAGGAGGAGAAAAATCCGCGCCGGCCCGCCTGCGCGATTTCGCTCATGTAGGTCGCGCTCGTCCCGTACTCGCCGCCCACGGAAAGACCCTGCACGCAGCGCGCGGCCAGCAGCAGCGCCGGTGCGGCGACGCCGATCTGCGCATAGGTCGGCAGCAGCGCGATGGCCAGCGACCCGCCGCACATCATCAACACCGACATCAGCATCGCCTTTCGACGGCCGCTGCGGTCGGCGATCCGGCCGAACAGCCAGCCGCCCACGGGTCGCATCAGGAAGCCCGCCGCGAACACACCGGCGGTGTTGAGCAATTCCGTCGTCCGGTTGCCCGAAGGAAAGAACGCATGGGCGAAATACAGCGAACAGTACGAGTAGACGAAAAAATCGAACCACTCGACCATGTTGCCCGCCGAAGCGCCGACGATCGCGCGGATCGTGCGGCGCGTAGCGGCGGCGGCTGGCATCGTGTCCGATGCCAGGGTGTTGACTTTCATAGATGTCTCCTGCCATGAATGGGTGCGCCGGCGATCTGACGCCGCCTGGCGCAAGGAAGTCATTACAAGGTACGCAACCCGGTCCTCTTGATCAGGATTGCTATCGAAGCACGAACGGATTGCCCGTCGCAGCGCCCGTATTGATCCAGACGCTCTTGGTTTGCAGGTACTCGTTGATCGCGTCAATGCCGTTCTCGCGCCCGAGGCCCGAGTCCTTGTAGCCCCCGAACGGCGACATGTAGCTCACGGCGCGGTACGTATTCACCCAGACGGTGCCCGACTCGATGCGCTCGGCCATCCTGAACGCGCGGCCGATGTCGCTCGTCCACACGCCCGCGCCAAGGCCGAAGCGCACGTCGTTCGCAATCGCCACGGCCTCGTCTTCCGTGTCGAAGCGGATCACCGACAGCACCGGTCCGAATACTTCCTCCTGCGCGATGCGCATGTCGTTCCTGACGCCAGTAAAAATGGTCGGCTCCACGAACCATCCGTTTGCGCATTCGTCCCGCGATGCAGCCTTGCCCCCGAGCGCGAGCCCGGCGCCTTCGGCCTGGGCAATGCCGATGTAATGGAGCACCTTCTCGTACTGCGGCGGCGTCGTGATGGGGCCGACCTGTGTGCCCGCGTCCATCGGATCGCCCATGCGCGCCGTTTTCGCGAGCGCGACAACGCGTTCGACCACTTCGTCATGCACGCCGGACTGAACGAGCAGGCGCGAGCCCGCGATGCAGGTTTGGCCGGTCGCCGCGAAAATGCCCGAGACGGCGCCATTTACCGCGTCGTCAAGGTTCGCGTCGTCGAACACGATGTTCGGCGACTTGCCGCCCAGTTCGAGGCCCACATGCTTGAAGTCGCGCGCGGCCTGCTCGTTGATGCGCCGCCCCGTCGCGTCCGCGCCGGTGAACGTGATCTTGCGCACCAGCGGGTGCGATACCAGTTCGCTGCCGACCTCGTTGCCAAAGCCGGTCACGACATTCACGACGCCTCGCGGAAAGCCGACTTCGTCAAGCAGCGCGACGAACTCCAGCGTGGATGCCGAGGTGAACTCGGACGGCTTGATGACGACCGTGCAACCCGCCGCGAGCGCGGGCGCGAGCTTCCACGTCAGCAGCATCAGGGGCGAGTTCCACGGCGTGATGATCGCCGTCACACCCAGCGGTTCGCGGCGCGTGTAGTTGAAGTAGCCCTTCTTGTCCAGCGGGACCACGTCCCCCTGGATCTTGTCGGCGAGGCCGCCGTAGTAGCGGTACCACTGCGGCAGATACTGCAACTGCCCGTGCATCTCGGCGTAAAGCTTGCCGTTGTCGCGCACTTCGATTTCAGCGAGCCGCGACGCGTGCTCCGTGATGCGGTCGGCGAGGCGGTACAGCAACTGTCCGCGCGCACTGGGCGTGAGGTCTTTCCACGCGCCCGAAGAGAAAGCGCGATGCGCCGCGCGAACCGCGCGGTCCACATCCGCCGCGTTGCCGCGCGCGATCTGCGCCCACGGCGCGCCCGTAAACGGATTGTCGCTGTTGAACCACTGACCGCTCGCGGAGTCGCACCGCTCGCCATCGATATAGAGTGAATAGCGCTGCATAGCCGTGTCGCCCGCCATCATCAGAACGGTTGGAAGCCGAGGTGCGCCCGGAATCGATTCTTGACGAACACGCCATCGCGCGGCGGCAATGCACGAGGCGGTTCGTCGGCGCGGATATGCACCTGCACGAGCGTCGGCGCTTTTCGCGCGCTCACGTGCTCGACGACTTGTCCGTAATCCGCCTCGTTCCACACCGCGAACGAGTTCGCGATGCCGAAGCCCTTCGACACGGCGACGAGATCGGTGCCGAGGCTGCTATGGCTTTGCTGCATGCCCGTCTCGCCGTAATGACCGTTATCGAGCACGACGATCGAGAGATTCTTCGGCTGCTTCGCGCCGATCGTGCCGAGCGCGCCGATGCCCATCAGCTGCTCCCCGTCGCCCGTGATCACGACAACGGGCTTCTGCGGCTGCGCGATCGCAAGTCCCAGACCCAGCGCGGCAGCTCCGCCCATCGCGCCCCAGAGATAGAAGTTTGCGTCGCGGTCGCCCGCCGCGAATACGTCATACGACGGCGATCCAAGGCCGCTGACGACGAGCGCGTCGGGCACCCCCGCCAGCACCTGGGCGACGAACTGGCGACGCTCGATCGTCGCGATCCTGTTTTGCTCGCTCATTTACTTTCTCTCCCACTTCTTGCGACCGATAAGGCTTTGCGACAGCAGAACCGCGACCTGCTCGCCGGCTTCGAATGCGGCGTCGAAACCCGCGCTGACGATTTCCTCGACGTCTTCAGGACGATCCGCGCGCAGCACGGTAATCCCCATCAATTCGAGCGCCGCCTGGGTCGTCTTGCCCATCGGCCCCTGCCACGGATTGAATTCCGCGTACTCGCCACGCATGGTCACAACGGTAAAGAAGGGGAAATTGCAGCTACGCAGCAGCGAGAACATGTTCACGCAGTTGCCCACCCCGCTGCTCTGCATGAGCAGCGCGGCGCGCTGCCCGCCGAGCCACGCGCCGCTCACGACGGCCACGCCCTCTTCCTCGGTCGTCAGCACGATGTCCTCGATTTCCGGATCCTCCTTTGCGCGAAGAATCACTCGCGAATGCCCGGCGTCCGGCACGTAGGCGATCTGCCGCACGCCCCCGTCCTTCAACACCGAGAAGATGGACTCCTGCCACGCCGGCGCTTGTCCCGTTGCGGTACTCATGTTGCTGTCTCCTTATCAAAGTTCACGAGTGCATAATAGATTGCGATACGAAGCACGATGAAATAGAGTTTTGTGATGGAACAATCACGAAACGGCATGGACCGGCGAGGAGAACGACCGTGGATATCAAGCAGCTACGCGCGCTTCTTGCCGTAGCGGAAACCGGCAGCGTGACGCGCGCGGCCGAAACGTTGCATATCGTGCAGCCGGCCGTTTCGCGGCACCTGAAGCTGCTCGAAGAAGACATCGGCGCGACGCTGTTCGATCGCAGCCGCCAGGGCATGGGTCTGACCGAAGCGGGCGAGATTCTGGTGGAGTACGCGCGGCGCGCGCTGCACGAGCTAGATCGAGCCCGTAGCGAGATTCAGCCCGACGACTCGCAGGTTTCCGGCGTCGCGACGATCGGCCTGTTGCCGAGCACGTCGGCGCTGCTTGCCGGTCCGCTGGTGAGCGCGATCAAGGCGCGCTACCCCGCAATCCGGCTGCGCATTACCGTCGGTTATGCCGGTCACCTCCAGCGGTGGCTGGAAGCCGGCGAAATCGACACCGCGCTGCTCTACAACCTCAAGGCGACGCCAACCATTCACGCCGAAGCGCTGCTCGAAGAGAGCCTGTGCGTCGTCGGGCCGCCTTCCTCCGCGCTCGATCCGGCGCGGCCGGTCACATTCGCCGAACTGGCCGCGCTGCCCGTCGTGCTGACAAGCGCGCCGCACGGCATACGCAGCCTGCTCGAACAGGCCTGCCGCGAGGCCGGAGTCACGCTGGGCGTCGTGGCGGAAACGAATTCGATGGACGTGCAAAAGACGCTGGTGGCCAGCGGCCACGGGTATACGGTGTTGCCCGCCATCGCCGTGGGCGACGATGTCGCGCGCGGCCAATTGCGCACGGCGCCGTTATGCGAACCCGTGCTTCAGCGCAAAATCGTTCTCGCCCTGCCGAACACGCGCCGCATGGCTGTGGCGGTGCGCTGCGCGACCGGCGTTCTGGTGGAGGAAATGAAACTCGCGGTCGAGCGCGGAGCGTGGCCTTCCGCGCGCTGGCTGGCGCAGTGATTTCCGTGCTTTTCGCGGCACGTGAACCTCAAGGATCGAGAAGGTTCGACGTGAAGTCGCAGGATTGCGCCGCCAGCCGCACCACGGCGGCGCTGAGCGAATACTGCTGGTCCGCGCGGTGCATGGCGATGTACCTGACCGGCGGAAGGGCCGGTCGCGTGGGCACCACGACCAGGGCGCCGCGTTCGAGCATGCGTGCAAGGCACGCTTTCGGCAGGTAGCTCACGCCAAGACCGGAAAGCGCAAGCCCGATCTGCGCAATCAGGCTGTTGCTCGCCAGGACCTTCTGCACGGCAACGCCCTGTTCCTCCAGGAAGCGGCTATACACGACGCCGGTGCCCGAGAGTCCGCCTTGCAGGATGAGCGGAAACTTCGTGATCTCCCCGAGCGGAATGGCGCGCTTGCCGGGCGCAAGCGACGCGGCGCACATCCACGCATTCTCGACATGCCCCACGGCCGTGGTCATGAAGGGCTCCACGTCGTGCGTTTGCGGAACGATGATGATGTCGACGGTCGCCGCCGCGAGACGCTCCCGCAGTGTCGCGTTCAGATCGACTTCCGCCTCCACCTTCACACGCGGGTATTCGGTCTCGATCGCGCTAATGAGGCGCGGAAGCCATGTGAGCGCAGTGAGCTCGGTCACGCCGATGCGGATCTGCCGCACCAGCGACTCCTTCGCGCTGATGCGCTCGACGATCTGATCGCGCCGTTCGAGCAAATCCTTCGCGTATTCGAAAAACTCCGCGCCTTTTTCGGTCAGGCGCGCGCTGCGATTCGCACGGTCGAATACGGCGAAGTCGAACGCGCGCTCCAGTTCCTGCACGCGCTTCGAAATGGCCGACTGCGTTGTGTTCAGACGCGCCGCCGCCGCCTCGAAGGAGCCGAGCTGCACGATCCAGTACAACGCTTCCATTTGCTTGAAGGTCAGCATGACGCGAGGTGACTCATGAATTAAAGCGATAGTTTCTCATAGAAAAAAATCGCTTTTTTTGGACTTTTTGACTGCTTATGTTTGCACCATCGTTTGCACCGTCGTTTGCAACAGCGCAACGGGAACGCGAAAGGAAGCACTCCGGCGAGAGTGCTCCACACCCCCTCTCAATCGGGAAAGCCTCTGGAGAACGCATGGAATCCGTCATGGAAACAACTCACGTCGATCCCGCCAGGCGCGCGCCGCGCGTCGGTCTTGCCTGGCAGATCCTGATCGGCCTCATCGTCGGCATCGGGGTCGGAGTCGTGCTCAACCGTTTCCCGCAGTTGCGCGAGGCGGCGATCGGCGGCTTCCTGCAACCGGCGGGCGACATCTTCATTCGTCTGATCAAAATGGTCGTCGTGCCGATCGTCTTCACGAGCATGGTGGCCGGCATCGCCGGGGTCGGCGACGGCCGCTCGCTCGGGCGCATCGGCCTCAAGACGCTCATCTACTTTGAAATCATCACGACGATCGCCATCGTGCTCGGTCTCGTGATCGGCAATGTCCTGCATCCGGGCGCGGGAACGGACCTCTCCCAACTCGCGCATACCGACATCTCGCACCTTCAGCAGACGTCGCAGCAAAGCCAGGGGCATCGCGGCTTCATGGCCCTTCTGCTCGCCATCATCCCCGACAACATCGTCATGGCGATGGGGCGCGGCGACTTGCTGCCCGTGATTTTCTTTTCCGTTCTCTTCGGGCTCGGCTTGCAGTCGGTGCCGGAAGAGTATCGCAAGCCCGTGCTCGCCACCTTCAAGGGCATCGGCGACGCGATGTTCAAGGTGACCGGCATGGTGATGCGCTACGCGCCCTTCGGCGTCTGCGCGCTGATCGCGGTGACGGTCGCGAGCTTCGGCTTCGGCTCGCTGCTGCCGCTCATCAAGCTCGTTGCCGTGACCTATCTCGCCATCGTCGTGTTCGTCGTTGTCGTGCTCGGCATCACGGCACGCGTTTTCGGCTTCAGCGTCTTCACGCTCATGAAGGTGATCAAGGACGAACTCATCATTGCGTTCTCCACCTGTAGTTCCGCGACCGTGCTGCCGCAGTTGATGAAGAAGATGGAGGACTTCGGCGTGCCCAAGAGCATCACGACGTTCGTGGTGCCCACCGGCTACACGTTCAATCTCGACGGCGCATCCATTTATCTCGGCATCGGCACGTTGTTCGTCGCGCAACTCTATGGCGTGCACCTCGGTTTGCAGGAGCAGATCGTCCTTGTGCTCACGATGGTCGTCACCTCCAAGGGCGCGGCGGGCGTGCCGGGCTTCATGTTCGTCATCCTGCTCACGACGCTCGCCAGCGCGGGGCTGCCGCTCGAAGGGCTCGCCTTCATCGCGGGCGTGGACCGGATCATGGACATGGGACGCACCGCCCTGAACGTCGTGGGCAACGCGCTCGCACCGCTCGTCATCGCCAAATGGGAAGGTCAGTACGACGCAGAAAAGGGCAAGGCCTATCTCGCTTCGCTGGACGCCTGAACACCTGAACACTCGAACGCAGCAAATTGAAGCCGCAATCAAGATACACAACGAGGAGCAAGTCTGATGAGCAGCACCCAGGGTCAATTGTTTTCCGAATCGCTCATGGAGCAGATCAAGAGCCGGTTCCACTACGTCGACCATGACATGGACGGCCGCGAACGTCTCTTCTTCGACAACGCGGGCGGCTCGTTCCGGCTCAAGGCCGCCTTGGAGGCCTATGCCCGCGTCGACGCGCTCCCGGACTGTCCGGAGCGCATTCACGAGCGCGCGATATACCTCCAGGACATCCAGGCCCAGGGCGAAGCCGACATTCGCCGCGTGCTCAACGCGCGGGACGGCAGCATCTATCTCTCGCTGACGGCTTCCGCCGCGATGTTCGAGATGGTGCGCGCCGTGATGGAGAACGTGCCCGGCTCCAACGCGGTCACGACCATCCTGGAGCATCCCTCGTCGTTCGACGCCATGAAGCTCTACTGCGAGCGCACGGGCAAGACGCTGCGCGTCGCGCCGAGCAACGCCGCGACGGGCGGTGTGGATGTCGACGCCATCGTCTCGCTCATCGACGACGACACGGCGCTGCTGAGTGTGATGTACGCGTCCAACATCTCCGGCGCGAAACTCGACATCGCCGCCATTGTCGAGCGCGCACGCGCGCGCAAGCCCGATATCTTCATCATCGTCGATGCGGTCCAGCACGCGCCGCACGCGCTGATCGATCTGCAAGCGACGCCGGTGGACGGCATCAACTTCGCGCCGTACAAATTCTTCGGTTGCCGCGGTTCTGGCGTTACCTGGTTGTCCGATCGATTGGCCGTGCTGCCCCATCATCGGCTCGATGCCAAGGAAAAAGGCGCGTGGGAGCTTGGCAGCCCCGCGCCTGCGCAATTCGCCGTGGTGAGCGCGATGGTCGATTATGTCGCCTGGATCGGCTCGCATTTCAGCGACGCCGCCGACCGGCGCGAGGTATTCGCGCAAGGCATGCAGCGCATCGAAGCGCACGAACGGGCGCTGCTTGCCGCATTGCTCGACGGCGTCGGGACGCAACGCGGTCTGCGCAAGATTGAAGGCATACGCGTGTTCTGGGATCACGACGATCTGACACAGCGCGATCTGATCGCGGGCATCGGCTTCGACGGCCTCGATCCGACCGCGGCGGTACGCGAGTATGAAAAGCGCGGCGTCATCGTCTACGAGCGAATCGGCACCAGCCTCTACTCCGGCCGTATGCTGAAATCCTTCAACCTGGAAGGCGCGGTACGCGTTTCCCCGTTGCACTGCCACACCCCGAACGACATCGCGAAGTTCCTCGCGGTGACGGAAGCCATTGCAAACGCGAACCGGCTTTCCCGATAAGCCGTCGCAGCACTTCCTGCAAGCGCCCGTCGTCCATCGCGTGACGCGGGCGCTCATTCATTCCACGACAGCGTGCGATTCTGAAAATACCGCCATGCCACTCCGGTAACACTAGTGTCGGCCAGCGCGCGCAATTGTCTGCGACGTTCGGCAATGTGTCATCACTTTGACAAAGGCTACGCTATGAACCAGGAAATCGAGCATGCCGTGCTATCGGTGTTCACGGACCACAACGACGCGGACGACGCGATCAGAAAACTGGCCGCGTCGGGCTTCGACATGGAGAAGCTATCGGTCATCGGCAAGGGCTACCACTCGGAGGAACACGCGGTCGGCTTTTATTCGACCGGCGATCGCATCCGGACATGGGGGACGACCGGCGCCGTCTGGGGGGGAATATGGGGGCTGCTGGTCGGTCCCGCGCTCTTTCTCGTGCCGGGCGTCGGTGTCGTCGCGATGGCGGGGCCCTTCGTGGCGACGCTGCTCACCGCGATCGAGGGCGCGCTGATCGGCGGCGGCATCTCGGCAGTCGGCGCCGCGCTCGCCCAGTTGGGTCTGCCGAAGGATCAGGCCATCAAGTATGAGAGCGCATTGAAGGCGGACGGCTTCCTGTTGATCGTCCACGGCACGCAGGACGATATCGCGCAGGCGCACTCAATACTCGGCAACGTCGCGCCACCCGCAAGCGAAGCTTCCGTGCCCGCGCAATCGGCAACCTGAACCCACTTTTTTGTGCCCTCATTCTGCTGGAGATTCATCATGAGCAGGACTACCAGGTTCTATCGTTCCATCACGGCCGCCGGCCTGTTCGCGCTGGCTGCCTCAATGCACGTCGCGTCGGCTCAAACCACTGCGGGCTTGGCCGCCGTGCAAAGCCAGAACCATGTGGAATACGTGACGGGCGGCATCGGGCACGATCAGGCGCTCGCCCTGCGCGATGCGGGACACACCTGGCCGCTCTCGCTGGGCTTTTTCGGCCCCCAAGGTGATTATCTCGCCAACGTGCATGTCGAGATCACCGCGGCGAATGCGCAGAAGCGGCTTCAGGTGGAAGCCACCGGCCCGTATATGCTGGTCAAGCTGCAACCCGGCGCGTATCACGTTACCGCCCGCTACGAAGGCAACACCCAGCAAAAGGACATCACGATCCCGCAAGGCAAGAACGAGGCGGTTTCATTCAGATTCTGAGTTCGATGCGTGGTGTTCGGGTCAACTCGCCGGGGCGCGTCCAATGACGCGCCCCGGCGCACTTTGGCGCCGCCTCACGCGAGCGTAATCGCTCGTGCGATTCCTAAAAATGCGCTTCCCGTGCAATTGCCGCCGGCTCCGTTTGCGCAGAATGGTCACACAGAAGCGGTTCGTGACCCATCGAGCCATCCGCGCGACATGTCCCATGTCGATCCAGCCGGATGCTCAACGTGAAAGGAGTAACAGGATGAGCCTCCCTCTCAGCGGCATCAAGGTGATCGACTTCACCGGCGTACAGTCCGGCCCCGCCTGCACGCAGATGATGGCGTGGTATGGCGCGGACGTCATCAAGGTCGAGCGGCCCGGCGTTGGGGACGTCACGCGCAACCAGTTGCGCGATATCCCCGATCTCGACGCCCTTTACTTCACGATGCTCAACAGCAACAAGCGTTCGCTGGAACTCAACACCAAGACGCCGGAAGGCAAGGCGATCATGGAGCAGTTGATCCGCGAGGCCGACGTGCTGGTCGAGAACTTCCATCCGGGCGCGATGGATCATATGGGCTTTACCTGGGAGCATCTTCAGGCGCTGAATCCGCGGCTCA
This sequence comes from Paraburkholderia unamae, assembly GCF_003096875.1. Taxonomy (NCBI): domain Bacteria; kingdom Pseudomonadati; phylum Pseudomonadota; class Betaproteobacteria; order Burkholderiales; family Burkholderiaceae; genus Paraburkholderia; species Paraburkholderia unamae. The sequence continues at coordinate 26,955 of NZ_QEOB01000023.1, forward strand.
TCTTCGGCTCGGTCAAAGGCTTCAACGACGCCTCGCCCTATGTGCACGTCAAGGCCTACGAGAACGTCGCGCAATGCGCGGGCGGCGCCGCGTCCACCACGGGCTTCTGGGACGGCCCGCCCACCGTGAGCGCCGCCGCGCTTGGCGACAGCAACACCGGCATGCATCTGCTCATCGGCCTGCTCACCGCGCTGGTGGGCCGCGAAAAGACCGGCAAGGGCCAACGCGTGACGGTTTCGATGCAGGACAGCGTGCTGAACCTGTGCCGCGTGAAGCTGCGCGATCAGCAGCGGCTCGAACGCCTCGGCTACCTGGAGGAATATCCGCAGTACCCGAACGGCACGTTCTCCGACGCCGTGCCGCGCGGCGGCAATGCCGGGGGCGGCGGGCAGCCGGGTTGGGTGCTCAAGTGCAAGGGCTGGGAAAGCGATCCCAACGCGTACCTCTACTTCACGATCCAGGAACAGAACTGGCCGAACACCTGCGACGCGATCGGCAAGCCCGAGTGGAAAGACGACCCGGCCTACGCCACCGCTCAGGCGCGCCAGCCACGCCTTTTCGACATCTTCGCGGCGATCGAAACCAGGCTCGCGGACAAGACCAAGTTCGAAGCCGTGGACTATCTCAGCCAGTTCGACGTTCCCTGCGCGCCGGTGCTCAACATGAAGGAAATCGCCAACGACCGCTCGTTGCGCGAAAGCGGCACGGTCGTGGAAGTGGCGCAGAAAAAGCGCGGGACCTATCTCACGATCGGCAGCCCCGTGAAATTTTCGGACTTCACGCCGCAGATCCAGGGCGCACCCCTCCTTGGTGAGCATAACGAAGAAATACTCTCGGGTCTCGGCTATAGCGCGGAGCAGATCGCCCATCTGCGCGAAGCGAAAGTCATTTAAGCCCGCGCGCAGCCGTGCATTCCGTTCACGCATACGAGGCCACACTCATGTCCGAACCGCAAATCAAGCCCGCCGCCACGGATGGTTTTCATCTCGTCGTCAAGGCGCTGCTCGCCAACCGCATCGACACGATCTACGGCGTGGCGGGCATTCCCATCACCGATCTGGCACGTCTCGCGCAGGCCGAGGGCATTCGCTATATCGGGTTTCGTCACGAGCAATCGGCGGGCAACGCGGCCGCGATCTCGGGTTATCTGCGCCAGTGGCCAGGCGTGTGCCTCACGGTGTCCGCTCCCGGCTTTCTGAACGGGCTGGTGGCGCTGGCCAACGCCACCACGAACGGCTTTCCGATGATCCAGATTAGCGGTTCGAGCGACCGCGCGATCATCGATCTGCAACAGGGCGACTACGAGGAACTGGATCAGTTGAACGCGGCGCGTCCCTATGCGAAGGCGGCCTTCCGCGTGAACCGCGCCGAGGACGTGGGCGTGGGCGTGGCCCGCGCCATTCGCGCCACGCTTTCCGGCCGCCCCGGCGGGGTCTACCTCGACATCACAGCGGCCGCGCTCGCCTCGACCACCGACGAAGCGACCGCGCAACAGTCGCTGATCGAAGTCGTCGATCCGGCGCCCGCCCGCGCGCCCTCGGCGCAGTCGGTCGAGCGCGCGCTAACGCTGCTTGCCGGTGCGCAGCGCCCGCTCGTCATCCTCGGCAAGGGCGCGGCCTACTCGCGCGCGGAAGGCGCGATCCGCGGCTTCATCGAGCAAACCGGCGTGCCGTTCCTGCCGATGTCGATGGCCAAGGGCATTCTCGAAGACGATCATCCGCTGTGCGCGGCGGCGGCGCGCTCCTTCGTGCTCGCGCAAGCCGACGTGGTCATGCTGGTGGGCGCGCGGCTGAACTGGTTGCTCGGCCACGGCCGCAGCCCGCAGTGGTCCGCCCAGGCGAAGTTCATCCAGATCGACATCGAGCCCACGGAATTCGACAGCAACCGGGCGATTGCCGCGCCCATTGCCGGGGACATCGCGTCGTCGATGCAGGCCCTGCTCGCAGGCTTGCCGGCGCGCCCCGTGCATGTGCCGCCGGCCTGGATCGAGCTCGTCTCGTCTCATCGTCAGCATAACGAAGCACACATGGCCGACCTCCTCCGCGCGAATCCCGTGCCGATGAATTTTCATTGCGCGCTCGCGGCCGTGCGCGACGCGCTCGCGCAGCGGCCCGACGTGTATGTCGTCAACGAAGGCGCGAATACGCTCGACGTCGCGCGCAATCTCATCGGCATGAAAGCGCCGCGCCTGCGCCTCGATGCGGGCACGTGGGGCGTGATGGGCGTCGGCATGGGCTATTCGATCGGCGCGGCGGTGACGAGCGGCAAGCCCGTCGTGGCGATCGAGGGTGACAGCGCGTTCGGCTTCAGCGGCATGGAGATCGAAACGATCTGCCGCTACCGTCTGCCGGTCGTGATCGTCATCCTGAACAACGGCGGGATCTATCGCGGCGACGACATCAATCGCGGGCCGGGCACCGATCCGGGCGCGACCACGCTCATGGCCAGCGCGCGGTACGACCGCATGATCGAGGCGTTCGGCGGAGTCGGCTATCACGTCGAGCGGCCCGAGGCACTGAAGGCCGCCCTCGAAGCGGCGCTCGCAGCCGGCACGCCCGCGTTGATCAACTGCGTGATCGATCCGCACGCCGGCACGGAGAGCGGCCACCTCAAGAACCTCAACCCGAAGAGCGCGCTCACGGGCGCGAACTGAAGGCCGGCGATACAAGACACAAGGCACACGACTCAACGCGGACGCATCGCACCATGGAAACAACGACGACTCACGCACGGATTGCCGGGCCATTCTCGGACCTTCTGGTGATCGACCTCACACACGTGCTCAACGGCCCGTTCGGCACCAACCTGCTCGCCGATCTCGGCGCGCGCGTGATCAAGATCGAGCGGCCAGGACACGGCGACGACACGCGGCTGTACGGCCCGTTCGTCGGCGACCAGTCGCTCTACTTCAGCTTTTTGAACCGGGGCAAGGAAAGCATCGTGCTCGACCTCAAGGCGGAGCCGGACCGCCTCGTGTTTCTCGACATGGTGCGCCAGGCCGACGTGCTCGCGGAGAACTTCCGCCCCGGCACGATGGAGCGGCTCGGCTTTTCCTATGACGCGCTTTCGGCCATCAATCCGCGCCTCGTCTACGCGTCGTCGTCCGGGTTCGGCCAGACGGGCCCGATGGCCGCGTGGCCCGCCTACGACACGATCGTGCAGGGCATGAGCGGCATACTGGAGGCGACCGGCTTCCCGGACGGTCCGCCCACGCGCGTCGGCACGTCGCTCTCCGACCTGTGTGGCGGCGTCTATCTTTTCTGCGGCATCGCCAGCGCGCTCTACGACCGGCAGAAAACGGGCAAAGGCGCGCAAGTGGACATCGCCATGTTCGACGCGACCATCGCGTTTCTCGAACACGGCCTCATGTCCTACGTGGCCACGGGGGTCGCACCGGCGCGCATCGGCAACCGGCATCCGTATATGGCGCCGTTCGACGTGTTCGACACCCAGGACCGCCCGCTCGTGATCTGCTGCGGCAACGATGAGTTGTTCCAGCAACTCTGCGCCGCCATCGGTCGCGAACCGCTCGCGGGCGACGCACGCTTCGCGACCAATCGTGATCGCATGGACCATGTCGCCGACTTGAAGCACGAACTCGAAGCGACACTGAAAACGCGCGACGCCGAGCACTGGCTGCGCGTCATCCACGGCGCCGGGGTGCCGGTCGGGCCGCTGCTCGATGTCGCCCAGGCCGCGCAGCTTCCTCAAACGCAGGCGCGCAACATGATCATCGAAGCCGGCGGTGTCGCCATGGCGGGCAATCCCGTGAAGATCAGCGGCTACCCCGACCCGCGGGTGCGTCCCGCCGCGCCGAAACTCGACGAGCATGGCGCAGCGCTGCGGCAGGAGTTCGGCGGCTATGCCGGGGCGCACCGGACAACGGAGCAGGCAACGCCGCCCGCTTCCCCTCTGGAAACGAAGGTTTGGTGATCGATACGATCGGCGGGCGAAAGGGGCAAGCGCGTGCCCGCCGTGGGCCTGTGCCCTTCCTCAATCGCCTGCCGTGCCGCCCGCGTGCGGCTGCGTCAACGCTTCGAGCAAGCGGTCGCGGAAGGGATTGAGCACCGGCGGCCGGCGCAGGATGCACACGCGCAGGTCGCGCCGCGCCCACGGCTCCGCGAGCTTGAGGACGACGACATTGCCCGCCGCGCCGCCATCCACGGCCGAGCGCGCGACGATGCCGATGCCCGCCCCCGAGGCGACGAGCTTGACGATCGCGCCATAGCCGGAAACCTGCACGCGCAAATCCAGCCGCCCGCCCAGCGCGCTCGCATGATTCATGAGGAAGGTATGCAGCGCCGCACCCGTGCGCAGGCTGATAAACGGCCGCCCGAGACATTCGGCAAAGGTGATGGACTCGCGCTGCGCGATATCGCTGTTGCATGCGGTCACCACCACGAGTTCGTCCTCGCGGTACGCGTGAAAATCCAGTTCGGGATGCTCGGCCTCCAGCGCCACCACGCCGAGGTCCGCACGCCCGGAAGCCACGGCCGCCACGATGTCGTGACTGAGCCGTTCTTCGAGCGAAATGCGAACGTTCGGATAGTCGGCGAAGAAGCGCGCGAGGTCGTCGGGCAAATAGGAGCTGATCGCGTTGTTGTTCGCGAACAGCGTGACGTGACCGACCAGACCGTTCGAATACGGCAATAGATCGGCGTTCATCTGCTCGAGTTGCGCGATGCACCGCCGGGCGTGCTCCATCACGATGCGCCCGGCCGGCGTGGGCGCCACGCCGCGCGCGAGGCGCACCAGCAAGGCCGCGCCCACCACGTCTTCCAGCCCCTTGATTCGCAGGCTAACCGAAGACGGCGCGAGATGGCAGCGCTCGGCGCCGCGGGTCACGCTACCCTCCTCCGCGACCGCGAGAAATACCTCCAGATCCGTCAGTTCATAGCGCATCGCGTGCTCCTTTCGAGCCGCGATTGTGACGCGAGCATTCGGATTTGACAAACGCTTCGTTTGAATTATCTCGATGTATCTATTCGTTCGAAGCCGTGATACTCGCTGCGACCCGCCGGTATTCACGGAGATGTTTCATGACTCACCCGACTTCACCCGACCACGCGCTGCCGCTTGCCGGCATCACCGTCGTCGCCATCGAACAGGCGCTCGCGGCGCCGCTTTGCACCTGCCGGCTCGCCGACATGGGCGCGCGCGTCATCAAGATCGAGCGCCCCGAGGGGGACTTCGCCCGCGGCTACGACGCCGCCGCGAACGGCAGCTCCTCCTATTTCCTGTGGACCAATCGCGGCAAGGAATCGGTCGTGCTCGACTTCAAGCAGCCCGACGACGCCGCGCTGCTCCACCGCCTCATCGCCAGCGCCGATGTCTTCGTGCAAAACCTCGCGCCCGGCGCCCTCACGCGCGCAGGCTTCGACAGCGCAACGCTACGCGAGCGCCATCCACGGCTCATCACCTGCGACATCACCGGCTATGGCACGGGCAGCGAAACGAGCAAGCTCAAGGCCTACGACTTTCTCGTTCAGTGCGAAAGCGGCCTCGTCAGCGTGAGCGGCGCGCCGGACCATCCGGGCCGCATTGGCGTGTCGATCTGCGACATCGGCGCGGGCATGAACGCGACCATCGCCGTGCTCTCGGCGCTGGCGCTGCGCTCGCGCACCGGCGCAGGCTCGGGCGTCTCGGTCTCGCTCTTCGACGGCGCGGCCGACTGGATGAGCGTGCCCTACGTGCACGAACGCTACGGCAACGGCGCGCCCGCGCCGCAAGGCCTGAAGCATCCTTCGATCGCCCCGTACGGCGCGTATCGCACGCGCGACGCACGCGATATCGTCATCAGCATCCAGAACGATCGCGAATGGGCCAAATTCTGCGCCGTGTTTCTCGGCGACGCCGATATCGCGAACGACGCCCGCTTCCAGACCAACAACGCGCGCGTGCAGAACCGCGAAGCGCTCGACACGCTGATCGGCGCCGCGTTCGCCGCGCGGCCGCTCGTCGAAGCGTTGTCGCTCCTCGGCGACGCCAGCATCGCCTACGGCCAGCTACGCGCGGTCGCCGACATGGCCGTGCATCCCGCACTGCGCACCTGGCCGATGGCCACCGGCGGCGAGCCACTCCAGATGATCGCGCCCCCGGTGCGCGCGCCGTGGGACGCCCAGCGTTTCGAGGCCGCGCCGAAGCTTGGCGAGCACACGGCGCGCATTCGCGCCGAGTTCGCGGGCGTGGCAGAGGAGGCCAGCGCATGAGCCAGGTCGATATTGCCACGCTGCGCGAATGGGTCGGCAAAACGGTGGTCGACGAAGACGTGCTCTCGGTGCGTCACGCGCATCTCATGGCCGCGACGATCGGGCAGGACGCGAGCGCGCTCACCGCGGGCTCGCCATTGCCGCCGTTGTGGCACTGGCTGTACTTCCTCGAAGGCCTTCCCCCAGAGCGCCTTGGCCGCGACGGGCATCCGCAGCGCGGCGGCTTCCTGCCGCCCGTGCCGCTGCCCAACCGGATGTGGGCGGGCGGGCGCGTGCGCTTCATCGAAGCGTTGCCGCTCGGCGGCGCGGTGCAAAAGCGTTCGACGATTCTCGCGGTGGAGCACAAGCAGGGCCGCTCGGGCGAACTCGTATTCGTCACCGTGCAACATGAAATCCTGCACGACGGGGTAGTGGCCGTGTCGGAAGAGCACGACATCGTCTACAAGGAGGCCTCGAAGGGCGGCCCGCCGCGCCAGGAAGTGCGACGCGAGCGCGGCGAGCATCGCGAGCCGTTCGTCGCTACCTCGACCACGCTGTTCCGCTATTCGGCGCTGACCTTCAACGGGCATCGCATCCACTACGACCAGGACTACTGCCGCGAAGTGGAGGGTTATCCGAACCTCGTCATTCACGGCCCGCTGAACGCCACGCTCCTCGCCGGTCTCGGCCAGCGCCTGGCCGGCAAGCCGCTCAGGACGTTCGACTATCGCGGCGTGCAGCCGGCGACCCTCGGCAACGCGCTCACGCTCAACGCCACGCGCGCCGGCGACCGGCTGGAACTCTGGACCGCGTTACCCGACGAGCGCGTATCCATGCAGGCGAGCGCCACCTGCTGACACCGCCCCCGCTACAACAACATCAAGGAGACACCCGCATGACCGGCAGAACCGCCTTCACGGCAGTCGACCAGCCCGTGCCGTCGCACGAAGTCACGCCCGCCGCGCGCCGCATCGAACGGCGCGCGGCGCTCGCCAGCGTGATCGGCACCACCATCGAGTGGTACGACTTCTTCATCTACGGCACGGCGGCCGCGCTCGTGTTCCCGAAGCTGTTCTTCGCGCATGGATCGTCAGGAGGACTACTGGCTTCGTTCGCGACGATCTTCGTCGGCTTCCTTTCGCGGCCGCTCGGCGCGGCCCTGTTCGGCCACATGGGCGACCGGGTCGGGCGCAAGTCCACGCTGATCGCCACGCTGCTGCTCATGGGCGTGGCGACATTCCTGGTCGGCTGCCTGCCCAACAGCCAGACGATCGGTGCCTGGGCGCCGTGGCTGCTCGCGCTGCTGCGCTTCCTGCAAGGCATCGGCGTGGGCGGCGAATGGGGCGGCGCGGTGCTGCTTTCGATGGAGTCGCACCACGGCCCTCGCCGCGGCTTCATGGCGAGCCTGCCGCATATCGGCGTGCCGCTCGGGCTGGTCGTCTCGGTGCTGGTGTGGAGCGCGTGCGCGAGCGCCACGGGCGACCATCTGCTCGACTTCGGCTGGCGCATTCCGTTCTGGATCAGCGGCGTGCTGCTCGTGATCGGTCTCGTGATCCGCTTCGGCGTGCCCGAAACGCGCGATTTCGTCGAAGCGAACCGCGCGCTGGAAACGCGCACGGAGCGCCGCCAGACGCCGCTTGCCGAAGCCCTGCGCACCCAGTGGCGCGCGATCCTGCTGTGCGCGCTGATCCGCCCCGGCGAGCAGGTGGCGTTCTACATGCTCACCACGTTCGTCGTGCTGTACGGCGCGCAGGATCTCGGCCTCGGGCGCGAGTTCGTCCTCAACGCCGTGCTGATCGCGGCCGTGGTGGCCTGCTTCGCGCTGCCGTTCTTCGGCCACGTTTCCGATCGCGTCGGCCGCCGCCGCACCTTCCTCACCGCTTGCGTGTGCATGACCCTCTTCGCGTTCCCGTACTTCTTCATGCTGGAGACGCGGTCGCATCTCATGGTGATCGCGGCGATGATCGTGCTCATGGTCATCCACGCCGCGATCTACGGAACCGAGGCCGCTTACATCGCCGAATCGTTCCCGCCGCATATCCGCTACACGGGGGCGTCGCTAGGTTATCAGGGTGCCTCGATCATCGCGGGCGGCCCCGCTCCGCTGATCTCGCTGTGGCTCTATCAGACGTTTCACAGCGGCTATGCCGTCGCCGCGTTCCTCGCCGCGATGTCTTTCGTAAGCGCCTGCGCTTCGTTCTTCCTCGGTCGGCCGGCGCGCAAGACGCGTTGACCGGCGTGACGCGGCGGGCCTGAGGGCACTTGAGGGCACCTGCGCGCGCCCGCCGCCATCCCTTGCCTTATCTCGCGGCACGCGTCACCAGACAAGTGCACCGATGCACGAAAACCGCCGCGCCTGACTTCCCCTGGCGCGCCGCGCCGCCGCGCGAGCGCGCTTGCCAAACCGCGTCGCCACGCCTTCGCCGCGCCATCTTCAACGCCTCCCCAAGCCCCCAAAAGCCTGTAGCCACGCGCCTGCGCGGCATCCCGAGGCCGTCTCCCGCGCGCCAATATATCGCCCCGGATACATCGAGTGGCATGGTCGTTGCTCCACTTTAGGAGAAAAACTTCCACCATCGTCACAAGGAGCGATCATGACCGAAGCGGTTGTCAAGGACACGGCGGGCGTGTCCAGGCTGGATTCAACGAGGCGGCTAAACGCCGAACGCAAGCGCGTGCTGATCGCGAGCGTGATCGGCTCCGTCTTCGAGTGGTATGACTTCGTCGTCTACGGCATCGCCTCGGCGCTCGTGTTCAACAAGCTGTTCTTTCCCGTGGTTGACCCGGTGGTCGGCACCATCGCCTCGTTCGGCACCTACGCCGTGGGCTATGTCGCGCGCCCGCTTGGCGGCGCGATATTCGGACACTTCGGCGACCGGCTGGGCCGCAAGGCCATGCTTTCGCTCACGCTGCTCATCATGGGCGTCGGCACGTTCCTGATCGGCTGCCTGCCCACGTATGCGCAGATCGGCCTGTGGGCGCCCGCGCTGCTGATCGCGCTGCGCTTCATGCAAGGGCTCGGCATCGGCGGCGAGTGGGCCGGCTCCATCCTGATGGCCGTGGAGCACGCGCCGCCGAACCGGCGCGGCCTGTTCGGCAGCCTCGTGCAACTCGGCTACCCGATCGGCGTGCTCGTTTCGACGAGCGTGTTCTCGGTGATGGCCCGGCTGCCGCAAGAGGACTTCCTGAGCTGGGGCTGGCGCTTGCCTTTCCTCGTGAGCATCCTGTTCGCGGCCGCGGGCGTGCTGATTCGCATGCGCGTGGCGGAAAGCCCGGTGTTCGAGCGCGCCGCGCAGCCCGAGAAACTCGCGAAGGTGCCGCTCATCGAGATCCTCACGCGCTACCGCAGGACTTTCCTGCTCGCGGTCGGCCTGAAGATCTCCGAAATCGCCTGGGTGAGCGTGGCGACGATCGTCACTATCAGCTACGTGACCATTCATCTCGGACTGCCAAAGAGCGTCATTCTGAACGGGCTGCTCTGGGCCGCCGCGCTGGAGCTGTTGACGATCCCGCTGTTCGGCCACCTTTCCGACCGGTTCGGACGACGAACGATGTTCCTGACCGGCTGCACCTTCTCCATCCTGTTCGCGTTTCCCCTGTTTCATCTGCTCGATACGCGCGACCCCGTCATCATCGCCATGACCATCGCCGTGGCGGTGAGTCTCGGCCAGGGCATCATGTTCGGCCCTGAAGCCGCATGGATGTCGGAACTCTTTCACACGCGCCTGCGCTATAGCGGCGCCTCACTCGGCTTTCAGCTGGGCGGCGCGATCTCCGGCGGCCTCACGCCGCTCGCGGCCGCGCTGCTCATGAACTGGGCAGGCGGCGCGACGTGGCCGGTGTCGTGCCTGCTGATCGGCACCGCGTGCATCACCCTGTTCGCGGCGTGGCTTGCGCCCGAAACAGCGCACGCACCGCTGCGCACGTGACGCGCGCCATCCCCATGAGCGATATGAACGACACCATGAACGCCTCACCCCACTCCATGCCGACCGAACACGCCGACGCCTGGCGCGGCCGCGTCGAGGCGCTGCATCTTTGCCCGCGCGCCTTCCTGCCGATGCGCGCCTTCGAGCGGATCGAACTGCTTGCGGGCAAGGGCATCGTCGGCGACCGCTATATGAACGAGAGCGGCTTCTACTCGCACAAGCCCGAGGAGGGGCGGCAGGTCACGCTGTTCGAGGCCGAAGCGCTGGAGGCGATCTGGCGCGACCACGGCATCCGTTTCGGCCCCGAGGAGCATCGCCGCAACGTGACCGTGCGCGGCGTGCCGCTGAACACGCTCGTGGGCCAGCGCTTCTGGCTCGGCGAGACGCTACTCGAAGCGACGCGTCTGTCCGTGCCCTGCCGCCATATCGAGGAGGTCACGGGCAAGCCGGTGTTCGACGCGATGGTGGGCCGCTCCGGGCTGAACTGCCGGATTCTCAAGGGCGGCTTCGTGCGGCTCGGCGATCCGGTCGAGGCCGGGAGTGCCCGCGCAACCGCATACGAGACGGAGCGCGCGTCATGAAACCGATCCGCACGGTCAAGACGGTGGTGCGCGAGATCGCCCCGGCGGGCGACGGCATCGCGCTCGTCCATCTCGCCGATCCCGACGACTGGGAACTGCCCGCCTTCGAAGCGGGCAGTCATATCGATCTGCATTTGCCGAACGGGCTCGTGCGCAGTTATTCACTGTGCGGGTCGCCCGCCGAGCGGCGGCGCTATCTCGTCGCGATCAAGCGCGAGGAGGCGGGGCGCGGCGGCTCGATCGCCGCGCACGCGCTGCGGCGCGGCGACGTGGTGCCGGTCTCGCTGCCGCGCGGCACGTTCAGGCTCGCCACGCGGGCGCGCGAGCACGTGTTCATCGCGGGCGGCATCGGCGTGACGCCGTTCGTCGCCATGGCCGGGCAACTGGCGCGCGACCCGGGTGCGAACGATGCGGAGCGCGAAGACTTCACGCTGCACGTCCTGCACCGTGGCGCGCCGCCGCTCGCGGCACTGTGCGAGGCGCAACTGCCGCCCGCGACCGTGGTGTATCACCGCTCCGGCGAAGGCCGCCCGCGCGCCGATCTCGCGGCGCTGATCGGCCCGTATCGTCAAGGACGTCATGTCTATTGCTGCGGCCCCGACGCGCTGATGCAAGCCGTCGAGGCACTCACGCGCGAGTGGCCCGCCGATCATGTGCACATCGAGCATTTCGTGCCGCCCGCGCGCCCGGTCGATCCGGACGCGAAGCCGTATCGGGCCGAACTCGCGCTCTCGCGGCAAACCATCGACGTGCAGCCGCACGAAAGCCTGCTGCACGCGTTGCGCGCGCATGGCGTGGAGGTGGATGCGGCATGCGAGGGCGGCATTTGCGGCGCGTGCCGCGTGCGCTGGAGCGGCGGCGAGCCGGTCCACCACGATCGCGTGCTGACCGACGCGCAGCGCGCCCACGAAGTCATTGTGTGCGTGAGCGGCTGTGCGTCGGAGCGCCTCGTGCTGGAGCTTTAGGAAGCGCGCCGCGGGTCAGCCGCGCACGGGGCTGATGACGATGAGGTACTTGCAGGCCGTGCGCCCTTCGTTCTCGAAACGGTGCGGCACGTCGGCGCGGTAGTACATGGCGTCCGACGCGTTGAGCACCGCGCGCGTCGCGCCGACCGTCACGACGAGCGAACCCGACAGCACGTAGATGTACTCCTCCACCGGCATGGTGTGCGCGACGAGCGGGCCGGTGTCGGACTTCGGCGGCATTTCCGCCATGACGAAGTCGAGCCCGCGCCCCGGCAGGATCGGCGAGAGCACGCGGCGCGAAAAACCCGTTTCCGCGTCGACGAGCACGACCTGCTGATCGGCGCGCATGAGCACGACGTCCTGCGGCGGCGTTTCCTGGCCGAGCAGGCGCGCCACGGTCGTATCGAGCGCGTCGACGAGTTTCGAGAGGATCGACGTGGAGGGCGACGACTGGCCCCGCTCGATCTTGGAGATCATCGCGCGGCTCACGCTCGATGCGCTCGCCAGCTCGTCGAGCGACATGCCCTTGAGCTTGCGCTGGCGCCGCAGTTCGCCGCCGAGCGCGCCCGCTGCCGATGACGCCGGTGCTTCGTCTGCGTCAGCCGACTGAGCCGACTGAGCCGACTGAGCCGTCTGCTCGCGAGGTTCGGTGGGTTCAGTCGCGTGGCGCGCGACCGTCTTCGCTTTCATCACCATCTGGTCCGCATTCGTTTCGATGGCGTGATTTTATAGCGAGACGAATGCGCTGCGGTCGCCGCCGTTCAGCGCATCAGCCGAGGCAGTCCGCGTGCGCGCGCAAGGCGCGGCGCGCGTAGTAGGCGAACGTCACGCGGTCGCGCTTGTCGGTGGACACCCAGTCGTGCGCCTCGTTGGCGAGCGCGGGCGGCAGCGGCTTGATCGTGCCGGCGGCCATCGCAAGCAGTTGCAGCCGCGCCGCTTTTTCCATCAGCAGCGCGAGCATGCACGCCTCTTCCACCGACTTGCCGACCACCAGTTGACCGTGATGCGCGAGCAGGATCGCACGCTTGTCGCCGAGCGCCGCCGAGATGATCTCGCCCTCTTCGTTGCCGACCGGCACGCCGGGCCACTTTTCGAGGAAAGCGCAGTCGTCGTAGAGCGGGCTCGTGTCCATGTGCGACACGTTCATGGGCACTTCGAGCATCGACAGCGCCGAGACGTGCGGCGGATGCGTGTGGATGATGCAGTTGATCTCGGGGCGGGCGCGGTAGATCCACGTGTGAAAGCGGTTCGCCGGATTCGGGATGCCTTCGCCCGCGACCACTTCGAGGTCCTCGTTCACTTCGATCAGGTTGGACGGCGTGATCTCGTCGAAGCCGTGCCCGAGGCGCTGCGTGTAGTACGTGCTGCCGTTGCCCGAGCGCCCTGTGATCTGCCCCGCGAGCCCCGAATCGTGGCCGCCGTCGAACAGGATGCGGCACGTGAGCGCCAGTTTCTCCGGCAGGCTCCACGCGCCGTCGCTGACACCGGCTTCCAGACGACGCTCCGCGAGCGCCACGAGTTCCTGCTTCGACATGTCGAGCGTGCTGGCCATGCTATCCCTCCAAGGATTTCGCATAAAGTGGAATTTGCTCTACTTTATGAGAATTTGTGGGGGAAGTAAAGCGCGCCTGGTCGTCCAACCCAGGCGCGCGCTCGACTTCGCTCCTCATGTTACAAACTACGCATCCCCCTCCCGATGCACGGGCTGCGTCTCCTTGAGGCTCTTCGCGAGCCGCGACGCTTGCAGGTATCCGGGATTCGCCGGCCGCTTCAGATAACGCCCGGCGCCGCGCCGCGCGCGCAGGTCGCCGTCCGCCCACACAAGTTCGCCTTGCGAGACCGTGTGCGTGGGCACACCGCGCACGGTCATGCCCTCGAACACGTTGAAGTCGACGTTCTGGTGATGCGTCTTCACCGAGATCGTGCGTGTGGCCTGCGGGTCCCACACGACGAGATCGGCGTCGGCACCCACGGCCACCGTGCCCTTGCGCGGGTAGAGGTTGAAGATCTGCGCGGCATTGGTCGACGTCACGCGCACGAATTCGTTCGGCGTGAGGCGCCCCGTGTTCACGCCCTGGTCCCACAATACCGCCATGCGATCCTCCACGCCGCCGCATCCGTTCGGAATCCTTGTGAAATCTTGCCGCCCCATGGCCTTCTGCGATGCGCAGAACACACAGTGATCGGTTGCCGTGGTGTGCAGCAAACCGCCTTGCAGGCCGCGCCAAAGCGCGTCGCGATGCTCCTTCGTGCGAAACGGCGGGCTCATCACATGCGCGGCGGCGCGTGTCCAGTCGGGATCGCGATACACCGCCTCGTCAATCACGAGATGCCCGGCCAGCACTTCGCCGAACACGCGCTGACCTTCGGCACGCGCGCGTGCAATCGCTTCGAGCGCGTCTTTCGCCGAAACGTGCACGATATACACCGGCACGCCCAGCACCTGCGCAATGCGAATCGCGCGGTTCGCCGCTTCCCCTTCGACTTCGGGCGGCCGCGACAGCGGGTGCGCCTCCGGTCCCGTGAAGCCGCGCGCGAGCAACTGGCGTTGCAACTGGAACACCAGCTCGCCGTTCTCCGCATGCACGGTGGGCAGCGCGCCCAGTTCGAGCGAACGCGCGAAACTGTTCACGAGTATCTCGTCGTCGGCCATGATGGCGTTCTTGTACGCCATGAAGTGCTTGAAGCTCGACACGCCGTGGTCGTTCACGAGCAGGCCCATGTCGCGATGCACGCTATCGTCCCACCAGGTCACCGCCACGTGAAAGCCGTAATCGGCGGCGGCCTTTTCGGCCCAGCCGCGCCACTCGCGAAAAGCGTCCATGAGCGGCTGCTTCGGGTTCGGTATCACGAAGTCGATGATCGACGTCGTGCCGCCGGCGAGCCCGGCCGCCGTGCCCGTGTAGAAGTCGTCGCTCGCGGTCGTGCCCATGAACGGCAGTTCCATGTGCGTGTGCGGGTCGATGCCGCCCGGCATCACGTACTGTCCGCCCGCGTCGACCACGGTCGCGCCCGCGGGCGCGTCGAGGCTCTCGCCCACGGCCTGGATCACGCCGTTTTCGCAAAGCACGTCCGCGCGCCAGCTTTTGTCCGCGTTGACGATGGTGCCGCCTCGAATCAGGATCGCCATGATGCTCTGTCTCCTTGGGTTGAATCGGCGTGGAAACGGCTCACGCGCTCGCAACGCTCGGGCGGCGGCTCTTGCCGAGCTTCATCAGCACGCCGTAGACGAGCGAGGCGATCGCGAGCCCCACGAACCACGCATAGGTGTAAATGCTTTTGAACGCGTCGGGCACAGAGGGAAACGCGTCCGGAAACGCGATGTTCAGAAAGCCCGGCAGGTTCGGCAACACGCCTGCGGCCAGCGCGATCACGGCCGCGAGATTCCAGCCGTTCGTGTAGGCGTATTCGCCGTTCTCCTCGAATAACTGGGCCGTGTCGAGGCGCGTGCCGCGCACGAGGAAGTAATCGACCATGAGGATGCCCGCCACGGGCCCGAGCAGTGCCGAATAACCGACGAGCCAGGTGAAGATGTAGCCCTGCGTGGTCGCGAGAATCTTCCACGGCATCATCACGATGGCGATACCCGCGGTGATCAACCCGCCTGCCTTGTACGAAATGCCCTTGGGCCAGAGACTCGAAAAGTCGTAGGCCGGGCCGACGAGATTCGCGGCGAGATTGCAGCACATCGTGTCGAGCGTGAGGATGATGAGCGCGATGCCCACGCCGACGCCTTCCATGCGGCTCGTGAGGTCGATGGGGTCCCAGATCGCCTTGCCGTAGATGACCACCGTGGCCGAGGTCACGACCACGGAAACCACCGAGAGCAACGCCATCGGAATGGGCAGACCGATGGCCTGGCCCACGAACTGGTCCTTTTGCGTTTTCGCGAAGCGCGTGAAGTCGGGAATGTTCAGCGCGAGGGTGGCCCAGAAGCCCACCATGGCGGTGAGGCTCGGCCAGAACGTCGCCCAGAACAGGCCCGCCTTCTTGCCGCCCGCCGCGAACTGCGAGGGTTGCGAAAGCATCGAACCCACGCCGCCCGCTTTCGAGCAGGCCCACCACACGAGCACCACGCACATCACGACCTTGATGGGCGCGGACCAGCTTTCGAGCCAGCGGATCGAGTCGGTGCCGTGCAGGATGAAATAGAGTTGCAGCACCCAGAAAAGCAGGAAGCACGCGCCCTGGCCGATCGAGATGCCGAGAAAGGGCAGCGCGTCGCCCACCAGCGCATTGTGCGTAAGGATATTGACGAGCGTATAGATGGCGCTGCCGCCAAGCCACGACTGGATGCCGTACCAGCCGCACGCCACGATCGCGCGCAGCATGGCCGGCAGCTTCGCGCCGCGCGTGCCGAACGACGAGCGCACCAGCACGGCATAGGGAATGCCGTATTTCGTGCCCGCATGCCCGATAAGCAGCATCGGCACGAGCACGATGAGATTGCCGAGCAGCACCGTGAGCACCGCCTGCCACGGCGACATGCCCTGTTCCGTGAGGCCGGCGGCGAGCATGTACGAGGCGATGTTCATCACCATGCCCACCCACAATGCCGCGAAGTGATACCAGCGCCAGGTGCGCTGCGCGACGCCCGTGGGCGCGAGGTCGTCGTTGTATAGCTCGCTTTCGGCCCGGCGCGCGCTGGCGTCGCCGGCTAGGGGCTGGCTCATGGTGCAGGTTCTCCGTGTCTTGTCGTGGGTTTTGTATGGCTCGTTCGGCTTGCGGTATCGCTTTGGTGTTTCAGGCCGCCTTGGGGTCGGCCACGCGCGCGGGGTTGTTCGGGTGCGTGGTCCAGTTCGCGTAGCGGCCCGAGTCCACGCGTTCCATCGTGATGCATTGATCGACCGGGCACACATGCATGCATAAATTGCACCCGACGCAGTTCGCATCGACCACCTCGAAGTGGCGCTTGCCGTCGCGCGTGGCGGTGATGGCCTGATGCGAGGTGTCCTCGCACGCGATGTGGCAAAGCCCGCATTGAATGCAGCGGTCCTGATCGATGCGCGCCTTGATGTCGTAGTTGAGGTTCAGGTATTGCCAGTCGGTGACATTGGGCACGGCGCGGCCGCGAATGGCGTCGAGGTTGGCGTAGCCCTTGTCGTCCATCCAGTTCGACAGGCCGTCGATCATGTCGTTGACGATTCGGAATCCGTAATGCATCGCGGCGGTGCAAACCTGTACGCTTCCCGCGCCCAGCACGATGAATTCGGCGGCGTCGCGCCAGTCGGAAATGCCGCCGATGCCGGAGATCGGCAAGCCATGGGTTTGCGGGTCGCGCGCAATCTCCGCGACCATGTGCAGCGCAATGGGTTTCGCGGCGGGGCCGCAGTAGCCGCCGTGTGTGCCTTTGCCGTCGACGGTGGGCAGCGGCGCCATCACGTCGAGATCGACGCCCACGATCGAGTTGATCGTGTTGATGAGGGAGACACCGTCCGCGCCGCCCTTGAGCGCCGCGCGTGCGCCGTGGCGGATGTCCGTCACGTTGGGCGTGAGCTTCACGAGGCAAGGCAGGCGCGTGCCCTCCTTCACCCAGCGCGTGACCATTTCGATGTACTCGGGCACCTGCCCCACGGCCGCGCCCATGCCGCGCTCGCTCATGCCGTGCGGGCAGCCGAAGTTCAGCTCCACCGCATCGGCGCCGGTATCCTCCACCTGCGACAGGATCCATTTCCAGTCGTGCTCGGTGCAGGGCACCATCAGCGAGACGATGAGCGCCCGGTCGGGCCAGTCGCGCTTGACCTGGGCGATTTCCTTGAGGTTCACGTCGAGCGGCCGGTCGGTGATCAGCTCGATGTTGTTCAGGCCCGCGATGCGCTGGCCGCGCCACGTGGTCGCGCCATAGCGCGAACTCACGTTCACCACGTGCGGGTCGAGCCCGAGGGTCTTCCAGACCACACCGCCCCAGCCCGCCTCGAACGCGCGGTTGACGTTATAGGCTTTGTCGGTGGGCGGCGCGGAGGCGAGCCAGAACGGATTCGGCGATTCGATACCGGCAATCTTGCAGCGCAGGTCGGCCATGATGCGACTCCTTCGTTTTATCTGGATTCGATGGGCTCTTCGGGTGGCGCGTTTGGCTCACGCCGCTCTCGCGGACTGGCTCGCGAGGTAGCGGTCGATCGCGCGCGCGGCAAGCTTGCCGTCCTGTACGGCCTGCACGGTGAGGTCGGCCGCGCCGTGGCCCGCACAATCGCCGCCCGCGAAAACGCCCGCGAGGGACGTCGCGCCGTGCGCGTCCACGGCAATGCGCACGCCGCGCTCGTCGAGCTGCAAACCGTCGAGCCCTTCGGGCAAGAGCGTCTGGCCGATCGCCTTCAACACGACGTCGGCTTCCACGCGTACGATCTCGCCGGTGCCGCGCAATGCCCCGTTCGCATCGAGCGCGGTGCGCTCGAACTCCACGGTCTGGACATGCGTGCCACCCGTGATGCGCAGCGGCTTCATCCACTCGACGAGCGTGACGCCCTGCGTGCGCGCGAATTCCTGCTCGGCCCACGTGGCGCTCATTTGCGCCGCACCGCGCCGATACGCGAGCGTCACCTGTTCGGCGCCCAGCTTGCGGCTTTGCACCGCTGCGTCGATTGCGGTATTGCCGCCGCCGATCACCACGACCTTGCGGCCCACGGGCAGCGTGGAAAGATCGTCGGCATCGCGCAGGCGCGCAATGAAATCGACGGCATCGAGCACGCCGTCGAGCGACTCGCCTTCGATGGACAGCGCGTGTGTGCCTCCGAGGCCCACGCCGATGAACACGGCGTCATACGCCGCGCGCAGCTCGGTGAGCGTGACGTCGCGGCCAAGGCGTTGCCCCTGGCGCAACTCGATCCCGCCGATGGAGAGCAGCCACTGCACCTCGCGTTGCGCGTAGTCGTCCACGGTCTTGTACGCCGCGATCCCGTATTCGTTGAGGCCGCCCGGCTTCTCGCGCGCATCGAACACGCTCACGCTATGCCCGGCGAGCGCGAGCGTATGCGCGCAGGCGAGACCGGCCGGGCCCGCCCCGACCACGGCGACGCGGCGGCCCGTTTCGCTTGCGCGCCTGAAAAGCGCCGGGGCGCCTGCCGCTTCGCGCGCCATCTGGAAGTCGGTGGCATGGCGTTGCAGCGCGCCGATCTGAACCGGTTCGCCATCCTGATGATTTCTCACGCACGCGCCTTCGCAAAGAATCTCGGTCGGGCACACGCGCGCGCACATGCCGCCCAGCGGATTCGCGCTCAGGATATCGCGCGCCGCGCCCTTGAGGTTGCCGTTGCCGATCTTGCGAATGAAGCCCGGAATGTCGATGCCGGTCGGGCAGGCCGCAACGCACGGCGCGTCGTAACAGTAATGGCAGCGGTCTGAGGCAATCACGGCTGCATTGGCGGACAGCGGTGGCGCGACGTCGGCGAAGTTGCAGCCTAGCTGTTCGGCGGTGAGGCGGCCTGCGGCGATGCCGTCGGCGGCATTCGAGGTGGACTGGGACATCCGGATGCTCCTTGCGAGGCAAAACACGGGTCCGCCGGCAGCGCGTGAAAGGCGCAGCCGGTACGTGGGGAAAGCGGGAAATTCAGCGCGGCTCTCAGGCCGCTTGCTTCAGCGTCAACCTGTTCAGCCGGGTTCGCTCGCGCGTTCGAGCATGGCGTGCAGCAGCACGTTCGCGCCCGCCTCGATCCATTCGATCGTCGCGTCCTCCACCTCGTTGTGGCTGATGCCGTCGATGCACGGCACGAACACCATCGAGGTCGGCGCGACCGTCGCGAGATAGCAGGCGTCGTGGCCCGCGCCCGAAACGATGTCGCGATTCGAGTAGCCGAACCGCTCGGCCGCCGCACGCACGGACTTCACGCAGGCCTCGTCGAACGGAACCGGCGCGTAATAAAAGATCTGCTCGACCTGGGCTTCCAGCTTGCCTTGCTCCGCGATCTTCACAATGCCTTCGCGCAGTTCGGCGTCCATCTTTGCGAGCACGTCATCGAGCGGATGGCGGAAGTCGACGGTGAAGAACACGCGGCCCGGAATCACGTTGCGCGAGTTCGGGTGCACCTGCATCATGCCGACCGTCGCGCAGGCAAGCGGCGCGTGGCGCAGGCCGATTTCATTCACGAGCTGCACCACGCGCGAGGCGCCCAGCAGCGCGTCGCGGCGGCGCGGCATGGGCGTGGGGCCCGCATGCGCTTCCTGGCCCGTCAGCACGACCTCGTACCAGCGCTGGCCCTGGGCGTCGGTCACGACGCCGATGGTCCTGTCTTCGGTTTCGAGAATCGGCCCCTGCTCGATATGCAGTTCGAACGCCGCGTGAATCGGGCGGCCGCCACACGGCAGGTCGCCCGCGTAGCCGATGCGCTGGAGTTCCTCGCCGATGGTCTTGCCTTCGATGTCCTTGCGCGACAGCCCGTAGTCGAGCGTGAACACGCCCGCGAACACGCCCGAGGCCACCATCGCGGGCGCGAAGCGCGAGCCTTCCTCGTTAGTCCAGATCACGGTTTCAACGGGGCGCTCGGTTTCGATGCCGTGGTCGTTGAGCGAGCGGATCACTTCGAGCCCGCCCAGCACGCCGTAGATGCCGTCGAAGCGGCCGCCCGTGGGCTGCGAGTCGGCGTGCGAGCCGGTCATCACGGGCGGCAGGTCGTTGTTGCGCCCCGCGCGGCGCATGAACACGTTACCCATCTGATCGACGCTCACCGTGCAGCCCGCCTCCTTCGCCCATTGCACGATGAGATCTCGCCCCTGTTTGTCGAGGTCGGTGAGCGCGAGGCGGCACACGCCGCCCTTGGGTGTCGCGCCGATCTTCGCCATCTCCATCAGGCTGTCCCACAAGCGCTGGCCGTTCACGTGGATCGCGGTTGTCAGCGCGGCTTCGCTCACTGCGTTCATACGTACTCTCCTGTGCATGTTCGTCAACCGTGCACTCATGCCACTGTTCGGGGCGCGAGGAACCAGGGCGGTGCACGCTTCGATGGCGCTTCGCGGGTCGCGAAACCCCGCTCTTCGAATCCTGTCCGATTGGACAGGTTGTAGGCGATAAACTTCGCGAATTCAATGCGGTATTACCAGCGAGAAGCGTGCCACCGATGTTGCAGTGCGCGAAAAAGGGCCGCGTGCGTCCACGCGTTTTCCCCAAGGCTCGCGAATGCACGAGACGCTTACATCGTGACTACAATGAACCCGGCATGCACGCGGACCACCGCGCCGCGCCTCTTTTCTTCAGAACGGACCGAATGTGATGCGCGACGACGAAACGACCACGCGAACCACAGCCATTGCGCCGCGCGCCGCCGGGCAGGTGCGGGAAAGGCAGGAAGCCGCTGACGCGGCGCACAATCCGCAGCGGCGCAAGGCCTCGATTCGCGCATCGAACGAAGCGCATCTGCTCGCCTGCGCCGAGGCCGTATTCGCCGAGCGCGGTTTCGAAGGCGCGAGCACCGCGCTGATCGCGGAGCGCGCGGGCTTGCCGAAGGCCAATCTGCACTACTACTTCCCAACCAAGCTGGCGCTGTACTGGCGCGTGCTCGACGATCTGTTCGAGGAATGGAACGCCGCTGCCGACACGTTCGATGCGAGCGACGATCCGGTCGAAGCGATTGGCGGCTACGTGCGAGCGAAGATGGCGCTTTCGCGGCGCAGGCCGCTCGGCTCGAAGGTGTGGGCCAATGAGATCATCAGCGGCGCGACGCACATGCAGGACATTCTGCTGGAGCGTGTGAAGCCGTGGATGGAAACGCGCGTGAAGCTGATCGACCAATGGATCGCCCAGGGCCTGCTCGCGAGCGTCGATCCGCAAGCGCTGCTCTTCATGATCTGGGCGACCACGCAGCACTATGCCGATTTCGAGGCGCAGATTCGCGCTCTCTCGGGCAAGCGCGCGCTATCGGCGAAAGCCTTCGAGGCGACGACGGAGGAAGTCGTGCGCATGATCCTGCGTGCGAGCGGCGCGCGCTCGCCGTGAAAACGCTCGGCCGGTTGCGGGCGGCTAGCGCGCGGAGACTTCGCGCGGCACCTCACCGGCGCGAGGCTGCGCCTCGGCCGCCGTCCCGAAGTGTTCGCGCAGTGTGTCGATGAAACACTTCAGCGCGAGCGACAAAAATACGTCGCGGCGGCGCACGAGCAGCGTTTCGGCCACACCCTCGTCGTCCGGCAGCGCATGAATGGCGATCTTGCCCGCCTCGGCCATTGGCGCGACAACCGACCTCGGCAGCAGACTGATCGCGAGGCCCGCGCGAACGCAACCTAGCAGCCCGTCGAGCGTGCCCAGTTCCATGCGCTTGATGCTGGTCACGCCTCTGCGAATCAAGAGGCGTTCGAGGCGCTCGCGATACGCACAGCCGTGACGGAGGATGGCGATCTTCAGTTCGCCGCGCGACTCGGCCCATGGGTAGCGGTGATCATGCTGGGCGTGCCGGACCCAGGGCGCGGTCACCACGACCAGTTCCTCGGTCACGAGGCCTTCCGATACCAGATCGACGTGATCGACCGGTGCGCACACCAGCGCGCCTTCGATTCGCCGCTCAAGCACGTCCTCGATCAAGGACTGCGACGTCCCCGTCGAGAGCGAAATGTCGACTCGTGGATACTCCAGCGCATAGTCGACGAGCGCGTCCGGCAAGCGGGCGGCGGCGGTCGACTCCATCGAGCCGATGCGCAGGATGCCGCCCGGCGTCGATTCGCTGACAATGGCGCGGCGCGCCTCGACCATCATGTGATCGATCTGGCTGGCGTAGGGAAGCAGTTGCGATCCCGCGGGCGTGAGCGACACGCCTCGACCATGACGATGGAATAGCGGTACGCCGAGTTCTTCCTCCAGACGGCGAATCCGTTGGGTGACATTGGACTGCACGGTATCCAGAAACAACGCCGCCTTGGTGATGCTTCCCGTGCGCGCCACCGCCGCGAAATAAGTCAGATCTCCCGAATCCATGCAATCCGCCCTCCCCAGATGTTCGATTCCAGACAACACGCGTTCAGCGTTTTGACCGAATGACGTCGCGCTGAACACGCGTGGAAGCGGGCAATGTTCATGCCATGGCTACCGGGTGGTTTGAAACCGGAAAATGCACCGCGACGTCACTTCACCGCCCGCGATTGACGCATCACCCACAGCGGCAGTTCGACTGTGGTGCACAAGTCACGCCTGTGTCGTGCATTGAATTGCCGCACGAAAGCGGATTCAGGCGTGCTGTTTGCCCAGATACGCCGTAAAAAAGCGGCGAGCCATCATTCAATCGAATGGCTTCTATCTCCACGAGTGAACGCGCGGGTCAGTGGCATACCCCCTGCGTCGCCTCCGGCGTGTTTCCGCACTTCCTCCTCCTGGCCGCACCGGCCGGGAGCGTGTTTGAACCCACTACCCGAGACACTCGCCAAGCGCACACCCACTATGGATACAGCAGGCATCCCCCTCTGCGCGTCGTCATCCGACCGCGACGAACACACCGGCCTCGGCATCACCTTGACCGTCATTCAGGTCGCCGTGTTTTTCACGTTTATTTCGCTATGCACGTTTCATCCCGCACTGCTGGAAAAAGACGTTTTCGACATCGGCATTCCGCTTTCCTTTCTGAGCGGACTGGCGGTCATCGCATGCGGAATCGTATTGACCGCCGTGTACGTCGGCGTTGCCAACAGTGGCGCAGGAGAGTGAAGTGAAAGCCCTTTGTTTATTGCTTATTCTGCCGGGCCTCGCCTCGAATGCAATGGCTGCCGGCATGCATGCACAGGCCACGAGCGGCATCGCCATCGCGCTCTTTCTGGGCATTATCGCCATCACACTCGGCATTACGTGGTGGGCCGCCAGGCGCACCCGTACCGCAAGCGACTATTACACCGCGGGTGGGCAGATCACCGGCCTTCAGAACGGTCTCGCCATCGCCGGCGACGCGATGTCCGCCGGCGCGCTGCTCGGGCTGACCGCGCTCGTGTTCTCCAAGGGCTTCGACGGTCTCGTGTACGCCGTGGGCTACACCACAGGACTGCCTATCGTCGTGTTCCTGATGGCAAGCCGCATGCGCAAACTGGGGCGATATACGTTTATCGACGTCGTCGGTGCGCGTTTGAACGGCCCTTCGATACGTGTGTTTTCCGCGTGCGCTTCACTGATTATCGTGCTGTTCTACCTCGTCGCTCAAATGGTCGGCGCAGGGCAACTGATCGAAATCCTGTTCGGCATCGACTATCTATATGCAGTGCTGCTGGTCGGCGCGCTCATGATCCTGTATGTCACCTTCGGCGGCATGATGGCGACTACGTGGGTGCAGATCATCAAGGCCGTACTGATGATTTCCGGCTGCGCACTGCTCTGCGTGCTCGTGCTGAAACAAACCGGCTTCAGCTATGGCGCGCTGCTTGCGGATTCCACCGCGGTGCACAAGGCGGGTCACGGCATTCTCGCCCCGGCCTCGTTCTCGAAGAGTCCGCTTTCGGCGTTTTCGCTGGGTATCGCGCTCATGCTCGGCACGGCCGGCCTGCCGCACGTGTTGATGCGCTTCTTCACCGTTCCCGACGCGAAGGCCGCGCGCAGCTCGGTGCTGTGGGCCACCATCCTGATGAACAGCTTCTACGCCATGATTTTCATCATCGGGTTTGGTGCGCTCTATTTGCTGCGCAAGCATCCGCAGTTCCTCGACGCGCACGGCGGCCTGATCGGCGGCGGCAACACGGCCGCACTGCATCTGGCCTATGTGCTGGGCGGCGACACGCTGTTCGGCTTTCTCGCGGCCGTGGCCTTCGCGACGATACTCGCAGTCGTCTCCGGGCTCACCTTGTCGGGCGCGACCGCCATCAGCCACGACATTTACGGCGCCCTGACACGACACCGTCGCGACCCCGAAAAAGCGGAGAAGACGGAAATGACCGTGATGAAGGTTGCGGTCGTCCTGATCGGCGCGATCGCCGTCGCCCTGAGCCTGGCATTCAGGACGCAAAACATCGCGTACATGATCAGCCTGGCGTTCTCGATTTCGTGCTCGTCCACGTTCCCGGTGCTCATCCTCGCGATCTACTGGAAGCGCTTCACGACACTCGGCGCGCTGTGCGGCGGCGGCGCGGGACTCGTCGCATCGTTGCTGCTGACGATCCTGGGCCCGTCGATCTGGGTTGCCGTGCTCGGCTTTCCGGCTCCCGCGGTGCCGATCGACCCGCCCGCCATCATCACCGTGCCGCTCGCGTTCGCGGTCGGCATCGTCGTCTCGCTGCTCGAGCGCAGCCCGGCGCGCGTACCCGCCGGCGAACTCTCCTAACTCCACCCGAATCCCTCTCGTCACAAGGCAGACAGCATGAACACACTACACAGGAACGGCGCCTACGCCGAACTCATGGCCATCCGCGGCGGCACGCCGCCTGGCGCCGACGAGGTCCATATCGCCGGTTCGGACCCGCTCTACGCGTCGCCATTCCGGATCGGCGAAACGTCGGCAGGCGTGCTTGCGGCGCGCGGCGTCGCGGCGAACGATCTCTGGGAGCTGCGCACGGGGCGCAGACAGGCAATCAGCATTGACGTGCGCGCAGCGGCGGCAACCTCGCGCTACGGCGGCGACATGACATTGCGGCGCGATGAACACGGCGAGTACCGGCCGATTCCCTATTCCGACGCGATGAAGCACATGGTCTCGCTCACGCAGCCATGGCAGGCGCGCGACGGCCGCTGGGTGTTGCCCCATACCAATCTGGCGCACCTTGAACGGCGGGTGCTCGACGTGCTCGACAGCCAAAGCACGGTCGAGTCGGTCCGTGCCGGCGTGGCGCGCTGGGATTCGGACGCACTTGAAGACGCCATCGCCGCCGCGCAAGCCTGCGCGGGCAAGGTTCGCACACCTGAGGAATGGCTGGCGCATCCACACGGTGCGTATCTGGCAAGCCGGCCCGTGGTCGAGATCACCAAGCTCGCCGAGGGCGAACCGGAACCCCTGCCGCCCGGCGAGCGTCCCGCGTCCGGCATCCGCGTGCTCGACCACACGCGCATTCTCGCGGGGCCGACCGCCGGGCTGGGGATGGCCGAGCATGGCGCGGACGTGCTGATGGTCACCGCTTCGCAGCTGCCACAGGTCCCTTCGTTTGTGCGCGACACGAGTCACGGCAAGCGCAGTTGCTTCCTCGACATGGGCCGCGCGGAGGAAGCCGCGCGCTTGCGCGAACTCGTCAAAGACGCCGACGTCGTGATCGACGGCTATCGCCCGGACCGGCTCGCCGCACACGGCTTTGGCGTGGGCGAACTGGTCAGGCTGCGCCCCGGCCTGATTCACGTGTCCGTGAACTGCTTCGGTTCCGGCGGCCCCTTCGCGGATCGCGCCGGCTGGGATCAGATCGCTCAGGCAGTTACCGGCATGTGCGTGACGCAAGGGCTCGCGACCGGCGCGGGTAGACCGCAACTCACGCCCGTGTTCACCTGCGACTTCCTCACCGGCTTCCTCGCCACGTTCGGCGCGTTGATCGCGCTCGCGCGGCGCGCCCGCGAAGGCGGCACCTATCGTGTGCAGGTGTCGCTTTGTCAGTCCGCCATGCTGCTGCAACGTCAGGGTCTGCTGGATGACTTCGCCAATGCGCCCGGCGGCCTGACTCCGGCAGAGTTCGAAGCGCTCGCGGTCCGCAGCGACGGCACCGTGTACGGCGACCTGAATACGCTCGGGCCGGTCTTGCGCATGTCGGAAACACCGTGCACGTGGTTCGGGACGACTCCTGAACTGGGCAGCGGCGAGCCG
This sequence comes from Paraburkholderia unamae, assembly GCF_003096875.1. Lineage (NCBI taxonomy): Bacteria > Pseudomonadati > Pseudomonadota > Betaproteobacteria > Burkholderiales > Burkholderiaceae > Paraburkholderia > Paraburkholderia unamae. The sequence continues at coordinate 53,287 of NZ_QEOB01000023.1, forward strand.
GTGTGGTTGCCGCGTTGAGGGCGAGTGCGGCGATGACGGCCGGGCTTGCCTGTCGCGGGTTCGGCCGGATCCGAATTGCGCCATAGTTCGCCGAGCACCTTCATTGACCATTTAGTCACAATCTATGGCTCGTGCGAATGCCTGGCGCGACTTTCTTTCGCGCGGCGTGGGTAGACCTGCCCGCGCGTGTCGTCGATGACCTGAAGACGATGGTTTGCACCAAGTCTCGCCAGCTACCCGGGCGGCACCACAGTCGATGCGTGGAGATTGCCTGTCTGAACTACGGCGGTTGACGCCGGCGCGTCACCCATCAGGTTGCGCGTGGCGCCGCTTCGCTGCCCGGCAGCCCTTCTCTTCTTGATGACTGCCCTCGCCTCGGGCCGGCGTTCCAGCTTGATAATGACTTGCTACATGTAATGCACTACACATTACGTAGCAAAAATCACATTGAGCTTGTGAATTAGGGAAATGACTGCAAGCACGGCGCGCCCATGTTGATCGCCCGGCTTCATCCGGCGCCGAATACGCCTGGCGCGTGAAACAATGGGGCGCGATTCACGCTAACCCATTGATTATATTTCCATTCAGCAATTCGCTGATTTGTCGCCGATTGTTTCACAACGTCTGATCCCCGGACGAGCGATTAGACGCTCAAACGGGCGATCGGCCGAATGATCGGCCAAATGTTCCAAAACCAACGAATCGTAGACACGGGACCCCAGTCGGCCCTGCGTCATGCTGGCGCGCGGCCAAGCGGCCGTTTCCACCGCCATCCAAACGCGCTGCAACCGCGCCGTTTCATCGCTGACGCCCCAATCTGCCACTGAAAATCCGTCCGCAGCGGCCATCCGGATCTCAAAAACTGACGCGCTACTGAACCAGTTTCGAGGTTTTTCCGGCAACCCCAGGAGCGAAGCGGGTTTCAAGATGGTGACAGACCGAAAAGTTAACTTGCACAGCCCGAGGTTAACCTCTATTCTTCTGTGAAATTCAACACGCAGTAGCTCATTTTCGATTTCTTTGTTGAAACGAATACTCGGAAGCGAAACTCGCACCGGGAGGCTAATTGGGAGCTAACCAATGAATACCGTCGCACGCCCGCGCGCTACAAAGGGACCGGCATCGCAGATGTCCATCCAGCTGAAGAGCGCACCGAAGCGCCGACCGCTTTCCGACATCAAGGAAATTGCAGTCAACGCGAGCGGCATGCTGATCGACGTGCGCGAAAGCATGCTGGCGCCGCATCCGCGTAAGCATCCCCCTGTTTTTACCACAACGCAAGTCGCTGAACTATGTCATCTCGACAGGCAGCGAATGCACTACCTTTCGCGCACCGAACCGGACCTCCCGCAGGGTACGCTGCGCCACAGCCGCAGCCGCGAATTCACGTTGCAGGAAACACGCGTCTGGATCGACCGCGTCGCCCCGTACGTCAAGCGCCCGGAAGGCGTGCTCGGCAAGAAGATCGCCATCGGTAACTTCAAGGGCGGCGTGAGTAAAACCACGACCGCAATGACGCTCGCCCAGGGCCTCTCGCTGTTTGGGCGCAAGGTTCTGCTGGTCGACCTCGATCCGCAGGCATCGCTCACGGCACTCAACGGCATCCTGGCCGACAGCGAAGTGACGGACGAACAAACCGTCCTCCCGCTGATCTACGGGGATCAGACCGATCTGGAGTACGCCGTTCAGGGCACGTACTGGGACGGCATCCACCTGATTCCGGCAAGCGCCGCGCTCTTCGGCGCGGAGTTTTTTCTGCCGTTCAAGCAGTCGAAGGATCAGTCTTTCCAGTTCTGGAACGTGTTGAACAAGGGCCTCGATCCGCTGCTCGAGTACTACGACGTCGTCATCATCGACACACCCCCTGCCCTGTCGTACCTGACCATCAATGCCTTCATGGCGGCGGACGGACTCATCGTCCCCACGCCGCCGAGCGCGCTGGATTACGCGTCGTCAACGCAATTCTGGAACCTTTTTGCCGACCTGTCCGAAAGCATGCAACAGGTTGCACCGGCGCTCCAGAAGAGTTTCGACTTCATCCACGTGTTGCTGGCCAAGGTCGATCAAAGTCAGGCGGCCACGCCCATCGTCCGGGACTGGATCAACAAGACCTACGAAGGTTTGGTTTTGCCGATCGAGATTCCGACAACGGCCGTCACCCAGAGTGCGGCGGCGGAGTTTGGCACCGTGTACGACATCTCGCGCTACCAGGGAAGCCTGAAGACGTATCAGCGCGCGCGTGAGGCATACGACCGATTTTCAGAGATTGTGGACCAGCAACTGGTATCGCTCTGGCAAGCAGAACAGGAGGGTGAATGAGCATTAGAGACCGATTGGCGGCCAAGTCCTCGGCCGTAGGCGCCGCGCCGCGGCCCCAGCGACCGGACAACGAAGTGCCGGGCCGCCCGAAGACCGCCCCCGGCCAACTCATGGCTTCGCTGCCGATCCTTGCCGACAAGGACAAGGAGCTGCAACAGGCGCTGGATCGAATCAAGGAACTGGAATCCGCGGGGACGAGCGGCGCGCAAGAAGTCGAAATCGCTACGCTTGTCGAGATACCAGGGCGTCGCCGCATTTTGTCTGAACAGGAATTCGTCGAACTCCGCGACAACCTCGCCTCCAACCCGCTTACCCACCCCATCGTCTATCGCCCGCTAGGGGACGGCCGGAACGAGATCGTTTCCGGCAATAACCGCGTGGCGATCTACAGGGATCAATTGCATCGCGCGAAGATCTGGGGCGTGCCGTTCACCGGCGAGCCGGCCCAAATCGAGTTGGCCGCGCTGTTCTCCAATCTGCTGGCACCTTCGCTGCCGGATTTCGAGAAATACCGGCAATTTCTCCGGATTCAGGAACACCAAGGGCTATCGCAGGCGGAGATCATCCGCCTTTCTGGTTTGGCGCAGAGCCATGTCGCGCGCATTCTGTCGTTCGACAATCTGCCCGCCGAAGCGAAAGATCTGCTCGCCACCAACCCCCATCGACTCGGCGGAACTGCGGCAGCGAAGTTCGCCGCGCTGACGCAGCAAGGTCGCGGAGCTGAGGTGACGAATGCCATCAAGGCCTTGATTGAGTCGACGGAGATCACGCAGGAAAGAGCGCTCGAACTTGCCGCGCCCGCCAAGCCAAAGACCGCCGCACCCGCTGCGGAAGCGATCATGGTCGGCAAGCGCAAGCTTTGCGACGTATCGGTGAGAAGCGGCGTGATTGGCGTTCGCTTTGCCGGGAAAGATGGGGGCGAGAAAGCCGCTCAGTGGAGCGAGAAGATCTCCGCCTTCATTCGATCGGAGCTGGAGAAAGAACAAGGCTCATCCAACTTGGATGAGTAATGAAATCAATGACTTAGCAGAACAAGGCATCCGGGTTCGGCTCAACATCCAACTTGGATATCCTTGAAAATCAATGACTTAAGTTTCTGAGCTTCTGCCGAGAGTCGATATGAACTAACGGAACCCTGAAAAAACAAAAGCCCTCGGCTGGAACCGAGGGCTTTTGCAACGGGCTTGGCTGGAACCTCGCTCGTTACACTCACCGGCTGGAACCGGCAAGGGCTTAACGCTAAACCCGAGTGTAGCGGATCGCGACAGACAGTCAAGCGCTGACCAACCATTTTTTGGTTTGGCCGCTAAAAATGTCTATCGCGCAACGTTACGTTGCTGGCGAGGGTGACGCTCACCCCGACGCAACGCACCTTTTAGTATCCGCACCGGACTCGCAGGCGCTTGTTGAGTTCAGTTGCGACGCAACCAATCTGCCTTGGGTCATTTTCCGGGCAGCATTCCGTGCCGCTCATATCGAAGGCCTTCCGCAACGTGCTCGCGCACTCCTGTCCGCGCTGGCGCGTACCGTAGATGCTCAGCGTCCCTTTGCGGCTGTCTTCGCTCGTCGCGAGCTTTTGACCGGACGCGCGATGCAATCAATGCGCACGCTCTACCGTAGCCTGGATGATCTGGAAGCCGCGGGTCTAATCGATCGGCGCGCGCAGTCCCGCTACGTTGAGGCGGGCCTCTTCGGTCGCGCGTACCTGCATCTGACCCAACGCGCAACCGATCTGCTCGGCCTCACTGAGAGCCGTCCTGCCGTCTCTGCGCCTGCCTCCCTGCCTTCGCCGGCTGTCACGCCTACCGAATCCGATTCTTTGCAGGGTCCGTCTGCCAAGGTGGCAGACGGCGCTATATATAAGGATCTTAGCCCTACTTCTTTTCAAAAGAGACAATCAGGACAGGTGCCCGCGGATCTTCAGCGTCTGAAGGTGCTGGGTTTTTCTGATTTCCTGATTTTCAAACTCATGCGGATTGCACGCGAACACGGCAAGCGCCTCTCCGAAGTTGTCGAAGCCACGTGGGAACACCTGAAGCAAGCTCGCACCCCGATCAACTATCTCGGTGCACTCCTTCGCAACCCCGTTGATTTTGGGTATCAGATCCGTCAAAAGCGTGCTGCGGAGCTCGAGGTGCAGCAACGCGCCGTACAGGCCAAGGAAGCCACGGTCGTTGCAGAACGGCATGCCGGCGAGACATTCGAGTCCGCCGACGGCCTGGTACGCTACAGCATCGCTCCTGATGGCCAGCAACTCACGGTCTGCAACGTCGACGAGGGCGTGGAGCGTGTGGCGGTCGACTGGAAGCAAGGCTTTGCGCGTGCGCTCCAAGGCGGCCGGATTCGCCGCGTTGTCCAGGCGCCGCCTGTGGCTATCCTGTCGCTTCCGGGCAAGGCGCCTGTTACCGAAGTCGTGCGGTCGCATATCGCCGGACTGAGGAGCTTCCTCGGCATGCGTGCAGATCAGTCGACTGCTTGAGCGGGGTAAGACGGGGCGAAGATTTCAGACTCTGGCATTTGCCACCAATGCTCGCCGCTTACGCACTTCTTGCCCGGCGGAAGGTTGAGCACATATCTCACTGCGACCCGCACCGTCTTTGCAACACGAATCACGTAGCGCTTCCTGTGCGAACTTATGTGTGTCTTTGATACTGGTTAGGCACGCGGGAGTGGGCGGTAAGTCGCGAGCGATGTTCCCGGTGCCTTCTTATGAAGTAGGCCGAGCATTCGATCCCACACCGGGCTTTGACGTGTTCAAGTTTGTCCGCCTGGCCGAGCATAGCCCGTGGCTCCTTTGCCGCCCAATATCATCAAGCTATAGTTTGCATTACTAAATATATTTCAGATTGTGCTCGCTCACCTCTATCGCGCGTGTCCTCTTGTTAATCCTTCTAGATGCAGAGAAAAGTCCCACCAGCCGGCCGCGTCGAAAACGAACATCGATAGCCAAATTCGCGCACAGGTATGTAGTCCTAAATTACTAGTCCCCGAACTTTGCGAAGCTTCAGAAGCAAGAAGTCGTTCTCGCGGCGAAACAGGTATGAGTCGACCTGACCCAAATCTGCAACCTGAGGCGCAAACACGATTTGAGTCTTGCCGACATGGAAAGGCTCAATCGGTAAGTAGGGCGGAGGAACCCGTGTGGCGATGGAAGCCGTTGATGTTACCCACACGCCTGAAATATCAGCAGCGCAACGCCCGATCACCCAGGTTCCACCGGGCGCAAGATGAAACACGAAGAAGCTAGTGTGCAACCTGGAGGTGGCTATCATTGGTGCGCGTTTCACGCGCGGCGAGATCAACAAGCTTTCCGAGGTGATCGCTCGCCCGGGCAACGATCTCCCTGCGGGTCACGCACAGTTGACGGTCGTACTCGTTGACCACGGCAGTGATACCGTCGATCAACGACTCGGACACGTTCCACCTTCCGGTGTGATCCGCTTCGGAGAGCACTTGTCCGAGCCCACGTTCAGCGTGTTCAATCTCCGCGATATCGAGCTTCCCATGTCCCGCACGGATGATGAACCCCGCGATGATCACAACCTGCGAAATGAGATTGACGAGCGAGCGGCTGGCTTCGCCATTACGCAGACGCTCCAGTGCAATCCGCGCACGCAACGCGAGATCCGAGGCTTCCTTCCGGGGCATGGGGAGAAAGAGCGACTTCGCATGCGCCCCTGCGGACCGCTGACGCAAGGATCGATAGTTTTTGCTGTCAGGCATATCGAATAGTCGATTAATGGATATCGAAATGCCATATTGGGATCCGTCTCGGCTCGTCAAGAGTGGATGCCGCAATTCATCTTTGACGCGTCAAAGTCGCGAGTGTCAGGGCAGGGGCCTGCCAGCGGATAACGATACCGGTAAAACGCCATGATCGTGATGCCGCTTCGGCTGTCGCACAGCCGAATAGATGCCTGGAATCCGCGTTAGAACTAACCGCGCGGTTAGCGACAACGACTCAATGTCTGGCGGTAGCGAGAAACGACGCCCGGATTGCCCGAGTTTGCCCGCAATAAAGACAAGGCCAACGCGAGCCGGCAGGCAGCCGCGCACTCAATGCAATTGAAAGGGCGATACCGTCCATTCCGGACTGACTTCGGCGCCATCCAGGTCCAATGACGCACCGCTTTGGACGCACTTCAGAAACGTCGCGACCGCGCCGTTGATTCACGAATGCTCAGAGGGTACCCACGCGCTCGGGCGTTGCGGTCGCCAGACGGCTACCGGCGAACGGATCGTCGGCCCAGTTGACTTCACGGCGTTTGGCCGCCGGTTTCTCGACCGGGGCGCTGATGGCGAAGTGCTCGCGCGATTGTCCCGCGCTCATCGCCTGAACGAGCCACTGCGGAATCTCGCCCTGGCCGTCCCACTTTTCTCCTGATGCATTCTGGTACCGTGCGGCGCGCTGCCGAAGCTGGTCTTCTGCGATCGACGCCGCGACATCCTCCGGCTCGATCCCGAACTCCGCCATCCTGTGGCGAAGATATGAAATTATGCTATCCCGTTTGCGTTCATCCACGCTTGAAACTCCTTCTATGCGACAGGCTGCTTCACAATTGCAGCTCGCAAATCGCATAACGCAAGCATAGCACGGCGGTTGACATACGTTACCTAATCCAGGGTATTCGCCGAAGGGCTGCGGGGCGCGCATGGAATGGTTTGCCCATTCCCGGCGAATATGCCGCTTTCCGCCGAAAACTGGACTGCGATTTAGCAGGAGCTTGGGCGTCATCCCGCTTCGGATCAGCATCGGACAAAAGTCACTATCATGAGCGCGTGGTTTCCACATGGGGGGACATTCCGTGGCAACGTACAAGGAACTGAAAGCACAACTCGCCGAACTCGAGAGCCAGGCGGCCGCCATTCGGCAACAGGAATACGACGCGGTTCTCGCCGATATCCGCGCAAAAGTGGCTGAATTCGGATATACGGAACGGGAGATCTTTGGTAGTCGTCGCGGCAGGCCGCGACACTCGCCCGATGCGCTGCCTGCGAAGTATCGTGATCCGGCGACCGGCGCCACCTGGTCCGGCAGGGGACGCGCACCAAACTGGATCAAAGACGCGAAGAATCGCGACAAGTTCCTGATTCTCGAATAGGGTGCCTTGTCCCTTACGATCGATTGCCACAACGGCAATACCGGCAGTCATCGGACCTCGGCAAGCGATCTTTATGAAAGGGCTTGTTCTCCGGATTTATTCCAGGGAGAATTTGCGCTGACTGAAGATGTCGGGCGGCGCTCATCCTGGTCACCCGGCAGGGCGCTCGGACATTCTCGATTGGCCGCCAAAAACCAGCATCGACGCTGGCCATGTGCGATCGGATACATCGCAGCGGGCGGGGCAAAAACTTCTCGGGCAAAGGCGTCCGGAACGGCAGCTATCCGGAAGCAACCTATGTTCAGACGCATCTTTCTCGAACTCTCCCGTGTCTTCGAACCGGCGGAGCATAAGCCCGTGCTTCCTCCCGCGAGTCTGCACGAACGCATCGACCTGCCATTCGGCGCTTTTGACGACCCGAGCGTTGGCGACGAAAACGGTCTATGCCGGCGACGTGACTGTGCAGGAATGCGTCAGGCCCGTTCAGGTCGCCGTGTCTGGAGGCCGCGCGAAATGCGTCATTCAGCACGCTCGTACGGAGAACGGCCCCTGCGTCGCGCGAACGTGCCGCGAAGTTGATCCTCGATTCGCATTTCAATGCTGTACTGCGCCTGGCACCGGATGGTGCCTTCAGGCTCCTTATGCTCGCCGCCGTGAAGGCGCCCACCCGTTATTCGGCATTTATTATGCATAACGAATTATTGAGGAAAAAGCGGCCCCTCGCTGCTTGCCAGAGATAAGGGTTAGAGGGCCAACGAGGCAAGCGTCTCCACAAGCCATTTGCCTGCTTCCCAGACATCGTCGAGCACGTTCCGCGAAGCACCCGTGATATCGGCTGCGCTCGAACTGACCCGCATTGCATCCGTTGACCGCGGTCGCACCGTCCTGTAGTCAACCCCGCATTCAGTGTTAATACTGATATCGAAACCGATATTGGTATCGCTCATTTTCTCATTAGAAATTTATCGATCGTGTCCTTAAACTGCTTCGGCGGTTAATTCTTACGAATAAGCAGGCCCATTTTCCGGGAGGAGACACCCGCCGTGACAAGCACTGTCGCGAGGCCCATAGGGCAAATCCCTATGGGTCGGCCGTTTTTCACAATATTAATATATTAGAACGCATTTGGCACCGCGTAGCGGGCGCTGTTCATGGCGCTTACTGTCTTGCCGGGACGAGAGGCGGTCCGCGATCGGCAAGGAGATGCGTTGCGAATGTTTTCTCGGAGCAAGGATGTGATCGATAACATCAAGTCGAAGGAAGGCGCGTCCCCACTCATACGGTTTTCCGGTATCGGTAAAAGTTTTGGAAATGTAAGGGCCTTGTCGGAGATCGATTTCGATTTCATGGCGGGCGAATGCGTTGGCATTGCGGGCCACAATGGAGCCGGCAAATCGACGTTGATGGCAGTGCTGGCCGGCGTCTACACGCCAACCGACGGGTATATCGAAACCGGCGGCATCCGCACCCAGCACTATGACGCCGACGCCGCACGCCGCGCGGGCGTGCGCTGCGTATTTCAGGAACTCTCTCTCTGCCCGAACCTCAGCATTGCCGAGAATATGTGCGTTGTGCACCCGCGTTTGCGCGGGCGCGGCTGGCGCAAACGCGCGAGCGCGCTGATGCGCGAGAAACTCGAAGAGATCTTCCCCGGCAATGGACTGAGCGGTAGTGAACTGGTGTCCGATCTCACGCTCACGCAGCGCCAGATGGTGGAGATTGCCCGTGCGTTCACCGAAACCGATACGCTTGTGCGGCTCGTGATTCTCGATGAGCCCACTTCCAGCCTCGACGCGCACACCGCCGAACAACTGCTCGATTACGTGCGCAAGGCCAACGCGCGCGGCGTGACGTGTCTGCTTGTCACGCACATGCTCGGCGAGATCGAGCGCGTGTCGGACCGCGTGATGGTGCTGCGCGACGGCAAGCTCATACGCATTTTGCCGCGCGAGAATCTCACGCGCGACGCGATCATTCAGGCAATGGGCCAGCACGTCGAGGTGGCGCATGCGCCGCGCGAGCACGCGGTAGCGGGCGCCTCAGTCGGGGCGCAAGCGGCTGCAAGCGAGTACCGCTGGATGGTCGGGCCGCACCGGCGCACCGAAATCAATGCCGCGCGCGGTGAAGTGATCGGCTTCGGTGGCCTGGCGGGGCAGGGGCAGACCGATGCGTTGCTCGCCATTTACGATATCGCGCAGCGCACGGCACGTGACAGCGTCGCGTTCGTGGCAGGCGACCGCGCCCGCGACGGCGTGTTTCCCGTCTGGTCTATCGCACAGAATCTCGACGTGCGCTGGCTCGGTCGAGGCGGCATCGGCGCTGATGGCGCGGTCGATAGTCAGCGAAAGCGATCGGGATGGCTAATCGATTTCCGGGCGGCGCGCTCGCTCGTGGAAACGTGGCGCACGAAGATCGGCATTCGCGGCGCGTCCATGCAAGCCAATATCCTTTCGCTCTCCGGCGGCAATCAGCAGAAAGTGCTGTTCGCGCGCGCCCTCGCTTCGAACGCAGCATTGATTTTGATGGACGACCCCACACGCGGCGTGGACATCGGCACCAAGCGCGAGATCTATGCGCTCGTGCGAGCCGAAGCCGCGAAGGGCCGCACGTTCGTCTGGTACACGACCGAAAACGACGAACTTGCGTATTGCGACCGTACGTTCGTGTTCCGTTCAAGCCGCGTCACGCGCGTGCTGCACGCGAGCGAATGCACGGAGGAAGCGCTGCTTGCGGCAAGTTTCGAGGAGCAGGCCGCATGAGCACGGTTCTCACGCAAGCGCGTTTGCGCACGCTGTTGCCTGTCGTCTCGCTGGGCGCGGTGCTGGTGCCCATCCTGATCCTGCAACCGGCCACCTTCAGCTATTTCGGCTCGAATCTGCTGCTCAATCTCGCGGTGCCGCTGGTGCTCGCGACGCTCGCCCAGCTTGCGATCATCACTGTCAACGACCTTGATCTGTCGATCGGGCCGTTCGTGAGCCTCGTCGCCTGCATCGGCGCGACGATTCTCGACCAGCATCCGTGGCTCGGCGTACTCGCGCTCGCCGCTTGTGTGCTGGGTTACGCGTTGATCGGCGCGCTCATCGAGATCCGCCGCATTCCGTCGATCGTCGTCACGCTCGGTCTGTCGTTCGTCTGGAGCGGGCTTGCGATCGTGCTGCTGCCTTCGCCGGGTGGCGCGAGCCCCACATGGCTTGGCACGGCAATGAGCTTTCAGACGCCGCTGATCGCCGCGCCCATTGTGTGGTCGGTGCTCATCGCCTTGCTCGCGCATGTCTTCCTGATGCGCAGCTCGGTGGGCGTGCGCAGTCGCGCCGTGGGCGGCAATCCGCGCGCGGTAAGCCGTTTCGGCTGGTCGCTGGTCGCACGTCGCGCCATGCTCTACGCCGTGGCGGGCGTGTTCGGCGTGCTCTCGGGGCTCGCGTTGCTCGGTCTCACGACTTCCGCCGACGCCAACATCGCGCTGCGCTACACGCTGCTCTCGATCGCGGCCGTGATTCTCGGCGGCGGCGAGTTCGTGGGCGGGCGTGTTTCGGTAGTAGGCGCCGTGCTCGGCGCCATCACGCTCACGCTCGCGGCCTCGTTCCTGGCATTCTTGAATATTTCGTCTGACTGGCAGGTCGGCATGCAGGGCGCGATCCTGATCGTCGTGCTTTCCCTGCGCGTCCTGCTTCAACGCAACGGAGACCGCCAATGACGCTCCCCCGTTCCGGCGGCGTCATCGCGCCGCCTCCCGAGCCGCCGGTGCGCGGCAACCTGTTTGCGCGCGTGAAAGCGCTCGACGCGCCGTGGGCCCTCTCGTTTGCCGGCGCCGTGCTGGTGTGGGGCGCAACCGTCGGCTTCTTCGGCTTGCCGGTGGCGGCCAATGTCCTCCAGACCGCGCTCGTCTACGGCATTTTCATGGTGCTCGTCGGCCTCGGGCAGATGCTCGTGATCACGTCTGGCACCGGGAATATCGACCTCTCGGTGCCGTCGACCATCGCGCTCGCGGGCGTGATCGGCATGCATGTGATGAACGGCGCGGACTCGCGCATCGCGCTCGGCATCGTGGCCGTGATCGGCGTCGGGCTCGCGGTCGGCCTCGCCAATTACGCGCTGATCCGCCTGCTGCGCATTCCGCCCATTATCGCTACGCTCTCGTCGAGCTTCATCATCCAGTCGGTGGCGATCACGCAAGGCGCGGATTTGCCCGCGCCGCCCGCGGCGCTCGGCAACTTCGCCACCGGCCGCTTCCTGCATGTGCCGTATCTCGCCTGGCTCGCGGCTGTGCTCTCGCTGCTGCTCGCGGTGCTGATGTATCGCTGCGTGTTCGGCCGCCGGCTTTCGGCAGTTGGGCAGAATGCGCGCGCGGCCTGGCTCGCGGGCGTGAACGTGCATCGCACGCGTTGCATCGCTTACGTGCTTTCGGCGGTAATCGCTTCGCTTACGGCCGTGTGTCTCTCGGCGGTGGCGGGTGGCGCGGCGCTCGATATGGGCGTCGAGTACATGCTGATTTCGATCGCGGTGGTGGTGATCGGCGGCACGCTCGTGACAGGCGGCAAAGCCTCGATTCTCGGCGTGTGGGGCGCCTCGATGTTCCTCTTCATGATGACGTCGATCCTCAACGCCGTCGGCGCCGACGCGGGCGTGCGCTCGCTCGTCTACGGCGCGCTGATCATCGCCGTGACAGCGATAGCGGGCGGCCGCGCGCCGCGCTGAGCGCACCCGACATAAAAAAGAAGGAGACGACATGAATCAGCACGACCACGAAGTTCACGACGCGCGTTTCCGGCATCTGATCCAGCCGAACGCGCTCTTGCAGAAGATCGCGGGCGATTGCTTGTGGACCGAAGGGCCGGTGTACTTTCCCGCGAGCGACCTGCTCGTGTGGAGCGACATCCCGAACAACCGCATGCTGCGCTGGGCGCCCGGCATGGGCGTGGGCGTGTTCCGTGCGAACTCGAACTTCAGCAACGGCAATACGCGCGACGGCGAAGGGCGGCTCGTGACCTGCGAGCATGGGCGACGCTGCGTCTCGCGCACCGAGCACGACGGCAGTGTGAGCGTGCTTGTTTCGCATTACGAAGGAAAACGCCTCAATTCGCCGAACGACGTCGTGGTCGATTCGCAGGGCACGGTCTGGTTCACCGATCCCGACTACGGCATTCTCAGCGACTACGAAGGCTTTCGTGCGGACAGCGAGATTGGCGGCTGCCACGTCTACGCGCTCGCACGCGGGGAGCGCGAGGCGCGCCGCGTGGCCGACGATTTCGTGAAGCCGAACGGCCTTGCGTTCTCGCCCGACGAAACGAAGCTCTATATCGCCGATTCGGGCGCTTCGCATGTCGAAGACGGCCCGCGCCATATTCGCGTGTTCGATGTGCGCGACGGACGCCTTTCGAACGGCCGCGTGTTCGTCACGATGGCAAACGGCATTCCCGACGGTCTGCGGCTCGACGAGCACGGCAACGTCTGGACCAGCGCCGCCGACGGCGTGCACTGCTACGCACCCGACGGCACGTTGCTCGGCAAGATCCTGCTGCCGGAGGCGGTGGCCAATCTCACCTTCGGCGGATTCAACCGCAACCGGCTGTTCATCACGGCGACGACTTCGGTCTATTCGTTGCACGTGGGCGTGCGCGGGGCGGGGCGATAGCGGCGCAACGGAAGGCAACCGAAGGCAACCTAGGGCCCGTTTCCGGGCGCAAGCAACCAACACCATGCAGCAGAGACCATCAGAGGAGATGACATTTCATGCGTAGACTGAGCCAGATTGCGCTTGCCGCGACCACCCTGAGCCTTGCGCTCGCCGCGGCGAACGCAAACGCGCAGGTCGTGCAGACGAGCACGGCCACCAAGAAGATCGCGCTGTCGAACAACTACGCGGGCAACGCCTGGCGTCAGACGATGCTCAAGGACTGGCAGGCGGTGACGGGCGAGGCGGTGGCGCAAAAGCGCGTCGCGGCCGCGCCCACCTTCACGACCGCTGAGAACCAGGTGACCGAGCAGGCCCAGCAGATCCAGAACCTGATCCTGCAAGGCTATAACGCGATCGTCGTCGATGCGGCTTCGCCGACTGCACTCAACGGCGTCATCAAACAGGCCTGCGCGGCGGGCATCGTCGTGGTGTCGTACGACGGCACCGTTACGGAGCCGTGCGCGTACCGCGTGTCGTTCGACTTTCACGCGTGGGGCGAGGACCAGGTCGACTATCTGGCCAAGCGCCTGAACGGCAAGGGCAATCTGCTCGAAGTGCGTGGACTCGCGGGCGTTTCCGTCGACGAGGCGATTCATCAAGGCGTAGTGGACGGCCTGAAAAAATACCCCGGCCTGAAAGTGGTGGCGAGCGTGAACGGCAACTGGACGCAGACGGTCGCGCAAAAGGCCGTGGCGGGCGTGTTGCCGACCTTGCCGAAGATCGACGGCGTGACGACCCAGGGCGACGACGGCTTTGGCACCGCGCAGGCGTTCAAGGCGGCCGGCCGCCCGACGCCGATCATCGTGCTCGGCAACCGCTACGACGAGCTCAACTGGTGGAAGAACCAGGCGGGCGCGGGCTACGAAACGACGTCTGTGTCGAATCCGCCGGGAGCGGTGACGGCGGCGTTCTGGGTGGCGCAGCAGGCGCTTGCGGGCAAGAAGATGCCGAAGGACATTCAGGTGCCGCTCGTGACCGTGACGCACGGCGATCTCGATGCGCAACTCGCGAAGCTCAAGCCGGGCGGCGTGAGCGACAAGCTCTATAACGCGGAAGAGACAGTGGCGGTCGTCGACAAGAAGTAGTGCGAACGAGTGCCGCCGCGCGAACGCGGCGGCGCTCGAATTACGCTTCAGGTGATCGCGCCGATCTGCCAGGGCACGAACTCATTCTGGCCGTAGCCGTGCAATTCGCTGCGCGTGCGCGCACCCGACGCGGTGTCGAGCATCATGCGGAACAGCGTCTCGCCGAGCGCTTCGATGTCGTCGTCACCATCCATGACGCCGCCACAGTTGAGGTCCATGTCGTCGGACTGGCGACGCCACAGCGCGCTGTTGGTCGCGAGCTTGAGCGAGGGCGAGGGCGCGCAGCCATACGCCGAACCCCGGCCCGTGGTGAAACAGATGAGGTTCGCGCCGCCCGCCACCTGGCCCGTTGCGGAGATCGGGTCGTAGCCGGGCGTGTCCATGAACACGAGGCCCTTCGCGATTACCGGCTGCGCGTATTCGTACACTTCGACGAGATTGGTGCTGCCCGCTTTTGCAATGCCGCCGAGCGATTTTTCGAGCACCGTCGTGAGGCCGCCCGCCTTGTTGCCCGCCGAGGGGTTGTTGTTCATCGCCGCGTTGTGGCGCGCGCAATAATCCTCCCACCAGCGGATACGCGCCACGAGCTTCTCGCCGACTTCGCGCGTGAGCGCGCGGCGCGTGAGCAAATGTTCGGCGCCGTAGATTTCCGGCGTTTCCGAGAGGATGGCGGTGCCGCCGTGACGCACGAGGCGGTCCACGGCCGCGCCCAGCACCGGATTCGCGGTAATGCCGGAATAGCCGTCCGAGCCGCCGCATTGCAGGCCCACGCTCAGGTGGCTCGCGCTCACGCGTTGGCGGCGCACGGTGTTGGCGTCGGCGAGCATCGACTGCACGATCTCGATGCCTTTGGCAACGGTCTTTGCGGTGCCACCCGAGTCCTGGATCGTGAAGGTGCGCAGCCGCGCGTGCTCCTTGAGTCCTTGCGTTTCGAGCAGGCGCGGGATCTGGTTTGTCTCGCAGCCCAGCCCGATCACGAGCACGCCGGCAAAGTTCGCATGGCACGCGTAGCCGCCGAGCGTGCGTTGCAGGAGCGCAAGCGCCTCGCCTTCGGTATCGACCGCGCAGCCCGCACCGTGTGTGAGCGCAACGACGCCGTCCACGTTCGGATAACCGGCGAGCGCCTCGGGGTGGATGTCGCGGCGAAAGTGATCGGCGACGGCGCGCGCCACGGTCGCCGAGCAGTTCACAGAAGTCAGGATGCCGATGTAATTGCGCGTGGCGACGCGGCCGTCCTCGCGCACGATGCCTTCGAAGGTCGCACGCTGGTCGTCGGGAACGAAGGCTGTCGTGTGCGCGCCCTGACCGAATGCATAGTCGCGTGCGAACTCTCCCATGTCCAGGTTATGCATGTGCACATGTTCGCCCGGCGCGATGGCCTGTCTTGCGAAGCCGATGATCTGCCCGTAGCGATGCACGGGCTCGCCCGCCGCAATGGCGCGCGTGGCCATCTTGTGGCCGGGCGGAATCAGGCCGCTTGCGACAACGCCTTCGCCCTCGATGGGCATACCGCCGATCAACTGCTCGATCGCGATGACGACGTCGTCGGCGGGATGCAGACGGATGACGCGTGCAGGAGAGATGGATTGCATGGTCGACAGGAAGAAGTGGGCGTTGTCGTTCAGTCACGAGCGCACGAGGGGTCCTGCGCGCACAGAATCTCGTAGGCTGTAAATTGATACGGTAATATATTAGTTGGCAAATTATAGAAAAACCTGGGCGGGAGAACAACGCAAACCTGGCCGGATCGAGGGAAAACCCCGACTGGAGCGGCAGGCAGGGCCGCAACGATGGGGACACCCATATACTGACGGCTGCGCTTCGCCCCGGATGCCGGAGCACGCCGTAACCAATCGACTTATGACTGAGAACCGTAATGAGCCGGCGGCGTTCGTCGCCCGGCTGCTGCCCGCCGATTTCACACTCGATCGCGCGAATGCGCTTTCCGCGCAGCTTTATCAATTGCTGCGCGAGGCGATCGTGACCATGACGCTGCAACCCGACGACGTCATCTTCGAGCGCGCGCTTGCCGATGCGCTCGGCATCTCGCGCACGCCGGTGCGCGAGGCGCTGCTGCAACTGTCGCGCGAGGAACTCGTGCGCATCGCCGCGCAGTCGGGCACTTTCGTCGCGCCGGTGAAGCGCGAGCAGTTCGCCGAGAGCGCGCTGATCCGCAAGGTGCTCGAAACCGCGAGCATTCGCCGCGCGGCCGAGATCATCACCACGCGCGAGCTGGAGCAGTTGCACGACATCCAGGAGGCGCACCGCCGCGCGATCGAACGCAACAACCCGGTTGCGGCCATCAGTTGCGACAACGCGTTTCATGCCACCGTTTGTGCCGCCGCGCGACTGCCGCGCGTGCAGCAGCTCGTGGAGCTTGCGCGCGCACCGATCGACCGCGTACGCCATATCACGGTGCGCGATCCGGTTGTCGCGGACGTCACGCTCAAGCAGCATCAAAAGGTGCTTGAGGCGCTCGAGCAGCACGACCCGGACGCCGCCGAACGCGCGCTATGCGATCACCTCGACGATGCGTTCGAGCGTCAGCAGGCCGCTTATGACGCGAACATCGGCCTGTTTCAGGGCCGCTGAAGGCGGCAATCGCGCGGCAACCGCGCGACACTGCGCCGCGCATATTGCCGGTATGCGTCGCTCAGTGCGCACTAGAATTCAAGAAGCGGCACGAACGATCCGAACCACACAATCATCGTTCGCCGTATCTCCCGACTACCTGGTTCTACGTATCGAGACGGCTCACGAGGCGGTCTCGCACGCGCAGGGCGTCCTTTTACCCAAAGGAGCTTAAAGTGAAAACGACCGGTCAACTTCAGTCCGCCGTCAACGAAACGCGCTTTCTCGGCGTATTAGGCGGCCTCGGCCCCATGGCGGGCGCATCGTTCCTCGAACGCTTGACAGCACTCACGCGAGCGCCGCGCGATCAGGACCACATCCCGACTATCCTGTGGAGCGATCCGCGCGTGCCCGATCGCACCGACGCCAAGCTGCATGGCGGCGCGAACCCGTTGCCGCTGCTGCTCAACGGCATCGAACATCTGGAGAAGGCGGGCGCGAGCGCCATCGCCATTCCGTGCAACAGCGCGCATCTGTGGTACGACGAGCTGCTTCAGCACACCGACCTGCCCATTCTCAATATCATCGACGCGACTGTCGACGACCTGCACAACCACGGCGTGTGGCGCGGCAAGATCGGCTTGATGGGCACGGCCGCCACGCTCAAGTTCGGCATGTACCAGAAGGTGCTCGAAGCGCGCGGCTTCACGCCGGTCGTCCCGACGGAAGAGGAGATCGATGAGTACTGCATGAAAGCGATCCGGCTGGTGAAGGCCAACCGTCTCGACGAAGCTTTCGCACCCGCTGCCGAAGGCGCGCGCTTGCTCAAGGAGCGCGGCGCAACCGCGATCGTGCTGGGCTGTACCGAACTGCCGCTCGCTATTCCCCACCATCGGCGGCCCGAGCTGCCCATGTCGTTCGTTGATTCGATCGACGGACTCGCGGTGGCCGCGATTCACTGGTTTTATGGAACGGGTTTGCCAGTGATGAGCGAGGCTGCTTGACGCCTTGTTATTGACTCGGCGCGCTTGAGCGAATTCGAGGCGCGAGCCTGCGAGCTGCTCGCGAAGATGCGCGCCGTGGCGAATCGCAGCACTTTTTTATTCGATTTTTTTCTTTCTTTTTTCCGGGAAATTGCCGGGCTCGATTGAATTCGATTCTCCGCATGTCGACAGACCGGACATGGTCGAATATCGGAAAATATTGTCGAACCAGACGATACATTACATGCGTTCGTTGCGGAGATTCTGCGGCGCAATGAAATAATCGGAATCTCGATGGCGGGCGCAGTCGTTCATTTGGACGTTGCGTTTGTTCGCGTAGCGATGCGCATCTGTTGTGCCGGACCTATGTCGTCCACAAGCCTTGCAGTAGGGTGCAGCCCTGGTTTGCCCGGCAGTGTTGTCCATGAGCACACGGGCTGCATCGATATCGACGCCGCAAATGAAAATCGTGGGCGAATCTCGTCGGTTTTGCGGAGTGGAATGAATCTTTTTCAGCGCTGAAAGGCGCGGACACAGGAATATCGGCGTGGGCTGTCATGGACAGCCCAATGCTCAATCCTGCCCAAGGCGCGGTACGCGCGTTGCTGCAATTGATAGCGACTATGTGCGGCTCACCCTTGACATGCAAAATGGGAGGTACCAGTGTGCTATCGGCACTAAACGAAAAAAGTTTAGGGTTTTTGCTAGACCCCCAGGACATTTCCCAGGAATTGTTAAATCCGACACTTTTTGCACGCGACATCGCGTAGACTCGCTAATATTCAATTTCGCACGTTCTTTCCGGAACGGCGTTGTCAAGCGGGTCCGTGTGGCGGTATCGATAAAACACCGTTTCACGTTACACCTGCGGGTGCCAATGACCTATGAAAATTGCAATCCTCGAATCCGACGTCGACAAATTAGACAAAACCCTCGAAACGCTTTCTGCCTCGGGGCATTTGTGCTTCGGCGTGAGGAGCGATGAGGGCGTGCGGCGGGTGCTCGATGACGTGTCGGTCGATCTGTTTCTCATCGACTGGACAGATCCCGACGGCGTGCGCTATGACACGCTCACCCACCTCTCGCAGTGCGCGCCAGGTGTGCCCGTCGTGTTGTGTGTTGCACCGCACACGCCCGACTCCGTGGTCAATTCCGGCATCAAGTGTGGTGCGAGCCTGGCGCTCGAAAAGCCGTTGCGCGGCATCGACTCGCTCAACAGCCTGCACACCTTGAGCCGCGACGGTTTCGCGTCCGTATTCGCCGCCGGCACTCACGTCATGTGAGCGAAAGGCGCTGGGTGATGGCGCGCGGGCTGTCGCAACGCGCCCGCGCCGCGCCGCCCGAACGCCTTCCGCGATGCGGTCGCGCGTCGGCTGTTGTCTCAGCCGGCATTGCCGACTTCCCTTGGATGACCGCATCCATGCGCCCGCTGACCTTGCGGGCGGCGCCGAGCGCATTCTGGCGGCTGGCGTAATCTTTCTCTCCACCTGGGCGGCATCTCTCCCGATCGTCATCTACAGCGCCGTTCGCAGCTTCGTGCCCGAACGCCTGTCACTGCCGTAGCAGCGGATTGGCGCGTGCAAGCGGCCTTGCCATTGAACGATGACCACAGCAACCGCACTCGCTGGCGCCCGCCAGGTGTGGCTCTGGATATTCGTGATATTGGATATTTCTCCACCGAGTTTATGCATTCAGAATGCATATTTTTGGGCACGGATTTCTGATACGTGCTAACCCATTGGGAAACAGAAGTTGTCTACCGATCGAGAGCCGCTTTCGGTGATGCAAATGCCGGCAATGCGATTTTTCGAGGGAATTAGCCGTGACTTTTCTATTGATCGTTGAATGACATTTTTCAACGATCACTTCACTCCACGGTCACATTGCGGGCTCCGGTCAATTCTCGCATTTGTGGCGTTCCGACACGTTGACAGTTGGCTAGACCACATTTCTCAGAAGATATTGAGAAATAGTGGCGAATCGTATATTTATTGCTTATGATCTCGTCTCGGTTCGAAATAGATCGATAAATAATTTCGAAAATTTGAGCAGTGCGGTCAACATGCGGCGATTGCTGCCAGTCACCTCACGAACGTGTGGTGTTTTCTGCTGTGACATTGGCTTGGATTACCAATTCGACTTAACGCAAGCTAATGCGACTATTGAATAGCGGGGGGTACTGATGGAGTGCGGAGGTGGCGGTCAACGAAATCGCGTCGCGGAGTGTTGCGCCTTGCCTGACCCGGATGCGGTCAGGCCTATTGGGGTTCTCCTCTGCGGTGGATTCTCGCTTTCCGAACTGGCCACCGTACTCGAGCTATTTCAGTCGGCCAATGCACTGTCGCAGTTGGACTATGCCGACGATGGACGTACCGGTTATGAGGTTTCCCTGCTGTCGCTGGCCGGCGGGCGTGTCGAAAGCTCGTCCTCGGTGTCCGTGTGGACGAACAGCGTCGAGGATCGACGCTATGCGGGCGGATTTCACACCTTGTTCGTCGCCGGCGGGCTTGTGCCGCGACACCTGCTTTACGATGAGCGCCTGCTTCATTGGCTGCGCCTCGAAGGCTTGCGCTGTGAGGTCGTGATCCCGATCGGGGAAGGCGAGGCATTGCTCGACGCGGCGGGCATCGAACGCTCAGCCAGCCGGCTGGATTGCGCGATGCAGGCCAGCACAGGCCAGGACCGCATTACCGCAACCGACTTCGCGGACATGGCCACGGGCCCGTTGCGAGAGGCGCTCGCGCTCATCGAGCGAGACCTCGGAAGCGCGCTTGCGCGCGAAGTGGCGGGCCACGCCATGCCGCGCCGACAACGAAACGGCTTCACCGCGGCGATCCGCACGACGCTCTCCGGCGGCGTGAGCGAGCGCATCCAGGCATCCGCAAACTGGCTGGAAGCGAATGGCGATCGCCCGGTGACGATTGACGACGCAGCGCAGATCGCCGCCATGAGTGAACGCAATTTTCTGCGCCGCTTCAAGATCGAAATGGGCGTCACGCCCTCGGATTACCTGCTCCATGTGCGCATCGACATGAGTTGCCGCCTGCTGGTCGAAACCGATCTACCCGTGGACAAGATCGCGCGGCGCTGCGGGCTGGGCAGCGGTGGCCGGTTGGCGAAACTGTTTCGCAAACACCTTTGCGCGACACCTACGGAATATCGCGCCCGGCGCCGTCACACCAACGACTAATATCGCCTCGGCGCCATTGCGCGGCCGGTAGAGCGCCGCAACAGGAATGCCGGATTCGCTGGTTCCTCGCGCCATGTAACCCGAACGCGAGACGCTCGCATGAGGCAGAAGGGATCGATACACCCGGCGGTGTCTGCAATGTGGCGGAAATTACGTATACATTGACGTACTCGCCTGGATGGATTTCGCATATCTTATGCGTCGTGGTTGGGATCGGGAGCCTGTCTTGTGAGTCCCCCGGCAACGTTTCATCAAGCGCTGCCGTGTGATTTCCGGTGAAAGACGCCAGTGGTTCGGTTCAGCTGATCCGTCCCGGATTATTCCGGGACAGTGCATCGCACCAGGATGGCCCCTTTCGACAACCCACGAGTTGCACCGGCTATCGACTTCCACTATGAAAATTGCAATCCTTGAGCCAGACGTTGGCGAGCTTGACCGTACGCTTGAAATACTTTCTTCCGCAGGCCACCTTTGTTTTGGAACGAGGAGTGACGAAGGACTGCGGCGTTTGCTCGAAGACGTATCCATCGATCTGTTTCTGCTGGATTGGAGTGAGCCCGACCGCGGACGCTATGAGACGCTGCGATACCTTGCTCGTCGCGAATTCGTGGGGCCGATCGTACTGTTCACGTCGCCGCAAACAGCATGTGGCGTGATCAATTCAGGCCTGGAGTGCGGAGCGGACGTTCACGTGACCAAGCCGCTCTCCGAGGGGGAATCCCTCGCGCCTTTGCACGCGCTTGGCAACGGTCCGTACTACGCGGCACGTACGGCAATCAGCCAGATGATGTGATCCCTCGCCGCATCACCGCGCATTGGCCTCGAACATAGCCGTGGTGGTTATTGAAGGTTGCTTACCTGAAGATCACCGGCCCATGTCGGCGAGTCCAGGTCGAACTCCAGCCACGCGCTACCGGCCGATGCAAACACGCCGTCTCTGATCCCCTGTCCAATCGCGGTTCTCACGAGTGCTTCGGTCGACAGCCGGCGGCTCTTCGCCACTTTGACCCTCGGTATCTCGAAGGCGACTACCATCTCCTGTGCGTCCATGCGAGAAAGCAAAACGTAGAGATCTCGCGAAAAGTGAGCCATATAAAGCGAATCGTCGGATTCAACTTCGGGAAGACGGAAGCAAAAAAAGGAATCGTTGTCTGAAATTTCCATGGTGTTGGGTCGCCCCGATGTAGCGCAACTTTCGGGTGAGCAGGTTGATCAGTCATCCTCTATTTCCGGCGACTTTCAATAGCGTGTCGCTTTGAAACACGCGAAGGCGCTGCGCGGAATCTGGCGCAAGTAAAGCGCCGCTCGCGTGTTTCCAGTACAGCATCGCTGACGTTAAACGTGAAGCGCGGCTTGAACCGACAAGAGCGTCCTTTTAATCAACTTCTTGTCTTCTACGTCGAGCGCGCTTGCGTGGCCGCGCAACAACTCAGTCATCGAGCCGCCAAGTTGCCGAATATCCAGGTCTGTTGGCTTGGGGATCGGCCAGACGTGCATTAGATACGCAAGCGGGATCACATTGCGCCTGGCACACCAGCGCTCGAAGAGCGCCGCGCAAGCGACTTCGACAGCGCTGAATCTATCGGACTGCGAATCGCCCGCACATTCCGGGCGTGCATCCATACTCGCGCGCGGGGCCGGGTCGACGATGGCCGCGAAATCGATTGTATGGCCCATTCCCGGAGAGCATGTAGTCATGGATGAGTGAAAGAGTATTGAAACGGCGTGAACGTGTCACCGCTCGACAATCAGTAAGATCTTTGCTTGCCTACGCTTGCGTTCTCGTTTGAATTGTATGTGAGCGCAGCGTCGAACATGGATCAGATCTCTTGCGATGCTGGAATTGACCAACGTTTGGCGGCGATCGTCGTCCGATCAACCAATTGCATAGCTTGTTTAGAAACCACGGTTCGCGGAGTATTGACCTGTGGCGGCACATGGTCGGAACGGTTTCGGGACGAGGTCTCTCTGGAGATCCCGGTCAACATGGTCATAAATCACGATATTTTCGGTAATTACTTAATTCGCGAATCGAAAATTTCGATTCGATTTTCTTTAAAATCAGCTAATTAAATTAGAAGATATTTACGTGATTCTTCATCATGCTTGATGATTCCGATCAATGTCGGATGGGAGAACTTTTCGGAAAACGACAATCGATTGATACCTTATGAATTGGCAGTCGGTCCCCGCCTAAAAGTACTCGGCAACATTGAAATCGACGCAGTTGCGCTGCTTCCTGTCAATGATGGGCGATGCGGCAACACCCCAATCGATGTTGAGATCCGCGTCATCCCAGCAAATTGTGCGTTCGGAATCGGCCAGGCGCGGCGACGACGCCTTTGAGAGTACCTCCGCGACCTCTGATCGAACAATGTACCCGTGCGCGAATCCAGGCGGTACCCAGAGCTGGCGACAGTTCGATGCGGAGAGAGGCTCGCCAGTCCATCGCCCAAAGGTGATCGACATACGACGCAGATCGAGCGCCACGGCGAATACTTCTCCAGACAGCACTCTCAAAACGATCCCGCGCGGATTTTGAACCTGGTAGGTCAGGCCGACCAACGCATTGCGCGGGCAAACCGCCTGCTCGTCATGGGTGAACAGGTAGCCTCGGGAGACGTTCGCATTGAACCAGTCCTGATCAAAGCTCCTGAAAAACGCGCCCGTTGATCGAGCTTCGATCTGCGGCTCAAATACTTTAACGTCACGAAGAGCGGTATTCCCAAGGCGAAAGGACATTCTTTTTCTCTGTGTGTTCCGGGTGCTTTTTGCGACTCTTAACTTATCCAATTTCTCCCCGACTATGTCACGAACTCCGACGACTTACCTGTTTCATACCGGACAAAACATTATCCGCTTCCGCCAAAGCGATTCAATTGCGTCAATGACGTTACAAAATTCGCTATCCCGGGAGTAGCCGAAGTTGATGTCGGATTGAACCCGTTCTAGTGCATGTGCTTTAAACCGACAAGATATTGCTTTAATCGGTCAAGCATCCGGACAATTTAGTAGCTCATGTATGATGCGTCGCATTGAAAAGAGGTCGATTCAGCGTCACAAGCCATACCAATATCAAGTACTCGAAAATAGAAGAGGGGGTGAAGATGGGCGACATCGGTGCCGGGGGTGCTGAGCGGGGAAATGCCGTTTCTGGCACAGGATGGCCGCGATCCGGAACGACGAGAAGAATCGGCGTGCTGCTCTACAAGGGCTTTTCGCTACTCTCGATCGGCGTGGTTCCGGAGATCTTTCACCTCGCGAATGAGATTGCGGAACGGCAACGCGACGACGGATTGCTGTATGACGTCAAGTTTTACTCCACACAGGGTGGCGACGTAGAGTGCTCGTCCTCAGTCAACGTGTGGACACAAGAATGCGACGCCACGAAGAACCTTGGCTTTGATGCACTGTTTATCGCGGACGGCGGCGACCTGACCGAAGTGACGCGCGACGAGCGCGTTCGCCAATGGCTTCGCGTGGTCGTACCGTCGACGAAAATCGTTTCCGGCATTGGCAAAGCAGCGGCGCTAATCGACACGATGCAGCTCCGTCCCGACTCTTACCGCAGCAGCTTGCTTCAATCGAATACCGATCCGTCTCAGGCGAAAGCGCCAAGCAATAGGGCAAATCGTTACGAGCCGACGAAGACGGCCCTTATGCTGGTCGGTTGGGATCTCGGCCAGGAAGCAGTCAAGGACATCTCACGCAAGCTCTCGGCAAACGGTTTTGCGACGCTTACGCCTCTGATTGCCGACGCGAGAGCTGACACGGCAATCGAAAAGGTACGCGCGTCTGCACGCTGGCTCAAAGAGAACTGTGACCGGCCGATCTCCGTGAGCGATGCGGTGAACGTCTCGGCAATGAGCGAACGCAATTTCCTTCGATGCTTCAAGCAGGAGATGGGCGTCACGCCATCCGAGTACCTGCTGCAAGCTCGACTGGATTTGACCTCCCGCATGCTCGCAGAGACCGATCTCTCGATCGACAAAATCGCTAAAAGGTGCGGCTGGACGAATGGAGATCGACTCGCCAAGATCTTTCGCCGGCGATTCTCCCTGACCCCTTCCGAATTCCGCCAACGTGAACGGGGCACCGGCCAGCAGAAGGCCTAGGCGGGCCCACCGATCGACTGTCGGCGACGACGCGCTCACCAGTGGGCATATGGAAGCGGTCCCACTGCGAGCTATCGTAAGCAGGACCACACTCAGATTTCCACAAGCAGCCAAGGTAATTAACCGCGCTTTTGGGCCAAGGCCCCGAAAGTGGGTAAATTTGCTTGCAACCGGAAATATGTGGTAAGCATAATTCAAAAGACTGATCGCAAAGAATAACGTAACCGGATCAAAACATAGAAAGCCACTGTGTGATGACCGAAATTGAATCGAAGGAGGCTAGTTAGCTTCCGGGCGGTAAGAAATACCGGAAAATCTTCCAGATTTTTCAGCAATTAATCGATAACGCATTGTATTTAAATGCGTTTTCTAGATCAAAAAGTCTTACGCTTTTGGCTGGTTAGCTCTCGTCCGACAAGACTTGTAACTATTTCGCCACTGATGGCGGAAAATGACTGTAAGTTAGGTACGATAGTGCCTTCGACGAATTCGGTTCAATGAAAGCCGAAATAGGTCCAATATCGGGGTGCGCGATGGTGAATTTCGTTAGTCACAGTATTGCTCGCAGTGGCCGCACAGGCGAAGTTCTAGTTCCGAGGATAAGAAAAAAGATAATTTTTCTTCTCTTCTCCGGATTCCGCCTACCCGAGGTTGCGACAGTCCTTGAGGTATTCCATGCAGCCAATCGCAGTTCCTCACCCCATGGTGTGGGAGGGACGGCGCCGTTCTACGACGTCCAGCTGAAGTCGCTTGAGGGCGGCCGCCTTGAGAGTTCCTCGGCGGTATCCATCTGGACCGAACCGCTCGCTCAGACCCGCGAAGTGGAGCCTATCGACGCCTTGTTCATCGCCGGACCTGGAAACAGCGCACTGTCTGGCAACGCGACGCTCCTGGAGCGCATCCGGTTCGTCAGCAGCCAGGCCGCGAATTTGATCCCGATGGCGGACTCGAAGGTATTGCTGACTATCGCGGGCGTTTCAGGTCAACCGAGTCATTGGCCCACTGGTGGAAACGTCGACGACGGCATTGCACGCAGGCCCCCGCACGCCCATATCGAACCGTTCAATGGGCCGGTCCAGCGCGCGCTACAGTTGATCAAGCAAGACCTTGGCGCGGCCATCCCTAGAGCGATTACCGACATCACGCTGCCCGGTCGCCAGGAGGTTGGCTTGATGTCGGCGGTGCGCGAACGTGCATCGAAAAGCGCAAGCGAGCGCATACTCGAGTCTGCGCGATGGATTGAGGAAAACGGCGGGAAATCCGTCGCGATTGCAGACGCCGCACAAATTGCGGCAATGAGTGAACGCAACTTCCTGCGTCGCTTCAAGATTGAAATTGGGGTGACTCCATCGGAGTATCTTATGTACTCCAGATTGGAGCTGTGCTGTCAGCTATTGGTTGAGACCGATTTGCCGGTTGAAAAGATTGCCCGGCGCTGCGGATTGAGTGGAGGGGGTTCGCTTTCAAAGCTTTTCCGCAAGCACTTTTCGCTGACGCCAACCGAATATCGTGAGAAGCGAAATATCAACTAGCTCGACGCAAAGAGTCGCTTCGCGGACGGCCGAAGTGCCCCGTGAAGATGCGTAAGTTCAGTGCCGTGTCTACCTGACTGATGTTGCCGCGCGAACCGCTCTCGCGGGCGGAACGAACGCGCCTCGCCTTTGGCGAATGATCACGTCCGCCTGTTAAACATCTCACTCCCCTCCAGCACCACGGACACCCGAAAACTCGCGGGGATTCTCGCTCACGAGGAAAGGTGCGCTCGACTGCCGTTCGACCTCAGTGGATTGCTTTCTATCCCGCTGAACATCCGAACGCTCTGCGCGGTACTCGGTTGGCGTGAGCTGTAAATGCTCGCGAAAAAGTTTGGATAGCCTGCCTCCCCCGTTTATCCCGCACCGCCGTGCAATCTTCTCGACCGGTAGCCGTGTTTGTGTGAGAAGCCGGCATGCCATGTCGAGCCGGACCTTCAGCAGATACTCCGACGGCTTCATGCCGACTTCCAGCTTGAACCGTCGCAGGAAATTGCGCCCACTCATGGCGGCAATTTGCGCAGCTTCGTCGAGTGATATATCCCGGTCGCCGTTCGCGCACATCCACTGAGCCGCATCCTGAATGGGTTGACTAAGCGTTGCCGCGACGCCTCGACGAATATCATCTGTCAAACCCGAGCCGAACTCCGGATCGATGGACTTCGCGATTTGCGCAGCAATCACCTCGCCGTGCTCGCGCTCAATCACGGCGACCGCGGCGGAAATCGCACTGTCGGCGGGAAGCGCTTGAGACTGAACATTGATGAAGGAGCGTCCGTTCGAGCTTGCCAACGCGATATCGCGCCTGAAGCTACCCAGATGGGCGAGCACAGCGCTGCTCTCGCCAATCGCCAGAAACTGCTTGCAACTCGCCTGCGCGCGATGCAGCCATCCGAGAAATGGATCGCTTCGCAGCGCATCACGGATTCCGCTACCGCCGGAAAAGATAATTGCCCGTAACGGAGCAGCAGCGACGTGACTCTCGACACTATCTGTCCAGACGCAGACCGAGGACGCGCTGGTCATCCTGCCACCCGCCGCCGAGAGGAGTCGTACGTTGTACCGGACGGCGTGCTTGCCATACCTCGCCATAGTCGTATTCAGCGCGTGAAAAGCTTCGACGACGATGGCCGTATCGGCCAGTGCAAATCGGTCGCACAAAACAAGACCGATTTGTCTCAGTTCCCCGCCAACGTATTCGACCGGCTTTGAGGCACCGGCATTCTCGCTAAAAGGTCCCATCTTCATCCCGTTGCATTAACAATTCTTATGACCGCCCCGACCTCCGGCCTTACGACCTGATCATCCTACTTAGCGAATATTATTGAAATGAGACTGTGGCGAGATCCGTCGCAGTTTTGTCTGTTTTCGCCAATTCAAACGCAGCGGTCCTGTTCTCTAACGCACGGAGCCGCAGCGTTGACTATAGCGGTGTGGCGTGGACATGCAAGTGGAGACCGTGTTGCAGTCGTCAAACGAAATCCGCCGTCAATTCAATCGCGTGAATGGCGGAATTGACGAAAGTTTTGGCGACGTGGGTGAAGTGTTGCCATTGTATAGTCGCCCAGCATACAGACATCATAGATTGGCCAACTGCGTGACGCTTCCTCTTCGGCACTGGGATCGAGCGCTGGAAGCGCAGGAAGAACCCTTCCATCAAACCCCGAGTCATTCTATGTGAACTGATTTTCATAGATTCGTATATTCATAGGGTTGCAAAATGAAATATAAGATCGCTGCCGCAGCAGTGCTTTCTGCCACTTTCGCGACAGTCGCCCAGGCGCAAAGCAGCGTCACGCTGTATGGTCTGATCGACGCAGGTTTCACGTATGTGCGGGGCGGCGGACAGAACACCTGGCAGATGAAGAGCGGAACGGTCAATGGCAGTCGCTGGGGGTTGCGTGGCTCGGAAGATCTCGGTGGCGGCCTGAAGGCGATCTTCACCTTGGAGAATGGCTTCAGCATTGCGAACGGTACAGCGGCACAATCCGGTCGCATGTTCGGAAGACAAGCCTTTGTTGGTCTCGCGAGTGACCAATACGGGGCGGTGACGCTTGGTCGGCAGTACGACAGCGTGGTTGACTACCTCGCACCGCTCTCGAACACGGGCAGCCAATACGGCGGCACGATCTCCGCGCATCCCTTCGATAACGACAATCTGAACAACTCGGTCAGATTCAACAACACGATCAAGTACACGAGCCTCAACTACGCGGGGTTCAAGTTTGGTGCGACGTATTCGTTCTCGAACAGCACGCAGTTCGCGAATAACCGCGCGTACAGCTTTGGTGCATCGTACGCGTGGGGTGGCCTGACATTGGCCGCTGCTTATCTGCAACTGAACAACGACATCACATCCACCGTATTTGGAAACAGCGGACCGAGTTCAAGCGCGAGCGGTGCACAAACTGGAGAGTGGACTTTTCTCGCTGGCAGGCAGCGCACATTTGGCGGTGGGGTGAACTACACATATGGGCCAGTAACCGCCGGCGTAGTTTATACGCAGACGAATCTGTCTGACACGCTTGGTGGCGGCATCTCATCGGGTCAGTCCGGAACGTCTGGGGGCATTGCATTCGGCGCAAATAGTGCGCGCTTCCAGAATTTCGAAGGCAACGTGCGCTACGCATTGTCGCCTGCAATTAGTCTCGCCGGGGCATACACGTATACGCGGGCCGACCTTGGCGGCGGTGTGAACCCGATTTATAACACCGTGTCGGCACAGGCGGACTATGCGTTGTCGAAGCGCACCGATGTCTACTTGCAGGGTAACTTCCAGCATGTCAGTCGGAATTCCGGTCATGTCTGGGCATATCTGAATGGCCTGAGTTCCGACTCGAACGCGCAAAAGCAAGGTGCCGTTACTGTTGGCATGCGCCATCGGTTCTAGCCCTCGGAATCAAACGACGTCTCAAGGCGCCTTAGGGCGCCTTTTTCCTTTGTGGAACTCTGCTTGTTCAGGCGCAGTCTGTCTTCGTGTTAAAAGTACATTAAAGAACAAGACATTAAAGATCATTAGAAGTGCGTGATTTCGCATAACAAATATTTGCGATGCGCACTAGTCGGCCAATTCATTGGCGGCTTCAGACAGGGTTATTGCGTCGCATGTTAAAGAAGTTATGATGCGGTGCAACCAGAGAGAATTGATGACTGATTCAATTCAGATATAGGGCCTTCAGCAACCAGGGAGAATTCATTCGAAATCCTCCGATGTTGAAAGAAATTGCGCTATGAAAAAAGTCATCCACGGGCTAGCGTTACTCAACCAGCAGGCATCCCGTCCCGACTTTATCTCAGGCGCGGATCTTTGACTCTTGGCAACCGTTGCCATGGTGCCGACCGCGAGCGATTGTTTTGCGTATCAAAGGATAGCCACGGGCTAGATTACAACGTCTAAGCGTAGATCGAAGACCAGCTTTCGCAGCCATCGATTACGTTTCAGAAGGAGCTGAAAATGCGTGGTGTACAAGGAATCGTAGCGAGATCTGTCGACGGAATCTCGGTTGTCGTCGGCGCCTTGCTTGCGACTGATGTCCGCTTCGGTGGGCTTGTCGAAGGCACTCCGGATACAGCATATATCACCTTCGCTGTCGCGCTCACTCTTGTAATATTCCCGGCATTTGGCATGTATGACTCCTGGCGCGGTCGATCGCTGCCCCGTCAGCTCTCGCAGGTCGCATTGGCATGGTGCACGGTCCAGGCTATCGGACTTGTGCTGACATTCTCTCTGCATCGCGTCGAACTGGTCTCGCGACTTTGGTTGGTATATTGGACGGCGATTGCAGCTTGCTTTCTGCTGCTATCACGCGTAGGCGCACATTACATTTTGAGCAAGGCCCGCAATGCCGGAATCAACATAAGAAACGTTGCTCTGGTCGGCGACGGTATCCACACCGAAGCGGTCAAGGAAAAAATCCGGATTACCCCGGGAAGTGGATTCCGCGTCGCAGCTGCCTACAATACACGTCTCGTCAGTGCGCCGCACAATTGCGCTGAGAAGCCTTTCGACGAGTTTGGCGACTTCGTTGACTATGTACGTCAGCGAGGCATCCAGGAGATCTGGCTGGCGCTTCCGCTCTCGGAGGAGGCATCGATTCATCGATTCGTTTCCGAGTTCAGTGAAGACCTCGTAAATGTCAGGTTTATTCCGGACGTCAAGAGCGTCGCGTTATTTGACGGAGGCGTCATTGATCTTGTGGGGGCACCCGCAATCAATCTTATCGCGTCGCCATTGGCATCAAGGTCGCTCGTAAAGAAGGAAATTTTCGATCGCCTCTTCGCATTAGCAGCACTAACTGCTTTGACTCCACTACTATTGGGAATAGCGATCGCCGTAAAAGCGTCATCAAGCGGCCCTGTATTTTTCAGGCAGTCCCGCAAGGGGGCTGATGGTCGAACGTTCAGAATCTTCAAGTTTCGGACAATGCGACAGCATGCCGAGGTTGCAGGCATCGTAACGCAAGCGACCCGTGGCGACCCTCGCATTACACGAGTTGGCGCGTTTCTTCGCCGCACGAGTTTGGATGAACTGCCTCAATTCATCAATGTCCTTAAGGGGGAGATGTCGGTTGTTGGTCCTCGACCTCACGCCATCGAGCACGATGAAATATATCGAAAGGTGGTGAACGGTTACATCCATAGATATCGTGCGAAGCCAGGCATCACAGGATGGGCGCAAGTAAATGGTTTCCGTGGAGAGACCGACCGCATTGAGAAGATGGTGAAACGAATCGAGCACGATCTCTACTATCTGCAAAACTGGTCGTTTGCGCTTGATATGCGTATTGTGATAGCGACAGTTATTAAAGGATTTGCAGGAAGCAACGCTTATTGAGCGGGATAGATTGATATTTTGTTGGATAGCTTGATGAAGGAAAGTAGATTTATATTAGATAAATATCGATTATTTTCTTTTGTGTTTGTTATCTATTGAATAATTTTTTATCAGATATCCGAATTGATATTGATCGATTGAGAGACGAGAATCAGTTCGACGCCTAAGGAAGGCAATTGTTGGGAAATCCGTAAAGCTCACTCTGCTTGCGCTATCAAATGGGGGGCGCGACTCCTGAGCTTGTGCATCTCCGCGCGAGGTGCGCTTCTAATTAATTCGCAAAACTTCGTCAGAAGCCGCGTGTGCGGGCTATGCCGGCGCGAACGCATCCATGATGACGGTCACTGGGACAAGAATGGAAAGGATTGAACTGATGCAACCGAGGGTGGCGGGGGCTGCTTTGCGTCGGCTGTTTGAACTGCGATCGCGAGTATATCGAGTCGTTCTGCTTTTTTCTGCTCCGGTTGCCATGTCTGCATGCATGTACGCCCCGGGAATGAAAATGCAACAAGCGTCAAGTTTGCCTGTCGAGTCGGCGAGTCAGGGAACCCCTGAGGCTCGCCTGCCAGTTCCCATGACAGACATCACCATGTCGCTCATTAGCAGGATGCGGAGCGACGCCGTACGGGAGACTGGCGTCGAAGCTGGGTCACTGTTTGACAAAGCGCGCCCGTATGCCATCGGGCCGGGTGACGTACTGCAAATTACCGTTTGGGATCATCCGGAACTCGCGGCAGCGCTCGGCGCTCAGCCCCCCGCAGACTCACGGACGTACGATCCACCACCGGGCTTCGTTGTTGATAATGCCGGTCGTCTTAATTTTCCGTTCGCTGGATCCATTTTGGTTCAAGGTCTGCGCGTTGATGAACTCCAGAGCAAACTCGCGAGCGCGCTGGGCAAGTCGTTCCACAATCCTCAGGTCACCGTACGGATCGCTTCTTTCCGTTCGCAGCAAGTGTATGTCGACGGCGACGTGCACACGCCTGGCGCGCAAGCAATTAACGACATTCCTACGACACTCTACGATGCGATTGGTCATGCCGGTGGCTTTGCGACAACGGCAGATCAGAGCGCTATCGAACTAGTTCGCAACGGAAAGTCGTTTCGAATCAACATGACACAGATGTTGGATGGCGGCCACAACCCGGCGGAGATTGTGCTCCGAGGCGGTGATTTCGTTCGTGTATCTGCGCGCGAAGATAACGGCGTCTATGTTATGGGCGAAGTAACAAAGCCAACAAAAGCACTTCCTCTTCGGAACGGAGTTCTTACGCTAAGCGACGCGCTGTCGCAAGCCGGGAGTATTAGTTCTACCACTGCCGACGCGGCCCAGTTGTACGTTATTCGTGGCACAGGAAAAGACGCTGAAGTATTCCATCTGGACGCGTCGTCACCCGTCTCTATGGTGCTCGCGAATCAGTTCACACTCGATCCGAAAGATGTCGTTTATGTCGACGGAAATGGACTTGTTCGATTCAGCCGAGTGCTTTCGCTCTTGCTTCCGGCTATCGATGCGGGCCTCACAGCGGGTTTGGTCGCAAAGTAAGAACGGCGAGACCTTCGACGCAAGCTAACGCAAACTGGACCAAGCAGTTATGAAACGACGTGCGCTTCTCACCCTTTCTGCGAGCAGCATCATTGCCGCTGCGTGCGATCGCGCTGTTGCTGACAAGCCGCAGCTGGTGAACCCTGGACGCGGCTTCCGTTGGATCGGCGAATTTGAAAATGCCGGTAGCGGCAACCGCGACGATGCCGCGACGCTTCAACGAGCAATCGACTATGTGCGGGAAATTGCCGAGCGATCTCAGGACACGTCGCAACTGCCAGTGTTGCTTATGCAATCCGGACGTTACGCCTTGAACCGTACTATCGAGACGGCACCGTGGGTCAAACTGTGCTCAGTCGGCGGCGTACTACTTGACTTCTCACAAGCCGCTGACGATTGCAATGGCATTGAATGCAGAAACGAGACGTCTCTGCCGCCAACATTGCTTCGCTTTCCTGGTAGCCGTTCGCCGTTCCTCGACGGCTCAGGTGGAACAATTTCGATTTTGGGACCCGGCATTCAGCGTGCTCAGGGCTGGGGTGTCGTCATGGGAAACCGCAGGCCCGGATATTCGGGCGTCGTTCGCGACGCAGGCGGCCGCAACGTTGTGGTCAGTGGTTGGCGGGGGGCACTCAAATTCGACCCGATCAACGTCTATCTGAGTAGCTGGATATCTTCCCGGTTTGAGCAAAACCGGGAAGAAGGGCTATATGTCGATCTCCCGATCTCGCAGAGAAGCATCAACAGCGGAGAACGGATGACATTCATCGACTGCACCATTGCCGGTTCGAATCGTGCGGTACGCATAGATTCAGACAGTATGGACTTCGTCTTCGATAGTTGCTCGTTCGACTTCAACGGAGACGTTGTCTACTTCGACCGTAGCGCACGCTATGGGACGGTGTCGCTGCATCATTGTCATATTGAGGGCATAGACCGGCTACTAGTGGACGCGACGCAGGCTGGCGCAAATCTTCGCGTTAATGTCGAAAATTCGATAGTTCTACCTCGTCGTTGGAAAGCCAAGGGTAAGCCGAATTCGCCGCGCCGTCTGGTCTCCGGGAGTGCGCGATTCTCGGCTTCCGCGGTCGAATGGCGATTTGAAGCACCAGCGCAGAACCCCGCTCTACCGCTCATTGGAGAAGAGGTGCCTGTCGAACATATCAGCGGCTTGAGCTTTCAGCGCATCCCCGCACTGGCTTGGCGTGGATCACTTCTCAACGCTGATAGCAAATTTGATAGTGATCCAGTCGGCATGCAACCAGGATCCCTGACGCATTGGAATATTTCGCCCAGGTCGACCGGTGGACTGGAATTCGCCGCGTCAGACGCAAACAAGGCAATGGAATATGAAGGCCAATCTACGGAAAGCAGGGCGCTTGTTCTGCGAGTTGCGCCAGGGGCGTCGACGATGACGATCCGGAATAAGTCTCCGCTTGCGGTGCGCGTCGGTCAAGCAGTGATGGCAACGTGCGTCGCCGACACTGTAGGGGGCGCATTGGCGATTGACCTGTCTTTTGAGTTTTCGGACGATTTAGGCAACTCGATTAAGACTGATTCGAATCTCGAGTACCCGAGTCGATCACTCCCCGTTGCACGCGCAGTCGTACCCCCCGGTGCGACACGACTTTTCGTAACAGCTCAGATTTCCGGAGCAAGCGGTCGAATTCGGATAACGGAATTTCCGGTCTGGTACGCTAATTAGTGTGCACTCGATGTCGAGTACGGTCCTCTCAACCGAAACCAAATATTCAGCAGATAAACGGATGATCTCCAACGTATTAATCGTATGCCACGCAAACGTGTGCCGTAGCCCCATTGCCGAAGAGTTGTTTCGACGTCGTGCCGGCCGAATTTGTGTCGTCTCGGCTGGGATCGAGGCAGAAGTCGGGTACCCGGCAGCCAGCGGCTCAATTTCGGTCTTGAGCGAGATTGGACTCGACATCTCCGCACATCGCGCACAGCAGTGCTCACAACAGATGATACGCGACGCAGATCTGATTCTCGCGATGAGTAGTGAACAAGTCGAGGGTATCGAAGCCAGATATCCCCTAACGCGTGGCAAGATTTTTAGAATTGGTGAAAGCTTGGGCATTGACATTTCAGATCCAATCGGTTTGCCGATCGACCGCTTTCGCGAATGTAGAGAGACATTGAGTCTTGCGGTGGACTACTGGGTTAGATCTCTCGATTTAGGGGTAGAGTCCTCTGAGCTGCTGAGCGCGGGGGACGAGCAATGAATTCAGCAGTAAGCACGCGCGCGAACGATACCGTGGAGCCGGAGTTCAATCTCGCGGCGCTTTTGGACGTCCTCGTTCTCTATCGACGAATGATGCTTTGGATATTCGGCATCATCGCCACGCTCGGCCTCGTGGTGGTTTTTCTCGCTGATCCGGAGTACCAGGTCGACATCCTCACGCAGGTCGACGAAAGCGCGGCGGCCTCTACCGCGACGTCACTCCTGGGCCAGGGGCTAGCAGCAATGTTTGATGTCAAGTCGTCGGCGGACACCGAAATGCAGGTGCTCCAATCCCGCCTTGTCGTCGCATCTGCGGTCGACAATCTGAAGCTATACATAACGGCGGAGCCTGTGCGTTTCCCGATCATCGGGCGAGCGATCGCGCGGTCGAACAGGGGAATTTCAACGCCGGGCCTGTTGGGATTCGGCGGGTATGCTTGGGGATCGGAAAGTATCAAGGCCTCTCACTTTGAGGTCCCGAATTCTCTAGAAGGTGAGCATTATTATCTTACGGTGCTCCCTGGTCAAAAATATAGCTTCTCTGGTCCAGGCCTGGATAAAGATGTGGTCGGAGAAGTCGGCCGCGCGGAGACATTTCTGACCGACGACGGCCCGATCACGCTCCAGATCGATTCGGTCAATGGGAATACGGGAACCCGATTCCGGCTGACACGCGACTCACGTCTTGAGACGATTAATCAGCTTCAACGAAAACTCTCAATTAGTGAGCTAGGTAAGGATTCCGACATATTGCAGGTTAAGCTCCGTGGAACAAACCCGAAGCTGATAACTAGCATTCTCAATGATATTGCAGGCCAATACGTTGACCAAAACGTCGCACGAAAGGCTGAAGATGCGGCACGGTCGCTGGACTTCCTGAGAGGTCAAGTATCGGTATTGAAAGAGAAGCTGGACGCGTCGGAGAGCGAATACGCGAAGGTGCGAGCCACGCTTAGATCGGTTGATATTGAAGGAGAAGCGAAGACGATTCTTCAGCAATCTGCCGACAACGAAACTCAACTCGCAGAGTTACAGCAGAAGCGTGCGGCGGCGGTAACATTGTTTTCGGAGACTCATCCGACCGTCACGGCGCTGGATAAGCAGATCGCGGTGTTGCAAGGTCAAGCCGACACCTTAAAGCAGCGAATCGATCGACTCCCTGGCGAGCAAAAGCAGGTCCTGCGCGTGGCAAGAGATGTAAAGGTCAACAATGATCTCTATGTTGGTCTGTTGAACAACATAGAGCAACTCCAGTTGATGCGAGCCGGGCGGATCGGAAACGTACGCGTTCTCGACAATGCCATTTTCCCGGATCGCCCCATGCGCTATTGGCGGCCGGTCTTGTCGTTGGTTGTTGTCGCGTTTGCAGCTTTCGCGGCGGTCGGTTCCGCGTGGCTGCGCGATCTGCTCTTCAGCGGAATTTCCGATCCGCACCAGATTCAGGGCGACACTGATCTTCGTGTGTTCTCTGTTGTTCCGCTTTGCCGGGTACGCGGCTTCGGGTGGTCCAATGGAATGCGTCGCAATAAGGTGGGCCGCCGGTTATTGGCGTTCCTAGAGCCTGACGACCCATCTGTCGAAAGTCTTCGTAGCTTCCGTACGGGCCTCCAGTTTTCGATGACCGACGCGAAGAACAATGTCGTGATGTTCGCAGGGCCAACGCCATCGATTGGAAAGTCGTTCGTTTCATCGAACGTAGCAGGTGTTTTGGCACGTGCAGGTAAGCGAGTCTTACTGATCGACTGCGATTTGCGCCGAGCGAATCTGAGTCATGCATACGGCGCAAGCGCGAAATTCGGACTGACGGACGTCATAGCAGGGAAGGCAACTGTGGAGCAGGCCGTGATCAAAATCGAGCACAAGAATCTGGACTTCCTGGCGGCCGGATCGCATGTGAATAACGCGGCGGACTACCTCACGCAAACATCCGTCGAAGCGATCTTCAAACATGTGTCGAGTCTCTACGATGTCGTGGTGCTCGACACCGCACCTCTGCTTGCCGTTCCGGATGCAGCGATCCTTGCGCCACTCGCGAGGGGGAATGTGTTCCTCGTCGCAAGAGCAGGAGCAACACGGGCTGGAGAGTTAGTTGAATGCGCACGGCGCCTTGAGCAGGTCGACGTTACGGTTAAGGGCGTGGTGCTGAATGGGATTGATCCGCAGGCGGGGAGATTCCGTTACGGGGCGAAGTACACGAGCTACAGCTACCGTTACGCACAGGAGACCGGTGATCCGGCCATACAAGATGAACGCTAGAACGCGCGACGCATGGAGCATGATGCTTCTCGCCGTTAGCTCGCTTGGATCCGCGGCGTTTGCGTTCGCAGTCCAAGTGGTGCTGGCTCGCCTTTTGCCCCCAGAAAGCTTCGGCCATTTTGCGTCCGCGCTTGCGGTAATCACGATCATCGCGCCGGCAGTAGGTTTCGGTTTGCCTGCGTTTTGGCTAAAGGCGTATGGAACGGAGGGATGGACGGCAATCCGGTGGATGGACGTTTCCGTTAGCTTCGTTCGGCGTAGTAGTGTCCTGTGCCTAATTGCTGCGTGTCTTTGGGCGCTCGCGCAGCCATGGGACGTGGGTGTAAATATCGTTCTGCTAATGCCGGCGCTCTTGACGCAGGGAGCCATTGAGATGGCTGCCGCGAAGTTTCAACTGGAGGAGCGTTTCGGACTTGTAGCCATATGGCAAATCCTCCAGAACCTTGGCAGATTTGGCTTCCTCGTCGCCTGCGGTGCATTCCACGCCGGCAGTACGGTGATTGCGTTGGGGTTCGGAGTCATCGGTGCGTTGATTTCGATCGGCGCATGGATTTCTATCAAAGGCCTAATAGGCGGATCGGCTCAACTTGCCGGTCATGGGAAACGTCCGAGTGAGGACGGAATTTTCGGGACGCCGAACGCGCCGAAGATGAAAGAGCTTTGGCGTAACGCGATGCCTTTTGGACTCGCAAGCGTGATTTTTTACGCCTACAACCAGAGCGGGCTAGTTCTCCTCTCTCATCTTGGAAGCAGTTCTGACACGGCAGTGTTCAGCGTCGCGATAACGGTTC
Source organism: Paraburkholderia unamae (assembly GCF_003096875.1). Taxonomy (NCBI): domain Bacteria; kingdom Pseudomonadati; phylum Pseudomonadota; class Betaproteobacteria; order Burkholderiales; family Burkholderiaceae; genus Paraburkholderia; species Paraburkholderia unamae. The sequence goes on from NZ_QEOB01000023.1 coordinate 91,524, forward strand.
TTTCTGCGCTCTATCTTGCGCCAACTGTGCTCTTTCAGAAGCTCTTGATGCCCAGGTTTCATCGGTGGGCTGCACTTCGCGATGGGCGCCTCGCAGCGGCCTACCGGACGGGCAATCTTTGGATGGTCATTACGGGGTTAGGAACTGCCGCTATTGCCGCCTTAGCCGTCCCGGTCGTGTTGCCGCTCGTATTCGGCGCTCGGTATACAGCGGCGGTTCCCACCGTAACTTTGATGACGCTCTGCGTTCCGTTCCGCTTTCTGACGACTAGCGCATCGTCAGTAATGACGACGTCGAATCTGATTCGCGTACGCAACTATTGTGCGTCGGCGGCGCTGCTTTTTAGCGTGATCCTGAGTTGCGCACTCGTTCCTCTTTATGGACTCAAGGGGGCTGCGATTGCCACTGTGCTGGGCGAAGCACTTTGGGCTGCGGTGTCAGTGGCTTCGGCGCGCATCTACGTTCTGAGGGGTAAGGGGAATAACATGGACAGTGAATTGAGTGAGTCCTCGCGGAAGTCTGCCGAGAATGTGATGGAGGCCAGTGACGGAACGGGCGAGTTGCCAGTTAGTGTCGTTATCCCGTGTTTCAATTGCAGTCGAACAATCGAGCGCGCGATCGCGTCGATCGCAGCTCAAACCGCCCGACCACGCGAGGTGATTCTCGTCGACGATTGCAGTACTGATGGCACACGGGAGTTTATTGGGACGGTGATATCCGGATACGAAACGGGCTGGATCAAGCTAGTAAAGCTCGTATCCAACAGTGGTCCGGGTAAAGCCCGAAACGTCGGTTGGTCGATGGCACGGCAACCCTATATCGCGTTTCTCGATTCCGATGATGCCTGGCATCCTCGGAAGCTCGAGGTCCAATGCGGTTGGATGCTTCGAAATCAGGACGTCGCAATTACCGGTCATCCCGTTGCTGAACTCGATGCGAGAGCACGTTTTGATTCGATTGCACTTCTAGACGTCAATGAGCCGAAAGCTGTTTCTCGCGCGAAGGTCTTGTTCTCGAACCGCTTTACGCCGTCGAGCATAGTGATGCGTTCTGATTGTTCGTCACGGTTTGATGAAAAGAAACGCCACGCGGAGGACTATTTCATGTTGCTAGGTGTCTTCCTGATGGATGGCGGAAAAGGCTCGCTCTTTTCGACACCACTGTCGTATGTCTACAAATCCCAGTTTGGGGCAAGTTCCGGGTTGAGTGCACAACTTTGGAAAATTCAACAGGGTGAGCAGGATAACTATCTCCATTTCAGGAAAATTGGGGCGATTACCAATGTCGAATGGGTATGTTTCTCCATTCTCAGTGCGATGAAATACCTACGTCGGTGTGTCATATCTCGTAAGTTTGCCTAAATATTATGCGTCGTGAGTGACTTGCTCATCGCAGCCTGACAAATGACATATTATTTACTTCCACTTTTGGTTTTCTACCTCGGGGTAGCGCTTTGCCTGACGTATGGCGGGACGAATAGAGCGGTAATCGTAGTTTGTAGCATTCCTATGATTGCGCTCGTCGTTCTGCGCGGCCATAGCGGCACGGATACTGCGGCCTATTACACGGCATTTATGGACCTGGGGGAGGGGGGGACTTATGGTGGGGAGCCTCTATTCAATGGTTACGCGCATCTTCTTTGGGCAATCTATCCGGACCCAAGATTTGTAACAAATGCAATTTCTGCGACAACCTGCGCTTTACTAATTTTTTCAATAGCAAGAAATCGCTATGGTGCATGGTTTGGCGGATTGCTGCTGGTGCCGGCGATGTTCTACGAATTGACGATGAACGTCATGCGGTTCGGTCTGGCATCGTCAATATTTATACTCGCGACGCGAGTACCGATGCAGCGTAATCCGGTCAGGTACTTCATCTATATGGCGATAGGGACGTGTACGCACTTCTCTTCGATCTTGCTATTCCTGTTCTTCATTGCCGCGACGAGACGAGGGCAAACACCTTTGCTCATTGGTGTTTCGATCGTTGCTGTTGGTGCATCGTTCTTGATGCCGGACTACATTGCGGACAAAGGAAACTTGTACAGCGGCATTGCCGCTCCCAGTGCCTCCTCAGGACTGCTGCTTCTGATTGTGCAGATATTGATTCTTAGAACGATGATTGTCTTTCGGAAGCAATTTGACATTCCGCCGGTTGGTTGGGTTGTTTGTGGTGGACTGGCGCTCGCGTTCTATGGGTTGACGCAGATTACGTATGCGGGAATCCGGTTTCAACTCATTCTGGTTGTCCTGATGGTCGTAATGCTATGGCGGCAATTTGCGCCGCAGAAACCACGAGTAAGTCCTCGGTTGGCTGCCTGGTTGTTTGTAATTGGCTGTGTCGCCCTGCTGGGACGGGTCCACAACATGGTCGACGAAGAAGGACACGGGGAGTCTCCATTCATCCCGTACCAACTGGCCCCGACTCTGCAACAACTTGGGTGAGGTAATCATGAGACAAAAGATAGTGCACGTGACTGAAGCCCTCGGAGGGGGAGTATTGCAGTATCTCCTTCTCCTCGCAAACAGCCAGGCGCGCGCCGGCGATGACGTCGTGATCATTCATTCGATGCGTTCGGACACGCCATCATCGGAAAGACTCGATCGTCTTTTTGATCCTCGAGTACGCCGTCGAGTGATCGATATGAAGACAGCGGTTGGACTTCACGATCTTTGGACTGCTCCGGTTCTGGCGATGGTGCTACGGAGCGAGAATGCCGATATTTTTCATTTCCATTCGTCGAAAGCGGCCGCGATTGGTCGTATTTCCGCAAAGATTCTCGGAATCGGGGACCGGGTTCTCTATTCTCCTCACGGGTTTTCATTCTTGAAGAAGGACATTTCACCAAGAAAAGCAAAAGCGTACCTTTTTATCGAGAGATTTCTTCACGCTCTAGGTGGCCACATTGTCACTTGTTCGAAGAGCGAGCGGTTGTACGCAAGCAGGTTACTCGGCCGATCCGATCGAATTAGTGTCGTAGAGAACGCAGTGGAGTTGACCGACTTCTCGGAAAGCGATGCTACGCGCGGCCGGCGAGCGGTAACGGTGTGTACGGCCGGGCGCGTGACGTACCAAAAGGCACCGTGGCGTTTTTCGCGGATAGCAAAGCGAGCAAAGCGCGACGCAGTTGATTTTGTTTGGTTCGGCGACGGGGAATCTACCGCTGTAAGCGAATGGATCGATCGAGATGCGCTTGAGCTAACCGGTTGGATTGAGAGTTCACGGCTTCGCAAGCAACTAGCGGAGTGTGACGTCTTTGTTTTGACGTCGCTATGGGAGGGAATGCCAATCGCACTGATCGAGGCACAGGCTGCGGGACTTCCCGCAGTAGTGAGCAGAATTGTGGGTAATCGCGATGTGGTCATCCATGGTGTTACCGGGTTCCTGGCGAACAATGATGAGGAATTATTTCTGTACACCGAGCGCTTGATCAACGACAGCGCGTTGAGAATGAGAATGGGTGCGGCGGCGCGTGAGTTTGCGTTTCGTAGATTTGGCGGCCACAAGTTCTTTAGTTCATACGTCCGTCTATATCGACAGCTGCTAAATGGCCCGCAAGGGCATCATCCTGTTGTGGTTTCAGATTACTGGATTGAGGGAGCTAAGAAATGAATAGCGCTATCGAGGAGTCGACGTCGGACACTAAAAGACCGGGTCGTGGCGACGTTCGTAACGACTCCGCTCGCCATTCCAGTGGATCGAAAGTCAGCGATAAGCGGGTCGCGTTCTTCGGGTTCTATGGAAGACATAACTTTGGAGACGATCTCTTCGGATTTCTGCTGCAAGGAATTTGCCGAACGCAGGCTGGGATCCGGCCAGTCATTGTAGGAGCTTCTGCACAGATCGAACTGGTTGATGCCTTTCATGTTCCGATTGCGAGATCACTTTGGAATCGCCCTGGTTTTGTCGGCGCAGCGGCAAGGGCATCGACGTATCTCGCTGCGATTTTTAAATGCGATGTTGCGATATTTGGTGGTGGATCTCTTTTTGGCGCGGATGCCTCTGTTGGTTTCGCAAGATTTGTTTCCTTGTGGAGTGGATTATTTCAGAAACCGGTGGCCGCCATTGGGGTCTCAGTTGGACCTTTCAAAACACCGGAGAGAAAGCGGAAATTTTTGGAAATCGTGTCGCGTATCCGTTATCTGGCGGTGAGAGACCACGCTTCAGCGCAAGTCGTTGCAATGGAGATCGGGAGAACGCCGCCTAATTTAGGTGATCTTGCGTTTAGTTTGCCAGCGATATATACGCCGAAGCGGACGGAGTCTCGTCCGAAGACGTTGATTGTCGCAATTCATCTTGAGGCGTATGTTGACGTTGTACTTGCTACGCTGTCGGAGGTTGATCGACTAGGTCTGGTTGACGAGGTTGTGTTTCTCGCCTTGGACGATGAAAGCGTATCGGTAACCGGGGATATTTCTCGCCTTTTTTTCCCGAAAAATGTTCGCGTTAGTCGATTCACGTACGCTCATTCGATTACAGAAGTCATCGATCGTATTGCGTTGGCTTCCTGTGTGCTGACATCGAAGCTTCATGGCGGAATTGTGAGCTACGTTTACAACGTGCCTACCCTTTTGTTTTGCTATCAAAAGAAGTGTGTTGATTTTCTGAACGACAATGCGTTGCCAGGGCCACGCGAAAGCATGCCGACGTCGGAGGATTGCATTGCAACAGTGAGCGGTATGCTCACTTCCGGGCAGAATGAGTGCCGATTCTCAGGTGCCGAAACCAGATTGCTCGAGTTCGATCGCTTCCTCAGGTCTATATCAAGGTAGTAATTTTAAGTTTTGGTATTTTTCTTCAACACTGATGTTGTTAGTATTACTATTTATCTTGGGAAGTTATACCTAAATCGCCTGATTGAGTGACTAGTACTCGAGAATAGGCCACCGTTCGTGAGAATTCGAATCACCACACCTAACCGAATCCGTCAAAACCCGAACGTTTTCAGCCAGTCGCCCCCCGCAGCGCCAAACCAAAGCTATGCTGTCGCCAGATATCAGCACATTCATCTTGGAGTTCGTATGCTTAAAGTCACGAAGGCCGTTTTCCCCGTTGCTGGTCTCGGTACACGTTTCCTCCCCGCTACCAAAGCCAGCCCGAAGGAAATGCTGCCTGTGGTGGACAAACCGCTGATCCAGTACGCCGTCGAAGAAGCGATTGCCGCCGGCATCACGGAAATGATTTTCGTGACCGGCCGTAGCAAGCGGGCGATCGAAGACCATTTCGACAAGTCTTACGAGATTGAGGCAGAGCTCGAAGCGCGCGGGAAAAAGCAGTTGCTCGAGCTGGTCCGTGGCATCAAGCCCAGTCACGTCGACTGCTTTTACGTGCGGCAACCGGAAGCGCTCGGACTCGGGCATGCGGTGCTTTGCGCAGAAAAGCTCGTGGGCGACAACCCGTTCGCCGTGATTCTCGCCGATGACCTGCTTCACGGTGAGCCCCCTGTCACGTCCCAGATGGTTGAACTGTTCAACCACTATCACAGCTCGGTGCTCGGCGTCGAAGAAATTCCGCGTGAGGATACGCGCTCGTACGGGATTGTCGATGGACGCGCGTGGGAAGAAAACATTATCAAGTTGTCCAGAATAGTCGAGAAACCGGCCCCCGACGTGGCGCCGTCGAATCTGGGCGTGGTCGGCCGCTACATCCTCAAGCCGCGCATCTTCAATCATCTGCGCGCGCTCAAGCCAGGCGCCGGCGGTGAGCTTCAGCTCACGGATGCAATCGAGTCTCTGCTCGCCGACGAGCAGGTACTGGCCTACAAGTATCGCGGCAAGCGATACGATTGCGGCAGCAAGATCGGTTATCTGAAGGCAACCGTTGAGTTTGCGCTTCTGCACCGCGAGGTCGGGCCGGAGTTCACGCAATACCTCAGTGAACAATTGCGCCGCATCGACCAGGGCGACTCCAATGCGTACGCACAAGCGGAAGCCGTGAACGCTGCTTGAGGTTTTTGCGCGCAGCGTTGTACCGAGTCACAGTTGATCCGTGTTCTTGAAAGTCCCAGTACATGTCTACCCGGGATGGTCCCCCGCCGTCCTGGTTTTGCCTGCCATGTTTTAGGATATGGCGGGCTTTTTTTCCTTGCGTGACGCGTTCAAGCCGTATTCGGCCGGAGGGTTGCGAACGCAAGTCGTCTACGTGCGTGAGCAGGAATTGTTGTGGTGATCGGGCATAGACAATCATTTGAGGAGGCCATCCGTGCCAACATATAAAGACCTGAGAGCTCAGTTGGTCGCGCTGGAACAGCAGGCATTGGAAGCTCGTCGGGCCGAACTGGATCAGGTTCTCGCGGAAATTCGCGAGAAAGTAAAAGAATACGGAATCACCCAGCGCGATATCTTCGGTAGCCGGGGCGCGTCGGGAAGCAGCAAGCCGAAGAGTGCGTTGCCGCCGAAGTACATCGATCCCAAGACCGGGGCGACGTGGTCAGGAAGAGGGCGGGCGCCGGCCTGGATAGCGGACACAAAGAATCGCGATCGCTTTTTGATAAAGCGCTGAGCCCCTCAGCCGGGGCGATCTCTGGCGGTGATCCGGCTGCGTCCGCGCTTGCTGTCGTAGCGCGAACGCAGGCCTTGCGTCGTTAGACCCTCGTTAGACAAACCCTCGCGGATTCTTCTCCTGCCAGCGCCAGTGATCGGCGCACATGCGCTCGATGCCGTATTGCGCTTCCCAGCCGATGAGCGACTGCGCCGTGGCCGGATTGGCGTAACACTCGGCGATATCACCGGGGCGGCGCGCGACGATTTCAAACGGCACCGCGCGTCCGCAAGCCTGCTCGAACGCCTTCACGACTTCCAGCACGCTGTAGCCGCGTCCCGTGCCGAGATTCACGGTGAAGCCTTTGTCATGCGCGACGAGCGCATCGAGCGCCTTCAGGTGCCCGTGAGCCAGATCGACCACATGAATATAGTCGCGCACGCCCGTGCCGTCCGGCGTCGGGTAATCGCCGCCGAACACGCGAAGCTGTGCCAGCTTCCCCACCGCCACCTGCGCGACGAATGGCATGAGATTGTTGGGAATGCCCGCGGGATCTTCGCCGATCAGGCCGCTGTCGTGCGCGCCCACCGGATTGAAATAACGCAATACCGCGATGCGCCACGATGGATCGGCAATCGCGACATCGCGCAGGATCTGTTCGGCGATCAGTTTGGATTGCCCGTATGGATTCGTCGCGGTGAGCGGGAAGGTCTCGTCGATGGGCGAGCGCTCCGGCGCGCCGTACACCGTTGCCGATGAACTGAACACGAACTGCTTGCAGTCATGGTGGCGCATGACGTCCAGCACGGCCAGCAGTCCGTCCAGGTTGTTGCGGTAGTACTCGATCGGTTTGGCCACCGATTCGCCAACGGCCTTGAGCGCCGCGAAGTGGATCACGCCCGTGATCTCATGCGCCTCGAAGATGCGCTCGAGCGCCTGTGCGTCGCGCACATTGGCTTCGTAGAAGGCGAGGGACCGGCCCGTGATTGCCTGGACACGCGCGAGCGATTCCCGGCGGCTGTTGACGAGATTGTCTACGACAACGACGTCGATACCCGCATCGAGGAGCGCCACGCAGGTATGCGAGCCGATGTAGCCCGCGCCACCGGTGACGAGGATCGTGCCGCGGGCGTTCGTCGTTGGCATGGTGTCTGCTGGAGTCATCTGAGGAGTGTTCGGCGCTTTAAACCGGCAGCGTGCGCGTGGCGGGGAGGAGCCGACAGGAAGCTGCCGGTATGCCGCCGAACCAATTGAGGTTGATAGAACTTCGAAGCTATCACATGCCGCAAGGTGCGCCAGCCAATCGGCAGAAAGTGAAATGTTTTGGCGCGTTGCGTCTATCGTCGGTCCGCTTCGCGAATAAAAAAAACCGCCAGGCCTTGCCAACCTGGCGGTGCGAGTCCGGGTACGATCGAGTTCGGGGGGAACCGACCCGGTGGACCACATTCAGCTCAGGGCAGCACGAGCTGAACGCCGAAGACAATTTAACAGAGCGCTTTAGCGCGCAGTTTTCAATGGCGGTCGTACACCAGATTTTGGCCGCCCAATCCGGTTTTTACGAGGCTGATCGAGAGAACATCGTGTGCACCATGAATATTCATCCCCGGAGGCTTTGAAAAGCAGGTACCTTTGTCGTGAGTCGTCTTTTTCGCTTGGCAGGAAAGCAGCACACAAGCGGCTTACATTGCTTCAAACAAGGAACGGAATCATTCATGGTCATGTTAAAAGCGAAAGCAGGCGAACTGGTCGAACGGTTCATTGAAGAGGCCATCTCCGCGGGCCTGACCTGGGACGAAGTCGTCGCGGTGTTTGGCCTTGCATCGAAGGCGTTGGCTCAGGCCGCGGTGGCGGCCGGCGAAGGCGCCGAGGCCGACTGCGTGGCGCACGCGCGCAAGCGGCTGGAAGAGGCGTTTGCGCAGGACGTTCGCGTGGTGATGGCAGACGGCCCGGAAACGGAATTCGAGGCGGAGAGCGGCGACAACGCGTTGCTGGCGACCGCACACCGGCGGCACGCTTACAAACATTGAGTCGCAGGCCGGGCGCGCCACAGGGGGAGTGCGGCCGCCCGGCTGCCTCGTTGGCGTTCGACTCGCGCAACGATCAGGCGTTGTCGAGTCGAGGCCTGCTTCAGGTATTGCGCACGAACCACGTCCGCTTGGCCGTGGCCAGTAGCCCGCTATAGACGACCCACGAAACGACGAAGGTGGCCGGCGCGGAAAGCGACGCGAGAAAGCCCGACGCGGTGTTCAACGCGAACCCCACAAATGCCCCCGCGAACCACGCGATCAAACCACCGGGATTGAACTGCGGTACGTGGGAATCCCTGCATTCGATATCCTCGCCGATGAGTTGGCCATAGCGCGCGGACGTAATATGGGCGAGTGCGACGCCGACCCACGCGACAACGAAAATGCCCTGCCAGGCGAGCGCCAGAAGGATCTTCGAGAAAATATCGGCCATCATCAGCACATAGACCACCACGCCGACCACGAGCGCCCAGAGGAACTTCGGCGCCCGCAGGCCCGCAACCTTCTGGAAGAACGCCTGCATGTTGATGGTGGCGAGATAGTAGTTCGCCGTGTTGATGCGTGACTGCGTGACCCACACGAACAGCAGCCCCCAGATGCCCATCAGCTTGAGCAGGGCCAGCACGACCGACACTTCGGAAAGCGTGCCAAGGCCCGGAATGGTACTGACGAGATAAATGCCCGCCGCGCCGTTGACGAGAAAGGTGACGAGATAGAACGGCATGCCGAAATTCCAGCGGCCGTGATATTGCGCATCTTGCTTGCGCCCGAAGCGCGCGTAGTCGAACGTGAACATCATGAGCACCCACACGCCCATGTAATAGACGAAACAGTGCCACCAGCCGTCCGCCGGCACCGCACTCTTGGGGCCGAAGTCTAGCCACGCGGCGTTATAACCGTATTCCCAGGTCGCGAGTCCCACGGCGGCGAGCAGCCCGAGCAGATAAAACGGCAGCAGCACGCCGTTGAATTTGTCGAGCCAGTGCTGCACGCTGCCGAATACGAGCGGCACGCTATAGCAGACCACGATCAGCGCGGCCCATTTGTAGGCGAGCGCGGGAAACAGATGGTTGGCCGCGACGGCGATGACCGAGCCTTCGAATACCGCATAGTAAATGGCGGTCGCGAAGAAGATGAGCGTCGCGAGCGCGGCGCCCGCGCTGCCGAACAGCACCCGTGAAAAGAGCGCGACCGACAAACCCGTGCGAATGGCGTAGCGGCTGATGATCGTGTTCACGGCACCATAAGAGACGACCGATAACGCCATGCCGATCAAGGCGTTACGCGCGCCATAGTTCAGCGCGAGCGTCGCGCCCACCACGATGTAGAACACCGCGCTGCATACCGCCCACCACGCCATCGTCAGCGCAAAGGGGGGCATTCTTGCGCTGTCGGGGAGGGCGACTGTCGAAAGATCGACGTCCGCCTCCGTGCTTTCCTGCGCCAGATTGGCCATGGTCCTGCTCCTCGAGTCTGAATTTTTGCGAACGGCGTCCGAACCGCGGTGCGAGATGGCCGCGTGGCTGCCTTGACGCCGGGCGGGCAGCCGATGCTGCGAAAAAAAGGCGCGAGCGCTCCCGCCGTATGGCCCAGGGCCGCACGGAGCGCGGGTTGCGAAAGGAAAAGCAGGGGAGCGGCGCGGCTGCCAGCCGCTCCCTGGCCTCGGAAGGGCTAGTGCGCTAGCGCTTCACGCAGCAGGGCGAGGCGATGTTGATATTCGCGTCGGGCCGCGAGCGCCTCATTCATGGTGACGCTCACGAAGCGCGCGCGGTAGTTGGGCTGCATCTGGCCGATCAGATCCATATCCGCGCTGATCACCGTGCCGATGGTGGCGTATCCGCCACCCGACACCGCATCGCGATGCAGGATGATCGGCTCCAGTCCGGCCGGCACCTGGATCGAGCCAATGGGATAACAGGCGTCGACGATATTCGACGGATCGCCCCCCGCGCCGAACGGCTGCTCGCGCTCCATGAAGTGGAGCGGGCGTCCGTTCTTGTAGCGATAGCCAATGCGGTCGGCTTCGGGCGCGACGGTCCATTCGTCCTCGAAGAACGTTTGCGCCGATTCGGCGGTGAGGCGGTAGTGATACAGCCCCGTGAGCACGCGCAGTTCAACCGTGGTGTCGAGCTTCGCCCGCAAGGCGGCCGGCAGTTCGATCCCCTCAGCCGCTTTCGTGCGGCTCGCGCCAGTCGTAATGCGGTCGCCCTTTTGCAGGCGGCGGCCCGCGAGTCCGCCGATTGCGCCGAGCGTGTAGGTCGAGCGGCTGCCGAGTACGGACGGCACGTCGATGCCGCCGGAGACCGCCAGATACGCGCGTGCGCCACGCTTCACATAGTCGAACGTCAACTTGCTCCCCGCGCGAATGCGCAGCGCGGTATTGCTGGTCCAGGCCACGCCGTCGATCTTCGGCGTCATCTCCGCGCCCGTCAGCGCGATGACGGCATCCGAGTGGAACAGGAGATCGGGGCCCAGCAGCGTCAGTTCGAGCACGGCCGCGTCTTCGGCATTGCCCACCAGCAGGTTCGCCGCGCGGGACGAGTACTGGTCGAGCGAGCCGGAGGGCGGAATGCCGACGTGGTAGTAGCCTTGACGTCCCGTATCCTGCACCGAAGTGGCGAGTCCCGGCTTGAGCACCTCGATCACATTGAGCGTATCAGTTGGCATTCAGCACCTCCACGAGGGAACGGTTGTATTCGTCAGGATCGCGAAGGAAATCGTCGAGTGAGAATTTCACGGGCTTCACGCGTAGCGAGAACGTGCCCGCTTCGACTGCGGCCACGGCCTCGTCGTAAGCCGCGCGGTCGATGGGTTTGAACTTCACGATGTCGCCGGGCCGGAAAAACACCATGAACTCGCGCAGGTAGTCGAGCCGCTGCGCGGGGTCGAAGATCGGCGCGGGCGTCACGCCGAACATCTGGTATCCGCCCGCGCCGCGCACCGAATAGATGCAGCCGAAGCAGCCGCCATGGCCGACCGTGAGTTTCGGCGTGTCGGTGCGCGGCCGCAGGTATTTGGGCACCTGAAGCTGGCGCTCGCGCTCGACCATCTGGTACATGAACGGCAGCCCCGCCACGAATCCGACCATCGAAACGAACCAAGGCGAGCCCGCATGCGCCGCGATGAATTCGTCGACGTCGCGTTTGCCGTTGATGCGCGCCGCGTATTCGAGGTCCGTCGAAGACGGGTCCTGGTGACGCTCGCGAAAGCGCATGAGCGTCTCATGCGTCCACGGATCGTTGTAGAGCACCGGGACTTCGACAATGCGCGTGTCGATGTCGAGCGCGGCTTCGCCCACTGCGGTCTCGATGTCGCGCAGGAGCGCGACGAGCGCATCGGGGGCGATCACGTCCGGGTCGTAGCGCACCTGGTAGGAGGCGTTCGCGGGGCAAATCTCGGTCACGCCGGCCACGTTACGGCTCTGGAGTTCGCGCGTGATCGCCGTGCCCTTGAAGAACGCGTCGAGCGACATCGCTTCGCTGATCTCGGCGAACACGAATTCGTCGCCGCCAAATGTGTAGCGTATGGTCATGACGCCTCCCCTGCGCTCGTTGATCCCGCCACGGCGTGCTCGCGCGCCGCGTTCGATGCGGCCTCGCTGCTGGCGCGCCACGCCGCCATCCAGGTTTCCAGATAATTGGTGTGATAACGGGCCGCGCGCACGTCGTCGTCGGCCACGAGCGCGCGGTGCAGCACGGCGGTGGTTTTCAGGCCGCCAATCTGCAACTCGCGCAGCGCGCGGGCGAGGCGTTCGATGGCCGCCGCGCGGCTTTCGTCGTGCACGATCAGCTTGGCGAGCAGCGAATCGTAGAAGGGCGGCACGACATAGCCGGGGTAGAGCAGCGAATCGACGCGCACGCCTGGGCCTGTCGGCCAGACCAGTTCTTCCACACGCCCCGGATTCGGGCGGAAATCCTGAAGCGGATCTTCGGCGTTGATGCGGCATTCAAGGGCCGCGCCGCGCAGCACGATGTCGCTCTGCTTGAAGCGCAATGGCTCGCCGTCGGCGATGCGCAGCATCTCGCGCACGAGATCGACGCCCGTGATCGCCTCCGTCACCGGATGCTCGACCTGGATGCGCGTATTCATTTCGATGAAGTAAAACTCGCCGCGCGTTTCGTCGAAAAGATATTCCAGCGTACCGGCGCTGCGATAGCCCACTTGCCTGGCGAGGCGCGCCGCCGACTCGCAAAGCTGCGCGCGCAGCGTCGGCGTGAGCGAAGGCGAAGGGGCCTCTTCCAGAATCTTTTGACGCCGCCGTTGCAGCGAGCACTCGCGCTCGAACAGATGGATCACGTCATTGCCGTCGCCGAGCACCTGGACTTCGATATGCCGCGCGCGTGCGATGAAGCGCTCCAGATAGACACCGCCGTCGCCGAACGCGGCTTGGGCTTCGCGCTGGGCAAGCGGCAGTTCGGCGTCGAGCTGCGCGGCGTCATGCGCCACGCGGATGCCGCGTCCGCCGCCGCCCGCCGCCGCCTTGATCATGATCGGGTAGCCGATGCGCGCGGCAACCTCCCGCGCGTCGTCGAGCGAGTTCACGATGCCTGCGCTGCCGGGCACCGTGGGCACGTCGGCGCGCTGCGCGGTTTCGCGGGCGCGGGCCTTGTCGCCCATCGTCGCGATGACCTGCGAGCTCGGACCGACGAAGATGAGTCCTGCCGCTTCCACCTGCGCCGCGAAATCCGCGTTCTCGGAGAGGAAGCCATAGCCCGGATGAATGGCGTCTGCGCCGCATTGCCGGGCCGCCGCGAGCACCGCAGCGGCATTCAGGTAGCTCTTGGCCGCATGCGAAGAACCGATATGCACGGCTTCGTCAGCCATGCGCGCGGCGAGGCTGTCGCGGTCGGCGTCGCTCACCACGACCGCCGCGCGCATGCCCAGCTCCTGGGCCGCGCGTATCACGCGCACCGCGATCTCGCCGCGATTGGCGACCAGCACAGTGCGAATGCGCGAGGGGCGGTAGAACGCCGCCGTCGAATTGTCCACGTTCATCGCTTCACTCCTCGATGCGCATCAGCACCTGTCCCGCATCCACGGGCTCGCCGTCCTCGACGAGAAGCTCCGCCACGCGGCCCGACACCTCGGCCTCGACTTCGGTGAACTGCTTCATCACTTCGACCAGGCCGATGACCGCGCCGGCCTGAACGGCGGTGTCGATGGCGACGTAAAACGCCGCGTCGGGCGAGGGACGCCGGTAGAACGTGCCCGGCAGGGGGCTCACGATATCGTGCAATGCCATCATGTCTCTCCTTGAATGGGTTTAGAACCGGGGCGTCGGCGCGAGCGGCCCGGTGATGCGAATGCCTTCGCGAACGAGGTGCTCGCGCGTGGTTTGCACGAGCTCCAGCGCGCCGGGCGTGTCGCTGTGGATGCAGATGGAGTCGAAATCGATGTCGATGTCGTCGCCGTCGACCGTGCGCACCTTGCCTTCGATGCACGCACGCAGAACCTTCTCCGCGACCTGTCCGGCGTCGAGGCGGCCAACGCGGCGCGTGAAGACAATCGAACCGCTGCGGTCGTAGTCGCGGTCGGCGTAAAACTCGCGCACGACCGGCTGGCCGATTTCACGCGCAATGCGATAAGTGGCCGACGACTCCATGCAAAAGAGCAGCAGATTCGGATCGACCTGTTGCAGCGTTTCGACGAGGAGCCGCGAGAATGCCTCGTCGCGCGCGGCGTGCATATAAAGCGCGCCATGCGGTTTCACGTGCTGGAGCCTGAGGCCGTGCAGGCGCGCGAATTCGCGCAGTGCGCCGAGTTGGTAAAGGATGTCGTTGACGAGCGCCTGGGGCGTTTCGGCGATATTGCGGCGGCCAAAGCCGACCAGATCGCGAAAGCCGGGATGCGCGCCGATCCCGACGCCGGACTCCCTCGCCAGTTGCACGGTGCGCGCCATGATGTTCGGATCGCCGGCATGAAAGCCGGTGGCGATATTCGCCGAGCTGATGAGCGGCATGATGGCTTCATCCACGCCATCGCCAATGCGCCACGGGCCGAAGCCTTCTCCCATATCGGAGTTCAGGTCGACGGACTGCTTCTTCATACGGTTCCCCTCCTGGTTCGCTCGGCCGGGTGTTTCGAAACACGCGCAGCCGACTGTCGAACTGAGGTTATACGGAGGCAGGTGGTCAAAAAAGTTTTATTTTTATATGCCTCGGTATCGATTTTTTCGATAATGCGGGCTAGTCTTCGGGCTGACACATTCACTTTCTATCGAAGATGGCGCTCACCCTCAGGCAGCTCAAGTACTTCGTCGCGACGGCCGAACTCGGGCAGCTCTCGCAAGCGGCCATTCATCTGACCATATCGCAGTCGGCGGTGACGAGCGCCATCAAGGAACTGGAAGACAGCCTCGGCACGCAGCTTTTCGTGCGCACCGCTTCAGGCGTGACGCTGACCGACACGGGGCGGCGCTTCCTCAATCACGCCTACACCATTCTCGCCTCGGTGGACGAGGCCATGCGCATTCCCAACCTGGAAAGCACGCTCACGGGCACGCTGGCCATCGCGGCGAGCTACACGGTGCTGGGCTATTTCCTGCCGCATCATATTCAGCGGCTCAATGCGCTGTATCCGCGCCTCACCATTCAACTGCACGAGTTGAACCGCGATGCGATCGAGGAGGGATTGATCACGGGCCAGTACGACATGGCCGTTCTGCTCACGTCGAACGTCTCGAACCCGGAACTCGCGCTGGAGCCCATGATTCATTCCGTGCGGCGGCTCTGGGTGGGCGCGCATCACGCATTGCTCAAACGCGAGAGCGTGACCTTTGCCGAGGTCGCGCATGAGCCCTTCGTGATGCTGACCGTGGACGAAGCCGCGCAAACGGCAATGCGCTACTGGAACGAGACGCCCTGGCGGCCGAACGTGATTCTGCGCACCTCATCGGTGGAAGCGGTGCGCAGCATGGTTGCGAACGGCTCGGGCGTCGCCATTCTGTCCGACATGGTCTACCGGCCGTGGTCGCTCGAAGGCCGGCGCATCGAAACGATCATGCTGCTGGACGCCGTTCCCGCGATGAGCGTGGGTCTCGCGTGGCGCAAGAACAAGGAACTGAGTCCCGCGATGCACGCCGTGCGCGAGTATTTCCGGCATACGTTCATGGAGCCGCGAGCCAGCGGCTAAAGCGCCCTGAAGCGGCACCTGCGCGCGCTGGCCCGCGTGAGCGATCAGAGGCCGCTGACCGTCTTGACCGTCACCCACTGGCCGTTCTTCACCTGATAGACGGTTGAGGAGCCGTTCTTGAGCGAGCCATTCGCGTTGTACTCGATATGGCCGGTGATGCCGTCGAAGTTGATGCCTTGCAGCTTCGAGCGATAGTCGTCGGGCTTCGTCGAATTCGCCGCCTGCATCGCCTTGATGGCGGCCCACGCCGCGTCATAGCCGAACGGCGCGTACGAGAGCACGTCGTCGCCGAACTTCTGCTTGAAGCGTTCAGCGAACTTCGCGCCCGTCGGCGTGCTGTCGAGCGGACGGCCGTATTCCCACGCCATCGCGCCTTCGGACACGTCGCCCGCGAGCTTGATGAAGTCGATGTCCTTCACGCCGCCGCCGCCCACGTACTGCGCCTTGATGCCGAGCTGGCTCATCTGCTTCATGATGCCCGCCGCCTGCGGATTGAGGGCGCCCACGAAAATCAGATCGGGGTTCTTGCTCTTGATGGTCGTGAGCTGCGTCTTGAAGTCCGTCGCCTGGTTCGAGGTGTATTCGCGATCGATGATGTCGCCGCCATGCGCCTTGACCGCCTTCACGAACTCGTCCGCCTCGCCCTGGCCGAACGCCGTGCGGTCGTCGATCACGGCGATGCGTTTGGCCTTCGTCGTCGTGACCGCGTAGGCGCCCGCCGTGCCCGCGTTTTGCGCGTCGCTCGAAATCACCATGAAGATGTTCTTGAAACCGCGGTTGCTGATAACCGGATTGGTGGCGGCCGGATCGATATCGGGCAGCCCCGCTTTCTCGTAGAGATCGGAAGCGGGAATGGTGGTGCCCGAGTTGAAGTGGCCGACGACCGCGGAAACGCCTTCGTCCACGAGCTTTTGCGCGACCTGCACGCCCACGCGCGGGTCGGCCTGATCGTCTTCGGCAACGAGTTCGAACGAGACAGGCTGGCCGTTGATCTTGACGCCCTGGGCCTTGGCATCGTCGAGGGCCATCTTGACGCCGTTCTCCAGGTCCTTGCCGTAACTGGCGTTAGGTCCGCTGAGCGGCGCGGCAAAGCCGATCTTGACGACGGTATCCGCGCGGGAGGCGAGAGGCGCGAGGGCGAGGAGGGCGCCAACTGCGACGGCGCCAGGGGTGAGGGTCTTCGCAAAACGCATGTTGTTTCCTTTTGTCGGCAAGCATGGGTTCATTGCTGTGGCGTGCGTGCCGGCATAGCTCGCCCGCAGCGCTCGCTGCAAGCGCGAGCCAGGCGGCCGGTTCACGGCTCTTGTTCGTATCGGCTGCGCGTATCGACTGCGTATCGACTACGTGTGGGCTCCTTGTAAGCAGGCGTGGTGTCGAGCGGATCGCTCCGGGCAGGAAGCGCCGGGGCGATTAGCGGAGGCGACTGGAGCCGAATATAGGAAGCCAATAACGGTCCGTCTTGACCGTTTTCGACGCCATCCATGCGCATTTCGGCATAGTGCGCCGCGAGCGGTCGCGCGTGGCGAGCCGTGCGTCCGGCGGCCGCGCCCGCCGCGTCGATTCCGCCCGGGTCTGGAAAAGTGCATTACGGAATTGGCACTTAGTCGCAAATTTTCGATGTTTGAAACTCCCCTCCTGCAATGCAACACGCTTATCGGCTTCCGGTTCGTCCGGCTGGGCGCATAAGCGGAACGGGGGCGGCGAACGCCGCGAAATCGCATCTACGCGCATCTACGGGAGAACAGAATTGAACGCAAAGCTGGGGGGATGCCTGCTCGTGACACTGATCGGCAGCAGTGCGGCTTACGCGCAGAGCAGCGTCACGCTCTATGGGAAGATCGAAGACGGGCTCAACTTCACGAGCAACGCGCGGGGCAACTCGGCGTGGCAACTGGAGAGCGGCTACGACTACGGGAGCCGCTGGGGCTTGAAGGGCACGGAGGATCTCGGCGGCGGCGTGCGCGCGCAGTTCCAGCTGGAAAACGGCTTCGACGTGAACACGGGCCATAACGCGCAGGGTGGCCGCCAGTTTGGCCGCCAGGCCTGGGTCGGCCTTTCGTCCGATCGATTCGGCGCGCTGACGCTGGGCCGCCAGTACGATCCGAGCGTGGACATGTTCTCGCCGATGACGGCCAACGGCAACTGGACCGGCTACATCTTTGCGCACCCGTACGACAACGACAACACCGACTACTCGTTCCGGGTGAACAACTCGGTCAAGTACGTGTCGCCCACGTATCGCGGCTTCACGGGCGAAGCGATGTATGGTTTCAGCAACGAGGCTGGCGGATTTTCGAATAACCGCCTGTATGGCTTCGGCGCGCAGTACGTCAACGGCGGCCTTTCGCTCGCCGCGTCGTACCTGAAGATGAACAATGCGACCAGCGCGACGACCGCGGACGCGAATGCGTCGGGCGCCGTCACGAGCGACAACACGTTCAACGCGAGATCGCAGCAGAATATCGGCGTGGGCGTGAACTACACGTTCTCCAACTGGCTGCTCGGCTTCGCGTATTCGCACGTGGATGTCTACGATCCCACCGCCAACGCGTACTTCACCTCCGATGGCGGCAACACGCAGCCGGCCGGCGGCGTATGGCACGCGTGGAAGTTCGACAACTTCGAAGTCAGCGCGCTGTACCACTTCACGCACGCGCTCTACCTGGGCGGCGCTTACACGTATACGCAGGCGCATTTGACCGCGAGCACCGGCAGCTACAATCCGAAGTGGCATCAACTGAGCCTGAAGCTCAACTACGATATTTCGGCGCGTACGTCCGTGTATCTCGAAGGCGCGTACCAGCGGGCCGTGTCCGCGAATACGGGCACGCAGTTCGACTACGCGAACATTCCCGGCTCGGCGGACGTCTCATCGGGGCAAAACCAGATGCTGTATCGCATCGCGCTGATTCACGGCTTCTAAAGCGCGGCTCCCCGCTTCTCGCACGGTCCTTCGCATGGGGGCCGTGCGAGCCAAATCGCCTGCATCGCTTTCGATCTGAAAAAAGCTTGGTTCCCTCTTGCCTGTCGTGCCGATAGGCTGCGTGCTTCGCCAGCGCAATGTCCAATGACGGCGCACGGGCAACGAACGAAGGAACTCGATAATGAAAAGCAGACTCTGGGGCGCAGTGCCCGCCGCACTGTTGACGGCGCTTCTGGCCGTGGCATCGAACGCCGCACATGCGGATCGTCTGGACGACATCAAGCGCGCGGGCGTGCTGCGCGTGGCCGCATTCGACAGCAACCCGCCGTTCGGTTTCGTCGATCCGAAGGACAACCAGATCGTCGGGCTCGACGTGGACTATGCGCGCGCCGTGGCGAAGAGCCTGGGCGTGAAGCTCGAAGTCCAGCCGACCAATCCCGCCAACCGCATCGCATTTCTGAAGTCGGGCAAGGTCGATCTGGTCTTCGCCAACTTCACGATCACCGACGATCGCAAGAAGGAAGTGGATTTCAGCACGCCGTACTTCGCATCGGGCACGCAGTTCATCGCGAAGAAGGGCGTGCTGAAGGCGCCCGAGCAACTGAACGGCCTGCGCATCGGCGCGGATAAAGGCACGACCAACGAACAGCAGGTGCGCGCGAAATTCCCGAGCGCGACCATCGTCGCCTACGACGACACGCCTTTTGCTTTCGCCGCGCTGCGCACGGGCAACGTGCAAGCCATCACCCAGGACGGCCCGAAGCTCGTCGCGCTGCTTGCACGCACGCCGGACAAGGCGAACTACGAGATTTCTCCGTTCACGATCTCGAACGACTACGAAGGCGTTGGCGTGCCCAAGGGCGAAACGCGCCTGCTCGACGCGGTCAACGGCACGCTCACGCACCTGGAAACCGACGGCGAAGCCGCGCAGATTTACGACAAGTGGTTTGGCCCGAAGAGCGCCGCGCCGCTGCCGCGTCTGTTCAAGATCGGCGATCCGCAAAAGAACAGTTGAGCGCCGCAACGGCCTTCGAGGCTTCAGGGTATCGGGTTCATCGCGCCTCGCGACAGGGGGCGCTGTGGACCCTTCCCGCATTTCCTTGCCTGATTCATGCATAACTGGCTTGAACCGAAATATCTTGCGTGGCTGGAACAGGGTTTCTTCGTTACGTTGATGCTGTCCGCCTGCGCGGCGCTGTGCGCAACGCCGCTGGGTTTCCTGCTGGCGGTCGCGCGCACGGCCCGCAGCGGCGCGGTGACGCGCGCGGCGGCGCTCTACGTGTTCGTTTTCCGCAACTCGCCGCTCCTCGTGCAACTGCTGTTCTGGTACTTCGGCGCGGCGGCCGTGCTGCCCGCCGACTGGATGACCTGGCTTAACACGCCCCACGTGGCGACGCTTGGCCCGCTCACGCTGCGCTGGCCGAGTTTCGAACTGTTCGCGGGCTGGGTCGGCCTGACCTGCTACACGACGGCGTTTATCGGCGAGGAGTTTCTGGCCGGCATGCGCGGCGTGAGCCACGCACAGTGGCAGGCCGCCGCGGCGCTTGGCATGGGCCGTTACGCGACGCTGCGCCACGTGATCCTGCCGCAGGCGCTGCGCATCGCCACGCCGCCGCTCGCCGGGCAATACATGAACGTGATCAAGAATTCGTCACTGACGATGGCGATAGGCGTCGGGGAACTGTCGTATATGTCGCGTCAGGTCGATACGGAAAGCTTCCGCACCTTCCAGGCATTCGGCACGGCGACCGTCTTTTATATTCTGGCCATCGCGGTGATCGAGGTCGCGCTGGTGCTCTGGCAACGCACCGGTCAGCGCGCATGGCAGCGAGGCCGCGCGTGAACGAGTTCGACTGGCTTCCCACGCTGCGCTACCTGATGATCGGCGCGTTTCCTGCGGGCCCGTTGGGCGGCGTGGCGCTCACGATCGTCCTTTCGGCGGTCTCGGCGCTACTCGCGGCGTTGATCGGTCTCGCACTGGGCGTGGCGCTCGCCATGACGCGCGGGGTCGTGCGCCTCGCGCTCACGGCCATGGTCGCGTTCTTTCGCGCGATTCCCGTGCTGATGCTGATTTTCTGGACCTTCTTCCTGATGCCGATCCTGCTGCACGTGAACGTGCCGGGCCTCGCGACCGTGGTGTGCGCACTCGCGCTGATCGGCGGCGCGTATCTCTCGCACTCGGTGTACGCGGGCATCACGTCGATCAGCGACGGCCAGCGGCAGGCGGCGCTCTCGCTTGGCCTGACGCGCTGGCAGGCACTGCGCGAAGTGATCCTGCCGCAAGCCGTGCGTGTGATGATGCCGTCGTTCGTCAATCAGTGGGTGTCGCTCATCAAGGACACGTCGCTGGCCTATATCGTCGGCGTGCCGGAATTCACGTTCCTCGCCAATCAGCTCAACAACCGTCTGCTGGTGTATCCCGCACAGATCTTCCTGTTCGTCGGGCTCGTTTATCTGCTGCTGTGCGGTGCGTTGCAGTGGTTCGCCGGTGCGCTGATCGCGCGGCGCAAGTTGCCGCGGGTGCAGGGGAGCGACGCCGCGCGGTAATGTCGCGCGGCCGAACGATCCGGCCGCGCCGCCTATGCCTGAAGGCCCGGCGCGGCTTGAGCCAGCGTGGAGACGAAGCGCGCCGTACGTGCATCGCGCGGGCGCGAGAACAGCGCCTGCGACGGCGCGGCCTCCACGATCTCGCCATCCATCAGGAACACCGCGTCGTGCGCGACGGAAGCCGCGAGCCGCAGGTCGTGCGTGGCCATCAACATGGTCGTGCCCTCCAGCGCAAGCTGCCTCAGCACATCGACGACTTCCGCCGAGAGTTCGGGGTCGAGCGCCGAGGTGGGTTCGTCACACAGCAGCACCTCGGGCGAGGGCGCCAGCGCGCGCGCAATCGCCACGCGCTGCTGCTGACCGCCCGATAGCGTGGACGGCCAGGCATCGGCCTTCTGCGCGATCCCCACTTTCGCAAGGAGCATGGCGGCGCGTTCGCGGGCGCGATCCTTGTTCCATTTGAGCACGGTGACCAGACCTTCCGTCACGTTGTCGATGACGCTCAAATGCGGGAATAGCTGGAAGTTCTGGAACACCATGCCGGTGTGTTTTCGGACCGCAGCGATTTCGGCGTGAGCGAGCCGCCGGTCGCGGCGAAACTCGATGCGGGCGTCGCCCACGCTCAGCGCGCCGTCATCGGGGACTTCGAGCAGGTTGATACAGCGAAGCAGCGTGCTCTTGCCGCTGCCGGAGGGACCGATCAGCGCGGTGACGCTGCCCGCTTTGAGCGTCAAATCGATGCCCGAGAGCACCCGATGCTCGCCAAACGACTTGTGGAGCTTCTCGACACGGATCATCAACGTCCCGCCGAAAACACGGCGTGGCGACCGAAGCGCGCTTCGAGTTTGCCTTGCGCCTGCGAGAGCACGGAACTGAACAACAAATAGATCAACGCGGCCTCGGTATAGAGAATGAGCGGTTCGTAGGTCACGGCGGCGATGCGCTGCGCGGCCTGGAAAATCTCCGGCACGGTCAGCACCGCCGCAAGGGACGTGTCCTTCACGAGCGAGATGAACGAGTTCGAGAGCGCGGGCAACGCCACGCGCGCGGCTTGCGGCAGAATCACGCGGCGCAGCGCCTGCGCGCGTGTCATGTTCATCGAATAGGCGGCTTCCCACTGACCACGCGGAATCGATTCGATCACACCGCGTATCACCTCGGCGTTATAGGCGCCGACGTTGAGCGAAAAGCCGATGATGGCCGCGGTCAACGGATCGAGCACGATGCCGACGTTCGGCAAGCCGTAAAAGATCACGAACAGTTGCACGAGCAGCGGCGAGCCGCGAAAGAGCCAGATATAAAAGCGCACGGCGGCGACCGCCCAGCGTGGCCCGAAAAGCCGCACGAGCGCGGCGCAAAACGCGAGCGCCATGCCGAGCGCGAAGGAAGCCAGCGTGAGCGGGACGGTAAAGACCAGTCCCGCGTAAAGCAGCGGCCACAACGATTGCGCCATCAGATGCAGCCATGCCGGCATCGTTCAATCCGCCTTATTGCGAAACGTCTTTGCCGAAATACTTCTGCGAAATGCGTGCATAGGTGCCGTCGGCCTTGATGTCGACGAGCGCCTTGTCGATGGCCGCGAGCAGCCCGGGGCTGCCCTTGCGGATCAGCACGCCCGACTGGTCGCCGGCCGAGGTGGTATCGGCGGCAACGATCTTGAGCTTCGCGTCGGGCTTGTGCTTCTGGAAGTCGAGGAACGAGAGCGAGTCGTTGATGGTGGCGTCCACGCGGCCCGAAGTCAGGAGGTCGATGGACTCGTTGAAGCCCTGGACCGGCACGACGTCGGCGCCGTGCGCGGCGGCGAGCTTGCCGAAGTTGCTCGTGAGCGTATTGGCCGACTTCCTGCCCTTCAGGTCGTCGAACGAATGGATCGTCGTGTTGTCCGAGCGCACGATCAGCACGGCGCGCGTGGCGATGTACGGCGTGGAGAAGTCGTACTTCGCCTTGCGCGCGTCGGTGATCGACACCTCGTTGATCACCGCGTCGTAGCGGTTCACATCGAGGCCCGCGATCAGGCCGTCCCACTTGCCCTCGACGAACTCGGGCTTGACGCCGAGTCGCTGGGCGATCGCCGTTGCGATGTCGACGTCGAAGCCGGTCAGCTTGCCCGACGCGTCGTGGTAAGTGAACGGGGCGTAGGTGCCTTCGGTGCCCACGCGAAACACGCCGGATGCCTTGACCTGCGAGAGGTCGTCGGCGGCGAAGGCGGGCGCGGCTGCCACGACGGACAGCAGCGCGGCAACGAGCGCGGAACGGATGATTTTCATGATCGATCTGTCTGGATTATTCGGCGAATACGAAGCGGCCTTCGGCGGCGATCGCGGCCAATGGGGCGCGTGAGCTCGGCACTTCCCGCGCGCGCAGCGTTTCGCTCAACTGGGCGGGGTCGCCGGGGCGGCCGATCGCGAGCGCGGCTTCGATCGCATAGTCGTCGGGCAGCGCGAGTTGCTCGCGAATCCGCTCGCGCTCGATGCCGGCCAGCCCGTGCGCTTTCCAGCCGGCAAGACTCGCCTGGAGCGCGAGTTGCGCCCACGCCGCGCCGCTGTCGAACGAGTGCGTGGCCAATGCGACCGGGTTCGCCGTACCGGGCGGCACGAAGGTCTTCTTCGACACCACGATCACGATGGCGGCGGCATGCTGCGCCCAGCCGCGATTGAACTCGTTCAGAAAGCCGACGAAGCGCGACCAGTGCGCGGTGCCCCGCCGCGCATAGACGAAACGCCAGGGTTGGGCGTTGTAGGAAGACGGCGCCCAGCGCGCGGCTTCGAGAAACGTGAGCAGCGTGGCTTCGGGCAGCGTATCGTCCGTGAAGGCTCGTGGCGACCAGCGGTCGAGAAACTGACGATCGATGGGATGGTCGGCGGTGCGTTGATTGGAGAGGGTCATGGGGTCGTCCCGTGGAGAGTCGCAGAACAGGAACGGGGGCCGCGCGTGTACCCAGCCCCTCGATGCGACGAGTATAGGGTCGCCCCACTGACCGGCTAACGCATTTGTTTTGGGTTGCTTATGAAGTTATTTGCGCGTCCGGCAGGCAGCACCGCCGACGGTCAATGCACGGCCTTGTCCGCAGGCCAGAACAGCAGCGCGCGCAATTCGATGCTGCGGCGGGGGGCGGCATCGGGCGCGCTGGCGGGATCCTCGAACGCGGTGTGAGCGGTGAGGCGCGCCGTGCCGTCCTCCAGCGAATCGTAGATCTTCAGCAGCAGCGCCTCGTCCGGGCGCAAGCGGGGGAAGTAGAACCAGCGATGCTGCGGGTTCGCGAGAAACGAATAGGTTTCGCCGGTCTTGTCGCGGTAGACGAGGTCGCTCGGCACGAGATCGCCGGGCGCGATCGAGCGTGCATCGCATAGCGCGAGCGGCAGTTGCTCGACCACGTCGAGCGGGCGCCACAGATTGACGATCGCGAAGCGATGCTGGAGCCGCTGTTGCGCTTCTTCAGCGTCGAGATGGTCACGCACGCGGCGCGGCCCGGACACGAACGTCTGGTCGTTGTGCACGCGCCGCACCGGCTCGCGCAAGGCGGAATTCGCGCGCGAGCCGTTCGCGCTGTCGCGTAGCGTATGGTCGAAGATCACGACTTTTTCCGCGCCGGTCAACTCGCGCAGCAAGGCCTCCGCCTCCGGCCGATAGACGAGACGGATCAGGCTTTCCTCGCTGAAATCGCTCAAGGCGCTGCGATGCGAAACCAGTTGAAAGCCGTTGCGGTCGAGCGAAATCTGGCCCGCTTCCGCAAGCGGGCGCGCATTGTGGATTGTTACGCGACGCGCTTCGAGTGCTCCCGAACTCCAGGGCGTGCCCTCGGGCGGCTCGAACGTGTAGCTCACCGGCCGGGCAACGCCTGGCGCGAGATAGTTGAGTTCCGCTTCGACGGCGGATTTGCGTGAGATGGCAACAGGGTCAGGCAGAACGGTACTCATTAGATATCCCGATCAAAACGGTTCGCGCCACGGGCGCAGGTCCAGCTCCTGTGTCCAGGCGCTGCGGGCCTGGCGGTGCAACTGCCAGTAACTTTCGGCGATCGCTTCGGGTTGCAGCAAACCGTCCGGGCCGGCGGCCTGCACGCGTTGCGGCGCCGCGCTGCGTAACCGCTCGCCGTCGATGCCGCCGTCGATCACGACGTGCGCGACATGCACGCCGCGCGGTCCATACTCGCGAGCAAGCGTTTGCGCAAGCGAGCGCAGGCCCGCTTTGGCCGCCGCAAATGCCGCAAACGGAGGCTTGCCGCGCAGCGATGCCGTCGCGCCGGTGAAGAGGAGGCTGGCGGCTCGTGCAGCGCCGCCCGTTGTGTCGAGGCCGTCCAGCAGTAGCGGCAACGCGGCGCGCGCGAACAGGAAACCGCCGAGCACGTTCGTGCGCCACGCGGATTCGAATGCATCGACGCTCAACTCCAGCGTTGGCGCCCGCACGGCATTGCCTGCGTTGAAAATCGCGCTGCGCAAGATTCCCTCGCGTTTTACAAACTGCGCGACGCGCGCGAGATCCTGCTCGCTCGTGATGTCGGCGACGGCGGCAAGGGCATGGCCGCCATGCTCGCGGATTTCAGCGGCCACGGCTTCCACGCGTTGCGCGGTGCGGCCGGTCAGCACGACTGTGTAACCTTCGCGGGCAAAGCGGCGGCCCAGCGCCGCACCCAGGCCCGCGCTCGCGCCCACGCCGGCAATCCACGCAACCGACGGGGACGGTGAAGAAGAGAGTTCGCTCATGATCCTTCCAGGGTAGTCGCCGCGTGGGCTTTTGGAAAAGAAGGAAACGGCATATCGATATTCGCGCGGCCACGCGATGCGATGCACGTGGCGTGCTGGGGGGCTTTGCCCGGCGCCTTCCGCGGACAAAGAAAAGGGGCCCCGTCGCCGGAGAGCGTGGGGCCCTGAAACAAGGCTCAAGGAGTGTCATCAAGATGACGCCACCCATTCTATGGATGACGGGAAGGCTTGCGAACCACGCTTTGCGCATAATGATATGCGTGCGCGTGCAAATGCCGACGCCCTTCGTCGTGTGCGGCAGAAACCGCCTGCACCCTGGGCATTCCGGTCTGAGCATAATAAATGCAACAAGGTTGCGATAAGTGCTATATTGCAACCCTGTTGCGATATAGATGGGCGGCGGGCGCAGGCGCCCGTGTGATGGCTGTCATCGATATCCCCTGATACGCAAGGAGCCATTCCATGGATGCACGACTGCCGGTTACGGTCCTTTCGGGCTTTCTCGGTGCAGGCAAGACCACGCTGCTGAACCATATCCTGAACAATCGCGAAGGGCGGCGCGTTGCCGTCATCGTCAACGACATGAGCGAGGTGAACATCGACGCGACGCTCGTGCGCGACGGTGGCGCGCAGCTCTCCCGCACCGACGAGCGGCTCGTGGAAATGAGCAACGGCTGCATCTGCTGCACGCTGCGCGAGGACCTGCTGCTGGAGGTCGATCGCCTCGCGAAGGAAGGGCGCTTCGACCAGCTGGTGATCGAGTCGACGGGCATTTCCGAGCCGCTGCCGGTGGCGGAGACCTTCACGTTTGCGGACGAGCGTGGCCAGAGCCTGTCCGATGTCGCGCGGCTCGACACGATGGTCACCGTTGTCGATGCATTCAATTTCCTGCTCGACTACGGCTCGCAGGACAGCCTCCAGTCGCGTGGCGAATCGCTCGGCGAGGAAGATGAGCGCACGGTCGTGGACCTGCTGATCGACCAGATCGAGTTCTGCGATGTGATCGTGTTGAACAAGGTGGACCTGATCGACGAAGCCGGGCGCGAGCGCCTGATGGCGATCCTGCACAGCCTGAATCCGCGTGCGCGCATCGAGATTGCGCAATTCGGCCGCGTGCCGCTGGACCGGCTGCTCGGCACCGGGCTTTTCGACTTCGAGGAGGCATCGAAGGCGCCGGGCTGGCTCAAGGAACTGCGCGGCGAACATACGCCCGAGACGCAGGAATATGGCATCCGCAGCTTCGTGTGGCGCGCGCGCCGTCCGATGCATTCACAGCGATTCTGGGACCTGGTCAACAGCGAATGGCCGGGCGTGCTGCGCTCGAAGGGGTTTTTCTGGCTCGCGAGCCGTCCGACCCACGCGGGCTCGTGGTCGCAGGCCGGGGCCGTGTGCCGTCACGGCATGGCGGGCCTCTGGTGGGCGGCGGTGCCGAAGTCGCACTGGCCCGAGGATCCCGAATCGCTCGAATTCATCGAGCGCAACTGGGAGCCCAATGTCGGTGACGCGCGCCAGGAACTTGTGCTGATCGGCATCGACATGGATGAGCCGGCGTTGCGCCATCGGCTGGATGCCTGCCTGCTGAGCGACGCGGAAATGGCCGAAGGCCCGCAACGTTGGATCGCTTACGACGATCCGTTCCCCGCTTGGGGCGCACGCGTGCCGGAGGAAGAAGGCGCGGCATGAGCGAGCGGCCCGGCGCGGCGCTACGCCGCTCGCATCGCGACGGCCGGCGCTCGTCGCGGCGCGAGCGTGCGCCGCGCACGGGCAAGCGCGCGCAACTGCCGGATTTCGAAGGGCTGGACACACGACACGGGGAGGGCGCAATGGACCGGATTCCGGTAACCCTGCTGACGGGTTTTCTCGGCAGCGGCAAGACGACGGTGCTCAACCGGCTGGTGCAGCAGCCGGAAATGGCGGATGCGCTGGTGCTCATCAACGAGTTCGGGGAGATCGGGCTCGATCACCTGCTGGTCGCCCACAGCCGCGAAGACATCGTGGTGGAGATGAGCAGCGGCTGCCTGTGCTGCACGATCCGCGGCGATCTCGTGCGCACGCTCAAGGATGTTCACTGGCGCTTCGCGCGGGACGGGCAGCGGCAGTTCAGCCGGGTGGTCATCGAGACCACGGGCCTCGCGGACCCCGCACCGATTGTGCATACGCTCGCGACGCATCCCGACCTGCATGACCGGTACCGGCTCGACGGGCTCGTTGCGACCATCGACGCCCGCAACGCGGAAGCGACGCTCGACGCGCACGTCGAATCGGTCAAGCAGGCCGCGATGGCCGACAGGCTGTTGCTGACCAAGACCGATCTGGTGGGCGCCGATGTGCTGGCGCGGCTCGATGAGCGGCTGCGTGCGATCAATCCGGCCGCCGATGTCATTCGTGTCGGCCACGGCGAACTCGCGGCGAACCGGATACTGGAGCTGGGTCTCTTTACAGCGAACGGCAAGATCGCCGATGTCGAACGGTGGCTCGCCGAGGAGCGGTATCGCGGCGACGACCACGGGCATCGCCATGACGGGCCGGACCATCATCACGACCACGATGCGCACGCGCACGACGTCAACCGCCACGACGACCAGATTCGCGCATTCTGCTTCACGGTGGACGAGCCCATTGCGCAGCGAGTGCTGACCGACTGGCTGGACGTATTGCTGTCGCTGATGGGGCCGTCGATGCTGCGCATCAAGGGAATCGTGAACGTGGAAGGCGAAGACCGGCCGATTGTCATTCATGGCGTCCAGCACGTGTTTCATCCGCCGGTGCCGCTCGAAGCGTGGCCGGGCGAGGATCGCCGTTCGCGGGTGGTGTTTATTACGCGCGGGGTCGAACGCGAAACGGTCGAATCCACTTTCCGGCTGTTCCAGCAAGTAGGGGCCATTCGCGCACAGGAGGCGAATTCCGCATGACGACGCCTGAAGCCATCGCCTGGCAGCGCAAACACGGAGTCACGGCATGATCCGCAAGAATCCACGCGGCGACCTGCCGGTGGTCCATGAAAGTGCGTTTGTCGATCCGACCGCCATCCTGTGCGGACGCGTCGTCGTCGCCGGGAATGTATTCATCGGTCCGTACGCGGTGATCCGCGCGGACGAAACCGATGCGAATGGCGGCATCGAGCCGATTCTGATCGGCGCGCATTCGAATATACAGGACGGCGTCGTGATCCACTCGAAGTCGGGCGCGGCGGTAACGGTCGGCCGCCATACGTCGATCGCCCACCGCGCCATTGTGCATGGCCCGTGCGAAGTGGGCGACCGGGTCTTCATCGGCTTTAACAGCGTGCTGTTCAACTGCACGGTTGGGGAGGGCTGTGTCGTGCGCCACAACGCCGTGGTCGACGGCTGCGATCTTCCCGCCGGCTTCTATGTGCCGTCGACCCAGCGCATCGGGCCGGGCACCGACCTCTCGACGATCCCGAAGGTGAGCGCCAGTGCGTCGGAGTTCTCCGAGGACGTCGCCCAGACCAATGTGAGGCTCGTGCAGGGATACCGCCGTATCGCGAACGAGCTGTGAGCGGGGAATTACGCGCCGTGGGCCGAACAGTCCCGGCACGTACCGTGAATGGTGAGAGCGGAATTCGTGCTGTGCACGCCGCGTCGGCTGAGCTTGCGCTCGATGCGGGCCAGCACGCTGGCCAGTTCCGGGTCCTGGGGTAGCGCCGAGAGGGTGTGGCACTGGTCGCACTCGAAATAGCCGCTGGCGCTTGCCTGCTGCGCGATCGCGTGACGCCAGGCGCGGTCCGACCCCTGGATGCGCGTCAGCAGACCGGCGGCGGTGAGGCGGTCGAGTATCCGGTACAAGGTCACGCGGTCCACATTCTCCCGGCTTCCCGTCGCGGCGAGTTCGCGCGCGAGTTCCTCGTGGGACAGCGGCTGCCCGAGGTGTTCGAGCCGTTCGAGCACCGCGACCGTGAGCGCCGTCGAACGCAGTCCCGCTTCGCGCAGGCGCGACGGCCAGTCTGTCGCTGCGTGGGAGGTGCTCGGGCGGGCGGGACGGCGGGTGGGCATGGGTGGCGATGTCTGCGTACTGGCGGATAGCGAAATCATACATCGTCCCGTCGGCAGGCAGGGGAAGGCCACGTGCCGACGACCTGATTCAGAATTATTAAGCTTATCGACCGTGCCTTTCGGTTCTGCCGTCGATAGCATTGAGGTTTCACGCAAGTTGAGCGACCCGCGCACAGGCGCATCGCACGAAACCGCAGACGAGATGCTCATGAACCACGCCGACGATACGCACACCGGACCAGTCGAAACCGAACATCCGTTTTCATCGCTTGAGCACCGGCAGCACCAGATGTTTCCGCGCCTGTCGGGCGCGGAAATACGCAGCGCCAGTCGCTTTGCTCGCCAGAAGTCGTTTGCCGCCGGCGACGCGATCTTTGAAACGGGCCGCGTAGCCGACGGGCTATTCGTTTTGCTGAACGGCCGGGTGCGCATCTATTCACGCGATCCGCAGGGAAACACCACGCTGGTGACCGAGCATAGCGAGGGCCATTTTATGGCTGAAATGGCGCAGCTCACCGGCAAGCCATCCCTCGTTGACGCGGTCGCCGTCACCGATTGCGATACGCTCGTTTTGACCTCGGAGCAACTCCGCGCCCTCATTATCGCCGATGCTCAACTCGGCGAGCACATCATGCGCGCCCTGATCCTGAGGCGTCTCGGGCTCATCGAGCAGGGCCTGGGTCCGATCATCGTCGGCAACGGGGATGATGCCCGGCTGGTGCGTCTACAGGGCTTCCTGCGACGCAATGCGTATCCGGCTGCCGTGATCGATGCACGTAACGATGCCGATGCCGTACGCCTGCTCGCCGGGCTGACGTCGGCACCCGATGATTTTCCGCTTGTCTTTTGTCCGGACGGCTCGGTGTTGCGAGCGCCGGACGAGGCCGAACTCGCCACCAGGCTCGGTCTGCTACCGATTTTCGATGGCGCCCAGCGCTACGATATCGCGATCGTCGGCGCCGGACCGGCGGGCCTGGCGGCAGCGGTGTACGCGGCGTCGGAAGGCCTCTCCGTCGTGGTGTTCGACAAGCGTGCGCCGGGAGGCCAGGCCGGTGCGAGCGCGAGAATCGAAAATTACTTAGGTTTCCCAACCGGAATATCGGGGCAGGCGCTCGCGGCGCGCGCGTTCCAGCAGGCACTGAAGTTTGGCGCGCACGTGGCCATTCCGACCGGCGTCGAGAGGATCGAAGCCGGCGAGAGCGAATTCACGGTCGAACTTTCCGGTCAGCAGCGTGTTCGCGCGAGCACCGTCGTCATTGCGAGCGGCGCCGTGTACCGAAGGCCCGCGGTAGACGGCTTCGAGCGCTTTGAGGGGAGAGGGCTGTATTACTGGGCCTCCTCGATAGAGGCCAGTCTCGTGAAGGGCCAGGACATCGTGCTCGTCGGCGGCGGCAATTCAGCGGGACAGGCGGTCGTTTTCCTCGCCAACTTCGCACGCAGCGTACGCGTTCTGATACGCGGCCATAGCCTCGACGCCACGATGTCGCGCTACCTGATCGATCGAATCGGCGCACTCAAGAACGTGTCGATTTGCACGCGCTGCACGGTGGAGTCCCTCGACGTCCATGATGGGGCGCTCGAGAGAGTCCACGTCGTGCATCAGGACGCGGGCGAGGAGATCATCGAGACGCGACATCTCTTCCTGTTTATCGGCGCAGATCCCAAAGCCGACTGGCTGACTCCGGCTGGCGTTCAACTGGATGATCGCGGATTCATCACAACCGGGCAGCCTGAGGGGGCGATTGCCCCGGAACGTTTTCCCCTGGAGACCAATGTATCGGGTCTCTTTGCAATAGGCGATGTTCGTTCGGGAGCACCGAAGCGGGTGGCGGCGGCTGTGGGTGACGGCGCTGCGGTCGTCGGCCAGATTCACGCATGGCTAAGCCGCAAGGCGATGCGTGACATGCCTCACCGAGAGGCGCAATAGAAGTCGATAGACGAAAGGCATAGCGTCATAGATGAGTATGACGCTCGTATGTCAAACGAAAAATACGTTCGCCAGGGCGGCTCAGGACGATTGCCGCTCCTCCTTTCCCGTACCAGGAGCACGACCGCCCGGCAGCGCGCCGAACATGTGCTGGCTGCATTTCGCTTCACGCCACGCCGTTGCGGGCTTCAAGCCGGACAGGATCTGCCGCGCAAGGGGCAGAATCTGCTCGCCAGCCAGAATGCCAAGCAGGCCTACCAGGGCGATAGCGGGCGGGGCCGGCGATTGCACGCCGATCAGACTGTAAACGACTCCCGCGAGAATGCCTGCGAGGAGCGAAAATAAATATGCATTCATCTGATGATTTCCTTTTGTTGCAGTGAAAAATGATATTTAATCATGATCGATAAAATTATCAGATTGCTGCTGGATAGAGGGCGCTAATTCAGAATACTTCAGGAAGTTTGCGTTAGCCGGGAATTCCACGTCAGATTTCTTCAGAATTCTTCAGAGCTACTGGCTGGTGATTGCGTGTCAAATGGCGCTAGCTGGAGTGACGAACTCCAGGCAGAAGACAGACGGAAATTCGGCTGTCCCGCCCAGGAGGCGGTCTACCTATTCCTCGATCAAAGGACGCAAGCACCATGAGCAACGCCAAACTCGAAGTACTCACCCCGCAAAACAGCCAGTTGATCTTCATCGATCAGCAGCCGCAAATGGCCTTTGGCGTTCAGTCGATCGACCGCCAGGTATTGAAGAACAACGTCGTCGGGCTGGCCAAGGCAGCCAAGGTGTTCAACATTCCCACCACGATCACGACGGTCGAAACGGAAAGCTTCTCGGGTTACACGTACCCGGAGCTGCTCGACGTGTTCCCGGGCCAGAAGCTGCTCGAACGTACGTCGATGAACTCGTGGGACGACCAGAAGGTGCGTGACGCGCTCGCCGCGAACGGCCGCAAGAAGGTGGTCGTTGCCGGCCTGTGGACGGAAGTCTGCAACACGACCTTTGCGCTGTGCGCGATGCTCGAAGGCGACTACGAGATCTACATGGTTGCCGACGCTTCGGGCGGCACCTCGAAGGACGCGCACGACTTCTCCATGCAGCGCATGATCCAGGCCGGCGTCGTGCCGGTCACCTGGCAACAGGTCATGCTCGAATGGCAACGCGACTGGGCACATCGCGAGACCTATGACGCCGTGATGGCGATCGCGAAGGAACACTCGGGCGCGTACGGCATGGGCGTCGATTATGCGTACACGATGGTTCACAAGTCGAAGCAGCGCACGTCCGTGCAGCACGAAATCCTCCCGGCGGTTCCGGCCCGCTGATCGGCTTCACGATCATTGTGGAAATGGATGCGGCGCGCTCCAGGCGAGGGCGCCGCGTCTATTGCCACTAGTGGGCAGCGCGCTCGCGCAGGGTTCGAGCTTCGATGAATGTCCAGCGCGCCTGTGATGTCAATCAGGACAACCAACCGATGCAGGAACCGCTGCAAGCAGAACCCCCGGGGGCGCATTCCCGGCAGCCCTGTCCTGCATTCTAATCCGACCGCGAGGCCGACCGCATGGAATCTTATCTGGTGTCACTGGGCGCGGGCGTGCTCATCGGCGTGATCTACAGCGTGATCAAGGTCCGCTCGCCCGCGCCCCCGCTGATCGCCCTGGTTGGCTTGCTGGGCATGGTGATCGGCGCGCAGGCCGTGCCTGCCCTGAAGCCGCTGCTGGGTCTTTAACCAAACTGAGGAAACGCCCGTGAGCGCAACCGACAGCCAACCCGATCTCATTCTTCATAACGCACGCATCACCACGCTGGACCGCACCAACCCGCTCGCCAGCGCCGTGGCCATCGCCAACGGCCGCTTCGTCGCGGTCGGCAGCGAGGCCGACGTCATGCCGCTCGCGGGGCGCGCCACGCGCGTGATCGACTTGCAGGGCCGCCCCGTGCTGCCCGGCCTGATCGACAATCACCTGCATCTTATCCGCGGCGGCCTGAACTACAACATGGAGCTGCGCTGGGACGGCGTGCGCTCGCTCGCCGTGGCCATGGAGATGCTCAAACAGCAGGTCGCGATCACGCCCGCACCGCAATGGGTGCGCGTGGTCGGCGGCTTCACGGAGCACCAGTTCGCCGAGAAGCGCCTGCCCACCATCGAGGAACTCAACGCGGCCGCGCCCGACACGCCCGTGTTCATCCTGCACCTGTACGACCGCGCGCTGCTGAACGCCGCCGCGCTGCGCGTGGTGGGCTATACGAAGGACACGCCGGAGCCGCCGGGCGGCACGATCCTGCGCGACGCCACGGGCACGCCCACGGGCCTGCTGCTCGCCAATCCGAACGCGACGATCCTCTACGCGACGCTGGCCAAGGGGCCGAAGCTGCCGGCCGAGTACCAGTACAACTCCACGCGCCATTTCATGCGCGAGCTGAACCGCCTGGGCGTGACGGGCGCCATCGACGCGGGCGGCGGTTCGCAGAACTATCCGGACGACTACGAGGTCATCCGCAAGCTGCACGACGCGGGCGAGATGACGGTGCGCATCGCGTACAACCTCTTCACGCAGAAGCCCGATGCGGAGAAGGAGGACTTCGTGAACTGGACGCAGAGCGTGAAGTATCACGATGGTTCGGACTACTTCCGGCATAACGGCGCGGGCGAGATGCTGGTGTTCTCGGCGGCCGACTTCGAGGACTTCCGCGTGGCGCGCCCGGAGCTGCCGCCGGAGATGGAGGGCGAGCTCGAAGGCGTCGTGCGCGTGCTCGCGCAGAACCGCTGGCCGTGGCGGCTGCACGCGACCTACGATGAAACGATCAGCCGCGCGCTGGACGTGTTCGAGAAGGTCAACCGCGACATCCCGCTCGAAGGCCTGAACTGGTTCTTCGATCACGCGGAGACGGTTTCGGATCGCTCGCTGGACCGCATCGCGGCGCTGGGCGGCGGCATTGCCGTGCAGCACCGCATGGCGTACCAGGGCGAGTATTTCGTGGAGCGCTATGGTGCGCGCGCGGCCGAGGCCACGCCGCCCGTGGCGAAGATGCTCTCGAAGGGCATCAAGGTCTCCGCGGGCACCGACGCCACGCGCGTGGCGTCGTACAACCCGTGGGTGTCGCTCGCCTGGCTCGTGAGCGGCCGGACGGTGGGCGGCCTGCGCCTGTATGCGCAGCGCGATCTGCTCGATCGAGAAACGGCGCTGCGCATGTGGACCGAGTACGTCACATGGTTCTCGAACGAAGAGGGCAAGAAAGGCCGTATCGCGGTGGGGCAGCTGGCCGACCTGATGGTGCCGGACCGCGACTTCTTCGCCTGCGCCGAGGACGATATCGCGGATACCACGGCGCTGCTCACGGTGGTGGACGGCCGGATCGTGTGGGGCGCGGGCCCGTTCTCGGAGCACGACGCGCCGATCCCGCCCGCGATGCCCGACTGGTCGCCGGTGCGCCAGTATGGCGGCTACGGCGGCTGGGGCGCGACGCAGCAGAGCGGCGCGCCGTTGCAGCGCGCGGCGGCCGCGGCGCTGTGCGCGTGCGCGAGTGCGTGCAACCTGCATGGCCATGCGCACGGCAGCGCCTGGGGCAGCGCGCTGCCGACCTCGGATGCGAAGGGCTTCTGGGGCGCGTTCGGCTGTTCGTGCTGGGCGATCTGAGGTGGCGGCGCTCACGGGCCGGGGCAACCCGGCGTGGATTCGCGCGCTGCTCGCGCAGCCGTGGGTGGCGCCGTTCGTGCGCGTCGCGCTGGTTTCGGCATGGCTGATCGGCGGCGTGAACAAGCTGCTGGACTTCAATGCGGCGGTCGCGGAGCAGGCGCATTTCGGGCTGCATCCGCCCGCGCTGTGGGCCGCGTTCGCGATCGTGGTGGAGATCGGCGGCTCGCTGTGCGTGGTGCTGCGCCGCTTCACGTGGCTGGGCGCGGGCGCGCTGGGCGTGCTCACGCTCGTGGCCATGCTGGTCGCCAACGACTTCTGGAACCATACGGGCGCCGCGCGCTTCATGGCGCTGAACAGTTTTTTCGAGCACCTCGGGCTGATCGCGGCGCTCGTGCTGGCCACGCTGCTGGAGGATGTGCGCGGCGCCGACCGTGAGTGATCCGCACAAACCAATGATGAAACAAGGAAATTCGACGATGAAAGCATTTCGTTCTGTCCTGCTCGCGCTGATGGTGGCGGGCGGTCTTGTCACCGCGCCCGCGTCGTTCGCGAAGCCGCCTGTGATGGAGTCCGAAACACCGTCCGTGGCGGTGGGTGCGCAGTACGACACGACGCACGTGTACGTTGCCCCGGAAGATTTCGACCGCTTCACGGACAGCTTCGTGGCGACCTTCGGCGGCAGCAAGTCGAAGCAGGGCGTGTTCCAGGTCACGCCCACGCCGAGCCAGACGATGTCGCAGCTCGTGTTCACGCCCTCGGGCACGATCTCGGTGTTCGGCTTCAAGACGCCGGTGCCGTATCCCTTCGGCTCGGAGCGCACCGGCTACCTCGTGACCGACATGGACGCGGCGGTGAAGGCGGCGCGCGCGCACGGCGCGGACGTGATCGTCGACACCTTCCCCGATCCGGTGGGGCGCGACGCGATCATCTCGTGGGCGGACGGCGTGAACATGCAGCTGTACTGGCATAACGCAGCCCCGCACTACGATGCGCTTAAGACGGTGCCCGAGAACCGCGTGTACGTTTCGCCGAAAAGCCTGCACAAGCTGGTGCACGACTTCGTGAAGTTCTCGCACGGCAAGGTGGTGTCCGATGACGCGAAGGCGCCGGGCATCGAGATCGGCCGGCCGGGCGAGACGTATCGCCGTGTGCGCATCGAATCGGGCTTCGGCAAGATGACCGTGCTGGTGACGGACGGCCACCTGCCCTATCCGTTCGGGCACGAAACGACCGGTTACGAGGTGGCGAATCTCGACGAGACGCTGCAAAAGGCGCAGGCCGCGGGCGTGAAGGTGCTCGTGGCGCCGTTCAGCTCGGACGGACGCAACGCGGCGATCGTGCAGTTCCCGGGCGGCTACATCGCGGAAATCCACGCCAGCGCGGCGCAATGAAACACGAGGACACGATCCTGGCGGCGGTGGCGGGCTATGTGGACACGCTGAGCTTCGTGGCGCTGTTCGGGCTCTTCACGGCGCACGTCACGGGCAACTTCGTGCTGATCGGCGCGGGGGTGGCGGGCTACGGACAGGGCGTGCTCCTCAAGCTGATCGTGTTCCCGGCGTTCGGTGCGGGCGTGGCGGGCAGCAGCGTGCTGCTGCGCTCGCTCAGCGGGCGGCACGCGCGCCAGGGCGCGCGGCTGCTTCACGCGGTGCAGGCGGTGCTGATGCTGGGCTTCTGCCTGGCGGGCGTCCGGGCGTCGCCGGTCGCGCAGCCCGACACGCTGCCGGTGGTGGTGGCCGGCGTGCTGGGCGCGTTCGCGATGGGGGTGCAGAACGCGCATCCGCGGCTGATCGTGCGGCCCGCCGTGCCGAACACGGTGATGACGGGCAACGTCACGCAGGCGATCCTGGACGTGGTGGACATGCTGTATGCGGGCACGCCGGAGAGCGTGCGCGAGGCGGCGCGAGCGCGGTTCGCGAAGATGATGCCGGCCATCGCGGCGTTTGCGGCGGGGGCGATCGGCGGAGCGCTGGGCCTGCGCTACGTGGGCTTCTGGGCGCTGCTCGTGCCCGCGTGTGCGCTGGCTGTGCTGGCGTGGACGACGGGCGAGCACGAGCGCGCGGCGACGGCCGGCCCCGCATGATGCGATCAAGAACGGCAGGAAAGGCAAGGAAAAACATGGTGTCGAGCACGACGCGCGGGCGTCGAAAGAAGAGGGCCGCGGGCTTCGCGGCTGCCGCCGGGCTGCTGATGATGGGCGCCCCTGCCGCCTTTGCGCAGACGGCAACGAACGTGCCGGAAAGCCCGCCCACGTGCGACGTCAAACGCCCCGTGCCCGGCTTCAACCGCTGGCAGGAAAACTGGGGCGTGCTTGCGAATCCGTGCCTGCCGCGCAGGCCGTTTGACGGGCTCAAGTACATCCCGCTTTCGAGGAACGATCCCACCTGGTATCTCTCGCTCGGCGCGAACCTGCGCGAGCGCTTCGAACTCAACAACACGCCGCTCTTCGGCCTTGGCAGCGCGCGGCCCGACAACTGGGTGATCCAGCGCGCCGAAGTCCACGCCGACGCGCGCTTCGGCGAGCACGTGCAGGCGTTCTTCCAGCTCGAAGACGCGCGGCCATTCGGTAAGGACTCCGTCACACCCGTGGACAAGAACCCGCTCGACATCGAGCAGGCGTTCGTGGCGTTCGTCTACGGCGTGGGCGGCGGCACCTTCAAGGCGCGCGTGGGGCGCCAGGAAATGGCGTTCGACTTGCAGCGTTTCGTTTCGGTGCGCGACGGCCCGAACGTGCGCCAGGCGTTCGACGCGCTGTGGGCCGACTACGAGATCGGCAAGTGGCGCTTTATCGGCTACCTCACGCAGCCCGTGCAGTACCGCGACGCGGCCGTGTTCGACGACGTCTCGAACGGCCACCTCACGTTCAGCGGCGTGCGCGTGGAGCGCGTGAACACGGGGCCGGGCGACCTCTCGGCGTACTGGTCGCGCTACGAGCGCGACAACGCGCGCTTTCTCGATGCGAGCGGCAACGAGCGGCGCGACGTGTTCGACGCGCGCTACGCGGGCAAGCAGGCGCAGTTCGACTGGGACGTGGAAGGCATGGTGCAGACCGGCCACGTGGGCGCGGATACGGTGGGTGCGTGGGCGTTCGGCGCGCTGGGCGGTTATACGTTCGCGGCGCTGCCGGGCACGCCGCGCCTGGGGATCCAGGTCGACGGCGCATCGGGCGACCGGCATCCCGGCGACGGCCGCGTGGAGACGTTCAATCCGCTTTTCCCGAATGGCTACTACTTCACGCTCGCGGGCTACACGGGCTACAGCAACCTGATTCACGTGAAGCCTTCGCTCACGTTCAAGGTCACGCCCAAGGTGACGCTGCTCACGGCACTGGGTTTCCAGTGGCGCGACACGACGGCGGATGCCGTCTACGGCCAGGGCATGGCGGTGGTGCCGGGCACGGCGGGCAAGGGCAACCGCTGGACGGGCATGTATGCGCAGGTGCGCGCCGACTGGCTGGTGAGCGACAACGTGGCGCTCGCGCTCGAAGCAGTGCATTTCGAGGTGGGCGATTCGCTGCGCTCACTCGGCGCGCGCAACGCCGATTATGTCGGCGTGGAAGCGAAGTTCGGCTGGTGATGAAAGGTATCGACAAGGGGAACGTGATGAGCACGCATCTG
>NZ_QEOB01000024.1:0-126110 GCF_003096875.1 Paraburkholderia unamae
CGTGCACTGCAAGACCTGCGACATCAAGGACCCGACGCAGAACATCGTGTGGGTCACGCCGGAAGGCGGCGGCGGTCCGAACTATCCGAACATGTGATGCCGGAAGCGCATACACATCGCCCGGCGCGGCGCACAGGCAAACACGGGCGGTTCACGCACGCGCCCTCGCCCACGTGACGAACGCCGCGCCCGCTTCGCGCAGGACGGCTTCGCGCCGCGCCATGTCGAGCCCCGGCGCATCGTAATACGTGGCGACGACCAGCGGCGCGCGGCCCGGCGGTCGCACGATCACGTAGTCGTTGGTTTCCCCTTCGACGCTCGTGCCGGGCCGGTCGCCCGCGCGCCAGTCCGGCGGCAGGGACGCGCGAATCCGGTTGCGTCCCGGCGTGGACGCGATCATCCAGTCTTCGAGTTGCTGGCGTGACTGCGCGCCCAGCACATCGCCCAGCAAGATCTTCCTAGCCGATCCGACGATCGCGCGCGGCGTCGTGGTATCGCGCTCGCCGTCGCGCTGGTTCGAAGCGGGCTCGTAGCGATCGGAACGCGTCACGTCGTCGCCGATGTCGCGCATGAAACGCGTGAGCGCCGCCGGGCCGCCTGCGCCGCGCATCAGCAGGATCGCCGCCGTGTTGTCGCTCACTTCGACCGCGGCCTTGCAAAGCGCGCCAACCGTCATCGCGCCTTGCGCGAGATTTGCCTTCGTCACTGGCGACGTGAAGATGAGGTCGCGCTCCGTATAGCGCACTTCGCGATCGAGCCGCTCATGCCCCGCATCGACGCGCGCAAGTATCTGCGCGGCCAGCATGCCCTTGAACGTGCTGCACATGAGAAAGCGCTCGTCGGCGCGCCAGGCGAGCGTGGCGCCCGAGCCGGTATCGACGGCAAACACGCCGAGCCGCCCGCCACTGCGGCGCTCGATCGCGGCGAATGGCGACTCGGCGGCGAACAGCGCGCGCGACGCGCCGCCCATGCCGAGAAGTAACGGAAATCCGATAGCCAGCTTGCGGCGTTTTCGCGAGATCGTCGCGGCGTTGCTCATCGTTCACCTCGAAATGGTTGTCGGGCGACCGCGTGCAGCGAGCGCGGCCGAGCCGAAACCTTACCAAAATCCCGTCACGGGAAGGGCTCGATTCGAGGTGCTCGAATCTCCACGAAGGAATCGCGCTAACTCGTTGTTACCAAACTCGCAGCACCGTTGCACCTGTGTCAGGACGCGCCGCCTAGACTCCGAACCGTGCACATCAACAACGCACGACCTGTGCGGAGGAGTGACGATATGAAGAAGATGATTCTCGGCGTGGTCCTGGGTGCCGCCACGTTGGCCGCGTCGGCCGCGGCAAGTGCGCATGTGGATGTCGCGTTGGGCATTGGCGTGCCGGTCGCGACGTATGCTCCGGTGCAACCGGTTTATGCCGCTCCGCCGCCTGTGCAATACGGCCCGGCTCCGGTCGCGGTGGACTGGCGCGGCGACGACGACTGGCGCGCGCGCCAATGGCGTGAACAGCAATGGCGCCGGCACGAATGGCGTGAGCACCAGTGGCGCGAGCGCGAGTGGCGTGAGCGGCAGTGGCGCGATCGTGACCGCGGCGGCTATTGAGTCGATGGCGGCGTATCACGCCGATACAAGGGGCTAGCCAGCTAGCCCAGGCGATGAACGGCCGCGTCGTTCGCGGCCGTCATCAACCCGCTGTGTGAAGGTATGCCCTCGTTACCTTCGTCACCTTCTTTACGTATGGCTCAACCGTGCGCCGCGACCACGTTCGCGTCGCCCTGCCCGGCTGCCCAGCGCGGGCGTGTGCCGCGCGCGAGAATCGGCAGTCGCACCGAGCAGGCAAGCACACCCGCCACGATGGTGATGACCATCGGCAACGGTGTCGGCGCGGCCTGCGCCGCGAAACACACCGGACCGCTCAACAGCACGCCCAGCAGCGTGATTTGCGTAACGAGGCCGCTGGTCGCGCCAATGCTCTCGGGCGAAGGCGCCACGCTCGGCGTATAAGCCCACATGCCCGTGAGCACGCCGCTTGCGAACAGCAGGAGCCACGAGAGCGCGATCGAAGCCGGCACGCCGAGCGGCAGCGCGTAGATCGCTACGGCGGGCACGCCCGTCACGAGAATCGCGAGGATACCGGTACGCACGGGCGGCGCGCCCCAGTCGAGCAGCTTGCCGAACAGCAGGCAGCCGAGCGCGTTCATGGCCATCGCGCCCACGTTCCACATGTTCACCGTCATCGGGTCCGTGCCGTAGTGCGCGTGCAGATACGGCGCGAGCGTCGCGATGATGCCTACGTGCAGGAACGCGTCGCCACCAATCGAAATGCCGAGCAGATACGGCCACGGCGAGCGCAGCACCGCGCCAATGCCGGCCGTGCGCGAAAGCTGACGCGAGCTCTTGTCGCGCGCGGGAATGCTGGCGATGAGCACGAGCGTGGCCAGCACCGTGATCGCGGCATGGCCGATGAAGGCCGTGCGCCAGTTGCCGGTGGCGAACACCAGGCCCGCGGTGAGGAACGGAATGATCATGCTCACGGGCACGAAGGTCGACCAGACCGCGATCGCCATGTTGCGTCGCTTCTCGTCCACCACGCGAATGAGCAGCGTGATGGCCGAAACCGCCATCAGCACATAGCCGAGGCCGCACACGCCGCGACCGATGAGCAGCGCCTGCATGGTGGGCGCGGCGACTACGATCGCGTCGCCCACGATCATGGCGACGCTGCCGGCCACGAGCACCTGCTTGTCGCCGAAGCGGTCGACGAAATAGCCGGCGCCGAGCGCGCCGAGCGCCACCATCACCGACGGCAGCGACATGACGAGGCCGATGAGCGAAGGGTCGCGCGGATGGAATTCGGCGGCGATGGCGTCGAGCACGGGTATCGCCCCGCCCACCGTCATGGCGGCGAGCACGCCGAGGCTGTAGATGACCGCGATCCGGAATGCGGACGAACGAGTGAAGCTCATGAGGGTCTCCTGGTGGGTCCTTTTTTGGGTCCTGGGCTCAGAACGCGTGAATCCAGCGCAGATTCAGATGGAAGCCTGAAAAGGTGTTGCGCTCCACGACCGGCAGATAGATGTTGGCGAACACGACGTTCTTCGGATTGATGGTCCACATCGCGCCCGGCCCCAGCGAAAGATTCGTGGTGCGCGAGCCTGCCATCGGCTGGCCGTTCACGTGGTCGTCGCTCAACTGGCGAAACCAGAAGCCGTTCAGACCCACCGCCACGCTCGGCAGCACCTTGTACGAGGCCGCGAAGTTGACCCAGACCGCCTGTCCCGCGCGAAACGAGTCGACCGGGCCGGGGAAGCCGTCCGAGTTGTTGACGCCGGGGTTGCCGTTCGTGAAGTTGTAGAGGTAATGCAGCCGCATCGAAACTTCGGTCTTCGGCGTGGGCAGGAAAGTCATCGACCAGTACGGGTTGATCGACCAGAAGTTGCTGCCCTGGTTGACGAGTTTCGTCGGGTCATAGGCGCCCGTGGGCGCGATCACGTCGAATTCGAAGCGCTGCACGAAGACCGGGCGGCCCCCGGCGATGACGGGCGCGAACTGCCAGAACGGGCCGAACGTGGTGTCGCCGGCATTCACGCCCGTGTTCGAGGTGAGCGGAACAAAGCTGTTCGCGTCGTCGTGCGCATTCAGATAAACGACCGGTTGCAGCACGGTGAAGCCGAGCGCGCCGCCGAGCAGCTTGAACGGCGAGGTGTAGATGATCTGCGGCAGCCACACGAGCGACTGCGACTGGCCGTTCTTGAAGAGGCCGTTGGGGTCGCCGGTGTTGGTATAGAACTTGTCGTTGTTCTCGTATTGCAGAAGCTGGATCGTGGCCCAGCCCGGGTCGGTGCTGCCAAATGCGTCGTAGAACGTCGTCGCGCCGAGATCGATGCCGGCAGGCTGATAAGTCGAAGCCTGAGCAGCGTGATACGGCAGCGTGCCGCACGCCAGCATGGCCGCGCAACGGATCGCGCGCAGGCAGCCCTTCGCGATGGATTTCGCCTTCATAATGTCTCCACGTGTATTTCTTCTGGTCAAAACTGGTCTCGCGCCGCATGCCCGTTCTGCATCACATGCTTAGGTATCCTTTGAAACTGTCCTGGCATCGCGCGTGAACAGCCTCGATTGCGCGACGCTCGCCTCGCGCGTTCATTCCGCGCGACGGAAAGACGGGTGAGTTCGATGCAAAAGGAATTTACGCCGCGCCGTGGAGAACCAAGGCGGGATTTCCGTCAAGTGAACACGCGATCCGCAATGGGGAGCGTGGCGCC
Source organism: Paraburkholderia unamae (assembly GCF_003096875.1). NCBI lineage: Bacteria > Pseudomonadati > Pseudomonadota > Betaproteobacteria > Burkholderiales > Burkholderiaceae > Paraburkholderia > Paraburkholderia unamae. The sequence goes on from NZ_QEOB01000024.1 coordinate 4,261, forward strand.
CGCTTGCGAGCGCGAGGGGCTACGGGTTAGCCCTGATGCGGTGTGCGATGGACGCGAAGGCGCATGACGCGACCGGAATCCGGCAGCGTCATGGGGAGTGAAAACGGGAATACGGTTTGAAAGCGCGAATGCCGCGCCCTCGCTACCTCAACTCGCGCCGCAAAATCTTCCCCGTTGCCGTTTTCGGCAATTCGTCGCGAAACTCGACCACGCGCGGGTACTTGTACGCGGCCATGCGGGCCTTGCAGAACGCGATCAACTCCGCGGCGTCCGCCGTCGCGCCCGCGCGCAGACTCACGACGGCCTTCACGGTCTCGCCGCGCCTTGGATGGGGCACGCCCACCACGGCGGCTTCGCGCACGGCGGGATGGCTGTACAGCACGTCCTCGACTTCGCGCGGCCATACCTTGAAACCGGCCGCATTGATCATGTCCTTCTTGCGATCGACCAGATAGAACCAGCCCGCCTCGTCCATGAAGCCCACGTCGCCCGTGTGGAACCAGCCGTCGCGGAACGCGTTGGCCGTCTCCGCCGCGTTGTTCCAGTAGCCGGGCACGACCATCGGCCCACGGCAGACGATCTCGCCTGTCGCGCCCGGTGCGAGCATCTGGCCCGCCTCGTCCACGATCGCCGCCTGTGCGCCCGGAACCGGCACGCCTATGGCCAGCGCGCCGCTGTGCGGATCGACAGGCGCCCGCCTGAGCAACGGCACCATATGCGTGGGCGAGTTCGTTTCGGTGAGCCCATAAGCGCCGTGAATGTCGTGGCCGAACTTCGCGCGAAACGCTTCGACCACGCTGGGCGCAATGGGTGCGCCGCCCGAATAGATCTTCGTGAGCGTCGCCAGTTTTTCCGGTGCGGCATCGGCGTGATGCAGCAGCGCGATGAACACGGTGATCGCGCCGATCGTGAACTCCGCGCGATGTTCCGCTACGGCGTCGAGCGTCGCGCCGGGATCGAAGCGATGCATGAGGATGAGCGGCGCGCGCGATCAATGCCGCGCCGATATGGCCGACCAGTCCGGTAATGTGAAAGAGCGGCGCCACGCCGAGAATCGGGCCGCCCTCGCGCAGGCCGACGAAATCGCGGTACGTCTGCGCGTTGAACGCGAAATTGCCGTGCGTGCAGATCGCGCCTTTGGGGCGGCCGCTCGTTCCCGAGGTGTAGACGAGCATGGCGGGATCGTCGGCCGTGAAGGTGACAGGTGCGGGCTTGCGACCCTGCGCGGCCCGCGCCGCCCTCAGGAGATCGCGAGCGCCCTCGCCTGTTCCGGCTGCATCCCGTTGCGCGACGAACACGCGCGGGTCGTCGCGCGTTTGCATGGCGCGCGCGCCGGTGGTGAGCACGTGTGGCGCGGTCTTGCCGTCGGCCTCGATGCACTCGATCACTTCGCGCACCACTTCGCCTTCGAGCGCGTCGTCGCAGATCAGCACGCGCGTTTGCGAATCGTCGAGCAGCAGCCGCAATTCGCGCGCGCGGTTCATCGGGTTGATCGGCACCATCACCGCGCCCGCTTTCCAGATGCCGAGCAACGCGATCACAAACTGCGGCACGTTCTGCAAATAGAGCGCGACGCGATCGCCGCGTCGCACCTCGTGGTCGTGCAGCACGCAGGCTACGGCGTCGCTCCACGTATCGAGCGCTTGCCAGTCGAGCCTGCCGTCGAAGTAGAGCAGCGCGCTGGCGTGTGGCGCATGCGCGAGCGCCGCTGCGAAGATGTCGAGGCCGTTGCTGTATTCAGGCTTCGGGTTCGCGTCGATGCCGGGGTCATACAGCTTGCGCCATGGGTCGCTTTCGTAGGCGTTCACGTTCGTCTCCTCACGCCGCGCGCGCCGGTTGCGCGGGCTGCCCCACCGTGTCGCGCGCCATGAACCAGTAAAAGAGCGCGGCGCACCCGGCAATCACGCCGCCCATCACGAAGGCGAGCGAGTACGAACCCGTGCGGTCGACGATCAAACCGGCCACGACCGGCGAGAATGCGCCGCCGAAATAGCCGCCGAAGTTCTGGATCGAACTCACGGAGGCGACCATCGAAGACGGTGCGATGTCGGCCGCGAGCGCCCACGCATTGCCGATGGTGGCCGCGATGCACGCCAGCCCGAGCGTCATCAACGTGACCGTCGCGCCTATCGTGCTCACGAACGGCAGCGCCACCGCGCACACGGCCGCGCCAAGCGAGCCCGCCACGATCAGCATGCGCTTGGCGACCATCGGCGAGGCCACGTGGCGATCGACGAGCTTCTTCGCGACCCAGCCCGCCGCAATCTCGCCCGCCGCGCCGCCAAACCACGGAATGCTCGCATAGACGCCAAGTTGTGCGAACGAAATATGGAAGCGATCGAGCAGATAGAGCGGCAGGAACACGAGAAAGAGATTCCACAGCCAGATCGCGCAGAAATAGCCGAAGATCATGCCCCACACGCTGCGCGAGGCGAACAGCGCGCGCCAGCGAATGGGCGCGCTTTTGAGCGAGCGCTCGTGGCCGCCGCCGCCCGCTTCGATATAGGCGAACTCCTCGCGCGTGAGCCGCTTGCTTTGCGCGGGGTTGCGATAGAGAAGCAGAAACAGCACGGCAAAGACGATGCCGATGGCGCCCGTCACGTGAAACAGCGAGCGCCAGCCGAACGCGATCATCAGCGCGACCAGCACGGCGGGCGCGAGCGCGGGCCCCCACTTCGACGACGAATCCCAGATGCCGGTCGCGAAACCACGCTCCTTGGCCGGAAACCAGGCGGCCGTGATCTTCGCGGAAGTCGGCCAGCACGGCGCCTCGCCCACGGCGAGCAGCACGCGCATGACGATGAGCCCCGAGATCGAACCGACCACGCCCGTGAGCCAGGTCGCCACACTCCACCAGATCATGCCCACCGCATAGGCGCGCTTCGCGCCGAAGCGGTCGATGATCCAGCCCGCCGGCAGTTGCATGACCGCGTAAGTCCACGCGAACACGGTGCCGAGCAGCCCGATTTGCGTGCGCGTGAGGCCAAGGTCCTGAATCATGCCAGGCGCTGCAATCGCGAGATTCGCGCGATCGAGGTAATTGATGATGCCGCCGATCAGCAGCCAGATGAGCACACGCCAGCGGAAGTTCGTGAGCGTGGTCGTGGTGGATGCGCTTGCAACCAGTTTGTCGTCCATCCTGTCTCCTTCCTCGTTGGTCTGCTTTTTTGCACGCACGAGTGCGTGCCCAGATCGTGGGATGTTTCGCAGCGCGCCGCTTGCCGCGCCGAGGGACATTGTGCGCCGGTTGGCGCGAATGGAAAACGCCGTATCCGCATAAACGCATGACATGGCGGCGTGCTTGACAACGAACATGACAGTCGATCGTTCGCACCGGGCCTCTTACCAACCGTTACACAAGCGACGCGATCGTTTCACCTGTAGCGCGGCCGAGTTCCTAGAATTCCTCAGACCGTTGAGCAGCAAAGCGCTTCACGCAAGACGGTCCCGCGCAAAGCCGCACTGCCCACGGCGTTGCGCGTGCATTCGATACCAATCACGCAGAAAGGAGTTCACATGACCCGCCTCTCGCTTGCTTCTCTCATCACGGCTTCGGCCGCCAGCCTCTGCGCCGTCACGTTGAGCGCCCATGCGCAAACCCCCGCGCCCGCCGCGGCTTCCGCCACGACCGCGGCCACGGCCGGCGCGCACGAGTTGCACGCGGCCGACAAGGCCTTCGTCGCCGACGGCACGCAAACGGTCGCGACGCAGCGCGATGCCGCGCGCATTGCCGACTCGCGCTCGACTGACCGCGAAGTGAAGGCCTTCGCGGAGAAACTGGTCGCCGACTACACGAAGCTTTCGGATTCGATGCGCGCGGCGAGCCCGCGCGGCGTGGACGTGCCGCGCGACGATCCCGACACCGCCGTGCTGGCCGGTGTGAAGGACTTGCGCGGCGCGGACTTCGACAAGGCGTATATCGAGCAGGTTGCGCTGGCCGGTCAGCAGAAAACGCTTTCGGCGTTCCAGGCGGAGATCGCCTCGGGTCGCGACGCGGGCCTCAAGAAGGCCGCGACGGAAGGTCTGCCCGTGATCCAGGCCGACTACGCGAAGGCGCAGGAACTTGCCAAGCGCAAGCACCTGGCAGGCTGATGATGAAGTGATGTCGCAGGGGCCTGGCGTGCAAGCGCGGGCCCTTGCCCCGGGCTACTCGTCCTTCTGTTCGCTCGTCGTCATGGCGAGCCGCTCCATGCGCTTGTCGGGCACGAGCCAGAGCAGCGCGACGATGAAGTAGAAAATCGCGCCAATATGCGGGTAATCGAGCGCCGCGAGCGCGAAGCCCGCGAGATAGAGCACCGGCGAAATCTTGCCCTTTACATCGTTGCCCAACGCGATGGCGAGCGCGCTGTGCGTGCCGTGATAGCGCACGAGTGCGAATTGCAGCACCACATAGGCAACGGCGCACAGCAGCAGGTTGACGCCGTAAAGCGCGGTAGGCCAGCGGCCGAAGTGGTTCTCGCCCATCCAGCCCGTGGTGAACGGCAGGAGCGAAAGCCAGAACAGCAGATGCAGGTTGGCCCACAGCACCGCGCCGTTCACACGCCGCGCCGCGTGCAGCATGTGGTGATGGTTGTTCCAGTAGATCCCCACGTAGATGAAGCTCAGCACATAGCTCAGGTACACCGGCCAGAGCGGCACGAGCTCGGCGAGGTCGTCGCCGTGCGGCACCTTGAGTTCCAGCACCATGATGGTGATGATGATGGCGAGCACGCCGTCGCTGAAGGCTTCGAGTCGGTTTTTTTCCATCTGCCAGGTCGGCTTGCAAGGAGTGTAAGGTCAGCGGCAAGTATCGCCGAAGTCGTGGCGCGACGCCATGCATGCCGGGCGCCTGCGCGTTGCGCCCGGCCGAAGCGGGCGTTCCTGGCCTATGATGTCCAGGAGCGCCGCGCCCGCCCGCACCCGATCATGAGATCCCGCCCTCCTGCCACGACATCCGTCACGCCCGCAACCGACGACCGCCCTGCGCGCAGCGTGCGGGTGTGGGATCTGCCCAGGCGGCTTTTTCACTGGCTGACCGTCGTGCTGGTGGCGGCCGCGTACGTCACGCAACGCCTGAACTGGATGCAGACCCACGTGCGCCTGGGCGAGACGCTGCTCGCGCTCGTGCTGTTTCGCATCCTGTGGGGGTGTTTCGGCAGCGAGACCGCGCGCTTCTCGCGCTTCGTCGCCTCGCCGCACAAGGCGGTCGAGCACCTGCGGCATCTGTTGCGGCGCGAGCCCGACGTGCAGGTGGGCCACAACGCGGCGGGCGGCTGGATGGTCCTCTTGCTGCTGGCACTGCTGCTCGTCGTCACGCTCACCGGCCTCTACGACAACAACGACATCGCCGACGAAGGCCCGCTCAGCGAAATCGTGCCCGCGAAAATCGCCAATGCGATCGGCAGCCTGCACGCGCTGGGCTGGGACGTGCTCGCGGGCGCGGTCGTGCTGCACGTGTGCGCGATCGCCGTCTATGCGCTCGCGAAAGGCCACAATCTGGTCGGCCCGATGCTCACCGGCAAAAAGCGCCTGCCCGCCTCGGTGCGTGCGCCCGCACGCGGATCGTTGTGGCTCGCGGCCTTGCTGATGGGCGTATCGGGCGTCGTGGTCGCGCTGCTCGCCGCGTATCTTTGAAGCTTGAAGCGCAAATTCCGCGCAAACCTCGCGCAGCGCGTAAAATCAGCGGCTCGTTTTCACTCGACACGATTTACCCATGGCAACCTACCGCGAACTGCTCGCCCAGAAGCGCGAGCTCGACGAGCGCATCGAAGCGGCGCGCGCCGAAGCGGCGAACCAGGCCCTCGCCAGCGTGCGCGCGACGATCGCCGAATACGGCTTCACCCCTGACGAGGTGTTCGGCAAGCCGCGCCGCGAAAAAGCGGACAAGGCGGACAAGGCCGCAGACAACGAGGGCAAGGCCGGCAAAGGACGCAAAGGTAACAGCAAGCGCGAGCGCGCCAACCTGGACCTGTTCGGCGACACGGCCGAGAACGCCTGAGCCGTACGCGCGCCTTTATCGCGCCTTTAATCGGCAAACAGGGCCGCGAGGGCCCTGGCGGTGTTACTGCGCGCCGAGTTTCTTGATCAGCACGTCGAGCTGCGCCACTTCCTCTTCCGTGAGGTCGGTGAGCGGCGCGCGCACCGGGCCCGCGTCGCGGCCCACGAGCTTCGCGCCCGCCTTCACGATGCTCACGGCGTAGCCCGCGCGGCGATTGCGGATCGCGAGGTACGGCAGGAAGAACTCGTCGATGAGCTTGCCGACCGTCGCGTGGTCGTCGGCGGCAATCGCACGGTAGAACGCCATGGCCGTCTTCGGGATGAAGTTGAACACCGCCGACGAATACACGGGCACGCCCAGCGCCTTGTAAGCCGCCGCGTAGACTTCGGCCGTGGGCAGGCCGCCCAGGTACGAGAAGCGGTCGCCCAGACGGCGGCGAATCGTCACCATCGCCTCGATCTCGCCTACGCCGTCCTTGAAGCCGATCAGGTTCTCGCAGCGGTCCGCGAGCTGTTCGAGCATGTCGGCGTTGAGCTTGGAGTTGGCGCGGTTATAAACGATCACGCCCATTTTCGGCACGGCCTTGCAAACCTGCTCCACGTGCGCGGCAATGCCTTCCTGCGACGCTTCCGTGAGGTAGTGCGGCATCAGCAGAATGCCCTGCGCGCCATTGCGCTCGGCTTCCTGCGCGTATTCGATGGCCACGCGCGTCGCGCCGCCCGCGCCCGCGAGAATCGGCACCTTGCCCTTGCAGGTTTCAGTGGCCGTCTTGATGACCTGCGAGTATTCGCTTTTCGTGAGCGAGAAGAATTCGCCCGTGCCGCCCGCCGCGAACAGCGCGCTCGCGCCATACGGGGCCAGCCATTCCAGGCGCTCGGCATAGGTGTTCGCGCGGAAGTTGCCTTGCGCGTCGAAGTCGGTCACGGGAAACGAAAGCAGGCCTTCGGAGACGATTTGCTTGAGTTCTTGCGGCGTGGTCATGGTGTGGATCCTGTCGCTGAGTCGGTAAAAATGTTCGGTTGAAGACGGCGTTCAGCGCACGAGGCACGGACGCTTGTTGTCGAATTTCCAGTTGGGAATCAGGTATTGCATGGCGATGGCGTCGTCGCGCGCGCCGAGGCCGTGTTGCTGGTAGAGCGCGTGCGCCCTCTCCAGCTCGTCCATGTCGATCTCGATGCCGAGGCCCGGCTTTTGCGGCACCTGCACCTTGCCGCCCACGATTTGCAGCGGCTCGCGCGTGAGGCGCTGGCCGTCCTGCCAGATCCAGTGCGTGTCGATGGCCGTGATCTTGCCGGGCGCCGCCGCGGCGGCATGCGTGAACATCGCAAGCGAGATATCGAAGTGGTTGTTCGAATGCGAGCCCCACGTGAGGCCCCAGTCGTTGCACATCTGCGCCACGCGCACCGAGCCCTGCATGGTCCAGAAGTGCGGGTCGGCGAGCGGAATGTCCACGGATTGGAGCTGGATGGCGTGACCCATCTGCCGCCAGTCGGTCGCGATCATGTTGGTGGCCGTGGGCAGGCCCGTGGCGCGACGGAATTCGGCCATCACCTCGCGGCCCGAATAGCCGTTCTCCGCCCCGCACGGGTCTTCCGCGTAGGCGAGCACGTCGTGTTTGTCGCGGCACAGGCGCACGGCTTCGGCCAGCGACCACGCGCCGTTCGGGTCGAGCGTCACGCGCGCTTCGGGAAAGCGCTCGGCCAGCGCCGTGACCGCTTCCATTTCCGCATCGCCCGCCAGCACGCCGCCCTTGAGCTTGAAATCGTTGAAGCCGTAGCGCGCTTTGGCGGCTTCGGCCAGACGCACGACCGCTTCCGGCGTCATCGCCTCTTCGGTGCGCAGGCGCTCCCAGTCGTCGCGGCCGTCGGCCCCGCTCGCGTACGCGAGGTCGGTCTTGTTGCGATCGCCGATGTAGAACAGATAGCCGAGCATCTCCACTTCGCTGCGCTGCTGGCCTTCGCCCAGCAGCGCGGCAACGGGCACGTTCAGATGCTGGCCGAGCAGGTCGAGCAGCGCGGCTTCGAGGGCCGTGACCGCGTGGATCGTGGTGCGCAGGTCGAACGTTTGCAGGCCGCGGCCGCCCGAATCGCGGTCGGCGAACTGCTTGCGCACGGTGTTGAGCACGGCCTGCATGTTGCCGATGGACTGACCGACCACGAACGCGCGCGCATCGTCCAGCGTCTTGCGGATCGCCTCGCCGCCCGGCACTTCGCCGATGCCGGTGTTGCCCGCGCTGTCGCGCAGCAGCACGACGTTGCGGGTGAAGAACGGGCCGTGCGCGCCGGAGAGGTTCAGCAGCATGCTGTCGCGGCCCGCCACGGGCACGACGCGCAGCTCGGTCACGACGGGCGTGGCGTTCGGTTGGACGGTTTGTGTGGACATGAACGGATTACCTGTAAAAATGCGGCGCGCGGCGCCCTCAAAATCAAACGTTTCAATTGTCTAAATTCGTGCCGTTAAAGCACTTTAGAAGACGCTAAAGCCGTTACGAACTCGCGGCGACGATTTCCACCCAGTTCGCGCCGTTGCCGCCCTCGCAGCGCGAGACGGGCGTGAGCGCGCCGCTGACCGTATCGATCGCATAAACCGAGACGTGCTGCGACTTCTCTCCGCACGCCACCAGAAAGCGCCCGGTGGGATCGATGCGAAAGCCGCGCGGCTGCGTTTCGGTCGCGCTCGCGCCCACGTATTCGAGCGCGCCGTCCTGCGCCACGCGCAGCGTGAGGATCTGGCTCGTGGTGCGCTCCGACACGTAGACGAAGCGGCCATCGGGCGAAACGTGGATATCGGCGGCCCAAACGAGCTTCGCCAGTTCGGCCGGATCGGGCTGCACGGGGTCCGTGGGGCTGGGGCGCGCGAAGCCGTCATTCAGATGCGCAAGCGCGGCGGCGCGCGGCGAAACGTGCCGCGCCGTGAGCTTGCCCGTGGCGGCGTCGCGCGCGAACGCCGCCACCGTGGCGCGGAATTCGCTCAGCACGTACAGCACATCGCCGTCCGGCGAGAAGCGCAGATGCCGCGGGCCGAAACCCGCGCCAAGGTCGACCGTGCCGATCTCGACGAGCCGGCCGGCCTCCTCCAGCGCGAAGCAGAACACGCGATCGCTGCCCAGCGACGACGCGTAGGCGAAACGCCCATCGGCGGAAACGATCACGGCATGCGCATGCTCGATACCCTCGATCACCTGGAGCGGTTCGCCCTTGCCGCTTTCCACATCGGTCACGCGGTACAGGCAAAGGCGGTGCTCGCCATACGATGCGCCCAGCAGGAAGCGCCCGAGCGGCTCCGCGCACAGATAGGCGAAGCTCGAATCGATCGGTGTTTGCACACGCGGCGCGAGGCCGCCGGATTGCGCGTCGATGGCGTAGTCGTTGATGCGCTTGTCCGCACCGCGCGTGGCCGCGTACAGGCGCTTGCGCTCGGGCGTGAGCGCCATCGGCATCACGTTGTCCTGCGCGCGCACGCGGGCATGCGGCGCGAGCGTGCCGCGAGTGGCGTCGAGATGCAGTACGCTGATGTCGCCATCTTTCGAGTTCGCGACGTAGACGAAAAAGCGGTCGGGGTTGGGCGGATTCATGTCGAAGGTTCTCCGTGAAGGCGGCCGGGCTCAATGCGCGCCGCTATGCACCGAATCTTGCGCGAAGGCGCGGCGCGACGGCTTGTTGCGTGCCAGGAACGCGGCGGCGGCGGCGATCAGCGAGGTCACGCCGAGTCCGTAGAGGCCGCCCGTGATCGAGCCCGTGTGCTGTTGCAGGTAGCCGAACGTGGCCGGCGCGAAGAAGCCGCCCAGGTTGCCGAGCGAATTGATCAGCGCGATCACGGCGGCGGCCACGCGGGTGTCGAGATAGCCTTGCGGCATCGGCCAGAACAGCGACGAAGCCGCCTTGAAGCCGATGGCCGAGAAACAGATCGCCACGAACGAGAACACCGCGTTGGCCGAAGTCGAAGCGAACAGGCCGCATGCGGCGATCACGAGGGCGAGGGCGAGCCACGCCTGCTGAAAGCGGTACCTGGCCGAGAGCAGCGCGAAGCAGTACATCGCGACGATGGCGATCAACCAGGGAATGGCGTTGTAGAGGCCCACCTGGAAGTCGGTGAGGTCGCCCATCTTGCGGATGATGGTGGGCAGCCAGAACGTGGCCGCGTAAATAGTGAGCTGGATGGCGAAATACAGGAAGCAGAACAGCACGATCTGCGGGTCTTTCAAAAGACGCAGCACCGGCACGTGCGCGCCCGTGGCGGCTTCGCGTTCGGCCTGCTCACGCGCCAGATACGTTTCGAGCGCGCCCTGCTCGTCGCTCGTGAGCCAGTGGGCGTCGCGAATGCGCGACTTCAGGAGCAGCCAGCTCACGCCGCACAGCAGAATCGAAAAGCCGCCTTCGATCAGGAACATCCATTGCCAGCCCGCGAGGCCTAAGCCGCGCACCGAAAGCAGCGCGCCCGTGATGGGGCCGGAGAGCACGGAGGCGAACGCCGAGCCCGCGAGGAATACCGCCGCCGCCTTGCCGCGCTCCTTTTGCGGCAGCCACTGCGCGAAGTAATAGATCACGCCGGGAAAGAAGCCCGCTTCGGCAATGCCCAGCAGAAAGCGCAGCACGTAGAACGAGGTGTCGTTATGCACGAACGCCATCGCCGCGGCCACCACGCCCCACGTGCCCATGATGCGCGTGAGCCAGGCGCGCGCGCCGAACTTCTGCATGAGCATGTTCGACGGCACTTCGAAGAGCGCGTAGCCGATGAAGAACAGACCCGCGCCGAACCCATACGCCGCCGCCGAAAGGCCGATGTCGGCCTTCATGTGCGCACCGGCGAAACCGACGTTCACGCGGTCGATGTAGTTCGCGATGAACATGATGAGAAAGAGCGGCAGCACGTGCCGCATGACCTTGGCGCTGGCCGACTCCAGCAGGTCTTCATAGGCGTTGGCAGGGGCGGACATCCGGGTTGTCTCCTTCAGGCGCACCGGTGGTGCACGGATGAGATGCTTCGTGGTACGTTGTCTGATGACATTGTATTCGCGCAGGCCGGACCGGCCAATGTGGTGTTTACCCCTGCGCCCCGCTACTGCCTTGGCATTGGGCGTGTGCCGTATGTTCACATATCGCGGACGAGTTCGGGAAGGCTTCCCCGGTTCAATTATGTTGTACGATGACTTAGCGCATACCCGCGCCGACCCCACAAGACCGGCGAGCCTGTGCGCACCTGATCCCGCAGCACAAAAACAAACAGCGGCCACGCGGGCCGCTGTTTGTTTTTGCGTGCAGGTCATTGATCTGGTTTGAACTGCGCCTGTTTGAACTGCGCCGGCTTCGAACTACGCCTTTTCCCCCGCCTCCACCGCCGCACGGCGCAAGCGCTCGCGGCTGCTCGACAGATGCATGCGCATGGCCGCGCGCGCGCCTTCGGGATCGTGGCGGGCGATGGCGTCGAAAATGCTTTCGTGTTCGCGGTTCACGAGTTCGGCATAGGCCTGGGGATCGCGATGCGCGATGCCCGCCGAATCGACGCGACGGCGCGGGATCAATGCCGCGCCCATCTGCGTGAGGATGTCGACGAAATAGCGGTTGCCGGTGGCGCGCGCCACCGAGACGTGGAACTCCAGGTCCGCGCCCGAGCTGTCGCCGCCCGTGCGGATGACGACGTCGAGCGCGTCGAGCGCCGCGCGCATGCCGGCGAGGTCGCGCTCGCTCGCACGCTGGGCGGCAAGACCCGCGGCCTCCGTTTCGAGGCTGATGCGCAACTCCAGCACGCACAGCACGTCGCCCAGCGTGCTGGCCGGCACGACGTCGAGATCGAGCGGCTCGCGGCGCGGCTCCAGCACGAAGCTGCCGATGCCGTGACGCGTTTCGATCACCCCCATGGCCTGCAAGCGCGAGATGGCCTCGCGCACCACCGTGCGGCTCACGCCCAGTTGCGTCATGAGACTGCTTTCAGTGGACAGCTTGTCGCCGGGCTTGAGCGTGCGCGAAGCGATCTGCTCATTGATGTAGTGGACGACCTGCTCGGCGAGATTGCGGCTACGCGCGGCAATGGGCGTGGCAAGCGACTCCGCCATGTGGTTCTCCTTGGCTCGATAGGTACGTTTATCGTTCCATTATACGTTGTCGGACAACCACACAACAGGGCCGAAACGGTCGTGGCAGCGGGCGTAATGGCGCGATGCGCGGGACGGAGGACATCGGATGACCAGCCGTTCGCGCCGGCGCACACGCTATTTCTCCATTCGAAACGGCTCTCATTTTATTTCGCATTCCGATCTAATTTGCCTCGCGCGCAAAACCCGATGTCGTTGTGTTAGCAAACATTTATCGCGCGGCTGTCGGTCGCAGATTTTTTTGCACAGCCTCGTGGCACGAATTTGGTTTTTTCTCCCATAATCTGTTCCGGAAGGTGCGCCCCGGCCGTCATTGAAAACGAGAATCCCCACGGACGGCGCTTCCACTGATATCGAATCGCAACGCGTTTGTGCCGTCACAATCCGCCACGAGGGAATCATTGAGAAACCGCATCGTCTTCCTCATCCTTGCGCTCGCGTTGCCGCTGGCACCGCTCTACGCGGCGCCGCCCGCCGAGCCCGCGCCTGACACGATGCAGGCCCGCGTGATGGGTTGCGCGGCCTGTCACGGCGCGCACGGCGAAGGCACCGACAACGACTACTTCCCGCGTCTCGCGGGCAAGCCGGCGGGCTATCTGTACAACCAGCTCATCGCGTTTCGCGACGGCGGCCGCAGCTATCCGCCGATGAACTATCTGCTCGCGTATCTGCCCGACGCGTACCTCAAACAGATTGCGGAATTCTTCGCGCACGAGCGTCCGCCCTATCCGCCGCCCGTCACGCCCACCGTGGACGCCGCCACGCTCGCGCTCGGCAAGTCGCTCGTCATGAACGGCGACGCTGCCCGCAAGGTGCCCGCGTGCGCGAGCTGCCACGGCGCGGCGCTCACGGGCATGCAGCCGGCCATTCCGGGGCTCGTGGGCCTGCATGCGAACTACATCAGCGCGCAGCTCGGGGCGTTCCGCTACGGCACGCGCCGCGCCGCCGCCCCGGACTGCATGCACGACATCGCCACGCATCTCGCCGATCGCGACATCACCGCGATCGCGGCCTGGCTCTCGTCGCAACCCGCGCCCGCCGACACGACGCCAGCCGCGCCCTCGCCGCTGCCGCTCGCGTGCGGCAGCGTCCATAACTAGCCGGGGCCCCGACGTGCGCAGAATCCGATCCTTTCTCCGTTCATCGCTCAAGCCATCGTTCAAGCCTTGCCGCGCGGCGCTCGCCGCAGCCACGCTCTGCGTCGCCGCCAGCGCGCTCGCGCAGACGGGCGCGCCCAGCGCCAACTCCGCCGACGCGGCGCGCGCGGCCGCGGCGGCGGCCACGGCCAACGCCAAGCCGGTGGCGAGCAACGCCGAACTGATCGCGCGCGGCGAGTACCTCGCGCGCGCGGGCGACTGCATTGCGTGCCACACGGTGCCCTCCGAGCAGATGTTCGGCGGCGGCCGTCCGATGGAAACGCCGTTCGGCACGCTCTATACGCCCAACATTTCGTCGGACAAGATGTACGGCATCGGCTCGTGGACCGCCGACGAGTTCTACCGCATGCTGCACGAAGGCAAGTCGCGCGACGGCACGCTGCTCTACCCGGCCATGCCGTTCGCGTCGTACACCAAGGTCACACGCGCCGACTCCGACGCCATCTTCGCGTACCTCCTCTCCACGCAGGCCGTGCACAAGGAGAACCGCCCGCACGATCTGCGCTTCCCGTATAACCAGCGCGCGCTGCTGCTCGGCTGGCGCACGCTGTTCTTCCGCCAGGGCGAGTTCAAGCCCGACCCCAAGCAGTCCGCCGAATGGAATCGCGGCGCGTATCTCGTGGAAGGTCTCGGACACTGCACCATGTGCCACACGGCCATCAACGCGCTGGGCGGCAACTCGGCCTCGAAGGAATTCCAGGGCGGCCTGATTCCCGTGCAGAACTGGTACGCGCCCTCGCTCACCTCGAACAAGGAAGCGGGCCTTGGCGACTGGAGCATCGAGGACATCGTCGACCTGCTGCACGCGGGCGTGTCCAAACGCGGCGCCGTGTACGGGCCGATGGCCGAAGTGGTCTACGACAGCTTCCAGTACCTCACCGAAGACGACGTGCGCGCCGTGGCCGTCTACCTGAAGTCGCTGCCCGGCCACAACAGCGAAGTCGACAAGTCGCCCAAGAGCACTTTCGTGACGGAAGAAGCCGCCCGTCTCGTGCCGCTCGGCAAGAAGATTTACGACTCGCAATGCGCGGTGTGCCATGCGGCCGAAGGCCAGGGCAAGCCCCCGCACTTCCCGCCGCTCGCCGACAACCAGTCGATCCAGATGAACTCGGCCGTGAACCCCATCCGCATGGTGCTCAACGGCGGCTACGCGCCCGGCACGCGCAAGAATCCGATGCCCTATGGCATGCCGCCGTTCGCGCAGTCGCTCTCCGACGAGGAAGTGGCGGCCGTGGTCACGTATATCCGCACGGCGTGGGGCAACCACGGCACGCCGGTTTCCGAACATGAAGTGAACGCGCTGCGCTCCGCACCGCTTTTCTGAGGCTGCGATGATCGAGACTCCCGTACCCGAACAACCGGGCGAGCGCCCGCAGCACGAACAGGTCGACGAGATCGTGGCCAACGGCCCGGGCGGCGCGCTCGCGGTTGCGGGCATCGCCACCGCCATCGTGACCGCGCTGTGGTTCGCGTTCTACTTCATCGTGTTCCTGCCGCGCGGCGTCATCCAATAAACCAGACAGAGAAGAAAAGGCCGGCCTCATGTCGAACCCCATCGATAACCATGCCAGTGCCGAAGTCGCGGCGCGCGTCGAGCGCCGCTGGGCGATGCTCATGGTGGCGCTCGTCGCCGTGCTCGTGGCCATGGTGGTTTTCACGGGCCTGCACTGGGCCATGATGCCGCCCTCGCGCGTGGAACTGGTCGACCCGGAAACGCTGCACGTGTCCGGCGAATTCGTCGAATCGAATCTCGGCAGCGCGGTGGAGAGCGACGGCTCCGTCACGGTGCGCATCCTCGCACAGCAGTATTCATTCACGCCGCAATGCATCGTCGTGCCGGCGAATACGCCCATTACGTTCCGCGCCACGAGCGCCGATGTCGTGCACGGCTTTCTCGTGACCGGCACCAACCTGAACTCGATGGTCGAGCCCGGCTATATCTCGACGTTCCGCACGACCTTCGACAAGCCCGCTGACCACCTGATGCCTTGCCACGAATATTGCGGCACGGGGCACCAGGGCATGTGGGCGCACGTGAAGGTCATCGACAAGGATGCCTTCATGCAGATGGCGAATCAGGCAGGCAATTCCGCGCGGAGACTCAGCTGTGTTAAATAACAAGCGACTCGTACTCGCCCACTTCTGGCTCGCGTTCATCGTGTTCGGCGTGGCGCTGCTGCTTGGCGCATGGCAGATGCTGGTGCGCAGCCCGCTGCACCCCTGGCTCAAGGATCCCGAGCTTTATTACCGTTCGGTCACGGAGCACGGCACCGTGATGGGCTACGTGTTCCCCACGCTCATTGCCATGGGCTTTGGCTACGCGGTGAGCGAACTGGCGCTCAAGAAGCCGCTGGTGGGCGTGCGCTGGGCCTGGCTCGGCTTCATCCTGCTCGCGCTCGGCGCGGTCACGGCCTCGGTGCCCGTGGCGCTCGGCCTCGCCTCGGTGCTCTACACCTTCTACCCGCCGATGATCGGCAACGTGTTCTATTACCTCGGCGTCGTGCTCGTGGTGGTGGGCTCGTGGATCTGGGTCGCGCTGATGGGCGTGAACACCGCGAAATGGAAACGCGAAAATCCCGGCAAACCCGTGCCGCTCGCCATGTTCGCGACCACGGCCGGCGCCTACCTGTGGGGCTGGACCGCCGTGGGCGCGGCCATCGAGGTGCTGTTCCAGATCCTGCCGGTCGCGTTCGGCTGGCGCAATACCATCGACGCCGGCCTCGCGCGCGTGTTCTTCTCGTGGACGCTGCACGCCATCGTCTACTTCTGGCTCATGCCCGCCTATATCGCCTACTACACGATCATTCCGCGCGCGATCGGCGGCCGGCTCTACAGCGACTCGATGGCGCGCATCTCGTTCATCCTGTTCCTCGTGGTGGCCATGCCGATCGGCCTGCACCACCTCTTCACCGACCCGCAGGTGGGCTCGGGCTTCAAGTTCGTGCAGTCGGTGTTCACGGCGCTCGTTTCGGTGCCCACGCTCCTCACCGTGTTCACGATCTGCGCCTCGGTGGAAATCGCCGGGCGGCTGCGCGGCGGCAAAGGGGCGTTTGGCTGGATCGCGAAGCTGCCGTGGCACAACCCGCAAATGCTGGCCGTGGCGTTCTCGTTCGTCATGCTGGGCTTCGGCGGCGCGGGCGGGCTCATCAACATGAGCTACCAGCTCGACCAGCCCGTGCATAACACGCAGTGGATCACGGGGCACTTCCACCTGATCTATGGCGGCGCGATTGTCATCATGTACTTCGCCATCGCCTACGACCTGTGGCCGCAGATCACGGGCCGCGCGCTCACGAACTGGAAGCTCATGCGCTGGCAGCTGTGGCTGTGGTTCATCGGCATGATCGTGACGACCTTCCCGTGGCACCTGGTCGGCCTCATGGGCATGCCGCGGCGCATGGCCTATTACGACTACAGCGACCCGGCGCTGGCGGGCCAGGGCGCGCTCGTCGTGCTCTCCGCGATAGGCGGGCTGATCCTCGTGATCTCGGCCATCCTGTTCTTCGTGGTGCTGCTGCAAGGCCATCGCAACGAAGTGG
The DNA here is from genome assembly GCF_003096875.1 of Paraburkholderia unamae. Lineage (NCBI taxonomy): Bacteria > Pseudomonadati > Pseudomonadota > Betaproteobacteria > Burkholderiales > Burkholderiaceae > Paraburkholderia > Paraburkholderia unamae. The sequence goes on from NZ_QEOB01000024.1 coordinate 21,025, forward strand.
TCACGCCCGAGGAATATCGCTTCAGCAAGCCGGTGCACGAATCGGCCACGCTGCCCGTGGCGCTCAACAGCTTCGCGCTGTGGGTCGTGCTGATGGTCGCGCTGACCATCACCAACTACGGCTACCCCATTGCGCAACTGCTCGCGACACCGCAGACCGCGGTGCCCGCGATCCCGATTGGAGCGCAGCGATGAGCGACGAACGCCTGTTCTCGTTACGCAATGTGTGGTTTCGCGCGGGCGTGGGCGCGACGATCGTGGTGTTCGTCGCCGCCGTGCTGATCGGCTTCGTCTGGCTGCCTTCCGCGAAATCCGACCCGCAGTTCCAGGGCATCTGGAATGCGATCTGTAGCGCGGCCGGCGTGCCGCGCCAGTGGCACCCGGTGGAGTCGGCGGTCGCGCCCGACTACAAGGTGAGCACGGTGGAACTCACGCCGCACATGCTCGACGGCGCGACGAGCCTGTCGATCGGCCGCGGCGCGACGCTTGCCCTGCGCTGCACGATGTGCCACGGCCCGCGCGGCATCAGCATGGCCAATTCGCCGAATCTGGCGGGCCAGTTCGCCATCGTGGTCTTCAAGGAATTGCACGACTTTCAAACGGGCGCGCGCCAGAACGCGGTGATGTCGCCCATGGCGCGCGACCTCTCCGACGAGGACATGCGCGACCTCGCGGCCTACTACGCCTCGTTGCAGCCGATCGCGCACCTGCATGGCGGCGCGCCCGGCATCGTCGCGCACGGCGCGCCGCTGCGCAACATCCCCGCTTGCGCGTCCTGCCACGGCGGCGTGGACAGCAAGATCGGCAGCCCGTGGCTCGACGGCCTGCCGGCCGCGTACACGAAGGCGCAGTTGCTCGCCTTTGCGAACGGCACGCGCCACAACGATATTTCCGAGCAGATGCGCAACATCGCGCGCAACATGACGCCCGAGGAAATCGACGCGGCCGCCGCGTGGTACGCGGGCGAAACGCCCGCACAGCAACCCTGAAATACCGCGTGCGGGGCACGCCGCTTGCGTGCCCCGCACGCTCCCCTTTCGTCATTTCGACGTTTCCATATCGCGGAGAAACATCATGCAAAAGACGGCATCGGCCAAGTGGCATGGCGGGATCAAGGACGGCCAGGGCACCATCTCGACGCAAACCGGCGTGCTCAAGGAAGCGCCCTACGGCTTCGCCTCGCGCTTCGAGGGCGGCCCCGGCACCAATCCCGAGGAACTGATCGGCGCGGCGCACGCGGGCTGCTTCACGATGGCGTTCTCGCTCTTTCTCACCCAGGCGGGCTTCACGGCCGAGAGCATCGAGACGAAATCGACCGTGACGCTCGACAAGGTGGGCGAAGGCTTCGCCATCACGAGCTGCCAGCTCGACATGACCGCGAAGATTCCCGGCATCGACCAGGCGAAGTTCGACGAGCTTTCGAAGGGCGCCAAGGAAAACTGTCCGGTGTCGAAACTCTTCGCCAACAACGCGAAGATCACGCTCAACGCGAAGCTCGTTTGAGGGACTGTCATGGCCATCCCCCACGCCGCGCCGGGTGAGGTCTTCGACGCCCGGCCGCTAGGCGGCGCGCTCAAGAACGCGCAATCCACCACGCTGATCCGCGCGCAGGAACTGGAGGTGATCCGGCTCGTGCTGCCTGCGGGCAAGCGGCTGCCCGAGCACAGCGTGGCGGGCGAGATCACCGTGCAATGCGTCGAGGGCGTGATCCGCTTTTTCGTGAACGGCGACCCGCGCACCATGCACGCCGGCGACATGCTGTTGCTCGCCGCCGGTGAAACGCATGCGCTGGAGGCGCTCGACGACGCCTCCGTGATCGTCACGATTCATCTTGCCCAGGGCGGCAAGTAAGACCGGGGGCCGCGCGTCCCGCGCACGCAATCGCCGAACGTCGGCGCGGCGGCCCGGCGGCCTTACTGCGGCTGTGACGGCAACGGCTCGTCGTTGAGCGTCTTGAGGAAGGCGATGATGTCCTCGATGTCGCCTTGCGTCATCGCGGGCTTGTCGCCGAACTTGCGGTCGAACGGCGCATCGGTCACATCCACGTTCTTCTGGAGCTGCGGCGGGATATCGTCGTACTTGTCGATCTTGCCGTCGGGGCCGCGCGGATAGAACTTGCCGGGGTCCGTGTTGCGATCGTTGTAGAACGCCATCACCTGGTCGAGCGTGTGATAGATGCCATTGTGGAAGAACACCGTGCGCGTGGCCGTGTTGCGCAGCGTCGGCGTGAGGAACATGCCGCAGTACTGCGTCTGGTCCTTGAAGTCCGAACGGAACGGGCCGCACACGCCGAGATCGAAGAAGTGCGGGTCCTGGTTCTGCGCGAGCTTGTGGTTGCGCGGCACGCCCAGCGCCTCGTACTGGTAGTCGGTGAACATGGGCGGCAGGCCGTCCTTGCCGGGCTTCGAGAGGTGGCAGCCCGCGCAGTTCGCCTTGTCCGGATCGTTGAACAGGCGCAGGCCGCGTAGTTCGGCTTGCGTGAGGCGCGCATGGCCTTCGAGCCAGCGGTCGTACTTGCTGTTATACGGATGGAACGACGGATCTTCCACCTGGTAACGCGAGATCGCGAACATCGCCTCCGCCACGGCCATCTTCGGGTCGCTGAAAATTCGGGCTCCGAACAATGCCGTGAACTGCTTCGCGTACGAGGCCTTTTCGAGCTTGCCCGCCACCTGCTCGATGCTCGTGTTCGCCATTTCAACCGGGTTGAGCAGCGGGCCATAGGCCTGCTGTTGAAGCGTGTCGGCGCGGCCGTCCCAGAACAGACCGCCCTGCGGCACCATCTCCACCGAGGTGGACGGGCCGCCCGCCGTCTTCTGCGACTTCACCACGCTCGCGGCGGCCGTGGCCTGCTGCGCGACGGTAGGCGCGTCGTCGTTTTCGCCCGCGTCCGGCCCGATGCTGAAGTTCGGCTGGCGGTACAGGTACATGAGCGAAGGCGGCGGACGGTAGCCCTGCTGGTTCATCGCGAGACCGCCCTGCTGCACGTCGAGCCCGTTGGGCGGCCCATAGGCGTGCGCGGGGCTGTGACAGGATGCACAGGACTGCTGACCGGAGCCCGAGAGCGCCGGATCGAAAAACAGTTGCTTGCCGAGCTGCGCCATCGCCGAAAGCGGCGCGCTCTGGGGGCGTTGCAGCACGACGGGATGCGGGTTCGCGCCGGTCAGGTTCTCGACGACCTCGCCCACGGCGGCCGGCACATCGGCCGGAAACGCTGCGGCATAGGCGCAAAAGCCGAGCGCGGCGACCACGGCAACGGCGGCGGCTCGCAGCAGGAGGCGCGCGGGCCTGGCCGCCTTGCGCGGCGTGGGGGAAGACGGGGTAGGTTTGGGCGAAGCGGAAAGCTCGGACATGATGCGATCTTTCTTCTGCGAAGTTCCACGAAAGGAAAAAGCCGAACGCCGCGAGCGAGCCCCAGGGGCGCGCCACGCGGCGTGAGCCACAAGACGTCACACGAGACGTCACGGCGGCGCGAGGCCCGCCGCCCTGCACGCGCGAAACCTGCGCGTGTGGGCGATCGAGCCTCGCGCCGGCCGTCGATCAGATCATCAGATCGACGGTGCCGAGCTGAGCTGCGTGCCCTGCGTGCCGTCGAGGTACAGCACCGGCAGGCCGCCCTTGCCGCTGAAGTCGAACATGCTGCGCATGTCGCCCGCCACGGAGTCGAACGAGCCGCCGCCCAGACGCGCGCCGCCAAGCCAGTTGTCCTCGATGAAGCGGACGACCGAAGCCTGATCGATGAACGTGTGGTCGACGTAGTTGGCCTTCGCCCACGGCGAGATCACGAGGAACGGAATGCGCGTGCCCGGACCGCAACGGCCGTTGGCCGGCGAGCCTGCCACACCCGTTTGCTGCGTGCCCGTGCCGCACACGGCGTTGCCGTTGAGCTGGTCAGCCGCGGCGTACGACGAGTGCACCGGCGCCATGTACTGGTGGTCGTACCAGCCGTCCGAATCGTCATACGTCACGATCACGGCCGTGTTCTGCCAGTCGGGTTGCTGCATCAGGAAGTTCACGACCTTCGTCACGAACTGCTGCTCGTCGAGCGGGTCCGAATAGCCTGCGTGCGCGTCCTGTGCGGCCGGAGCCTTCAGGAAGCTCACCGACGGGAAGTTGCCTGCCTTGACCGACGCGAAGAAGTCGTCCGTGTCGTACTGGTGGTTCGCCGGGTCGGCCGTCTTGCCGTCCGATTCGAGCGTGTAGCCGATGGCGGCCGTCGCGCTCGGGCGCAGATGCTGCGGGTTCGACGTCGACTTGAAGTACTGGAACCAGTTGTGGTGCGGGATGTAGTCGGCCGTTGCAGCGTTCACCGCCGTCGCGATCGAGCTGCGCTTGCAGCCCGTCGTGCCGTTCGAGTTCGTCGTCTGCAAGTTGAAGCCGCCCATGAAGCCGCCCCACGTGATCTTTTGGCCGTTGAGCAGGTCGCCGATGTTCAGCGCGTTGATCATGCCCGAATCGGTCGTGCTCGAGCACACGTCATAGCCCGGGTCGACGTCGTTGATCATCGTGAGACCGCCCGCGCCGTCCTGAATGTAGTACGACGACGTCGTCGCCGTGGCCGGCTGCTTCGAGGTGTTCACGAGTTCGAGGCCGTTGGTCTGGCCCGAGACGACTTCGAGCGCGCCGGGCGTGGACGGGCCGTACGTCGTGGTCCACGCGTTGTCGCTCATCGCGAACTTCTGCGCGTAGTTCCACAGCGCCGTGACGGTGTTGCCGTCGTAGTAGCCCATCACCTGGCCCTTCGTGCCGAATGCGCCCGCGCCGCCGCTCGTGCCGTTACCCGTGTACTTCGGGAACAGGTCGAGTGCGCCGTTGTTGCCCGCTTGCTGCTCGGCCGTGTACGCGTGGTTCTGGTCGGCCGTGGCGGCCTGCGTGCGGTCGAGGCGGAACGGATTGGCCGCGCCCGTGCCGTTGCCCGTGGTGTTCAGGAAGTTCGGGTTGGCCGTGAGCAGCGTGCCCGTGAGGCCGTTGACCGTCGGCGTGCCCGAAGCGCCCGCGAAGGCCGGCTCGCCGCTCGGGTTGGTGGCGTTCGGGTAGGTGGCGAAGTAGTGGTCGAACGAAACGTTCTCACCGTAGATCACGACGACGTGCTTGATCGGCGTGGCCGTCGTGAGCGCGTCCTGCGCCGACACTACGGGAGTCGTCGTGCTCGACGACGACGTATTCGAATTGCTGCTGCCGCATGCAAACAAGGCGGCGGCAAGGCCTGCACAAGGCAGGGCGAGTAGTGCTCGGCGATACAACATGTAGTTGGGCTCCATCGATTGTTTGAGTTGCTTTTGGGTCCTGGGACGCGACGCGCACATGTGCGCCCTGCCGTCACGTTCCAGGTGAGGCTCGTCTAGCGAACGAGCCCCAATGCGCCTTACATCAGAGCGAGCGCATTACAACATCGCAAGATGACTACACGGCGAACGTTTAATTTCCGAATCCTTTCGACTTGTTTCACGACCGAAAGAATCGTGCAGATATCGGCCGTGCGGCGCGGCCCGAAGCAACGGTTACCAGGGCCCCGTGCATGGCCCGATTGCACTCCCGGCGGCGCGAGCTATAACTGAAAGTGCAGTGCGGATGTTCTCTGCGCGCCCGCTCGCCCCTTCTCCTTGCGTCGCGCCGCCCTGTGCCGCCCCCGAATGCGTGGGCGCGCTTCCCACGTGGAGCAGTGAGCTAACACGTTCGGCAGCCGTGCGCTGCGCGCCGGTATTCCGACTTTCCAGATGAGTGTGCGAGCGAGGCCCTGCGCCCGGCTCGCGTGCGTTCGCGCCGCGAGCGCCGCAGGGTCAAGGCGCACACTCGAGAAAGGAGGTTCAAATGAACATGCGCTTGGCGTTGATCGCCGTATGCGTGACGGCCGTGGCGGCCGCCGCGCCGGGCACGGCGCGCGCGAAGGACGAGCCTGTCTCGCAGGATCGCGCGCATCAAACGATGACTGAAGACGCCGATGCTTCGGCTCAGGCCAGCACCGACATGTCGTATGGCGGCACGCCGGATACGCGTGGCGCCTCGGGCCATCGCACGGGCAAGATGTGCTGGCCGCGTCCCGAGTGCGACGTTTTCTTCGGCCATTGAGCCGCGCTTCGAATCAGGCCTGGAACCGCGCAGCGCGCCGCGCCAGCGAAGCGCGGCCGGCGCGCGCGAGGCAATGAACGAGCGATGAACGCAGGCGGCGCACGCCGCCACCCTCGCCTCGCCAGCCCCGCTGCCGCGTTATGCGCGCCGGGCGAAGCCCACCGCGCGCCACACGTAGAGCGCGCCCGCCAGCATCAGGCAGCTCGTGCCGAGAAACACGGCGCGCATGCCCAGATGGCCGCCCACGAAGCCGCCGATCAGCGGCCCGAGCACCTGCCCCGCGAACTGCGCTGAAACCGAATAGCCAAGCACGGTGCCCGCCGATTGGTCGGGCGCGCTATGGCGAATGACCGTCGCGATACACGGCAAGAGCGCCGCGAGCGACACGCCCATGAGAAAGCGCAGCGCAACGAGTTGCCAGCCCGCCGTGACGAACGCCTGCGGCACGAGCAGCAGCGCCGAGGCCGCCAGCGCGCCCACGATCACCTTCGCGTGGCCCACGCGGTCCGCGACGCGCCCGAGCCGCGAGGCCGAGACGATGCTGCCGAGCGCCGCCGCCGACATCGCGAGGCCCGCGACGAAAGTCACGCGCGCGGGGTTGGGCACGAGCGTCGCCACATACACGGTGATGATGGGCTCGATCGACATGTTGGCGAGCATCAGCAGCATGCCGGTCACGAGCATGGCGATGATCGGCCGCTTGTCGGGCAGCGCGGACCAGCCGCCGCCCGCTGCGTGCTTCGCGGCGCGCGCGGGGCGCGGCGCTTCCTTCACGAGCACGCAGGTCGCGACGAAAGCCGCGAAGATCGCCGCGCCCGCCACCCAGAACGTACCGCGCAGGCCGATGAGCGGCGGCAGCGAGCCGCCCAGCAGCGGCCCGATGAGATTGCCCGCCATGATGCCCGAGGAAAGGACGCCGAGCGCCCAGGCCGAGCGGTGACGCGGCGTTTGCGTGGCGACGAGAATGGTCGAGCCCGACGAATAGCCGCCCGCGAAACCCGCGACGAGACGCAGCGCGACGAGTTCCCAGATGTTGCGCGACATGCCGATGAGCGACATCGTGACCGCCATGCCGAGGCTCGCGCGCACGAGCATGGGCTTGCGGCCGTAGCGATCGCCGAGGCGCCCCCACAGCGGCGCGACGAGCGCGGCGGTGAAGAAGGTCGCGCTATACGCGATGCCCGACCACTGCACGATCGCCGCGTGCCCGTGCACGCCCAGTTCCTCGACGTAGAGCGGCAGGAACGGCAGCATCAGCGTCATCGCCACGAGCGTCGTGAACGAACCGACCACGCAGACCGCGAGATTGCGGCGCCAGTACTGCGCGGCGGGGGATTCAGACGTAACGGAGGCGGAAGTCGAGGCAGGCGCCCCGGTGCGATCGCGTGAAGGATCGGCGGGGGATTCGGGCGGGGCAGTCATCGGCGGATGGTGGGCTTGCGGCGGGGGGCGTGCTTTGCGCGGGAGCCGGGCAAAGTCACAAGCCGCTTACGTTAAGCGAAGCGCGCCGCGCCTGTCAATTTTTTAAGCGGGTGCCGAAGAGAGCCGCCCACCCACTGCCGGGGCCTGCCTCGGGACCGCTACTGCACGGCGGTCTGGAGCAGCGCCACCACGCGTTGCAGCGGCACGAGCACCTCGGCGTCGATGCCGTACAGCGGCCCCAGCGTTTGCGAGACATCGCGGTAATCGAGCCGCGTGTGCCCCTGGTCGTCCTCCCACACCACCATGCGCAGCGGCAGTTCCACCGCCGCATGCGGGTTCGCCGCCATCACCGGGGTGCCCGCCTTCGGGTTGCCGAACAGGATGAGCCGCGTGCGGCGCAGGTCGAGCCCGGCGGTTTGCGCCGCCTCGCGCTGGTCCACGTCGGCGAACACGGCCGCGCCCGCCGTCGCCAGCGCGGTCTTCAAGCGCGCGATCGTCGTGTCGAAATCGTGTGCGCTCTTGAGCGCCAGCACGGATGAGGGATGCTGCCCGTACTCGGCCATGACCAACCTCCTTCAACGGCGACAGCGCCCGCGCGAGATGCGCGACGCATGCATGCGCACTTTATCCTGGAATGCATGCACGATGAGCCAGGGTTGAGCACGAGGCGGCTTCGGGGGGTGGCCTGCACCGCCCTACTTCGCCGCAGTCGCCTTCTCCACGCTTTGCGGCAGCGACGCATGACGCGCCCACGCGCGCCACCACGTCCACGCCGCCACGACCGAAAGCACGGCGGCGACCAGCAGGTTCGCGCGCATGCCCGCGCCGATCGAAAGGCTTGCGCCGAGCCACGCGCCCGCCACCGCCACGCCGAGCGCCGCGCCCGTCTGCCGGGCCGCGTTGAGCACGCCCGCCGCCACGCCGGAGCGCGCCTGATCGACCGTCGCCATGAGCGCGGCCGTGGCGGCGGGCGTGATGAGGCTCGCGGCGAGGCCGATGGCCGGCAACGGCATGGCCAGCACCGCGTAACGCGCGCCCGGCACGCACGCCGCCGCGCCCAGGTAGCCCGCCCCCGCGAGCAGGCACGCGAGCGCGACGAGCGCGCGCGGCCCGAGCCATGCCACTGCGCGCCGCGAAAGCAGGCTGCCGGCCGGCACCACCACGGTGAGCGGCAGAAACGCGAGGCCTGCGCGCCATGGCGCATAGCCGCGCGTTTGCTGGAAATACAGGCTGAGGTCGAACAACAAGCCGTAGAACGTGAACGCCGAAATCATCGAAACCAGCACGGCGGCGCCGAACACGGGCTGGCGAAAGAAGCCGAGCGGCAGCATGGGCTGCGCGCGGTGTTTTTGCAGCGCGACGAACGCGAGCGCGGCGGCCACCGCCACGACGAGCCCGGCCACGACGAACGGCGAGAGCCAGCCGCGCGAAGGCGCCTCGATGATGGCGGCATTGAGCAGCGCAAGCGCGGCGATGGCCGCCGCCTGGCCCGCGAGATCGAGCCGGCGCGACGCGCGTGCGCCCGTCGGCGGCGCCACGCGTGCGGCCATGACAATGCCCGCCAGGCACACGGGCACGTTGAGCAAAAAGAGGCTGCGCCAGCCGGCGAGGCCGATGATCACCCCGCCCAGCAACGGCCCGGCCGCCATGGCCACGCCGCCGAGCCCGGCCCACACGCCGAACGCGGCGGCGCGCTCGCGCGCGCTGGCGCACGCGCCGTGGATGAGCGCCATGGAAGCGGGCACGAGCAGTGCGGCGCCGATGCCTTGCAGCACGCGCCCGGCCGTGAGCAGCGCGAGGCTCGGCGCCGCGCCGCACCATGCGGACGCCACGGTGAAGGTCGCGAGCCCGGCCATGTACACGTTGCGCGCGCCGAGCCGGTCGCCGAGCGTGCCGCCCGTGAGCAGCAGGCTCGCGAACGTGAGGGTGTAGGCGTTCACCACCCATTGGAGACCGGCCACGCCGCCCGCGAGGCTCGCGCCGATGCGTTCGAGCGCGACGTTGACGATCGAGGTGTCGAGGATCACCACGACATAGCTGATGCTGGTTGCCAGGAGCACCCGGCGTTGCTGTTCGCGACTGTGTGTCTGCATGGGCTCTCCGCTGTGCCGGGACGAAAAGACCGGCCACGAGCCCAGTATCCGGCGCACGACAGACGCGATGCTTCGACGCGTGTCGAAGCATGCGACCCGCCTCGCGCGTTACGCTAGCGGCACATACCGGAGAAGCCCATGAATGGCATGAACGAGCAGCCGCGGGTGTCCGCCACCGCCTTCCTGATCGCCGACCCCGCCCGCGCCGCCATGCTGATGGCGCTCGCGGACGGCCGCGCGCTGCCCGCGGGCGAATTGGCCTATGCAGCCGGCGTGACCGCGCAAACCGCGAGCAGCCATCTGGCGAAGCTGCTGGACGGCGGCTTGCTCGCGGTCGAAAAGGAAGGCCGGCACCGCTATTACCGGCTCGCGGACGCACAAGTGGCCGCCCTGCTCGAAAGCCTGGCCACGGTCGGCGCGCGCGCGCCGGTGCGCCGCAAGCCATTGGGCCGCGAGGCGCAGCAGCTACGCTTTGCGCGCTGCTGTTACGACCATCTGGCGGGCAAGGTGGGCGTGGCGATCACGGGCTGCCTCACCCACGCGGGCTTGATCACGGCCGAAGCCGACAAGCGCTTTGCGGTGACGCCCGCTGGCATCGAATGGTTCGGCGAACTGGGCCTCGACGTCGCCGCATTGAAGCCCGGCCGCCACGGCATTGCCCGCCAGTGCCTCGACTGGACCGAGCGTGAGCATCATCTGGCCGGGCCGCTTGGCGTGGCTTTTCTCGAACTGCTGTGCGAGCGCGGCTGGATGCGCCGCGCGCCCGCATCGCGCGCGGTGCAGGTCACGCCGCGCGGGTGGCTCGACCTGCGCAAGCGCTTGGGGCTCACGCCCGAATCGCTCGCGCCCGGCGCAACGGCCGGGACATCGGTCAATGCTTCGAATGACTAATCAACTGCACTTCATCACGCCGCGAGAAAGCGCTGCGCAAGCCGCACCCAGCACGCCGCGCCGAGCGGCAGCACCTGGTCGTTGAAGTCATAGCCGGGGTTGTGCACCATGCAGCCGCCGAACTCGCCTTCGCCGTTGCCGAGCAGCAGGTAGCAGCCCGGCACCGCGTTGAGCATCCACGCGAAGTCCTCGCTCCCGTTCAAGCCCTTGGGCGCCTGCACGACTACGTTCTGCTCGCCCACCAGCTCCGTGCACACCGCTTGCGCGAGTGCGGTTTCATCGGGCGTATTGACCATGGGCGGCGTCAGTTGTCGATAGTCGATTTGTGCCTCCACGCCGTGCGCCTGCGCCGTGAGCGTGACGATCTCGCGCACGCGCGCCTCCACGAGCGCACGCGTCTCGGCGCGCGCCGCGCGAATATTCAGGCCGAGCGTGACCGACTCGGGAATCACGTTGTGGGTCGCGCCGCCGCGAATGTAGCCCACCGACACCACCGCCGGTTCATCGGGCGCCACGTTGCGCGCCACGATCGTTTGCAGCGCCGTGACGAGCGCCGCCGAGGCCACGATGGGGTCCTTCACGCGATGCGGCATTGCGCCGTGGCCGCCCACGCCCTTGAGCGTGACGTCGGCCACGTCCGAGGACAGGCTCACCGACCCCGGCAGCGCGCGGAACGTGCCCGCCGGGACGCCCGGCATGTTGTGCAGCGCGTAGACCGCGTCGCAGGGAAAGCGCTCGAAGAGACCGTCTTCGATCATCGCCTTCGCACCGCACAGGTTCTCCTCGTCGGGCTGGAAAATCAGGTTGAGCGTGCCGTTAAAGTCGCGCCGCTCGGCCAGCGTTTTTGCGGCGGCAAGCAGGATCGCCGTATGGCCGTCGTGGCCGCATGCGTGCATCTTGCCGGGCGCCTGGCTGGCGTAAGGCAGCCCCGTATTCTCGACGATCGGCAAGGCGTCCATGTCGGCGCGTATGCCGAGCCGGCGCGTGCCGTCGCCCACTTTCAACTGCCCCACCACCCCGCTCTTCCCTATGCCCGTATGCACCTCGTAGCCCCATTTTTCCAGCAGCATGGCGACGAGCTTCGCGGTTGCGCCCACTTCGAAGCCTAGTTCGGGCTGCGAATGAATCTGCCGGCGAATGCCGATGAAGGTCTCGGCGTCGATCTCGATCTCGGGCAACAAGGTGGGCAGCAACTGGAACGGAGTGAGCGTGGATTCGCGTTTCATGAGGATTCCGTAGTTCGAGTGAAGGATCGAAAGGCGCGCGCTCTCAGCTCACGCGCCGTTCGCGAATCGCGCTCACGGCGCACAGCGTGACAACGCCGCACGCAACGAGGTAGAGCGCGGGAGCAAGCGGATTGCCCGTTTTCGCGATGAGCCAGGTGACGATGAACTGCGAGCTGCCGCCGAACACCGTCACGCCCACGCTGTAGATGACCGACAGGCCGCTGGCGCGCACGCTGGCGGGCAGCAATTCCATGAGCATCAGCAGCATGGGCGTCGAGCCGAGATTGGCCGCCGCGGTCAGCATGACCGAAAGCGCGAGCACGAGCGGCACGCTCGGCATGCGCGTCATGAGCCAGAATGCGGGCACGACGGCCACCACGTTGAAAAGCAACGCGCCGATCACGAGCGGCTTGCGGCGCGCGAGACGGTCGGCCAGACGCCCGGACACGAGCGAGGCGACCAGCATCGTGAGACCCGTGGCGCAGCCCGAGAGCAGCGAGAGCGAAGGCGGCATCTTGAGCACGCGGATCATGTAGGTCGGCATGAAGAACACCACGAGATACATGCCCACCGTGCCCGCCGTGACCGAGAGAATGCCAAGGCCCACTTTCGCGCCGTGCTCGCGCATGAGCGTGCCGAGCGGGCTCGGCGCATCGGGCTCGGCTTCGTGCGTTTCGTCGAGCTTCGAGCGGATATAGAGGCCCACCGGCGCGATCAGAAGACCGCCGAGAAACGGCAGGCGCCAGCCCCAGCTCTCGAGCGCCTGCGGCGACAGCGTGGCGTACAGCACCGCGCCCGTGAGCGCGCCGATGAGCGCCGAGATGCCCTGGCTGCCAAGTTGCCAGCTCACGCGAAAGCCGCGCTGCCCCACTTCGCCCGCCTCCATCAGCATGGCCGTGGACGCGCCGATCTCGCCGCCCAGCGAAAAGCCCTGCAAAAGACGCCCGGAGAGAATCACGAGCGAGCCCATCACGCCGGCCTGCGCGTAGGTGGGCGCGAACGCGATGCACAGCGTGCCCGCCACCATCAACGCAATGGTCAGCGTCATCGCGGCCTTGCGCCCGCGCCGGTCTGCGTAGCTGCCGATCACGAGGCCGCCGAGCGGGCGCATGACGAAACCGATGCCGAAGGTCGCCACGGCGAGCAGCAGCGAGCCATAGGGGCTATCGGAGGGGAAAAAGAGCCGGCCGATCAGAAGCGCGAAGAAGCTGTAGACCGTGAAGTCATACATTTCGAGCGCATTGCCGATCGAACAGGCGGCGATCAGGCGGAACTGGCTCTGACGAGCGGCCGCGGGCGGCGCAATGAGCTTCGAGGCGTCGGCGCTGAGCGTTGCGTCATTCATGGCGGATCTCCGCGAGCGGTGAGGACAGCGGTGGAAAGATGAAAGGATGCGAATGCGACGTGGCCGGACGATATTCAGGCCGGTCTCACTTTTGAAAGAAGTCACAAATTTTCATCTCGATAACCAGATAGAATCACCGCCATAACCATTGGGCGCGGGCCATTGTCGTTTTCCATGAGCGCGGCGCGGGAGAATCCGGAATGAAACTGCACCAGTTGCGTGTCCTGCTCGCCCTTGCGCAGCACGGCAGCATGCATGAGGCGTCGCGCAGCCTGCATATATCGCAGCCGGCGCTGTCCAAGGCGATCGCGGAACTGGAGCGGGAACTGGGCGTGACGCTCATGTCGCGCTCGGTGCGCGGCGTGAGCCTCACGAACTACGGGCGGGCGCTGGCGAAGCGCGCAAGCGTGGTCGAACAGGAGTTGCGCCATGCGCAGGAAGACATCGAAGCGATGCGGGGGCACGCCGAGGCGCAGTTGAATATCGGCTTTTCGGCCGTGGCGTCGAGCGGGCCGCTGCCCGCCTCCATCGCGGCGTTTCGCGCGCGCTTTCCGGGCGTGGCGCTGCACGCGTACGAAATGCGGCCGCAGCAGATTCTCGAAGGGTTGCGTGAGGGCCGCCTGGACCTCGCGCTCATCTCGACCAACAGCGGCCCCGGCACGGGCGCGTTCCAGTGGGAGCCGCTCTTTTCCGTGGGCATGCTGCTCGCCGCACGGCCGGGGCATCCGCTCGCGCGCGCCACGCGCCTGCGCGATCTGCTCGACGCCGACTGGCTCACGCTCGACCCGCTCGACGACCCCGGCAGCCCGCTCGCGAGCCTCATGCGCCTGCACCGCCTGGACATGCCGAGGCGCGTCGTGCAGAGCGCATCGAACCTGCTCGGCCTGCAACTCGCGACCTGCACGGACCTCATCAGCATGTGGTCGGATTTCGTGTTCTACGGCACGGACGGCCCGCTCGTGCTCAATCGCGACGCGTTGCACACGCTGCCCATCCGCGACGAGCTACCCGACTTCCATGTGTTCATGGTGTACCGCTCGACCGACCTGATGACCCAGGCGTGCACCGAGTTCAGCAAGGAGATTCGCCATCGCAGCCGCACGATGGTCTCGCCGCGCGCGGCCGCAACCGGGCCGTCGCGCTCGCGCAGGGCGGCGGGCGCGAAGTAACGTTTAAAGCGCTAACGTTGCAAAGCGTGATAAGCGTGCTCAGCGTGCTATTTGCCGGCGGCACCGCGCGCGCGAGCGAGCACGTCGAGGTTGCCCTCGCCGAAGCCGTGATGGCCGCTGCGCTGCACGATTTCGAAAAAGATCTCGCCGGGATGGCGTTTCACGAAGGTCTGGAAAAAGAGGCGCGGCACGCCGTCCGCGCCGATTTCGCCGTCGATCAGGACCTGACGCGCGCGCAGCGCCCCGACGTCCACGCCGTGGCCGGGCAGGCGCGCATCCACGCTGTCGTAGTAAGCGGGCGGCGGCTCGACGAATTCCACGCCATTGGCCTTGAGCGCATCGACGCTCGCCAGAATGTCGTTGGTCGCCAGCGCGATGTGCTGCACGCCCTCGCCGGGATGCTCGGGCAGATAGTCGTGCAGCAGTTGCGTGCGCCGCGTGCCTTCCTCGTACACGGGAATACGCAGTTCGCCATCGGGCGAGACCATCACGCGCGATTCCTCCGACACATGCCAGTTCGCGTTGATTTCATGGATCTCGCGGAAATGCAGCAGGTTGCGATAGAAGTCGAGCCATTCCGCAATGCGGCCCGCCCCCACCGTTTGCGTGAGGTGATCGATGCGCGTGAGGCCGGTGCCGCCGTGATCGAGGTCGGTATGCGCGGTGGCGACGTCGATCGGCCGGAAGTCGATATCGAAGATCGAAATGTCGCCCACGCCGCCGCGCTGGCCGCCACGGCCGCGCCAGCGGTCGACGAAATAGAGGTGCGAGTCGCCAATGCCCTGAATGGCCGGAATGCTCAGCTCGGACGGGCCCACGCGCTCGCCTTCGAACGCCCACGCGCCAAGCGAGATGGCGTGCTCGAACGCGCGCTGCGCGTTTTCCACGCGCACGCCGATGGCGCAGATACCCATGCCGTACTCCTGCGCGTAGCGCGCGGCGAACGAGTCGGGCTCGGCATTCACGAGGAAGTTCATCTGGCCCTGGCGATAGAGCGTGACGGCCTTGCTCACATGGCGCGCGATCGCCTTGAAACCGAGTTGTTCGAAGCGGCGGCCCAGGTCGGCCGGATTGGGCGCGGCGAACTCGACGAACTCGAGTCCGGCCATGCCGAACGGATTGTCCGCCTGCGGCGGAAGGCTGGAGGGGCTGGACATGCAATGGGCTCCTGACGCAAGCGCGGAAACAGACACGAAGCAAGCTTCGCCGCGGTTCGCGCGAAGCACGCCGATTTTAACCAGTTCGTACACATTTCACGAAGGCCTGCGCCGGGCCAGCGGGCGCGCCATCTCGGTGCAAACCCGCAAAACGTTCGATTATCGCACGCACATGCGCGATAATCGCGCAAAACGACGCCCCCACGCATTGCCGGACAGCGCGCCCCGCCCTATGCTCCGTTTCACCGTAGGCGCACGCGCTCAAGCATGGCACAGGCGCACATAGATTGGAGACACCTCATGACCCCATCCTTCGACACCGCCGGCACGCCCGACGCCGCCAATCGTTCGAAGCCGCGCAGCCAGGCCCGCAAGGCGGCGCTCGGCAGCTTCGTGGGCGCCGTCGTCGACTGGTACGACTTCCTGCTGTACGGCATCGTGGCCGCGCTGGTGTTCAATTCGGCCTTCTTCCCGCAAGTGGGCAAGACGATGGGCACGCTCGCCGCCTTCGCGACCTTCGGCGTGGGCTTCCTGTTCCGTCCGCTCGGCGGCATCGTGTTCGGTCACTTCGGCGACCGGCTCGGGCGCAAGCGCATGCTCGTGCTCACCGTCATGATGATGGGTCTGTCCACCGTGGCGATCGGCCTGTTGCCGACCTTCGCGACGATCGGCTGGTGGGCGCCCGTGCTGCTCGTCACGCTGCGCGCGCTACAAGGCTTCGCCGTGGGCGGCGAATGGGGCGGCGCGGCGCTCATGGCCGTGGAAAGCGCGCCGAGCGGCAAGAAGGCCTTCTATAGCAGCGGCGTGCAGGTAGGCTACGGCGTGGGCCTCGTGCTCGCCACGGGCATCGTCTCGCTCCTGAGCCACACGCTCGGCGAGGCGGGCTTTCGCGCGTGGGGCTGGCGCCTGCCGTTCCTCTTCAGCGTGGTGCTCGTGCTGGTGGGGCTGTGGGTGCGCTCCAGCATGGACGAGTCGCGCGAGTTCGTCGAGAAGGTGGAGCACGGCGATCGCAAGCTGAAGATGCCGGTGCTCGAAGCGCTCACGCGCCACCCCAAGGCGTTCCTTTACATCATCGCGCTGCGCCTGGCCGAACTCTTCACGATGTACATCGTCACCGCGTTCGCGCTGAGCTATTCGACCACCAACCTCGGCATGTCGCGCGATCTGTTCCTCGGCATCGGCCTCTTCGTGGGCGCGCTGAGCTGCGTGACGATCCCCTGCTTCGCCTGGCTCGCCGACCGCCTCGGGCTGCGCCGCGTCTACCTGGTCGGCGCGTTCATCGGTCTCGTGAGCGCCGTGCCGTTCTTCCTCGCGCTCGAAGCGCGGGCCACGGTGTGGATCGTGTTCTTCTCGGTGATGCTCGCCAACATCGCCCACGACATGGTCGTGAGCGTGCAGCAGCCGCTCTTCACCGAACTGTTCGGCGCGCAATACCGCTACAGCGGCGCGGGCGTCGGCTATCAGTTCGCGAGCGTCGTGGGCGGCGGCTTCACGCCGTTCATCGCCGTGGCGCTGGTGGGTTTCGGGGGCGGCTCGTGGCACCTCGTCGCCACGTATCTCGCGATCGGCTGCCTGATCTCGCTGATCGTCGCGGCGCGCATGAAACCGGCGCAGTGATCGCGCGCCCCATTCTCCTTCGCAAGCCGCAGACGTTGGCCGTCTGCGGCTTTTTCCGCTTTTTCCATTGCCGCTTGCGCGTGATGGTGATGGCGCGGAATGCGGCACGAAGCCTCGCCCGCCGATGAAGAATCCGCCCCTGGATCGGCGCGACTGGATCGCCGGACTCGAAAAAGGCCTCGCGATTCTCGAAGCCTTCGACAGCGCGCACGCGCGCATGACGCCCACCCAGGCCGCCGAGCGCACGGGACTCTCGCGCACCGCGGCGCGCCGCTATCTGCTCACGCTCGAATCGCTCGGCTATGTCCAGTCCGACGGCCGCCTTTACGGCCTCACGCCGCGCGTGCTGCGCGTGGGCTGGTCCTATTTCGATTCGGCGCGCCTGCCGCGCACCGTGCAGCCCTATTTGCAGCAGCTCAGCGCGACGCTCAACGAATCGGCCTATGTGAGCGTGCTGGACGGCTGGGATCTCGTGGTGATCGCGCGCAACGGCGTGTCGCGCGTGATGACGACGGGCTTCGTGCTGGGTGCGCGCGTGCCCGCGCCGCTCATCTCCCCTGGCGTGGTGCTGCTCGCGCACGAGGCGGATCAGGCGGCGGTGTCGGCATGGCTCGATACGGTCGAGCTTTCGCCGTTCACGCCGCATACGATCACGAGCGCCGCGCGCCTGCGCGAAAAGATCGTGCGCGCGCGTGTGGAAGGCTACGCGCTCATCGAGCAGCAGTTGCAGGTGGGCGTGCGCGGCGTGGCGGTGCCGCTCAGGAATCGCAACGGCGAAGTGGTCGCCGCGCTCAGCACCAACATGCTGATCGGCGATGAAAGCCCCGAGGCCGCCATCAAGCGCGTGCTGCCGCATCTCCAGGAAAGCGCGCTCGCGATGCTCAACGTGCTGTAGCGCGGCGCGCCAGAATAGTGTCCGTGGTGTCCGGCGCGCGGACTCACGAACGCGTCAGCGCCGCGTTGCCCGCCATGCGCGCCGGAGCGGCACCCGCCACCGCGAGTCCCGCCGTGGCGAGCGCATCGCGCGCGTGGCCGCGCAAGTCGTCGACCGCATACGGCGCATCCGGGTCGCGCACCCACGCGCTCAGACGCAGCCGCACGCCGCCGCTCGACGGATAGCTCTCCACCGCAACGGTCGGCGCGAGCGTCGTACCCGTTTGCACGCGCGGCTCGGCGGCCACCATCTCCTTGAGCTTGCCGATGGCCGCGTCCACCTGGTCGCGCCGCGCGAGATCGATCGTCACGTCAACACGCTGCGTGCCGCCGCTGCTGTAGTTGATGACCGGATTGCTCCAGATCTGACTGTTCGGCACGTACACGACGTTGCCGTCGCCACGTTCGATGCGCGTGGTGAAGAGTCCCACTTCACGCACGATGCCCGCGGCCGCGCCGCTGCCTTCGATCACGTCGCCGGCGCGAAACGGCCGCAGCATCAACAACATGATGCCGGCCGCGATATTTTGCAGCGTGCCTTGCAGCGCGAGACCGATGGCGAGACCGGCGGCGCCGAGCGCTGCAAGCACGCTTGCGGTGGCGATGCCGACTTCACTGAGCGCGGCGACGATGGCGATCACGCGCACGGCCCACGCGGCCATGCCGGCAAGCATGGGCGCGAGCGTCGGGTCCGCGTGCGAGCGCATCAGCATGCTCGCGAACAACTGCGCAATGCGGTTTGAAATCCACCAGCCGATCACGAGAATCAGCACGGCGACGATCAGATGCATGACATCCTGCGTGACCGTCGCGAACAGCGACGGTTGCAGATGAAAGAGGCGATTGAGGAATGCGTCCATAGTCGAGGTTCGGGCGGTTGCAATGGAGCGTGAGGCGCGAGCGCGCGCCAGACACTCCACGGCAGCAGCCTCCATGCCCGAAAGCTTTGAAAGCGTTCGGGCATGGCCCCGAGTGCGTGCGAACCCGAGCTAGAACTCGACCGCGTCGCGAACGATGGGGCACGTCATGCAGTGGCCGCCGCCCCGCCCGCGTCCCAACTCCGCGCCCACGATGGTCACGACCTCGATGCCCGCCTTGCGCAGCAGTGTGTTGGTATAGGTATTGCGGTCGTAGGCGAACACGACGCCCGGCGACGTGCAGACCAGGTTCGCGCCGCTGTCCCACTGCGTGCGTTCGCGCTGGTAATCGTTGCCGCCCGCCTCCACGACGCGCATCTTCTTGATGCCTAGCGCCGCGCTCACCACGTCGACGAAGGACTTCTTCTCCTGATGCAGTTCCACGCCCGCCGGATGATCGCTCGGCCGGTACGAGAACGTGCGCGTGCGCGCAAGGAAGTCCGGCGCGATCAGCACGCAGTCGCGGTCGGCGAACGTAAACACGGTGTCGAGGTGCATGGCCGCGCGGATCTTCGGCATGGCCGCCACGATCACGCGCTCGGCGGCGCCACGCCGGAACAGCGTGGCCGCGAGCTGGCTGATCGCCTGGCGCGAGGTGCGCTCGCTCATGCCGATGAGCACCGTCTTGTTGCCGATCGGCATGACGTCGCCGCCTTCGAGCGTGGCAAGCCCGTGATCCTGCGTGGGGTCGCCCCACCACTCGTTGACCTTGCCCGCGAAGTCAGGATGAAACCGGTAGATCGCCGTGGTGAGGATCGTTTCCTCGTGCCGCGCGGGCCAGTAAAGCGCATTGAGCGTCACGCCGCCGTATATCCAGCAGGTGGTGTCGCGCGTGTACAGCGTGTTCGGCAGCGGCGGCAGCAGATATTCGGTGGCCCCGGCCGCTTCGCGTACGACCTTGAGCGCCGCGCCGCCGTGCGCCTCCGGAAAATCGTAGATCGACAGGCCACCTAACAATGTTTCGGCGAGCTTGCGATTGTCGAGCCCTTCCAGATAGCTTCTCAACTCGTCGATGAACCCTAGCCCGACCTGGTTCGGCACGATCTGGTTGTCGAGTATCCACTTCTTGCCTTCGGGCACGCCCACCGTTTCGGTGAGCAGGTTGTGCATTTCGAGCACTTCCACGCCACGATCGCGCATTTTCGTCACGAAGTCGAAATGGTCGCGCTTCGCGTTGTCCACCCAGAGCACGTCGTCGAACAGCAACTCGTCGCAATTGCTCGGCGTGAGACGCGAATGCGCCATGCCCGGTGCGCACACCATCACCTTGCGCAATTGCCCGACTTCCGAATACACGCCAAACGCGCTCTCGTCCTTCGTCTCGCTCTTTTCCCCACCCTTCTTACCGCCTTTCGCCTTGGACATATCGATCTCCGCTCATTGCGTGCAATGCCCGCACACCTGCTGATTAGACCGCCATGACACCCGTGGCCAGCGAAACGACGCCCACGATGGCCGCTACGGCCGCTACGATGAAAATCGCCCAGTCGCTCATGCCTTCGAAAACCTTCAGCTTGCGCTCGCGTCGCGCGATGACATAGAGCACCGTGCCCGGCGCGTAAAGAATCGCCGAAAGCAGAATGAACTTGAGGCCGCCCGCGAGAATCATGAACACGGTATAAATCACGGCCACGGAAGCGATCACGAGATCGCGCCTGCGCTCCTCGGGCCGGATCTCGTAGCTCTCGCCGCGATTCGAGACCATCCAGCCATAGGCCGCGACGAACAGATAAGGAATGAGCGACATCGAACTCGTGAGATTGAGCATCAACGCAAATGCGTCGCTCGAAAAATAGGTGCTCGCAACGAGTATCTGCACGACGATATTGGTGATCCACAGCGCATTGGCCGGCACGTTGTTGGCGTTCTCGCGGGCGAACACGGCGGGCATGTCCTTGTTGCGCGCCGCGGCGAACATCACTTCCGCGCAGATCAGCGACCACGCGAGATACGCGCCGAGCACCGACACGATCAGCCCGATACTCACGAAGATTCCGCCCCACGGGCCCACCACGCTTTCGAGCACGGCCGCCATGGAAGGCTGCCGCATGCCCGCCACGTCGCCGCGCGGCAGCACGGCGAAAGGCAGCATCGAAACGAGCACCATGAGCGCCGTCACGCCGACAAAGCCCATGATCGTTGCGCGGCCCACGTCCGTGCGCTCCTTCGCGTAGCGCGAATACACGCTGGCGCCTTCAATGCCGATGAAAACGAACACGGTGACGAACATCGTCGCGCGTATCTGCTGGATCAGGCCGCCCTCCTGCGCCGCCGACTCGATATTCAGGTGGAACGTGCCGTATCTGAAGACGAAAAGCAGGATGACGATGAACACAATGATCGGAATGACCTTTGCAAACGTCACGACGGTATTGATGAAGGCCGCCTGCTTCACGCCGCGCAGAATGAGGAAGTGAAACAGCCAGATGCCGACAGAGGCCACGACAATCGCCACGACGGTATTGCCGTCGCCGAACACCGGAAAAAACGCGCCCAGCGTGGACTTGATCAGCACCCAGTAGGAAACGTTGCCAATGCAACTGCCGATCCAGTACCCGAAGGCCGAGAGGAAGCCGGGGTAATCGCCGAAGCCTTCCTTGGCGTAGACGAACACACCGGCGTCGAGGTTCGGCTTGCGCTCGGCGAGCGCCTGGAACACGCGCGCGAGCGTGTACATGCCGATGCCCGCGACGAGCCAGGCAATCGCCGCGCCGACCGGCCCCGTGGCATTGGCGAAGGTGCGGGGCAGCGAGAAGATCCCGGCCCCCACCATGCCCCCGACTACCATCGCCGTCAGTTGCAAGCGACTCATCTTCTGCTCGGTATCGGCCATCGGTTTCCTCGCTTTGTCTGGAACTTCGCGTGATCGACAGGCGCAACCCGCATTGCACTTCGCGTGCGGACGTCCTGAAGCGTGTCTCCTGCGCTACGGCGCTCACGCCCGCTTTTAGCGGGTCACGCGCACCGAGTTGTTGCCGAGCAGCACGCGCACGCGGTCGCCCGGAACAAACTGCTGATCCGCGTCCTGGACCACCGACATCAGTTGGCCGGAATCCAGACGCACACCGATTTCAAGCCCTGCCCGCTGCGTGGCGCGTTGCTCCACGGCATTGCCCGCCACGCCGCCCAGCACCGCACCGCCTATGCCCGCGGCAACGGAGCCCGAGCCGCGCCCGATCGTACTGCCGGCCGCGATACCGCCCAGCGCGCCTCCCGCAACCGCGCCCACGCCTGTCGGGCCGGGTTGAATCGTGACGGGCCGCACCGTCTCGACCACGCCGACCTCCACCACGAACACTTGCTGCGCCTGGGCCGGTGTGAAAGTCGAACCCGAAGTCGGCGCCTCGCAACCGGAGAGCGCAATTGAGGCAATGAGCGAGCCAAGCAGTGTTCCAGCGAGATATCGCATGACAATCCCCCTTAAACGATCATTGCGCGCACAGGCAGTTTGCTAACGACCTGCACGTTCGCTCATTAGCGAACATCGGGCAGGCAAGGCCGGCGGTACGCCACGCCGATCCATCATCGGGACACCTGACGAACATTATGGAATACGATTGACGCATGATGCGTTCAACCTGCCCTCTATTCCGGAATATTTCAGCGATTCAATGTGGCGCGCATTTTTAATCCGCGATTTCTCGCGCCTGTATTGCGATATGGCGAATGTGAGAACAATGGATGAATACGAAATCGACGGATGAACAAAAATTGTCGCTCCCGGTTCTCACGGCCATGGTCGTGGGGTCGATGGTCGGTGCGGGCATCTATTCGCTGCCGCGCAACTTCGCCCTCGAAGCCGGCCCCAAGGCCGCCGTCATTTCATGGTGCATTGCGGGAGGCGGCATGTACATGCTGGCCCGCATCTTCCAGTTGCTCGCGCAAATCCGGCCCGACCTCGACTCCGGAATTTTTGCCTACGCGCGCGACGGCTTCGGCGGCTACGCCGGTTTTCTCTCCGCGTTCGGCTACTGGATGGCCGGTTGCTTCGGCAATGTCTCCTATTGGGTGCTGATCAAATCCACACTCGGCGCATTTATCCCGGCATTTGGAAACGGCAATACGCCAATCGCCATTGCCATATCGTCAGTGGGAATATGGTCATTTCACTGGATGCTCCTGCGCGGCATCAAACAGGCCACGCTCATCAATGCGATTCTCACGGTCGTCAAGATTCTGCCCATATTCGTTTTTATCGGTATTTTGAGTGTCCTGGCGAGCGCCGAGCCTTTCCGGATGAATCTGGCGGAAAGCGCCGGTGCGCTGGCGCCGCAAGTCAAAGGCACCATGCTCGTCACGGTTTTCGTGTTTCTCGGCATCGAAGGGGCGAGTGTGTATTCGCGCTATGCGAAAAAGCGCTCGGACGTGGGCGCGGCGACAATACTCGGCTTCGCCTTCGTGCTCTTGCTGCTCGTGCTGGTGACGCTGCTGCCCTATGCGCTGCTCATGCGAGCCGACATCGCCGCGATGCGGCAGCCGTCGATGGCCACCGTGCTCGGCGCGGCCGTTGGCTCGACCGGCACCGTGTTCATCGGCGGCGCGCTGATCGTCTCCGTGCTGGGCGCGTACCTCGCGTGGTCGCTGATCTGCGCGGAAGTGCTCTTTGCGAGCGCGCGCGAGAACGCCATGCCGGCCGTCTTCGCACGCCGCAACGCGCGCCAGCTTCCCACCGCCGCCATCTGGCTCACGAGCGGCGTGGTCCAGGCGTTCGTGATCAGCACGTATTGGTCCACCGACGCGTTCACGCTCATGTTGCGCCTCACGAGCGCCATGGCGCTCATCCCCTACTTCTTCGTCGCGACCTTCGGTCTCAAGGCCATTCGTGCATTGCCGCCATCGGCCATCAGCACACGCAAACGCTTCCAGCACTACGCCACGGCGGCCATTGCCACGATCTATACCGTGTTCCTGCTCTATGCTTGCGGGGTGGAGTTGCTCGTCATGTCCGCATTGCTGTATGGCCCCGGCAGCCTGTTGTACATATGGGCCCAGCGCGAGCGCGGCAAGCCGCTTTTTTCCCGGCCCGAGTGGTGCGCATTTGTCGTGGTGATGGGCGGTGCCCTCGTGGCGATTTACGAGCTGAGCACCGCCGCCTGGCGTTAGCCGTACGTGACGGGCGCCTCACCTCGATCGCGATCATCGGGGCGCCGTCAATCGAACCTTCAAACGCCTGGGATCATGCCAATCACCTCCGCGCTTCGCAAGGCGCAGCTCGCCGCCGTCGAGCAGCGCGCGATGAAGATTTCGATCTACGTCGTGTGCCTCGGCTTCGCGGCCAATGTCGGTTATGGCTTTTTCGTTCAGTCCGATACGCTGCTGCTCACGGCGATCTTCTATCTGCTCAATCTCATCAGCTCGGCGCTGGGCCTGCTCGCCGCCACCGCGATCAACCGCCCGGCGACCAACCGGTTCGAGTATGGCTACTGGTTCCTGGAGCCGCTCGTCAACGGCATTAACGGCCTCATGATGCTCGTGGTGTGCGTGTATGGCTTCGTGAACGGCCTCGAAGGGTTGCGCTCGGGCGGCCACCTGGTCAACGCGCACGGCGTCATCGCAATCAGTGCCGCGAGTTGCGTGGTCTGCTTTGCCATGGTGGTGTACAAGAAGCGCGCGGCCGCGCAAATCCGCTCCAAGCTGCTGAAAACCGACGGCTGGAAATGGATCATGAAATTCTCGTTCAGCGCGGCCACGCTGCTCGGTTTTTTCGTGTATTCGATCCTGCCGGAGAGCGTGCGCGACCAGTGGGCCCACTATATCGACAGCGCCATGACGGCCGGACTTTCGCTGGTTTTTCTCTCCGTGCCCGCAAAAATCGTGCGCAACAGTTTTGCCGAATTGCTCCATATGAGCCCGGAAAGCAACAACCCCTCGGAGCAGATCCAGACGGAACTCGCGAAGTTCGAACGCGAACTTGGCATCGTGCGGCACCACACGCACGTCATTCAGGCGGGGCGGCGCAATTTCGTCGAGGTCAACGTGCTTGCCGATGCAGCTTCCTCGTTGCGCGATATCGGCTCGCAGGACCGCTTGCGCGAACGCATCTGGCGTTTGCTGGAGACGAACCCGATCGAAAGCCGCCTCACCGTGCAGATCACCGCCGACCCGCGCTGGGAAGACGGACGCCAGCCGGAATGACCGGTGATCGACTGCACGGCGCAACCGTCACCACACGGTCACCCCACTGTTACCAGAGCGCGCTCAACGAAGGCGACAACGACAGCGGCGTACCCGT
The DNA here is from genome assembly GCF_003096875.1 of Paraburkholderia unamae. Classification (NCBI taxonomy): domain Bacteria; kingdom Pseudomonadati; phylum Pseudomonadota; class Betaproteobacteria; order Burkholderiales; family Burkholderiaceae; genus Paraburkholderia; species Paraburkholderia unamae. The sequence continues at coordinate 46,095 of NZ_QEOB01000024.1, forward strand.
CTTTTCCCAGCCGCCGCCCATCGCCCTGAAGAGCGCGATCTGCGCGCTCAATTCCCCCACGCGCTCGCGCACGAGCGCAGCCTCGCTGTCCGCGAGCGCGAGTTGCGCGCGGTCCACGTCCATGCGCCCCACCTCCCCCACGCGCAACTGCGTTTGCGCCTTGCCGAGCAGCGTGCGGCGCTGGGCCACTTCGTCGTTGCGCGCGGCCTGGAGTTGCGCCTGGCGCGAAAGCCGCGCGAGCGCCTGCTCGACATCGAAAAGCGCGCCGCTTGCGGCCTTTTCATAGGCGAGTTCCGCCGCGCGCGCCTGCGCGTCGGTGGCCTGCACGCGCGATTCGCGCGCGCCGAAGTCGATGAGCGGCAACATGGCCGCCGCACCGAAAAGCCAAAGCGTGCTCGGCCCGAGCGACTGGCCCGCGATCTCCCAGCCATTGCGCGCGAGCACGGCGCTCAATGAAAACGTCGGCCAGTAGTTCAGGCGCGCGACATCGGCCTGACGAATGCTGGCAAAGAGGCGGTCGCGCGCGGCGATCAGATCGGGGCGGCGTTCGAGCAGATCGACGGGCTGGCCGGGTGCGATGGCGGGCAGCGCGCGCGGCAGTCCCGTGGTTTCGTCGAGCACGCTCGCCAGTTCACCGGGCTTCGCCGCGCAGAGTTGCTCGATGGACAGGCGCGCCGCCACGATCGCGCTATTGACCTCCTGCTCGCGCGCCTGCACCTGAGCGAGCGCCGCGCGCGCCGCATCGATATCGGTGCTCAGCACCACGCCGGCCACGAAGCTGTGCTGCGCGATCACCACGAAGTCCGCTGCAATCTGGCGGCTTTGCACGATCAGGCGGCGCTGCTCGATCAGTCCGCGATACGTCACATAGGCGTCGGCCACGGTCGCGACCACGGCGAGCCGCGCAGCCTGCGCGTCGCCCGCTGCGGCAAGCGTCATCGCGCGCGCGGCGGCAAGCCTCGCACGCCCGCGCCCGAACACGTCGATCTCCCATTGCGTCTGCAAGCCGACGCGCCAGAACTGCGCATCGAGATCGGTGATGCCCAGAAACTGTGCGAATTCCAGTTGCGTTTCGCCGCCGTGATATTTCGCGGCTTCCACGCCCACGCCCACCGTCGGCAGCAGCGCGGAGCGCGCCGCCAGGATGTTCGAGCGGGCGTCGTCCACGCGCGTGGCCGCGAGCGCGAGATCGTAGTTGTGCTCCAGCGCGCGCTGAATCAGCGTGGTGAGCGCCGGGTCGTCGTACTGGAGCCACCAGTTGGCCAGCACGGTTTCGTCGGGCGCCTGCGCGGGCGCGGCGGTGTCGGGCTCGCGTTGCTCGTACTGCGCCGGCATGTCCGGGGGACGGTCCAGCTTCAACGGCCCGCTGCATCCGGCGAGCACGGAAAGGAGCGCGGGCGCTGCGAGCCTGCGCGCCAACGGCCACGCGCGCGCATCCGTGTGGCAGGCATCACGACGCTTCATGCGGCCCTCCGTCCGGGCGGCGCGGCTCGCGCGGCTGCGTCTCGTCGCTGCGAATCGAAAAGAACTGGACATACAGCGCGGGCACCGCCGCCATCGTCAGCACCGTTGCGAACGCCAGGCCCGCCATCATTGTGATCGCCATGTCCTTGAAAAACGGGTCCCACAGCAACGGCACCATGCCGAGTATGGTCGTGCCAGCCGCCAGCGCGACCGGTCGCAGGCGGCTTTTCGAACCGTCGATCACCGCGCGCATGCGCGGCACGCCGGAGGCAATCTGAAGATCGATTTCATCGACGAGCACCACGCCGTTCTTGATGAGCATGCCGATGAGGCTGAGCAGCCCGAGCAGCGACATGAAGCCGAACGCCCCGCGAAAGATCAGGAGTCCGAGCGTGACCCCGCAGATCGACATCGGCACGACGAGCAGCACGATCAACGCGGGCTTGAGCCGCCCGAACATGAACAGCACGAGCAGGAGCATGGCGGCAAAGCCGATCGGCAACTGGCGGAACAGGCTTTCCTTCGCCTTGTTCGACGACTCGTACTCGCCACCCCATTCGAGCCGGTAGCCCGGCGGCAAGCGGATTGCCTCGATGGGCGCGCGAATGCGCTCGAAAGCGGCCACGCTGTTTTCACCATAACGCGTGCCCGCTGATACGGTCAGCGTGCGGATGCGGTCGCGCCGCGAGATCAGGCCGTCTTCGGTGCCGTACGTGATGCCCGTGAGCACGTCCGAGACCGGCACATAGCGGCGCTGGCCGAGGCTGAACACCTGAAGGCCCGCGAAGCGCTCCACGCCGCTCTTGCCCGCAGGTTCGTCGAGCACGACCGGCAACAGCAGATCGTTGTCGCGGAAGATGCCGATGCGAAGACCTTCGGTCGCATACGCAAAGGTGTCGTTGAGCTGGCGTCGCGTGACGCCCTGTGCGCGGGCGCGCGTGTCGTCGAACACCGGGCGCACCACGTTGACGGGGTTTTCCCAGTCGTCGCGTATCGATTGCAGACCGGCGTCCTTGTGCAGCACGGCTTCAGCCTGCACGCCCAGGCTGCGCAGCACGGCCGGATCGGGACCGAGAAAGCGCGCCTGGATCGGCAGCCCGCTGGAGGGGCCGAAGTTCGGCCGCGTGACCGACCAGCTAACGTCGGGAAAGCGCTTGCGCAACTCGGCATCGAGCGACGGGATCATGCTGTCGATGCGCGAGGCGTCGTCCACCGTCACGATGAATTGCGCGTACGAGGGGTCCTGCGTCTCGGGGTCGTAGACCAGAATGAAACGCGTCGCGCCACCGCCGATGTAGGTGCCGACGTTCACCACGCCTGTTTGCGAGAGCAACAGCTTTTCCGGTCCTTTCGAGCGCTCCATTACCGTGCGGATATCCGCGCCGCGCGGCAGGCGCATGTCCACGTAGAAAATCGGATTGGTCGACGCCGGAAAAAAGCTCTGCTCGACGAACTGAAAGCCCCAGACGCAACCGGCCAGCAGCACCACCATGAAACCGATCACCCACAGGCGCCTGCGCTCGACCCAGCCGAGCAGCCGCCCGTAGCGGCGATACAGCGGCGCGTCGAACGGGTCCGCCTGCTCGCCCTCCTTGCGGCGAAAAAAATAATGCCCCAGCAAAGGCGTGAGCGCGATCGCGATGACCCAGCTCAGGAGCAGCGAGATGGCCGCGACCGCGAACAGCGACGCGCAAAATTCCCCGACCGCGTCGGGCGACATGCCGATGCCCGAAAACGCGAGAATGCCGACCACCGTGGAGGCGAGCAGCAACCACTTCCCCTGCTTGAGCACCTGCGCGGCGGCCTCGACATGCGAGAGCCCTTTCTCCACGCGCACGAGCATGCCTTCGCAAACGACGATGGAATTGTCGGTGAGCATCCCCATCACGATGATGAGCGCGCCGAGAGAGATGCGCTGTAACTCAATGCCTGCCGCATACATCACGAACAGCGTGCCGAGAATCGAGAGAAACAGTTCGATGCCGAGCACGACGCCCGCACGCCACCCAAGACCGATGCCGAGCGCCACGGTCACGATGCCGACCGAGAGCATGACGTCGAGCACGAAGCCGCGCACGGCCGCATCGACGGCGTCGGGCTGGTCGTAGAGCACGTGCAGCTCGATGCCGAGCGGCCGGGCGCGTTCGAGTTCTTGCAACCGCTCTTTCACTTCCTGGCCGACCTTGACGACATTCACGCCGGAGCGCGCGCTAATGCCGATCGTCAAGGCATCCTGACCGTTGTAGCGAATCGCTTGCGTTGGTACGGCGGCATAGCCGGAATGCACGCGGGCCACGTCTCCAAGCAGCAGCTCGCCGGGTGTCGTGCCCACCGGCAACGCGCGAACGGCCGCGAGCGTGTCGAGCGTGCCGGTTGGCGCGAGGCGGATCAACTGATCGCCCACACGCTCGCGGCCCGCGGTGCGTATTTCGTTTTGCACGCCGAGCGCCTGGGCAATGTCGTCCGGCGAAAGATTGTTCGCCGCCAGCAAGGCCTGATCAGCCGTGATCGTGACCTGCTCCTGCTGATTGCCCGCGATGACGATATCCGCCACGTCCGGAATGGTGAGCAGTTCCTTGCGCAACTCGCGCGCGTAATCGAAAAGCTGCGCCTGCGAATAGCCCTTGCCTGTAATGGCGTAGAACATGCCATACACGTCGCCGAAACGGTCGAACACAATGGGCGGCCCCGCGCCCGGCGGCAGACGTGGCGTCACGTCGCTCACCTGGCGGCGCAACTGCTCCCAGATCTGCTGCAATTGCTTCGACGCGTACTGGTCGCGAATCTGCACGCGCACTTCCGAATAACCCGCCATCGAACGCGAACGAATGAAGTCCACCTGCTCCAGTTGCTGCACGGCGCTTTCGATGCGGTCGGTCACCTCGCTTTCCACCTGCCGTGCGCTGGCGCCGGGATAGAGCGTGACCACCACCGCCGTCTTGATCGTGAACTTCGGATCTTCGAGGCGGCCAATGTCGATATAGGCAACGATGCCGCCGATCAGCGACACCAATGCAATGGTCCATGCAATCAGCGGTTTTTCGATGAGCGCTCGCGCGAGATTCATGGGTTCGCTTCCAGTGGGCGAACGGCTTCGCCCTCGCTCACGAACTGCGCCCCGGCCGCCACCACCTGGTCGCCCGCTTGCAGCGCGCCGCTCACGACAGCATCGTTCTGGCGGATCTCGCGCAACGCGACGGCGGTGCGGTGAACGCGATGCGTCGCGGCGGCGTATTTCCACACCGCGCGGCTGCCGTCCGCGGCGACCGTCAACGCATTGACCGGCACGATCAACGCGCTCTGGGCGGCGGGCGAGCCCGGCACGTCGATGCTCACGCGCAGCGCCATGCCAGGCAGCAGCGTCAACTGTTCGGGCCGCGCCAGCGAGAACAGCAGGCGATACACGCTGCCGGCGGGCGTGGCCAGCGTGGAGTGCTCACGATAGACGAGCGGAAACACCGTCGAGGGCCGATCGGGCGGCCAGGCGCGCGCCTGTAGCGTGCGGTCGAACGGCAGCGACTCGGCCACGTTCTGCGGCAGCGCCACGCCCACCTCCAGGCGCGAAGTCGCTTCGAGCGTGAAAACGGGCGCGCCGGCCTGCACCATTTGCTGCGTTTCGATCGTGCGGCGCGCGATGCGGCCGTCAAACGGCGCCACGAGCCGGGTATTGCGCAGATCGCGGCGTGCGAGGTCGCGTTGCGCGCGCGCGATATCGGCAGCGGCCTTGAGCTGGTCATACCCTGCGCCGGAGAGGATGTTTTCGTCGCGCAGCACGGCCTTGCGCTTGAGGTCCTCGGCGAGCTGGTTGTATTGCGCCTCGGCGCGCTGCACCTGGAGCCGGTACGGCTCGTCGTCGATGCGGGCGAGCAACTGGCCTTCGCGCACGCGCGCGCCGTCGAGCACGGCGATCTGCACGACGCGTCCCGGCACCTCGAAGGCGAGCGCGGAGATATTGGTCGTTTCGACCTGGCCTGCGAACACGCGCAATTCGCTCGCGCCGCTGGTGCCGACGGCGATCAGTTCGACCGGGCGCGGCTCGCGCACCTGCTCGGTTGGCGCAGGCTTGCCACAGGCCGCCAGCACGGTGACGAGCGCGAGCGCGATCACAAGCGCCGGCCGCGACGTGCCGGGCTTCAAGGCTGGAAGGGTTGAAAAGGCATCCTGACCGCTCATTCGCGTCCTCGCAATCAGTCGACTGATCATCGGTCGAACGCTTGTCGCCACGCGTTCGCTAACGTTCGACCGTGAATGACCGGTGCCGATGCCAATCCTTATGACCAGAGCCGAGCATAGCGGATTCTCGCGCGGCGAAATTCGAACGCGGCCAGCCGGACAGTTCCCGACAATCCCCCGCCAATCCGTACCGCCCACCGTTCTCGCAACTGTACCGGTACTGTACCGCGCACTCCCGATACACTGGCTTCGGTCGATTCTGCATTTTTCCCGGAGCCTCCCGCCCTATGCCGCCCGAACTGTACAGCGCGTTGCCCGCCGGCATGCTCTTCGTTGTGGTCACGACCATCACGCCCGGCCCCAATAACACCATGCTGCTCGCCTCCGGCGTCAACTTCGGTTTTCGCCGCACGGTGCCGCACATACTCGGCATCAGCGCGGGCGTCGTGGTGCTCATGCTCTCGGTGGGCTTCGGGCTTGGCGAAATGTTCCGGCACATTCCGGCGCTCTACGTCGTGCTGGAAACGGCGAGCATTGCCTATCTGCTTTATCTCGCGTGGAAAATCGGCACCTCGGGCGACCTCAAGGTGAAAAGCGGCGAACACCGGCCCATGCGCTTTCATGAAGCCATTGCGTTCCAGTGGGTCAACCCCAAGGCGTGGATGATGGTGCTCACGGCCGCCACCACGATCCGCCTTTCTACGGACTTCGGCCTCAACACGATGGTGATGGCGGGCCTGTTCTATGTGATCGGGCTGCCCTGCATCTGCGTGTGGGCCGCGTTCGGCACCGGCATGCGGCGCTTTCTCTCGAACCCGCGGCGGCTGCGCGCCTTCAACGTCGCCATGGCGCTCTCGCTGCTCGTTTCGCTGTATCCGATGTTCGCGCATCTGCTCGGGCATTAAGCCTGCCCCGACGTCGCTTCGTACGTCGTTCCGCAGGTTGTTTTCCGCGTATTTTCGCGGTTAAGGCGCCGCTCAACCGCTACAATCGCAAGCGGGAAACATGGGCGGCGGAGTCACACTTTGTCTGAGTTTGAAGCGGGTTTTATTCTCACCCGCCATTGGCGCGATACGGGCGAACACACCGAGGTCGAGTTCTGGCTCGCGACCGAAGCGGGACCACGCCGTTTGCGCCTGCGTCCGCAGCCTTCGGTCGCCTTCGTCCCCGCCGCGCAAGAGGCGGCCGCCCGCGTTGCGTTGAAGAGCGACGCGCGCGCCGAGTTTCGCACGCTTGCGCTGCGCGACTTCCAGCACCGCCCGGTGCTTGGCCTCTATTGCCCGCAGTATCGCGCGCTCGCCGCCCACGCGAAGCGCCTCGCGAAAGCGGGCGTGGATGTCTACGAAGCCGATATTCAACCGCACGAGCGCTACATGATGGAGCGCTTCATCACTGCGCCCGTGCTGTTTCGCGGTGAAGCGGCGGTGATCGCCGAAAGCGGCGGCGTGCTGATCGACGGCGAGATGAAGCCCGCGAACGGTTATCGCCCGCGCCTGAAGCTCGTGTCGCTCGATATCGAAACGAGCGCGCAAGGCGAGCTTTACTCCATCGCACTGGAAGGCTGCGGGCAGCGGCAGGTCTACATGCTCGGGCCCGCGAACGGCAACGCGGATACGCTCGACTTCGACTTCGAATACTGCGAGAGCCGCGCGCGCATGCTCGAGCGCCTCAACGCGTGGATGGGTCAGCACGATCCCGACGCGATCATCGGCTGGAATCTCGTGCAGTTCGATTTGCGCGTGCTGCACGCCCACGCGCAGCAAACCGGCGTGCCGTTGCGGCTCGGGCGCGGCGGCGAGGTCATGGAGTGGCGCGAGCACGGCATGCGCGAGAACCACTTTTTCGCGGGCGCCGCGGGCCGCCTCATCATCGACGGCATCGAGGCGCTGCGCTCGGCCACATGGAGCTTCCCTTCGTTCAGCCTCGAATATGTCTCGCAGGTGTTGCTGGGCGAAGGCAAGTCGATCGACAACCCATATCAGCGCATGGACGAGATCCAGCGCCGCTTCGACGAAGACAAGCCCGCGCTCGCGCGCTACAACCTCAAGGACTGCGAACTGGTCACGCGCGTCTTCGAAAAGACCGAGCTGATTGCGTTCCTGCTCGAACGCGCGTCCGTGACCGGTCTGCCCGCCGATCGCAGCGGCGGCTCGGTCGCCGCGTTCACGCACCTGTATCTGCCCAAGATGCACCGGCTGGGCTTCGTGGCGCCGAATCTCGGTGACGTCGTAGGCGAAAACAGTCCCGGCGGCTTCGTCATGGACTCGCGCCCCGGCATCTACGACTCGGTGCTCGTGCTCGACTACAAGAGCCTGTACCCGTCGATCATCCGTACGTTTCTGATCGACCCGGTCGGGCTGATCGAAGGCCTGCGCGACCCTGGCGACGAGGCCTCGGTGGCGGGCTTTCTCGGCGCGCGCTTCTCCCGCGAGCAGCACTGCCTGCCGGAGATCGTGCGCCAGGTCTGGGAAGAACGCGAGAACGCGAAACGCCAGCACAACGCCCCGCTTTCGCAGGCGCTCAAGATCATCATGAACGCGTTCTACGGCGTGCTGGGTTCGACGGGCTGCCGCTTCTTCGATCCGCGTCTCGCTTCATCGATCACGATGCGCGGGCACGAGATCATGCGCAGAACGCGCGCGCTCATCGAAGCACAGGGCTACGACGTGATTTACGGCGACACCGATTCGACCTTCGTGTGGCTGCGGCACGCGCACAGCGAGGCCGACGCCGCACAAACCGGCAAGCGGCTCGTCGAGCACGTCAACGCGTGGTGGAAGCACGAACTGCGCGAGCGCTACGGCCTGGAAAGCGCGCTGGAACTGCAATTCGAGCGCCACTACTCGCGCTTTCTCATGCCTACGGTGCGCGGCGCCGAGGAAGGCAGCAAGAAACGCTACGCAGGCCTGACGATTTCGAAGAGCGGCGCCGAGGAAGTCGTGTTCAAAGGCCTCGAAACCGTGCGCACCGACTGGACGCCGCTCGCGCAGGAGTTTCAGCGCGAGCTTTATCGCCGTATTTTCCAGCGCGAACCGCACGTGGAGTACATCCGCGACTATGTGCGGCGCACGCTCAATGGCGAACTGGACGCGCAACTCGTCTACCGCAAGCGCCTGCGCAGGCCGCTCGTCGAATACCAGCGCAACGTGCCGCCGCACGTGCGGGCGGCGCGCGTCGCTGACGAGTTCAATCGGGCCAAAGGCCGTCCGCTCCAGTATCAGAATGGCGGCTGGATCAGCTACGTGATGACGACGGCGGGGCCCGAGCCGCTCGAAACGCTCAGCTCTCCGCTCGATTACACGTTCTACGTGAGCCGCCAGCTACAGCCCGTGGCCGACGCGATTCTGCCCTTCCTGCGCGAGGATTTCGACACGCTGATGTCGGGCCAGCAGAGTTTGTTCTAATCACGCGCCCTGCTCCGCACCCTAACGCACCCGCTCGATGAACCGCCAGAGCGCGTCGTCCATCGAATACGGCGCGTTGAAGCGAAACCACGCGCTCGGCGCGTCGTCGGGCCGGAAATAGGAGCCAGGCGCAAGCCAGATGCCGTCGCGCAGCGCCGCCGTGGCGATCTCGCCCGCGCGCCCGGGCTCGACGCCAAGCCGCGCCCACACGAAAAGCCCCGCGCGCGGCCGGTGGAACACTTCCAGCCCGAGCGCGTCGAGCCGCTCCTCCACGCACGCGTGCGCGGCCTTGAGCCGCTCGTTCACGAGTTCGACGTGGCGCGCGTGGCGCCCTTCGAGCAGCACCTTGTCGACAACCCGCTCGATCGTCCCCGACGACGTAAGCCCCACTGCCATCTTCGCGCGCGCCAGTTCGCGCAGCACGTCGCGCTCCGCGACCACGTAGCCGCAGCGCAGCGAGGGCGTGACCGTCTTCGAAAAGCCGCCCACGTAAAGCACGCGCTGCAAGCCCTCCATCGCGGCGAGAAGCGGCGCGCCCGGCGGCGCAAGCTCGCGGCTCACGTCGTCCTCCACGACCCACATGCGCTGTCGCTCGGTGATCTGCAAGAGGCGGAAGGCATTGGCCATCGTGAAGGTCGCGCCCGTGGGGTTCTGGAGCGTCGTGTTCACGAAAATGGCTTTCGGCTGGTGCGCGGCCACCTGGCGCTCCAGCGCGTCGATGTCGAGCCCCGCCGGCGTGCGCGGCACGCCGTGCACCACGAGCCCGGCGAGTTTGAGGATCTGTAGCAGGTTGCAATAACCGGGGTCTTCCACCAGCACCGCGTCGCCGGGGCGCAACAGCGTGCGCACGATCAGGTCGAGCCCCTGCGTCGCGCCCTGGGTCAGCAGGACGTTCGACACCTCGACGGGCAGCCCCTGGCGGTCCAGTTGCGCCGCGATGCGCTCGCGCAGCGGCGCATAGCCGTAGGGGTGCCCATAGTCGCCCAGGCGCACGGCGGGCACGCGGCCCATCGCGCGCAGGGCGTGGTGCAGGCCGCTTTCGTTGATCCATTCGCCGGGCACCCAGCCGCAACCCGCCTTGATCGGCACCGAGTGATCGGCGTAGACATCGGAGAGCAGCCACGTGGCCGTGAGCGTGGGCGGCTGCCAGCCCGCGACGCTCGCGGGCACCGCCTCGCTGCGCGGCGCCACGCGGTAGCCCGAGCCGCGCCGCGCGACCACGAAACCCATCGAGACGAGCCGGTTGTACGCCTCCGTCACGGTATAGGTGGAGAGCGCATGCGTTTGCGCGAGCTGCCGTACCGAGGGCAGCAGCGCGCCCGCGCGCAGCGTTTGCGCCTCGATGGCGCGCGTGAAAGCCAGCACGAGTTGCTCGACGAGCGTGGTCGAAGCGCCGCGTCCGCGCTCCAGTGCGAGTTCGATCATGGAAAAACAGGGCGATGGTGCGAGGGAAAACCCGGGCGATCCGGGCGCCGACCAATACAGTTGGCGCGAATTGTCCAGCACGGTTTTTGGATCAGTATAGGGACTGTGTATGCCGTGCTTCAAGCCCGGACGCTACAGTTGCACGAATCAACCCGAGGAGGATTACCCATGACTTCGCGCCCCGTCATCGACGACCTGTCGTCGTTCTGGATGCCGTTTACGGCCAACCGCCAGTTCAAGGCCGCGCCGCGCCTGCTCGAATCGGCCAAGGGCATGTACTACCGCACGACCGACGGCCGCGAAGTGCTCGACGGCAGCGCGGGGCTTTGGTGTGTGAACGCGGGCCATGGGCGCGAGGAAATCGTCGCGGCGATCGCCCAGCAGGCCGGTACGCTCGACTTCGCCCCCACCTTCCAGATGGGTCACCCGCTCGCTTTCGAGGCCGCCAAAAAGGTCGCCGAAATCATGCCGGCCGGGCTCGATCGCATCTTCTTCACCAATTCCGGCTCGGAGTCCGTCGACACCGCGCTGAAAATCGCACTCGCCTACCATCGCGCGCGCGGCGAAGGCCAGCGCACCAAGCTCATCGGCCGCGAGCGCGGTTATCACGGCGTGGGCTTCGGCGGCATCTCGGTGGGCGGCATCGGGCCCAATCGCAAGGCGTTTTCGGGCCAGTTGCTGCCCGCCATCGATCATCTGCCGCATACGCACGATCTCCAGCACAACGCCTTTTCGAAAGGCCAGCCGGCCTGGGGCGCGCATCTGGCCGAGGACCTGGAGCGCATCGTCGCGCTGCACGACGCCTCGACCATCGCGGCCGTGATCGTCGAGCCGGTGGCGGGCTCCACGGGCGTGCTGATTCCGCCGCAAGGCTATCTGCAACGCCTGCGCGAGATCTGCACGAAGCACGGCATCCTGCTGATTTTCGACGAGGTCATCACGGGCTTCGGCCGCCTCGGCAAGGCCACCGCCAGCGAGTATTTCGGCGTGACGCCCGACATCATCACGATGGCCAAGGCGATCAACAACGCCGCCGTGCCGATGGGCGGCGTGGCCGCGAGCCGCACGGTTCACGACACGGTCGTGAACAGCGGCGCGCCCGGCGCAATCGAACTGTTCCACGGCTACACCTACTCGGCGCACCCGCTCGCCGCCGCCGCCGCGATCGCGACGCAGGACCTGTATCGCCGTGAAGGCCTGTTCGAGCGCGCCAACGCCCTCGCGCCGAAGTTCGAGGCCGCCGCGCACGCGCTGCGCGGCGAGAAGCACGTGAAGGACGTGCGCAACCTCGGCCTCGTGGCCGGCATCGAACTCGATTCGCGCGACGGCGCGCCCGGTGCACGCGCTTACGAAGTTTTCGTGAAGTGCTTCGAGGCGGGCGTGCTGATCCGCTTCACGGGCGACATCCTGGCGTTCTCGCCGCCGCTGATCGTGACCGAGGAAGAAATTGCGCGCCTGTTCGGCACGGTGCGCGACGTGCTCGCCACGGTGCAGTAAGCGGCGCCACGCGTGCAAGGGCGGCCCGGGTTCGGGCCGCTTTTTTTTTGCGGACGCCGATCGTGCGGCGGCGCTTCGTACGTGCGCCCTGTTTCGCGGCAACCGCGCCACTCGCCGCGCTGCGCCACTCATCAAGCACGGAACACGCCATCGGCGTATCGTTTCCCTATCTGCCAGGCGAGCGCGCCATTCACGCGCGCTTAGCCCATTGTGCGAGGAGGGAATCCCATGAAGATGCCAGTGCGCACCGGCGCCCATATCGAGGGCGTCCACTGGATCGCCGAATATTCGGAAGCGACCCAGCAGATCCGTGTTTTCCGCGACGGCCGCGAGGTCGATACGATCCCGGCGCCCGCGTCCATGTTCGGTGAGGAACGCGACGCGGGCTCGGCCAGCGACGCCGCGAGCCGCGCCGAGGAAGCCGCGCTGCTCGCCTGCCTGCGCCGTTACGTGGCCGACGTGCAGCCCGAAGAGTAGGAGTCTTGAACGTTTTCCCCTTCGTCTAGCAAGGAGAGCTCGCCGATGAACGAGCGCAACGCTCATCTTCCCCCGCCCACCGGAACGACCGAAGCCACCGAAACCATTGAAACCGATGCGCTCATTATTGGCGCGGGGCCGGTGGGCCTGTTCCAGGTGTTCGAGCTAGGCTTGCAGGACATTCACGCGCACGTGGTCGATTCGCTGCCCGTGGCGGGCGGCCAGTGCGCGGAGCTCTACCCCGACAAGCCGATCTACGACATTCCCGCCGTCACCATGTGCACGGGGCAGCAACTCGTCGACGCACTGATGAAGCAGATCGAGCCGTTTGGCGCAACGTTTCATCTTGGTCAGGAAGTGCAGGTCGTCGAGCGGCGCGGCGACGGCCGCTTTTTCGTGCAGACGAGCAAAGGCACGCGCTTTCTCGCGAAGACCGTATTCATCGCGGCGGGCGTGGGCTCGTTCCAGCCGCGCACGCTCAAGGTGAGCGGCATCGACCAGTATCGCGACACGCAGCTTTTCTATCGCGTGCGCGACCCCGAACGCTTTCGCGACAAGGATATCGTGGTGTGCGGCGGCGGCGATTCCGCGCTCGACTGGGCGTTGCAACTCGTGGACATCGCGCAGAGCGTGATTCTGCTGCACCGGCGCGAGTCGTTTCGCGCGGCCCCGGCAACGGTTGCGAAAATGCAGGCGTTATGCGAAGCGTGGCGCATGCAGTCGATCGTCGGCCAGGTCAGCGGGTTCGACGACGAAGGCGGCAAGCTCACGCGCATCAAGGTGACGGGCGGCGACGGCGTCACGCGCTCGCTGGAGCTCGATTGCCTGCTGGTGTTTTACGGCTTGTCGCCGCAGCTCGGGCCCATCGCGCAATGGGGCCTCGAAATCGAGCGCAAGCAGTTGCCCGTGGATACGGCGCGCTTCGAAACGAGCGTGCCCGGCATCTTCGCCGTGGGCGACATCAATACCTATCCCGGCAAGAAGAAACTGATTCTCTCGGGCTTTCACGAAGCCGCGCTCGCCGCATTCGGCGCGGCGCATCACGTCTTTCCCGAGAAGAAAATTCATCTGCAATACACGACAACCAGCACGCACCTGCACAAGGTGCTCGGCGTGGAGTCGCCGGTATTCGACTGAACGCGGAACCGTGGCCCCGCGTTCGGTCGCAGCGGGGTCAGCCCTGCTCTTCGTCCTGCTCGCGGAAAATGCGATCGGCGAGATGGAACGCCGAATTCGCCGCGGGCACGCCGCAATAGATGGCCGTTTGCAGCAGCACTTCCTTGATCTCGTCGCGCGTCACGCCATTGTTGCGGGCGGCGCGCAGATGCAGTGCAAGCTCCTCGCTGCGGTTGAGCGCGACCATCATCGAGATCGTCAGCAGGCTGCGCGTATGGCGCGGCAAGCCTTCGCGCGTCCAGATCTCGCCCCACGCGTAGCGCGTGATGAGGTTCTGGAATTCCTCGGTCACTTCCGTGCGGTTCGCGATCGAGCGATCGACGTGGGCGTCGCCCAGCACCGCGCGGCGCACCTTCATGCCCGCTTCGTAGCGATCTTCGTCGTTCATCACGCCCCCAGCAGGAAATCGACCACGAGCTTGTTGTACTCGTCGGCCAGTTCGACGTTCGAAATGTGCGACGCGTTGAGCTCGACATAGCGCGCGCCCGGCACCGACTCCGCCAGTTCGCGGCCTTGCGCGGGCGTGGCCGCGAGATCGTGCGTGCCCGAGATCACGAGCGTGGGCGCCTTGATCGAGGCCGCTTCGCCGCGCAGGTCGGCAGCGTTGATGGCGTCGCAGTTCGACGCGTAGCCTTCGTTGTCGGTATGCACGAGCACGTCGCGCGCCTGGGCGATCACGAGCGGGTTCTGCGTCATGAATTCGGCCGTGTACCAGCGCGGCAGCACGGCGTCGGCAAGCGCGAGCATGCCTTCGTTGCGCGCCTTCGCCGCACGCGGCACCCACACTTCGGGCGTGCCGATCTTCGCGGCCGTGTTGCACAGCACGAGGCGATCGATGCGATTGCCGAAACGCGCGCCCAGGCCCACGCCGGTCAGGCCGCCCATCGAAACGCCCGCGAAATGCGCGCGCTCGATGCCGAGATGATCCATCAGGCCGATCACGTCGCCCGTGAGCTGCTCGATCGTGTACGGGCCCTTCGGCGCCGCCGAGTGGCCGTGGCCGCGCGTGTCGTAGCGCAGCACGCGGAAGTGCTTCGCGAATTCGACGAGCTGCGGCGTCCACATCGACACGTCGCTACCGAGCGAATTCGACAGAACCAGCCACGGCGCCGTGGTGTTCGCCGCACCGTCGATGCGGTAAAACAATTGCGTGTCGTTGACGGCTGCGTAAGGCATGCGTGTTACTCCTCGTGTGTCTGCTTTGATCAATTGGACGCGCGTTGCTCATACGACGCGAGCACCGCGTCGACGAAAGCATGCGCCTCGCCCACGTAATTGGCCGGATCGAGCAGCGCCTTCAGGCGCGCTTCGTCCAGATGACGGGTGACGGCGGGATCCGCCGCCAGCACTTCGTAGAGCGTGCGGCCGCTTTGCACCGCCGATTTCGATGCGTGCTCAACGAGATGATGCGCGTCGAGCCGGCCGATCCGGTCGCCGAGCGCGAGCATGACCGCCTCGGCGAGAATCAGGCCGTGCGTGACGTCGAGATTCGCCGCGAGGCGCTCGGGCCGCACTTCGAGCCCGGCCGCGATTTGTTCGATCTGCGCGAGTGCGCCGCCGGCCAGGCGCGCGAGATCGGGCAGCGCGTCCCACTCGGCCTGCCAGCCGCCGAGCGCTCGCTCGTGTTCCTGGACCATGCCCGCGAATACGGTCGCGACGAGGCCCGGCGCGCGCGTCGCGGCCGTGAGGACAGCGGCGCAACCCACGGGGTTGCGCTTGTGCGGCATGGTCGAGGAGCCGCCCTTGCCCGCTGCGGCCGGTTCGGCCAGCTCGCCGATTTCGGTCTGCATTTGCAGCGAGATATCGCGCGCGATCTTGCCGAGCGTGCCGATCAGCATGCCGAAGAACGAGGCGGCTTCGGCAATGCGATCGCGCTGCGTGTGCCACGGCAAGGCGGGCTGCGCGAGGCCAAGTTCCTGTGCAAGCGCCGCGCTCACCTTGGGCGCGGCGTCGCGCAGGCTCGCGAGCGTGCCGGCCGCGCCGCCGAACTGGAGCACGAGCGCGCGCTCGCGCAGCGCGCCGAGGCGTTCGCGATGACGCAGCATCGCGTCGAGCCATTGTGCGAACTTCAGGCCGAGCGTGATGGGCAGCGCCTGCTGCAACCACGTGCGCCCCACGGCGGGCGTGGAGCGATGCGCGCGCGCGAGGTCGGCCAGCTTCGCACAGGTCGAATCGATGCCCTGCTCGACGAGCGCGAACGCGTCGCGCAATTGCAGCACGGTGGCCGTATCGATGATGTCCTGGCTCGTGGCGCCCCAGTGAACATACTTGGCGGCTTCAGGATCGGCGGCTTTCACGCGCGCCGTGAGCTGCTTGACGAGCGGGATCGCCAGATTGCCGCCGAGCGCGGCGTCGCGCGCAAGCGCGGGCGCGTCGAGCTGGTCCGCGGCGCACGCCGCGACGATCGCCGCCACCGCCGACTGCGGAATCACGCCATGCACGGCGCAGGCGCGCGCAAGCGCCGCCTCGACGTCGAGCATGCGTTGCAGCGTGGCGTCTGCCGACCACACGGCGTTCATCGGCTCGGTCCCGCAAATCAGGCTCGTCAGGCGTTCAATCATGGAATGTGGCGCGAAGAAAGTAGCAGGCGTTCAGCTGCGGATGGAACGAAGCGGGCGCGGCAACCGCAGGCGAATGCCGTTGGTTGCCGCGCCACGACCGTACGCTTGATGCGCACGCAGGCAGACAGTTTACGCCGCGCGGCGGTTTTGCGTCGCGTCGATCAGCGGCACGCCCGCGAGCTTCTGGAGCGCGTCGAAGTCGATGTCCGAGTAGATCTCGCGCACGGCGAGGCCTTCGGGCGTGACGTCGAACGCGGCGAGGTCCGTATAGATGCGGCCCACGCAGCCCACGCCCGTGACCGGGTACGAGCATTCGCTCACGAGCTTGCTTTCGCCCTGCTTCGTGAGCAGTTCCATCATGACGAACACCTGCTTCGCGCCGAGCGCGAGGTCCATTGCGCCGCCCACGGCCGGAATCGCGTCAGGCGCGCCGGTGTGCCAGTTCGCGAGGTCGCCCTTGACCGACACCTGGAATGCGCCGAGCACGCAATAGTCGAGGTGGCCGCCGCGCATCATCGCGAACGAATCCGCGTGATGGAAGAACGCGCCGCCGGTGAGCAGCGTGACGTGCTGCTTGCCTGCGTTGATGAGTTCGTCGTCTTCCTGGCCGGGCGCGGGCGCCGGGCCCATGCCGAGCAGGCCGTTCTCGCTGTGCAGGAAGATTTCCTTGCTGGGATCGAGGTGATTGGCCACCAGCGTCGGCACGCCGATGCCGAGATTCACATACGCGCCTTCGGGAATGTCCGCGGCCACGCGCTGGGCCATTTCGTCGCGATTCAGTCGTTTCATTGCCTCTCTCCGTTCCTTCAGGCTGCCTGGCCGCTTTGCTGCGTATGGGCTTGATGGGCCGCTTGCGGCACTTCCACGACGCGTTGCACGAAAATGCCGGGCGTCACGATGTTTTCCGGATCGAGCTGACCGAGTTCGACAACTTCCGAAACCTGCGCGATGGCGACCTTCGCCGCGCTCGCCATGATCGGGCCGAAGTTGCGCGCCGTCTTGCGATACACGAGATTGCCCCAGCGGTCGCCCTTGTACGCCTTGATGAGCGCGAAGTCGGCGTGCAGCGGCGCTTCGAGCACGTACTGGCGGCCGTCGATCAGGCGCGTTTCCTTGCCTTCGGCCAGCTTCGTGCCGTAGCCCGTGGGCGTGAAGAAGCCGCCGATGCCGGCGCCCGCGGCGCGGATGCGCTCGGCCAGATTGCCCTGCGGAACGAGTTCGAGCTCGATTTCGCCGGCGCGGTAGAGCGCGTCGAACACATACGAGTCGGTCTGGCGCGGGAACGAGCAGATGATCTTGCGCACGCGCTTCGCCTTGAGCAGCGCGGCCAGGCCGGTGTCGCCGTTGCCTGCGTTGTTGTTGACGATCGTGAGGTCGCGCGCGCCCTGCTCGATGAGCGCGTCGATCAGTTCGGCGGGCATACCGGCCGTGCCGAAGCCGCCGATCATGACCGTGGCGCCGTCATGCACATCGGCCACGGCGGCTTGAAGCGAGTCGAAAATCTTGTTGATCATGCCTGTTCCTGAAAGCGATGCGCATCGCGGAAGGTCCACGCCACTCAATCGCGAAAAAGTTCTATATACGAACACTGATTCGTTTAGCGAACGTCCAGCGCATTATCGGAGTGGATTCAAGCGCTTGTCAAGGCGGGTCTACCCACGGGTGTGCCAATACAAGCAATCTACTTCATGTTGGCGCGGGCAGAAATCCCTCTTCCCGATCAATGACTTAGCAACATTCCCAAAGTTTTCAATCTGGCGCTAATTACCCACTAGAATCTCAACTTTCCGTACGGATTCCGTACATCACTAGAAAGGAGAGAACGACGTGGGAACGATCAACCTCACGTCTAAGACCGCTCGCGCGGCCCTCACCCCTCGCAGGGAGCCGTATTGGGTCCGCGTGTCGGCTGGATGCTTCTTAGGTTACAGAAAAGGCGCGGCAGCGGACGGCAGCTTCATCGCCCGTACCCATCATCGATTTCAAGACCGCGTGGCGCATCTACATTCGCACCAAGACGCCTGAAGACCGAATGTCCGCCATTAAGGCGCTCAACCGGGCCACAGGTCTGGTTACGGACGAAGCGACCGCGAAGAAGCGCTGCGGCTCTTCAACGCCCCAAGTTCAAGGTCTTAATAGAGCACAAGCTGGAGAAAGGCGACACGCTGATCGTCACGAAAATCGACCGCTTGGGGCGCAACCTGCTAGACGTCAAGCAGACGATAGATGCCCTAATGTCGCGCGGCGTGAAGATTCACGTACTCCAGATGGGCGGCATGGACATTACGTCTCCAGCAGGCGCGCTGATGCTGAACATGCTTGCTATGTTCGCGGAGTTTGAGCGCGGCTTGCTCATCGAGCGCACGAAGTCCGGTTTGGAACGCGCGAAGGCTCAAGGCAAGACACTAGGCCGCAGGCCCAGCCTTACCGAAGAGCAGCAGAACGAGGTCATGGACCGTCTCACGCGTGGCGAGTCGATCAACGGTATCGCGCGGCTGTTCAAAACGACCGCACAAACGATTCTCCGTGTCCGAGAACGCCGCGCGGCTGCAATTACCAACGCGAACGAATAGCCCGCTATGACATTCGTGGACACAAGTTGAAGGGCTCTACTATTGCGCCGTCGCGCGGCGCGCCCAATCGCGTTTTTAACACATTCTTCGATTCGCTTTCCAAGTAAATACCCGCTATAGAGTGTTCGCACGGTATCGTTTCGCGCCCCTTCGACTTGCGAAGAATATCGCGCCGACAAAGATAGCCCCACCTACCCAATATGCAACTAATGCGTTGTGTACCGCTTGTTCTGAGTTTAGTGAAGCAAAAGCGCGCGACACAAAGGGGACAAAGGCGATTGCGGCGCACTCCAAAATCCACCCGCCAATAAGCGAAGCCGTAAGAAGCAACCACAGCCGCTGATTACGTGAGCAAAGATACCCTTTGCCCGTTAGCAGCAGTACGCCAAATAGCACGGACGAAACGAGCCAATACAAGAGCATGGCTAACACTTCCATATCGTCTGGATTCGCTAAATCGTTCAATCCAAATAACGACAAGAGCCCGCGCAAGAAAGAATCCACGCCATACGGCATATTCATCGGGATAAAGTCGTACAGATGGGCGATATACCACCCTGCGATCAGGCACAGAATGGAAAATATCGTCCAATGTAAGATTTTTCTCATTTAACTTCTAATGTTCCGTAGGCTTTTAAATCCGAACCGGGGACAGGAATGGATGGTTTCTGTGAGCGGATAAAATTCTGTAGCCGGTCAAACTCATAAGGACTGACGACAGTAATACACCCTTCGCTCAAACGG
Source organism: Paraburkholderia unamae (assembly GCF_003096875.1). Classification (NCBI taxonomy): domain Bacteria; kingdom Pseudomonadati; phylum Pseudomonadota; class Betaproteobacteria; order Burkholderiales; family Burkholderiaceae; genus Paraburkholderia; species Paraburkholderia unamae. Next base: position 65,589 of record NZ_QEOB01000024.1, read on the forward strand.
CGCGGCCCCATCGGATGCAAACGGAAATTGCCGCGTGTAATGCCATCGATATTTGTTTGATCGCCTGAGACTGGATTCCATAGCATGAACCATTTAGTTCTATCCGTGGTCCCATAACCGTGAGCGTCCCAAAAATCGCGAATTGGTCCGAGAATTCCGCCTGATTGCCGGTCCACAAGATAATATCGGCCTTTAGGCAATGGGCCAATATCCTCTTTAGCGGTATCGGCTGGATTGTCGCGGCCTTCTTTCTGCCCCGAAAATGCGGTAACTGGCGTTGTTCCGTCGCACGACAAAATTGACGTGGTTTTCCTATTTAGAATAAACGTACAACTTATCGGCATATCGCCCCCGCTTTAGGTTGTTTGATTGGACTTAACATCAATCAACGCCGTTACCGTTCCGCCCGTTCCACCAAGAGGATTTTGGAGGATATATTCATGCTTCATTCTAGCGAACGACAGTTTCACTTCTTCGCTGCAAAACTCTCCGCCAGCCACTGGCTCAACGTGAGAAATAATCACGTCATACATCGTGATTCGAATAAATTCGTGCGGCAAGCCACCTGATTTTCGCATCGTGAGTCTTGCTTCTGGAATGTGTTTTCCAGTAAAGCAATATTTCGCAAGATTTGGACTAGCCCGATCCATCATATGGGTGAATTCTAAATCCGACACTGAAGCTTTAGCCGCGCCACCGCCCGAACCTGAATGCATTCTAGATTGCTGCGTGACTCGCCAACGCCATGAGATGACGTCAATTTCATTCATGTGAGTCACATCTTGCGACTCGCCATCTATCCCATTAATCTTCATAAAGATATCTTGCGCCATATTTTATCCCAAATCATAAAATTAATTTAAAGATTATCGTGCCCGCTCAACTTTCGAGAAGGCATGATATGGCGCGGCAAAGGTAAAATGCAAGGAATTAATCAGATGATTTATTTTGAGATAATCGGTTTGTGTAATTTCGCGTCAAACAACCGCAGCGCGGCTGGCCATCTACCACGAGGAGGGATGAGCCTGTGTGTCGAGCGGTCGCCAGTCGCCACGCGTCCGCGCGGCCCATTTTCCGTACGTTTTCCGTACAGCCGCCCGCCCGCAAACGCCAAGCTGCGCTAACCATATGAAAACGCAAATTATTTAGCGTTGCTCACTCGCACACTGCAATTGATTAGTTGGCGTTGTCAAGGCGGGTCTACCCACGGGTTTGCCAATACAAGCAATCTACTTCATGTCTGCGCGGGTGCAGCGCGGTTTGCACGCGGGCGCGCTTTCCTGCCGCTCTTTCAAGCCAGGCGCGGCCGTGGGCACATACCCCAATATCCGGAATTTCAATTGATCGACTAGTCTTTATCTGAATTCGGCATAGTTCGCCTCCACGCCCTCCCTGTGCGCCGCTTCATGCAAGAGCTCGATCTCAATCTCATCCCCTATCTCGTGGCCATGGAGGAAACGCGCAACGTGAGCCGCGCCGCCGAGCGCCTCGGCGTGAGCCAGCCGCGCGTGAGTACGGCACTCGGCAAGCTGCGCGAGTTTTTCGGCGATCCGCTGTTCGTGCGCACCTCGCGCGGCATGGAGCCGACGCCGCGGGCGCTCGGCCTGATTCCCGCCGCGCGCGACGCGCTGGTGCGTATCGAGAAAGGCATGTTGCAGGCGCAGGACTTCGATCCCGCCACGAGCACGCACACCTTTTCCATCGCGCTTTCCGACGTGGGTGAAATCGTCTTCCTGCCGCGTCTCTTGCAGGTGTTCGCCGAGCGCGCGCCCAACGCGAACCTGCGCTCGGTGTCGCTGCCGCCAAGCCAGGTCGAACGCGGGCTCGAATCGGGCGATATCGATCTCGCGGTCGGCTATTTTCCCGACCTGGGCGGCAACAACTTCTTTCAGCAGCGCCTCTTCACGCACCGCTTCATCTGCATGATGCGCAGCGGCCATCCGCTCGCGGGCAAAACCATGACCACGGAGCAGTTCCTCGCCATGGGCCACGCCGTCGTGCGCGCCGAGGGGCGCAGCCAGGAGGTGCTGGAGCAGTATCTGGAGAAAAGGCGCATGCGCCGGCGCGCCGTGCTCGAAACGCCTCACTTCATGAGCCTGCCGTTCATTCTCACGCGCTCCGACCTCATCGCGACCGTGCCGCATGCAATCGGCTTCGCCTATGTGTCGGAGCACGCGTCGATCACGCTCGTCGAGCCGCCGCTGGCGTTGCCGCGCTTCGACCTCAAGCAGCACTGGCATCGCAAGTATCACAACACGCCGCGCGGCGAGTGGCTGCGCGGCGTGGTGGCGGAACTCTTCAACGACGCCATGGACGAGTGGCCGAAGTAACCCGCGACGCAGACAATTGCCCACGCAACGGCGGCGCTGCGCGTGGCGCGACAAAACATGAAACAATGCGCGTTCGTGGTGCGCGCCCCGGCGGCGCCCTGCCACATGACCGGAGCCCATGCATGAGCGAAATAAAAAAAGCGGGAAAAGCGAAGCAGCGCAAAAGCCAGACGAGCCAGGACGTACGCGCGTCGCGCCCCTCACGCGATGAAGCCGAGGACGCCGTGCGCGTGCTGCTACGCTGGGCCGGCGACGACCCTTCGCGCGAAGGACTGATCGATACGCCCTCGCGCGTCGTGCGCGCCTATGAAGAGTTCTTCGCGGGCTATGACGTCGATCCGCGCGACATCCTCTCGCGCACCTTCTCCGAGGTGGACGGCTACGACGAAATGATCGTGCTGAAGGACATCCGCTTCGAGAGCTACTGCGAGCATCACATGGTGCCCATCATCGGGCGCGCGCACGTGGCGTATCTGCCCGAGCATCGGGTGGTGGGGATCTCGAAGCTCGCGCGCCTCGTCGACGCCTTCGCGAAGCGCTTGCAGATTCAGGAGAAGATGACCGCGCAGATCGCCGACACGCTCAACGAGGTGCTGCAACCGAAGGGCGTGGGCGTGATACTCGAAGCGGCGCATCAATGCATGTCCACGCGCGGCGTGCACAAGGCGGGTGTGTCGATGGTCACGTCGCGCATGCTCGGCACCTTCCGCACCGACCCCTCCACGCGCCGCGAGTTTCTCGCCATCGTGGGCAATCCGGGTGCGATGAGCGTCGCGAACACCTGAGACGTCGGTCGCGCGCGATGAACGGGGCAGTACGCCCCGTTACCCCGTGTCGCGTTCGTTATGCGAGAGACTTCACGTGCTCTCGTCGCCGCGCTCGATCTCGCGAATCTTGCCCTGGCGCACGCTGCTGCCCGGCGGCACGCTGTGCGTGAGCCACACATTCCCGCCAATCACCGAGCCACGGCCGATCGTCACGCGGCCGAGAATGGTCGCGCCCGCGTAGATCACCACGTCGTCCTCGACGATCGGGTGGCGCGCATTGCCCTTCACGAGCGTGCCGTCGAGATCGGCCGCGAAACTCTTCGCGCCGAGCGTGACCGCCTGATACACGCGCACGCGCTCGCCGATGATCGCCGTTTCGCCGATCACGACGCCCGTGCCGTGATCGATGAAGAAGCTCGAACCGATCTGCGCGCCGGGGTGAATGTCGATGCCCGTTGCCGAATGGGCGATCTCGTTGATGAAGCGCGCGAGCAGCGGCACGCCGAGACGATGCAAGGCATGGGCGAGCCGATGATGCGTCATGGCCCACACGCCCGGATAGCACAGCAGGATTTCGGTGATGTGTTGCGCGGCCGGGTCGCCGGTGAACGCCGCCTGAATGTCGCTCACGAGCAGCGCGCGAATGCCGGGCAACTGCCGCCCGAACTCGCGCGCGACTTCGAAGGCGCGCGTGCGCAGCGCGTCATCGCTCAGCTTTGCGCTTTCGGGCAGGAAGCGCAGCGCGCGGCGAATCTGCTCCCCGAGCAATCGCAAGGTGCTGTCGAGGGTATGGCCGACGTAGTAGTCGATGCTCTCGTCGGTCAGGTCGGGCGCGCCGTAATGCGTGGGAAAGAGCGCGGCGCGCAGGCCGGCCACGATGTTGACGACTGCGTCGCGCGAAGGCAATTCGCGAATGCCGAGAGGATGGCGGGTGCGGTGCCGCTCTTCACGTGACGCACGCAGATCGGCGACGATCTGTTCGAGACCCCAATCGGGGGAAGCAGCATTGGACATGGTGATGCGGCAGCGGACGCACGGTCCGCGAAGGAATGGTTCGACCCCAGAGATTACCGCGTTTTGGGCGAGTTCGCCGAGGCGCCCGTGGAGCCGGCCGCGGCGTGGGATGCAGTTTTATGCAGGTTTGGGAGGGCGGAAAATCTGGCGGCCCGGCGGGCCCGTCAAAGCGTGACCGTGCTCGCGTCGATCCATCGCACAGCCCAGTCGCGGGCATGGGCGATGGCGGCCCCTTCGTCGGCAAAGCGCAGATCGGCGGGAAAAAACCGGTTGGCGACGAGCTCACCATCGCTCGATCGCGAAATCACGACATAAGGTTGATACATCCCGTCACCGGCGCGCGCCGGGGCGCAATTCAGCAAGTAGCCGCGATGCGTAAATGCAGCGTCGAAGTGCATGTGTGTCACCCGCCCCTGACTGCCTCGTCCGTTTTTTGTGGCGCGTGCATTCAGGATCGCGCGGCAAAGCCGCAGCGTGGGCCCTCGCCCGGCCCATTAATCGAAAGCGCGCCAACTCGTTGAAAGAGGATCATACTCCTGGGAAAAAGGCCGATCCAAAGAAAAAAATGCAAAATCGCTGGAGGCGTTCTCCTGGCGAACCGGCTTGCTTTTCAACCCGATTCAAGGGTCGCGGCGCCGTACCGGAACGGCGCTTGCTGATTTATCGATACCTGGTCTTCCAAGGAGGAAGCATCATGAATCGTACCGAGGACATGCCCAAAGCTGGCGCAGGCGACGTCAGCGCGCCGCACGCCCGGCCGCGCAGCGCCGAACTCCACAACGACCGCACGCACGACAGTTCGGTCGACACCGATGGCAAGAACCGCGAGGCAGCGCGCCTCGCCGGCGACGGCTACATCAGCCCCGACGAGGTGACGACATCCAACGCGACGCTCGTGAACAGCGTGGCCGAAGCCAATGACGGACTGGCGGGCTTCGACAGCCGCACGAGCGGGCACAGGCTGCCGTTCGCGCTCCAGTCGGGCTTCGAGGCGATCGACAAAGGCATGACCGCGCCCGAGGAGCCCTACGACTTCGAGAGCCAGTTCGCCGATGCGCGCGAGCCTGGCGTGCGGCGCAGCCCCGGGCGCCTCCACTTCGCGCTCAACCACATGCGCCCCACGCGCGTGATCGAGTTGCAGCGCAAGCCCTGAATCGCGTACGGCGCATCGGTGCGTGCGAAGCGAGGGACGGCATCCGGCGATGGGCGCGCAAGCGCCCTCGCCCTGCGCTCCAGCCGTTTTAGAACGGGTCCGCTTCCGATTATTCCGGCCAAATCATGTCAATCTGTCGGAATCAAACGGTATTCAGTCGAATGCCTATAAAAGCGAAATGAAAAGCCGCGTGGAAAATCGAAAGCCGATAAATCGACAGTCATATTCGCCAGCGTGCCGGGTGTTTTTTCCGCTTTTGAAATAGAGCGCGGCTTTATTACTGCTGGGTGACGCAGAACGAAATAGGCGCTCCCTCGACCTGCACTCCTGTTCAGGGTCTGCTGAACTTCTCTTCACTGTCGGTCAAATCTGACAGAAATGGCCCCAGCCAATCCATCGGATTGCGAACCTGGCGCTATCAAAGCGGGATTTAGTGATAAATTCTTACATCATAAGAAGCGAGGAGCGGATATCACAGGGTTTTGCCCCCGGATCTCGCCCAGCGCTGATGGAGAGTGTTGAACGTGCCTCTACATTTCATAGAGCAGATGTCGCCCGTGCTCGACGCGCCCGAAGAGGCCGCGTGGTTCGACGCGGTGACGAAGCTCGCCAGTTCGTGGGGATTCAGCCAGCTCATGCTGGCTATCCTGCCGCGCCCGGGCATGAGGCTCGAAGACGCGTTCATTCGCACGAACTATTCGGCCGCGTGGCGTCAGACGTACAACGACCACGGCATGGCCTACTTCGACCCAACCGTGACGCACTGCACAACGCGTTCGTCGCCGCTCATCTGGTCGCCGGAGTTGTTCGCGACCGAGCAGCAGCAGTCGATGTATGAGGAGGCCCGCGCGTACGGGTTGCGCGCCGGCATTACGTTGCCGATTCACGGGCCGCGCCAGGAAGTGGGCATGCTGTGCTTCGTCAACGACGCGAGCCCGAGCGACGGATTCTGGGACGATGTGAACCGCGCGCTGCCGAATCTCGTTCTGCTGCGCGATCTGGTGCTCGACACGAGCCACCGGCACCTGACCGACCACGCCCAGTCACTGATCCCGAAGCTCACGCCGCGCGAAAAGGAATGCCTCAAGTGGACTGCCCTCGGCAAGTCCACTTGGGAAATTTCTCACATCCTGAATTGCTCGGAAGCCGTCGTGAACTTCCACATGAAGAACATTCGCGGGAAGTTCGGCGTGAATTCACGGCGAGCGGCAGCCGTGATCGCAACCCAGATGGGTCTTATAGACCCGGGCTAAACACCATCGGTGCATCGGGACGGCGCAGCACGCGCTCGGCGCGGCCGAGATCCCCGTCCGAAATCGTCTTGTTGAAATACAGCCCGAGCAGGATCGACACCGGCGGCGGAATCTCCGCGCCCGACTCGAACCGGCTGCCGCGCGACTGCGTTACGCCAAAGCGCGCCCAGAAGCGGCGCTGGCTCTCCTTCTTCTTCTTCCGGTAAGCAATGATCAGGACGCGGTCGATGACCGAAGACAGATCCCCGGAAGACGAAATGGTACTCGCACCCGAGTGCCATTGATTTTCCATAAGTTCCATGATGACTCTCGCTGTCAGATATGCCTGATGAGTGACTGCCGCCGAAGTGATTCTCCTTAAGACACCCTCTCTGCGCACCTACCTATCTAGATAGGTGTTTTTTTATATTCATAACGCATAGCTTTCGAACCGTACTGCCGCGCTTCCACACAAATCGGGAGAGTTGTCATGCAAGCTGCGATACGGATCGGTCTGAGACAGGACTTCGACAACGAGGACATCAACGAGATGTACCGGCTACGCGCGCGGGTGTTCCGCGACCGCCTCGGCTGGGACATCCCCACCATTGCCGGCATGGAAATCGACGGTTACGACGCGCTCGGGCCCCATTACATGCTGATTCAGGACGGCGGCGGCCAGGTGCGCGGCTGCTGGCGCCTGATGCCCACCGAAGGCCCGAACATGTTGCGCGACACCTTCCCGCAACTGCTCCAGGGCAAGGCCGCGCCCACGGCCCGCAACATCTGGGAGCTGAGCCGCTTCGCGATCGAGTCGGGCAACGACCAGTCGTTTGGCTTCGCCGACCTGACCTTGAGCGCGATGCGCGCCGTCGTGACGTACGCCGACCGCGCGGGCATCAACAGCTACGTGACGGTGACCACGACGCCGATGGAGCGCCTGCTGCGACGCACGGGCATCGAGATGACGCGCCTGGGTGCGCCGATGCGCATTGGCGTGGAGAACGCCGTCGCGCTGGAAATCGCTATGAGCCAGCAGACCCACACGGCGCTGTTCGGGCCCATGGCACACGCGGCATGAAGGCGGCATGACGGCAGACTGAGGACGGCCGGAAGGCAGTCGAAGGAAGACAATCGCCGGCCGGGCGAACCATTGCGCGGCAGCCAGCCAGGCCTTAAGTTGTCTAACAAATTCAACCCAAAAAGGTGACTTGCCGGCCGCTGCCCCTTAGTCGGCCTTGGCTTCTTCCGCTTTTGGCTCGTCGCTTTTCGGCGTCGCGGCGCTGCGGCCGAAGCGAATATGAGAAATGCGCCCCACGCACAGCGCCGCCACGAGCGCCGCGCAACCCGTCAGGCCGATGCCCAGGTGGATCGCGTCGACCAGCACGTGGCGCACCGCATCGATCAGCGCGGCGCCGTCCAGCCCCGCCGCCTTCATCTGCGCGACGAGACCGTCGCGCAGCGCCGGGTCGATCAGCACCCGCGGATCGGCGAGCTGGGGGCGCCAGCGCTCCTGCAAAGGCGCGCCGAGCACCGCCAGCGCGTCGCCGACACCGGCCGCATAGCGGTGGTTGACGATGGTCGCGACGATACTGGTGCCGAGCATGCCGCCCACCATGCGCGTGGATTGCAGCAAGGCGGTCGTGATGCCGAAGCGCTCGCGCCCGGCGATCTCCTGGCCGAATACGTTGAGATTGTTCAGGATGAACCCGAGCCCGATGCCCACCGCCGACATCGCCAGTTCGAGCCACAGGTGGTCCGTGTTGCGGGACGCGAAGGCGAGGCCTGTCGAAGCCGCCACCAGCAGGCTGAAGCCCACCGTCAGGATCATCGTGGGCTTGCGCAACCGGATCACGATACGCGTGTTGATGAGGCTGCCGAGCGCGATGCACGCCGCGATGGGCGTGGCGAGCAGGCCCGCCTCCTGGGGTGACAGCCCGAAGCCGCCCTGTAGCAGGAGCGGCGCGAAGAAGATCAGCGAAAACATCACGAAGCCGGACAGCGTCGAGAGCATAAACAGCGTGACGAGCTGCCGGTCGCGGAACAGATCGAGCGGAATCATCGGGTGCGTCGCGCGCCGCTCGCACACCAGCAGCGCGACGGCACCCACCAGCACGGCCGCGGCGAGCACCAGGTTGCCGGTGGTCAGGCCGTCCTTCGGCACCGCCTCGATGAAGGTCTGGAAACCGCCCAGCACCAGCGCGACGAGTGCGGCGCCGGTCCAGTCAATGCGAACCTCGCCGGTCCGCGCAGGCTGGTAGCGCGGCAGGTGCGCCCAGATGAAATAAAGTGCAAGCGCGCCGACAGGCAAATTGACGAGAAAGGTCGAGCGCCAGCCGAAATGCTCGCTGAGCCAGCCGCCCAGCGACGGCCCCGCCGCCGTGCCGATGCCATAGGCGGCGGCCATCACGACCTGCCAGCGCACCCGCGCGCGCGGGTCCGGAAAGAGATCGGGGATCGAGGCAAACGCCGTGCCCACCATCATGCCGCCGCCCACCCCTTGCAGCGCGCGCGCCACCGCGAGAAAGCGCATGTCGGTCGCGAGCCCGCAGAGCACGGAGGCCACCGTGAACACGATGACCGCGGCGATCACGAAGCGCTTGCGCCCGAAGTAGTCGCCAAGCCGGCCGAACACGGGCACCGTCACGACCGAGGCCAGCAGGTAGGCGCTGGCGATCCAGGCGTAAAACTCGAAGCCGTGCAGTTCGGCGACGATCGAGGGCAAGGCGGTGCTGACGACGGTCTGATCGAGCGCGACGAGCATATTGACGAGGCCGATGCCGAGCATGGCCAGCAGCGCGTCGCGAAACGGCAGATTGGCGGAGGAAGGTTTCACGGGAGGGGGGCGACTGCGAGGGGCGAAAAAGACGCAACGATAGCGGGATGACGGTGTGGGCGCAACCAAACGAAAAAATCGGCGAAAGCGCCTGCGCAAGCGTGGGCGAAAAGCCGGGCGCCGGAGAGGACTACGCGATATTCCGACGCAGCCCCTTGATCTTCCCTTCGACTCCTTCCATCTTTCATACAGTCCGACTGCATATTCACTCGCGATCCATTAAGCTTCTCGCCAGTCACATACATGCCGCACGCGGCCCGGCAAGACATAACCAGAGGCCGCGCGAATCTCGATCCCACTTGAAGAGGAGGTCTTATGTACAAACGCATCCTTGTCGCCGTCGACGGCAGTGCAACGTCGCGCCGCGCTTTCGCCGCCGCGCTCGATCTGGCGAAGGCAATGGGCTCGACGCTCCAGCCGTACTACGTGATCGAGAACACGCCCATGTACTTCGACGCGCCGGGCTACGATCCGTCGATCCTGCGCAACCAGATGATCGCGCAGGGCAACGAACTCGCCGAAGAGATGAACAAGGCGATGAGCGAGCGCGGCGTCCAGGGCGCCATGCTCACGGGCGAGGCCTCCTCGCTCGACGACGTCCCGACGCTCGTGCTCAACGCCGCGAAGTCCGAAGGCGCCGACCTGATCGTGATGGGCACGCACGGCCGCCGCGGCTTCCAGCGCCTCATCCTCGGCAGCGTCGCCGAACGCTGCGTACGGCAATCCGCCCTCCCCGTGCTGCTGATCCCCTCCGCAGCCGGCAATGCCGCAGAAAACAGCCCGGAGTAAGGCCTCGACGACACGCCATTTTTGCGTGTTATTGAAAAGTCGCTTGCGCTCCGTCAGACGCCGCGCAAGCGGCCTCTGACAAGGCTCAACACTCTTCATCTCGAAAGCGCGTCACTTTGCCACCAATTCGAGATTCGACCCCGGTAGACAATGCTTAGACACAGATCAAAGGAGCATTGTCGATGCTGAACCCTACTGTCGTTTCCCACTCCACCGTGCGCCGCAGCAGCCGTACGCCCGTGGCGACGCCGCGCACGACCACACGCTGTTCGGTCTGCGCCATGCGCCACCTGTGCATGCCGCAGGGCCTCACGCTCGACGATCTGCCCAAACTCGAAGCGCTGATCTGCTCCGCGCGCAGCGTGCGGCGCGGCGAGGCCGTGTACCGCGCCGGCGACCCGTTCGACAACCTCTACGTCGCGCGCTCGGGCTCGCTCAAGACCGTCATGGCGCACCGTGACGGCCGCGAGCAGGTCACCGGCCTGCGGCTCGCGGGCGACCCGCTCGGCCTCGACGGCATCAGCACCGGCGCTCACACGTGCAGCGCCATCGCGCTCGAAGACAGCTCGGTCTGCATCATCCCCTACTCGGCGCTCAAGCACATGTGCCGCGAAACCGGCGCCATGCAGGACCGGCTGCACCGCCTCATGAGCGAACAGCTCATTCGCGAGTCGTCGCAAATGATGGTGCTCGGTTCGCTCTCCGCCGACGAGCGCGTGGCCGCATTCCTGCTCGACGTTTCCGAACGCAACGGCCAGCGCGGCTATTCGCACGCGGAATTCAACCTGCGCATGACGCGCGAGGACATGGGCAGCTATCTTGGCATGACGCTCGAAACGGTAAGCCGTACCCTGTCAAGATTTCAAAAGCGCGGCCTGATCGACGCACAGGGCAAGCTGATCCGCATCATCGACCTCGAAGGTCTGCGCCACCTGTAATCCGGGCGCGCCCCGGCTGGCCCGCCGGGTCCGCCCGCAGCAGCGCCCCCAGGCCCCACATAAGCCGCGCCTCGCCAGCGCGGCTTTTCCGTTGGCACAACTCCTGCGCAGGGATAGAGTTTCGTATTACGCCCTGGCAAGGAGAATCGCCGAAATGCCTCTCCCGCAACAACCCACGCTCGCCGCTCGCCTCGCCCAGGCGCGCGCCGCGAGCGACGCGCTTTTCGACGTCGTCAAGCCCGAGTTCCTGTACGAGCGGCCGATTCGCGAGCGTCACCGCATCGTGTTCTATATCGGCCACCTGGAGGCGTTCGACCGTAACCTCTTCGACAAGCGCTTGTTCGATCTGCCCTCGCCCGATCAGCGCCTCGACCAGTTGTTCGCATTCGGCATCGATCCCGTGGATGGCGGGTTGCCGACCGACATGCCCGCCGACTGGCCCGCGCTCGCGGAAGTCCACGGGTACGGACGCGAGGTGCGCGACCACATCGACGAGCGGCTCGCGGCCCTCGACCTGCCGCCCGAGACGCCGAATCACGACACGGTGGGCCAATTGCTGAACGTCGCCATCGAGCATCGCCTGATGCACGTCGAGACGCTCGCCTACATGCTCCATCAGCTGCCGTTCGCGCAGAAGCGCGCGCCCGACGCGCCACGCCTGCACGCCGATCACCTTTACGCCGTCGAGCCCGGCATGGTGCCGGTGCCCGCGGGCCGCACGGAACTCGGCATGACCGCCGAGCGCGGCGTGTTCGGCTGGGACAACGAATTCGGCGAGCAGCAGGTGGACGTGCCCGCGTTCGAGATCGACCGCTACATGGTCACGAACGGCGCGTTTCTCGAGTTCGTGGAGGACGGCGGCTACCGCAGGCGCGACCTCTGGAACGACGCCGACTGGGCATGGAAGGACAGCACACAGGTCGCGCACCCCGTTTTCTGGTCGCGCGACGCCGTGGGCTGGCGACTGCGCACGATGTTCGACGACATCCCGCTGCCGCTTGCCTGGCCCGTGTATGTGAGCCATGCCGAAGCGAGCGCCTTTGCGCGCTGGCGCGGCGCGAAACTGCCGAGCGAGGCGCAATGGCAGCGCGCGGCGCACGGCGCGCTGCCGGGCCCGACCGACAACTTCGACTTCCGCGACTGGAACCCGGTGGCCGTGGACGCGACGCCGGACAGCGCCAGCACCTGGGGTGTCGAGGGACTGTACGGCAACGGCTGGGAATGGACTTCGACGCTCTTCGCACCGCTACCGGGGTTCAAGGCCTTCCCGTTCTACGAAGGCTATTCGGCCAACTTTTTCGACGGCCAGCACTACGCAATGAAAGGCGGCTCGCCGCGCACGGCGCAATGCATGTTGCGGCCGACGTTTCGCAACTGGTTTCAACCGCGCTACCAGTATGTTTATGCGGGCTTTCGCTGCGTTCGGGATTGAGCGGATCAGGCGCGCGCCGGGCGGAGAACCCGGCTCGCGCGAGGCATCTCACGCCTCCAGCGTGGCGCGGGTAAACATTTCGACGTTGTCGATCAGGTTGTCCAGCCCGTCTCTCGCCGCTTCGACGTTGCCCGCGGCGATCGCGGTCGCGATGTCGGCGTGAAGCGACGCCGTTTGGGCGAGATTGGCGAAGCGCTGATAGTGCGCGTACCAGAAGCGGCGCGACAACCCGTACATCAGCTTCATGGTGGACGTGCCGTACTCGTTGTTGGCGCTATCGAGCAGGAGCTTGTTGAATTGCCGGTCGTAGGCGAGGAACTCCACGCCTTCGTTCGCCTTCCCGGCCGTCGTCATGAGGTCGGCCAGCAATCCGAACTGCGTTCGCTGGGCGGGCGTGGCATTCTTCGCCGCCGCGCCCACCAGCAAGCGCTCGACCTCGCGGCGCACTTCGAGCAGGCGCAACTGCTTGCGCACGTCGATTTCCGAGACCATGATGCCGAGCTTCGGCATGATGACGACGAGACCTTCGCGCGAAAGCTGCTGCAATGCTTCGCGCACCGGCGTGCGGCCGAGTCCGAGCAGCTTCGACAAGCCGTTCTCGGACACGATCTGCCCCGGACGCAGGCTCAACGTGGCAATCCGCTCCTCGATCTGCGAGTAAGCCTGATCGGCAAGCGTCTGCTCTGCCGAAGCATCGGGAGAAGGAAGCGGATTGGGTCCATTCATAGCTACATCCAGTCAATTACATTCGGCAGTGCTTGCTCATTCAAGCACGCTCAGCCTCGTTCGCCCAGCACGGCGCCCTTCGAAAGCGGCTGCACCAGTTGCCGGTACATCGCGAGCCAGCCCTTCTCGTGCGTGGGCGGGAGCGCAGGCAATCGGGCGATCCGTTCCTCAAGCTGCGCCTGCGGCAACTCCAGATCGATCGTTTTGCGGTTCAGGTCGATCACGATCGTGTCGCCGGCCTCGATCGCCGCGAGCGGGCCGCCTTCGGCCGCTTCGGGCATGACCTGACCGATCGTGATGCCGCTGTTCAACCCGGACAGTTCGCCGTCGGTCACGACCGCGACGTACTCGCCAAGCCCCGCACCCACCAGCGCCGCCATGAAGCTCGCGGCGAACACCGTGCCGGGGCCGCCCTTCGGACCGAGCATGCGCAGCACGACGACCGAGCCTCGTGCGATTTTACCTTGCTCGATCGCGTTGATCGCGTCGTTTTCGTTTTCGAACACGATTGCCGGGCCGATGAAGCGCCGCACGCTGGCCGGCACCGCCGAGAGCTTGACGACCGCGCCGTCGGGCGCGACGTTGCCGCGAATGACGACGAGGCCCGGCTCCGCGCGCATGGGTTGCGCGAGCGGCGCAATCACGCGCTCGTCCGGCGCGGGCCGGCCAGCGAGATTGTCGGCGAGCGTCTTGCCCGTGACGGTCAGCACCGACGTGTCGAGCACGCTGGCGAGTTGCGTCATCGCCCCCGCGCAACCGCCCGCCGCCGCGAAGTCCTCGATACGGTCCGGGCCGTTCGGGCGCACCTGCGTGATCTGCGGAACGATATCGGCGGCAAGTTCGAATTCGCGAATGATGTCGACGTCGCATTCGCTCTCGATCGCCGCCGCGATCAGGTGGCGCATCACGTTGACCGATGCGCCGATCGCAACCGCCGTGCGCACGGCGTTGCGAAACGCGGCGGCCGTCATGATCTGGCGCGGCCGCAGATCCTGTTCGACGAGCGCCATGATCGCCTCGCCCGCGCGCGCCGCGTAGCCGTTGAGTTCGTCGCTGCCGGCGCGGATCGGCGCGTTGCCCGTGAGCGCCATGCCAAGCGCTTCGGCCATGCAATGCATGGAGTTGGCCGTGGCCAGGCCCGCGCACACGCCGGGCCCCTTGATCGCGTGGCACGTCATGTCGGTGAGCGTTTCGAGCGTGATCATGCGCGCCTTGTACGCGCCCACCGACTTGTAGACCTCCTCGATGTCCACGTGATGGTCGCCGCATTGCGAACCGAGCTGAAAGCCGCACGTCACGATGAGCGAGGGCACGTTCAGGCGTCCCGCCGCCATCAACTGCGCGGGCGTGGTCTTGTCGCACGACGCGAGCAGCACCATGCCGTCGAGCTCGGCGCCTTCGACCTGCACTTCGACGTCGTTGACGAGCAGATCGCGCGTGGGCATCAGATAGCGGCCCTGCTTGCCCGCGCTCGTCACGAAGTCCGAGGGTGCTACCGTGCGGATTTCGAGCGGCACGCCGCCTGCGGCGCGCACGGCGTCCTGCACGACCTGCGAGACGCCGTCGAGATGCTGGTAGCAGACCGAAAGTTTGCTCGACGAATTGACGATCGCGATCTTCGGCTTGTCGAAGTCCTCTTCGGAGAGGCCCATGGCGAGCCACTGCGCGCGGCGCACGGCCCAGCGCGTGGTGCCCGGCGTGAATTGGCTGCGAAGTTTCGGCTTGTTCATCTGGAATCCTTAGTTATGACTCAAGTATCACTTAATTATCGAGTTGGGCGCCGTCGCGATTCAGTTGCAGGCGGACATCGGCGCCGTCGATACGGCGCACGTCGATACGTTCCTTCACCGCGAGCGTCGCGGCATGGCCAATGGCGTGGCCGTACGAAAAGCACTGGGCGGTCACGCGCGCCGAAGCCACCGCCTCGTGCTCGGCCGACAGGCAGCGTCCGGCCACGAGCAGGTTCTCGCCCGCCTCCGGCACGAAGCAGCCGAACGGAACCTCGTAGTAGTCGTTGAGCAGCCACTCCACGCGCGGCTTGCTGCCGCTATGCAGTTCGATGGGCCACGGCGATCGCGCGATGCCGTCGCGAAACTTGCTGCCCGCGAGAATATCCGCATTGCGCAGCGTGCTCACGCCCGCCGCCTGACGCGTTTGCCGCACGCCCACCTGCATGCCGGTATCGATCACGAAGCTCGCTTCGCAGCCGCTCAGATGTTCGCGGAAAAAGCGCGCATAGTCGCGCACCTGGCGGCGGCCTTCGAATTCCGCCTCGGTGAAATCGCGGTGAATCACGGGATTGAGCTCGCGGCCGTCGGCGCCCGTCACGCGCGTGCAGTTGCACAACAACTCGTTGGGCTGCGGCGTCGGGAACATCCAGATCTTGGCGCGCGGCAAGCGGTAGCCCGCTTCGTTCGCCTGCGCGATCTGCGCGGAAACGGCGGGCGGCATGATGGTGTCCTCGCCATGCGCGGCGAGAAATCTTGCGACGTCCACACCCCCGAGCCGGAAGATCATCGTCGGGTTCTGCACGCGGCCGTGGTCGCCGACAACGGTGCGCCACCCCGCCATCGTCACGAGATCGGCGTCGCCGCTCGCGTCGATCGTCACGGGCGCGAGCACGCGCACCTTGCCCTGCTTCGTATAGAGCTGCGCGCCGCGAATCGCTTCGCCCTCCTTGAGCACCTCCGTGACGAGCGCGTGGTAGATGACGGTGACGCCCGCCTCCCGCAGCATGCCGTCGGCGACTTCGCGCCATACCAGCGGGTCGTGCACGAGCGTCCACGTCTTGCCGTATTTGACCGGCGCGCCCAGGCCGTTGCGCGCATTCATCCGCGCGATGAAGTCATCGACGAAACCATGCACGACCTGATTCGGCCCCACACCGGAATCGGTCGCCTCGTAAAGCCCGCAAACCGTGCCCGACAGTCCGGCCACGGCGCCGCCGCCGCAGAATCCGTAGCGCTCGGCAAGCACCACGCGCAAGCCCTGCCGCGCGGCGGTCACGGCCGCCGCGAGGCCCGCCGCGCCGCCGCCCGCCACGAACACATCGGCGTCCAGCGTTTCCATTGCGCGGTCGTCCACGACCGCGATTCCACCCTGATTCATGTCCCCTCCACGTCGAAATCCGTGGTTGACACTTTATATATACGACCGATACTCTGTCAACATGCCGCTGACATACTAGAAAGATACAACACCGGTTCAACCAGGAGACTCAGATGAAGCAACGCGTGGCCTACCGCTGGATCATCGCGATCGTTCTATTCGTCGCGTACAGCATCCAGTACCTCGATCGCGTGAAAAGCAGTGTGCTCAACCCCGCCATCGCCCACGACCTCGGGCTCAGCACGGCCGACATCGGTACGGGCGCGTTCCTGATGCTGCTGTTCTACGGTCCTTCGCAATACGTGTCGGGGCTGCTCACCGACCGCTTCGGCGCGAAGAAAATGCTGATCTTTTCGGTGATCGCATGGTCAGTCATGACGATGTTCATGGGCCTGATCCAGACGCGAGAGGAATACTTGTGGCGAATGGCCATCTTCGGCGTACTGGTCGGCACCGAATACGTGCCGTCCGCGCGCGTGCTGATGCGCTGGTTCAACAAGGAAGGCCGCGCCCGCGCGCAATCGCTGCTCGCATGGGCCTGGATTCTCACGCCCGCATGGGCGAGCGTGCTGGCCACGCAATTCGCCGCTCACGCCAATAGCTGGCGCATTGTGTTCTTCGTGACGGGCGCGCTGGGCGTCGTGCCGCTGCTCATGATCGTGCTGCTCGTGTTCGATCGCCCCGAGCAATACCGGCATGCGACCGAGGCCGATCTGGAGTACGCGTATCGCGACGAAATCGAGGCGGGCACCCTGAAACGCGGTCAATACGCGCAGGCGCAAAGCGTGATCCTCAAGAACGGCGGCGTTCGCTTTCTCGATCTGTTCAAGAACCAGACGTATGTGGCAGTGGTGTTCGTCGATATCGTCATGCAGATCACGCTTTATGGCGCGCTGACCTGGATTCCGCTTTATCTCTCCGACGCTTTCGGATTCAAGCTGCAAACCATGGGCTGGTGGAGCGGCCTTTATTTCGCGGCGGGCGCGATCGGCAGTTTCATTTCGTCGTATATGTCGGACAAGGTATTCAACGGCAACCGCAAGATCATGATTCTCGTGTGCTTTATCGGTCTCGCGCCGTTCGTCGTGATGCTCGGCACGCTCCAGCATGCGAGCCACGCGCTGCTCGCCGTTGCGCTCTGCGGCATGGGCTTCTTCGGCAATATGGCATGGGGGCCGTTCCTTGCGCTGCCCGCCGAGATTTTCTCGCCCGAGGTGTACGGCAAGGCAATGGGATTCGTGAACGGCGCCGGTTATTTCGTGGCGGCATTCTCGGCCAAGATTTTCGCCGCGCTGGTTACGGTGGATGCACTCGGCCACAAGAACTACACGAACGGCTGGTACTTCATCGCGTTCTGCGTGGTTGCCGGCATTTTCGCGGCGAGCAGAATCAGGAGTCCGAATAACCCGGAATCCGGAGCGATCCGGCAGGCGACGCCTGGCTAGCCGAGCCATGGAAGGCGCCGTGCGCAAAGAGCACGGCGCCGGTTTCACGCGCCATGCCGGTATCCTCGAGTATACCTACGCACTTCGCGGTGCGTAATTGACCGTAGATAGCCAGCGTATACCATTCGTTTCAGGCCAATGGCTTCGAGCCCGAACTCGCAGCGAAACAGATCGACGGGCTCGATCATCACGGAGAATACCGAATGGCAGCAGGCACGAAAACGACACAGCCCAACCTGGACGTTCTATTTCGTCCTTATCGTCTGAATACACTCGATTTGCCGAACCGCGTGGTCATGGCGCCGATGACACGGTCCTTGTCGCCGGCCGGCGTGCCCACCGCCGAAACGGCCGCCTATTACCGCCGCCGCGCCGGGCACGGCGTGGGTCTCATCATCACGGAGGCCGCGGGCATCGGCCGCCCTGCCGCGCGCAACGAGCCGGACATGCCGCAGCTTCATGGTGAGGCGGCGCTGGCAAGCTGGAAAACGATCGTCGACGAGGTCCACGCAGCGGGCGGACGTATCGCGCCGCAACTGATACACGTGGGGCAGAAACGCTCGATGCTGGGTGCCGACTGGACGCCACCCGCGCCCTACGAGAGTCCTTCGGGTCTTGCCTTGACGGGCCAGCCGGCAGGCCGCCCGATGAGCGATGCCGAGGTGGCGGCGACCATCGACGCCTTCGCGCGCGCGGCGGCCGACGCCGAAAGAACCGGTTTCGACGGCATCGAATTGCACGGTGCGCACAACTACCTGATCAACCAGTTTTTCTCCGAGGATTTGAATCAGCGCAGCGACCGCTATGGCGGTTCGACACTGCTCGATCGCTCGCGCTTTGCGATCGAGATCCTGCAAGCGATTCGCGCCGTGGTGAGCCCCGGCTTTCCCGTCATTCTTCGCCTGTCGCAATGGAAGCCCAAGGATTTCAATGCGCGCCTCGCGCCCACGCCTCAAGTGCTCGAAACGTGGCTCGGCGCGCTCGTCGATGCCGGTGCGGATGCGTTCCATCTCTCCCAACAGCGATTCTCGCAAGCGGCCTTCCCCGAGTTCGATGCGCAATTGAATCTGGCGGGCTGGGCGAAGAAGCTCACCGGCGTCACCGCCATCACGGTGGGCTCCGTTGGCCTGATCGGTGACGTCTACGAGTCGATGGCGGGCAAGAACGCGCAAGCGACTTCGCTGGACGACATGCTGGCGCGACTGGAGCGCGACGAATTCGACCTGGTCGCAGTCGGCCGTCCGTTGCTTCAGGACCCTGCGTGGCTGGACAAGATTCGCAATAATCGCGTGGATACGATTGCCGATTTCACGCCCGCGGCCTTCGCCACGCTGAGCTAGTCGCCCCCCCCGAGCGGCGGCCCGACCCTCCCCACAGGGTCGAACACGGCCGCCCTCGCGTCTGCCGGCCGTCGATCCCCCATCGACACGCGCCCATCCCTGCCTCTGAGAGGCCGCCCCCCCTGCCTTGCCCCCGTTTCTGGTAATGTCACGCACATGCAAACGATCCTATCCGTCGAGAATCTCTCGAAAGTCTATGCATCGGGATTCCGCGCGCTCACGCGCATCAGCCTGGACATCCAGCGCGGCGAGATTTTCGCGCTGCTGGGCCCGAATGGCGCCGGCAAGACCACGCTGATCAGCATCATCTGCGGCATCGTCAACGCGAGCGAAGGCAGTGTGCGCGTGGCCGGTCACGATATCGTCACCGACTATCGCGCCGCGCGCTCGCTGATCGGCCTCGTGCCTCAGGAACTGACAACGGACGCGTTCGAAACGGTCTGGGCCACCGTCTCGTTCAGCCGCGGCCTGTTCGGCAAGCCCGCCAACCCCGCCTATGTCGAACGCGTGCTGCGCGACCTCTCGCTGTGGGAGAAGCGCAACAACAAGATCATCACCTTGTCCGGCGGCATGAAGCGCCGCGTGCTGATTGCGAAGGCGCTCGCGCACGAACCGCAGGTCCTGTTTCTGGACGAGCCGACCGCGGGCGTGGACGTGGAGCTGCGCCGCGACATGTGGGAACTCGTGCGCGGGCTCAAGGCAAACGGCGTGACGATCATCCTGACGACGCACTACATCGACGAAGCGGAAGAAATGGCCGACCGCATCGGCGTCATCAACGCGGGCGAAATCATGCTCGTCGAGCACAAGGACGCGCTCATGCGCAAGCTCGGCCGCAAGCAGTTGACGTTGCAACTCGAAACGCCGTTGAGCGCGATTCCGGCGGCGCTCGACAACTGGCGCCTGGAACTGGCCGACGGCGGCGCCGAGCTGACCTACACCTACGACGCCGAAAACGAACGCAACGACATCATCGCGCTGCTCAAGAGCCTGAGCGAGGCCGGCATTGGCTTCAGCGACCTGCAAACGAAGCAGAGTTCGCTCGAGGACATTTTCGTGAGTCTCGTCAGCAAAGACCCGGCAGCCGCTGCGCGATCAGCCGCGCCGTCGGTCGCGGAAAACGGAAAGGACAGGTGAGCAACCGATGAACGTCTACGCAATTCGCGCCATCTACCGCTTCGAAATGGCGCGCACGCGGCGCACGCTGATGCAGAGCATCGTCGCGCCGGTGATCTCGACTTCGCTCTACTTCATCGTGTTCGGCTCCGCGATCGGTTCGCGCATCCAGGAGGTGAACGGCGTGAGCTACGGCGCGTTCATCGTGCCTGGCCTGATCATGCTGTCGCTGCTGTCGCAAAGCATCTCGAACGCGTCATTCGGCATCTACTTTCCGCGCTTCACGGGCACGATCTACGAACTGCTGTCGGCGCCCGTGTCCTACTTCGAAATCGTCATCAGCTATGTCGGCGCGGCGGCGACCAAGTCGGTGCTGCTCGGGGTCATCATCCTCGCGACGGCGGCGCTGTTCGTGCCGATCCAGATCCAGCATCCGTTGTGGATGGTGCTGTTCCTGCTGCTCACGGCCATCACGTTCAGCCTGCTCGGCTTCATCATCGGCATCTGGGCGGACAACTTCGAGAAGCTGCAAATCGTGCCGCTCCTCATCATCACGCCGCTCACGTTCCTTGGCGGCAGCTTCTACTCGATCGACATGCTGCCGCCGGCCTGGCGCGTGATCACGCTGTTCAACCCGATCGTCTACCTCATCAGCGGTTTTCGCTGGAGCTTCTACGGGCTCGCGGACGTAAACGTCGGCGTGAGCCTCGGCATGACGGCCGCCTTTCTCGCCCTGTTCCTCGGCATCACCGCCTGGATCTTCAAGACCGGTTACCGCCTGAAGACCTGAAGCGGGCCTGAAGCGGGCCTGAAGCGGGCCTGAAGCGGGTCATAAGCCGCATGCCCGTGACACACGTCAGGCCTGCGGCTCCCCCAACGCACCGCCCTGGGTGCGCTCCAGGATCTGAAGCTTCTCGGCCACGTCGGGCGCGCTGTGGCCTGCCGCGCGAAGCTCGCTCACGAGCCGATGAGCGGCAGCCCGGCAGTGCGCCAGCATCTCGTGCAAGCGCGGTTCCGCCTGCAAGCCGGCCACCGCCTTCTCCAGCTCGGCCGGCGATTCGCTCAGCAAGGCGGGAACGACTTCCTCCGGCGGTATCAGGGAGCCATGACTGAGCAGTTGAGCGGTCCAGTCGCATCCGTACAGCAGCGTGCGCCGTTCGGCCCTTCGCGTTTCGTCCTGGTCGAGCGTGGCGAGGCTCTGCCGGCTGTTCTGGATCTCGCCGCGCCACGTCGCCAGGATATCGGCACGCAGCGCCGCCATGGCGTCGCCGAGCGCGGCGTTCTGCCCGCCTGCCGCGAGTCGGCGTTCATCGAGCCTGTCCAGATGATCCCGATAGCCTTCGAGGTACGGCAGCCAGTTCAACGGCAGCTCCGGCTTTTCGAAGAACGCGCGGCTCACCTCGTTGAGTTCGTTGCGCACATCCTGAAGCGCCTGATTGTCGGCAAGGCGCGCTTCATGAACGTCGTGCGCCGTCACCATCTGCCGATGCAGCGGGAACAGCGGATTGTTGTAACGCCGCTGGAGATGGCGTTCGGCCGCGCCCGGCCGCACGCTCCATTTCCAGTTGGGCAGCGATTTCGCGTTGAACTCGACCGCCTCTATCATCGGCCGGAAAAGAGACAACGCCTCGTCCGTGGCGTGGCGAAAGCAGTCCGCCAGCTTGTAGTCATTGCCTTGCAGGGAGGCGTCTGCGCTGCCCGCGTAAGGTGAGTCGGGCCTGAACCTGAGCGTGCCTGTGGCCAGAAAGAATTCCATGGGCAGTTCCACCAGCAGGCCTTCCTGCCTGAAGGTGCGCTGTTCGGCCGAAATCGCCTCGACCGAGCGCGCCAGGCGGTTTTCCGTGTCGAGGAGCGCGTCGATGGCGTCGCCCGACGCGGGCTGGGCCGCATCGGCAAGCAGACAGAATGTTTCCCGCGCCATGCGCGCGGCGATGGTGCCGTGCTTCTCGGCGAACAGCCAGAACCAGAGCGCGAGCTGGTAGCCCTTGACCCCGTTTTGGGCGATCGCTTCGACCTCGGGCGTGAAAGCAATGCCGGGTGCGGCCCAGTTTGCAAACGGCGCGGCTCCCACATTCTGATACATGGCGAGGAGTTGCCGTATCGATTCATGCGTATCGGTGGGCCAGTTGCGCGCCTCCTCGGGGCGCTTTTCCGTCTTCCAGAACCTCCAGTCCATTCTGTCCCTCGCAAGAGAGCAAGCGTAACGGCGCTACGCGCTGCGAGGGATACTTGCACACTCCGCCGAGGGCGTAAACCGGTGATCTCCACCCTTGCCCGCCGTGCCGCCCGCCGAAAGGCCGCGCGCGCGCCGCCGAAGCGTGCGCCGCGCGCGGCATTCTTGACTTCAAATCAAAACAATTTGACGAATAGACGAGTTTTTAATCAAAAGTAAAGGGCGCACACTCCGTCCCGTCTTCATCGAAGCCAGGACCGCAAACCATGCCCCTCGCCCTCCTCGCGCTCACCATCAGCGCGTTCGCCATCGGCACGACCGAGTTCGTGATCGTCGGCCTGATACCGACGATTTCGTCCGACCTCGGCATCAGCCTGCCCTCGGCGGGCCTCCTCGTGAGCCTTTACGCACTGAGCGTCGCAGTCGGCGCGCCCTTGCTCACCGCCCTGACCGGGCGGATGCCGCGCAAGCTCCTGCTCGCGGGGCTGATGGCGCTTTTCACCATCGGCAACCTCGTCGCCTGGCGCGCGCCCAGTTACGAATCGTTGATCGTCGCGCGCATACTCACCGGTCTCGCCCACGGCGTGTTCTTCTCCGTAGGCACGATCATCGCAACGACGCTCGTGCCCAAGGACAAGGCCGCCAGCGCGATCGCCACCATGTTCAGCGGCATGACGGTCGCCTTCGTCGCGGGCATTCCGCTCGGCACCTTTATCGGCCAGCACTTCGGCTGGCGAGCCACGTTCTTCGTCGTCGCCCTGTTTGGCCTGATCGCGTTTCTCGGGGCCGTGGCCTTCGTGCCGCGCCACCTCGCGCATACGCGACCTGCCGGTCTGCTCAAGCAATTTCGCGTGCTCGCGGAGCCGCGTCTCGCGCTGGTCTATGCCATGACCGCGGTGGGTTACGGCGGCTCGCTCATCGCCTTCACGTTCATGGCGCCATTGCTCGAGCAGATTACGGGCTTCACGCCTTCCGAGGTCAGCATCGTGCTCGTCGCCTATGGCGTGTCCGTCGCGGCCGGCAATGTGTGGGGCGGCAAGCTCGCCGACCGCGTGGGCCCGGTGAAGGCGCTCAAGCGCATCTTCCTGCTGCTCGCCGCCGTGCTGTTCGCTCTCACGTTCACGATCCACACCCCGTGGCTCGCCGTGATCACCATGCTGTGCTGGGGCGCGGTCGCGTTCGGCAACGTGCCGGGCTTGCAGGTGTATGTCGTCAAGCAGGCGCGTCATTTCGCCCCCGAATCCGCCGATGTCGCATCGGGCTTCAATATCGCCGCGTTCAACCTCGGCGTGGCGGGCGGCTCGTCGCTCGGCGGGCTGATCGTCGCGCATATCGGTCTCGGCCACACGCCCTGGATCGCCGCCGCCGTCACGCTCGGCGCCTTCGCCCTCACCGCGCTGAGCGGCCGTCTCGACCGCCGCGAAGGTCTGCCCGAGCGCACGGCCGAGCCCGTGGAAGCCGCGCACTGAACCGCTTCCTCCTCTTTCACAGAAACCTGTCAGCAGGAACCCATGAGCATGAACGCACCGACCCGACGCCCTCCGTTCGCGGGCAAGACCTTTGAAGTTCGTTACGACGGCCTCACGGCGATCAACGCCTATGCAGAAGACGGCATGCACATGCGCTACGAAATCGTCGAAGGCGATTTCACGGGCGCGAAAGGCGAAGTCGCTTATACCTGGCAGCACATCGCAGGCGAGACCTACGCGATTTCGTGGCAGGAAGCCAGCCGCGCAACCGTCGTGCACATCGACGACTTCGCGGCCGGTACGTCGCGATCGTTCTTTACCGCCCCTTCGCTCGACTTCTACCGTCTCGAAGGCAGCCTGCGCGCGCAACCCTGAACGCGAGCCGATCATGTCCACTTCCCTCGAAAAACTGACCGGCGGCGGCTTCAGCATCGGCATCGAACTGCCGCTCGACCACGACTGGTCGCCGGCCGGCGATGCAAAGCGCCAGCACGACGGACGCCGCCCCGGCGTGCCCGATCTGGCCGTGCACGCGGAACTCGCGCAACTCGCGGATACGCTCGGCTTTCGCGCGCTCTGGGTCCGCGACGTGCCGCTCTACGACCCTTCGTTCGGCGACGCTGCTCAGGTGTTCGAAGCATTTTCCTATCTCGGCTACCTCGCGGGGATCACGCGCCACATTCTGCTCGGCACGGCGGCCGTGGTGTTGCCGCTGCGCGAGCCGCTCCTTACGCTGAAGTCGGCCGCCTCGATCCAGGAACTGAGCCGGGGCCGCCTGTTGCTTGGCGTCGCGACCGGCGATCGCCCGGTGGAATACCCGTTGTTCGGCCGCGACTTCGAATCCCGAGGCGCGAACTTTCGTGAGCAGATTGCGCTGCTGCGCAGCGGCGCGCGCGGCTATCTGCCCCCGGGCCTCGAAGTGCTGCCGCAGCCGCGCACGCCGCTGCCCCTCTTTGCGGCCGGTCTCGCGCAACAAACGCCGCAATGGCTCGGCAGCAACATGGACGGATGCCTTGCCTACCCCGGCGCGCCCGCGGACCACCAGCGCCGCGCTGCCGCATGGCGGGAGGTTGCCGGCGCGAAGCCGTATGTCAGCTTCATCCATCTCGACCTCGCCGAAGATCCCGACGAACCGTTGCAGCGCCATCGTTTCGGCGCACGCACCGGGCGCCGCGCGCTCATCGACGAGCTCGATGCGCTGCGCAACGTGGGCGTCGATCACATCGCCCTGCATTTCCGGCGCAACCGCCGGCCGCTCGACGAAACGTTCGCCGAAATCGCGAGCGAGGTGCTTCCGCATTTCCATCAGACCACGACTGAGCAATCGGCATAACGCTTCCGGTTGCGTTTCTTTCCATCACCCTCAGAGAGAAAACTCATGAGCACTATTCCCGCATTCGGCCTCGGCACGTTCCGCCTGCAAGGCCAGGTCGTCATCGATTCGGTGCGCAACGGTCTCGAAGTCGGCTACCGCGCGATCGACACCGCGCAGATCTACGGCAACGAAGCCGAGGTGGGCGAAGCGATCGCCGCTTCCGGCGTCGCGCGCAAGGATCTTTTCCTCACCACCAAGATCTGGGTGGACAACTACGCCCGCGAAAAGCTGGTGCCGAGCCTCAAGGACAGCCTCAAAAAGCTGCGCACCGACGAAGTCGACCTCACGCTCATTCACTGGCCCGCGCCGAACAACGGCGTGTCGCTCGAAGAATTCATGAGCGCGCTCGCGGAGGCGAAGTCGCAGGGCCTCACGAAGCAGATCGGCGTGTCCAACTTCAATATCGAACTGACGAAGCAGGCCATCGCCGTTGTCGGCAAGGAGAATGTCGCGACCAACCAGATCGAACTGAGCCCGTATTTGCAGAGCCGCAAGCTCGTGAGCTACCTCCAGCAGGAAGGCATTCACGTGACGTCGTACATGACGCTTGCCTACGGCAAGGTGCTCGGCGACCCGGTCATTCGCGCCATCGCCGAACGTCGCAACGCCACGCCCGCCCAGGTCACGCTCGCGTGGGCGCTGCGCCTGGGCTACTCCGTCATTCCCTCTTCGACCAAGCGCGAAAATCTCGCCAGCAATCTGCTCGCGCAAACGCTGGAACTGGACGACGAAGAGATGGCGCAGATCGCCGCGCTCGAACGCAACGGCCGCGAAGTGAGCCCTGAAGGTCTCGCCGCGCAGTGGGACTAAAACAAGTTCTATAAGTAAGCTATCCGAAATACACTTCGGAGCCCCAACTGAAGTCCCTCTCAAACACGGCCTGACATGTCAGGCCGTGTTTCGTCGCTCTCCTTTCACGTGCATCGAGTCTCCTCGCTTGCGCGCCGACGCACGGCCGCCATACCGCGAGATTCGTGACTCAGGCGTACATATTCTTATGCCGCCACGCGGCTTTATACGCCGGGCTTCAAAACCGATACTGCGCACCATCCGGCCATTGCCGAACCATTCATCAAGCGCGCATCAACATGAAAGTCCTCCCGGAAAAAATCGTCTTGCCCAAGGCGCTCGCCCTGGCCGCCCTCCCGCTCGCGGCATGTCTGGCGCTGTCCGCCTGCCATCCGGACGAGCAGGCTCCGCCCGCACCGCCAAGCGTCGTGGTCAGCCGTCCCGTCGTTCAGAACGTGAAGGATGTCGATGTCTACGCCGGCCGCTTCGAAGCGATCGACACCGTTGACGTGCGCCCGCGCGTGAGCGGCTACCTGGAGAAAGTCGCGTTCCGCGACGGCGCGCTCGTCAACAAAGGGGATCTGCTGTTCGTGATCGATCCGCGTCCGTATCAGGCGTCGGTCACCGCCGCGCAAGGCGCGATGGAGCGCGCGCGCTCGCAGCTCGCGCTGAGCCAGCAGGAGTTCGATCGCGCCAGCGTGCTGATCAAGACCGACACCATCGCGCAAAGCCTTTACGACCAGCGCCGGGAAGCGGTACGCAGCGCACAGGCCGAAGTCACGAGCGCGCAAGGCGCACTGGAGCGCGCGCAACTCGACCTCTCGTTCACGCGTATCGTCGCGCCGATGTCCGGCCGCATCAGCCGCAAACGGGTGAGCGAGGGCAATCTCGTGAAGGGCGGCGACAGCGACGCCACCGTGCTCACGACCATTGTTTCGCAGGACCCGATCGACTTTTATTTCGACATCGACGAGCAAAGCTACCTGCGCTATACGCGCGAAGCCGCGAAGGGCCAAGGCAATGCCGTGTCCCTCGACGTCGGGATCGCGCTACCCGGCGAGACGCAGCCTTCCCTGCGCGGCCGGCTGGATTTCACCGACAACCGCCTCGACAACTCGACGGGGACGCTGCGCGAACGCGCGCGCATAGCGAACCCGGATAGCCGGCTCAACCCAGGGCAGTTCGGCCGCGTGTACCTCTCGAGCAGCGCGGCGCACCCCGCCTTGCTCGTGCCGGACTCGGCCGTCGCCACCGACGCCACGCGGCGAGTTCTCTATCTGGTGGACGGCAACGACAAGGTGGCCGTGCGCCCTGTCGTTCCCGGACGCCTCTTCGGCAACCTGCGTGAAGTCGCCTCCGGGCTGCAAGCGGGCGACGCGGTCATCGTCGACGGCTTCCAGCGCGTGCGTGTCGGCGACAAGGTCAAGCCTATCGCGCGTCCCATCGAAGCACGCCAGGCACCCGTGGCCGCGAGCGGCGCGCAGGAGGATTCGCAATGAACCTCGGCCGTCTGTCCGTCCAGCAGCCCGTGCTCGCCATCGTGCTGTCGATCGTCATCACGATCGCGGGCGCGCTCGCGTATTTTTCTCTGGTGGTTTCCGAATATCCGGAGATCGCGCCGCCCACCGTCGTCATCCAGGCGAGCTATCCGGGCGCTTCCGCCGAGACCGTTTCCGATACCGTCTCGACGCCGATCGAACTCGAAGTCAACGGCGTGGAAGACATGCTCTACATGTACAGCCAGGCGACCTCGGATGGCGGCCTGAACATCACGGTGACGTTCAAGCCCGGCACCGACGTCGACAAGGCGCAGGTGCTCGTGCAGAACCGCGTGGCGCTCGCCACGCCGCGCCTGCCCGAAGCCGTGCAGCGCAGCGGCGTATCGGTGCGCAAGTCGTCGCCCACGCAGCTCGGCACCATCTTCATCTATTCGCCCGACAACAGCTACGACCCGCTCTATGTGTCGAACTACGCCATCCGCAACGTGGCGGACGCGCTCAAGCGCATCGACGGCGTAGGCGACATCAATCCGCTGGGCGCACGCGAATACGCCATGCGCATCTGGCTCGACCCGGAGCGTGCCGCGTCGTTCGACCTGAGCCCCGGCGACGTGATCGCGGCCGTGCGCGCGCAAAACACCCAGCTCGCAGGCGGCGTGGTCGCACAGGCGCCGATCACGAATCAGGCGTTCCAGCCCAACCTGATCTTCGAAGGCCGCCTCAAGCGTCCCGAAGATTTCAGCGACATCGTCATCAAGCAGGGGCAGGACGGCCGCCTCGTGCGCCTGAAAGACGTCGCACGCGTCGAGGTCGGCGCGCTCAACTACTCGACAGACAGCTACATGTTGCGTCATCCGACCGTCGCCTTGCAGGTGCTCCAGCAGCCCGGCGCCAATGCGGTCGCGACGATGGCCGCCGTCGAAAAGAAAATGGCCGCGCTGGGCAAGGACTTCCCCAAGGGCATCGTCTACAACATCGGCTACAACCCGACTGCGTTCATCGGCGACAGCATTCACGAACTGGTCAAGACCATCTATGAAGCGGTGGTGCTCGTCGTGTTCGTCGTGCTGCTATTTCTCCAAGGCTGGCGTCCGTCGATCATTCCGATTCTGTCGATACCTGTCTCGCTCGTCGGCACCTTCGCGGTCATGGCGCTGCTGGGTTATTCCATCAACAACCTCACGCTGTTCGGCCTCGTGCTGGCCGTGGGGATCGTCGTGGACAATGCGATCGTGGTGGTGGAGAACGTCGAGCGCCATCTCGCCTCGGGCTCCGGCCCACGTGACGCCACGCTCGCCACGATGCGCGAGGTGGGAGGCGCGCTCTTCGCGATCACCCTGGTGCTGTGCGCGGTGTTCATTCCCACCTCGTTCATTCCGGGCATCTCCGGCCAGTTCTTCCGGCAATTCGGCGTCACGATCGCCGTATCGACCGCGATCTCGTTCTTCACGTCGATCACGCTCGCGCCCGCCCTCTCCGCGACGATCCTCAAGGCGCATGGCGGTACGCACGCGGCCGGCCAAGGCGGTGTGCTCGCGCCCGTGGCGCACTATGTCCAGCGTTTCGCGCACGGATTCAACCGCTTGTTTCAGCGTCTTTCCGACGCTTACGGCGCACTCGTGCGACGTATCGTCAACGTCATTCCCCTGATGTCGGTGCTCTACGTCGTGCTGATCGGCGCGACGGCCTGGCTGCTCGTCTCCAGCCCCAAGGGGTTCATTCCCGCGCAGGATCGCGGCTATCTGGTCGTGCTCGTCCACCTGCCCGATGGCGCGACGCTCGAACGCACGAGCGCGGTGGCCCGCAAGATCGAGGACATTGCGCTCTCCGTGCCGGGCGTGGCGCGCGTGCCCGTTTTCTCGGGCGTCAATGCGGCAACCGGCACGAACTCGGCCAACGACGCCGGCTTGTTCCCGGTGTTCGAGCCGTGGCCGGAGCGCAAGAAGCATGGCCTGACCATCGACAGGATTGCTGACGAAATGCGCAAGCGCCTCGCCGCCGTGACCGAAGCGTCGATCGTGGTCGCCATGCCCCCGCCCGTGCAAGGCCTTGGCAGCACGGGGGGCTTCGCCATGCGGCTGGAAGACCGCAACAGCCTCGGCACAGCGACGCTCGCGAAGGCAACCGCCGATCTCGTGGCCGCGGCCAACAAGACACCCGGCATGGTGGGCGTCTATACGCCGTACTCGGCAACGAGTCCGCAGGTATTCGCCGCGCTCGACCGCGAGAAAGCGGAAATGCTCGGCGTATCGAGCCAGGAGATCAACGACGCCGTTAATCTGTACTTCGGCTCGGCCTATATCAACGACTTCAATATCGTCGGCCGCACCTATCGTGTCACCGCGCAAGCCGATCTGCCGTTTCGCGTCACCGCCGACGACTTCGCACGCCTGAAGGTTCGCAACCGCGACGGCGAGATGGTGCCGATCGGCAATGTGACGCGCATCAGCAACACGCTCGGCGTGGATCGCGTGCCGCGCTACAACCTCTATCCGGCCACCGAGATCAATGGCGACACGCTGCCGGGCCTCGGCTCGGGCTACGCGATCCAAACGATGGAAACGCTGGCGAAGCAGGTCCTGCCGCCGGGCATCGCCTTCGAATGGACCGACCTGTCGTATCAGCAGACCACCGCAGGCAACGCCGGACTGCTGGTGTTCCCGCTGTGCGTGCTGCTCGTCTATCTCGTGCTGGCTGCGCAGTACGGTAGCTGGAGCCTGCCCGTCTCGATCCTGCTGATTGTGCCGATGTGCCTGCTCGCGGCCTCGCTCGGCGTGAAGGCACTAGGCCAGGACGTGAACATCCTCACGCAGATCGGCTTCATCGTGCTCATCGGGCTCGCCGCGAAAAACGCGATCCTGATCGTGGAGGTGGCGAGACAACTCGAAGCCGAAGGCAAGGAACTGATCGAGGCAGTGGTCGAAGCGTGCGTGCAGCGTCTGCGCCCGATTGTGATGACGTCGCTCGCCTTCATTCTTGGTGTGCTGCCGCTTGTCATTTCCGAAGGCGCGGGCGCCGAAATGCGCCAGGCCGTGGGCGCGGCGGTCTTCTTCGGCATGATCGGCGTGACGACGTTTGGCCTGCTCTTTACCCCCGTGTTCTATGTCATGGTCCGCCGCTTCGCGACCCGCAAATCGCGCAGCGCAGAGGTGGCAGTGGAGATTACCCAATGAACGTCCGTCGGCTCCTTGCCGCTCTCATCACCGTCACGGCCGTGGGCAGCCTCGCCGCGTGCTCGAACGCGCCGGTCGCGGCCGTCACGCCGCCACCGCTCGCCACGGCCTATGCAAACGAAGCGCTCGCACCCAGCGGCCCCATTCCCGATCTCACCGACTGGTGGCGCGGTTTTCACGATCCGATCCTCGACCGGCTGGTCGACACCGCGCTCGCCAACAACCTGGATCTGCAAGCCGCCGTCGCACGCATCGACGCTGCGCGCGCGGTCCAGGCCGGCACGGCCTCGCAGTGGTTTCCGTCGCTCGATCTGAACGCGGGCGCATCGCGCCAGCGGCTTTCGGCATCCCAGGCATTCCCGACCGACACGCCGACGACCGGCAATGCATTCGGGCTCAACGCCACCCTTGCCTGGGAGCCCGATCTGTTCGGACGCGTGCGCCAGGGTGTATCGGCGGCAAACGCCGATGTCGTATCGGCCGGCAACGAGGCCCTGGCCGTGCGTATCGCGACCATCGAAGAAACCGTGCTGACCTACGTGAACGTGCGCGGACTCGAACAGCGCATCGACATCGTTCAGGAAAATGCGCTGAGCCAGCGCAATACCGAACAATCCACGCGCCGCATGTTCGATGCGGGCGTGGTTCCGGCCGCCGACGTCGACCGGGCCACGGCGCAGACCGAAACGACGCTCGCCGAGTTGCCCGCACTGGAGCTACAGCGGCAAACAGCGATCCATCGGCTGTCGATCATCACCGCCTCCACGCCGCAGGACATCTACGCGCAACTTGATCCGCCCGCGCCGATGCCCGCGTGGACGCCGCCCGTATCCGGCGTCGGCACACCGGCGGACGTGCTGAGCCGCCGCCCGGACGTGCGCGCCGCCCAGGCGCGCGTCGTTGCCGCTTATGCGCGTATCGGCGTGGCCGAGGCGGATCTGAAGCCGCAACTCCAGTTGCTCGGCGTAATCGGCTTGGCAATCGACGGCTTCTCAGGCGTCACGTTCGCCCGTTCGATTGCCTGGATGGCGGGCGCCAGCGCGAGCGCGCCGATCTTCGACGGCGGGCTGCGGCGCAGCGTCGTCGCATTGCGCCGCGCGCAAGCGCAACAGGCGCTCGATGCGTACCGCGCAACCGTGCTTGCCGCCGTGACCGATGTCGAAACATCGATGGCCGCGACCGACCGGGACCAGAGCCGTGCACAACGCCTGGCGCGCGCGACATCGAGCGCGCGCGCCGCCTATGAGCAGATCAACCGTTCGTGGCGCAGCGGCGAGTCGGCCTTTATCGACACGCTCGACGCACAACGCTCCGTGCTTCTCGCCGAAGACGCCATGGTGCAGGCGCAAACCGAAACGTTGCGCAGCCAGGTGAGGCTGGTCAGCGTGCTCGGTCAGTGATCGGCCCGCAACGCTCGCGCGATTGAAAATACAAACGAAAGCGCCGCATTCGTTGATCGCGAATGCGGCGCTACATAGATTGCGGGTGAATGGTTTCAGCAAATATCGTCCGCTTGTTTCAATTGCGCGCTGACGTAATCGAGGAAACTCAGGATACGCAGCGACAAGGTCGTATTCCGGTAGTACACCGCATGAATCGGCTGAAGAAATTCCACGGTCTCCCCGGCGAGCACCTCCACGAGATCGCCGTTGCGGCGATGCGCACCGGTCATGAAGTCGGCGAGGCAAACGATGCCTGCGCCATTCGTTGCGAGTGCGAGCAAAGTCTCGCCGCTCGAAGCCTGCAACGCAGGCCGAATGCGCAAGGAGTCGCCATGCGCCGAACGCAACGGCCACTGATTCAGGACTTCCGGTTGCGAAAATCCCAACAACGTATGCGATTCGAGGTCGTCAACGGTCTTCGGCGTGCCTTTCTTCGCGAGGTAAGCCGGGCTCGCGAGGATACGCAGGCGACTGCTGCCGAGCCTGCGCGCATGCAGCGTGGAATCGCGCAACTCGCCAATGCGCACCGCGATGTCCGTGCGATGCTCCAGCAAGTCGATAATCTCGTCGCTCGTATGCAGTTCGAGATCGATGTCCGGCCACGTTTCGTGAAAGCCCGGCATGAGCGGCACGATCACGTGCTGCATGAAGGGTGCTGCGGCATTCACCCGCAATTTTCCGGCGAGCGCGTCGCGCTTCAGCACGATCTGCTCTTCGGCAAGCTCCACGGAAGCGATAATGCCTCGGGCGTGTTCGAGAAACACCCGTCCTTCTTCGGTCAATTCGAGCCGGCGAGTCGTCCGCCGGATCAGCGTCGTGTCGAGCTTCTCTTCCAGGCGGCGCAGCACACGGCTCATCACCGAGGTCGGTTGAGCGAGCCGGTCCGCAGCGCCGGTGAGCGAGCCCACGTCCGCTATCGTTACGAACGCCATCATCTCGTCAAGGGTAGTCTTCATACGTATCGGCGGTGATTCATGATTGCCGCCTACGATAGAACGGATTCGCGCCGCTGATAAGCTCACGCTGCCGGGAATCATTTTCGATTCAAATTCAAGAATCGGGCCGTTGCGCTAGCCACGCGAGGAAAGATTCCTTTTAGGGCTGATGTGACTCCACTCGGGCCTGGCCCGGCTTTTCAGGAAGTCGACAAGCGCGCGCGTCTTTGCCGGAAGCAGCGTTCGATTGGGGTACAGCAACCACGCTGCACCATCGAAGTCGCTCGGCGTCGCCGTGTGATCCGGCAACAGGTCGACCAGCCGGCCGGCCGCGAGGTCGGTTGCAGCCAGCCAGGCCGGCAGCAGCGCGGGCCCCGTGCCCGCAAGCGCAAGCTCGCGTTGCGCGAGCCCATTGGAAACGCATACGCGGGGTTTGATGCTCACGTGCACGACGTTCCCGGCGCTGTCGCGCAGCAACCAGTCTGCCTGCGGATTGGGTAGTCCGAAAAGCACGCACGGGTGGTGGCTCAAATCGGCAGGCGAGCGAATGGGGCCGTGACTGGCGAGGTAATGCGGGCTGGCGCAAACCTTGTACGCCGAGTCGAAC
The DNA here is from genome assembly GCF_003096875.1 of Paraburkholderia unamae. Taxonomy (NCBI): domain Bacteria; kingdom Pseudomonadati; phylum Pseudomonadota; class Betaproteobacteria; order Burkholderiales; family Burkholderiaceae; genus Paraburkholderia; species Paraburkholderia unamae. The sequence continues at coordinate 99,277 of NZ_QEOB01000024.1, forward strand.
CACTTCACGCGCACGAAGTTCCTGTCCATGCGCGGACTCAACCGCAATGCCAGGTCGATGCGCTCGGCCACGATGTCGAGGTTCGCATCTGCGAGAATCAGCTCAAGTTGAATATCCGGCCAGGATTCGAGGAATTCGGGCAACAGCGGCACAAGGCAAGCTTGCCCGAACGCGACCGACGCCGTGACTCTCAGCATGCCGCCCACGTTCGTGCCGAGTTCCTTGATCCGGTCTCCCGCCGCGTCGATGGCATCGAGAAGGTCGGACACCTGGGTCAGATACGCAGCACCGGCTTCGGTGAGCGTGACATGCCGCGTCGTGCGATGAAAGAGGCGCACGCCCAGCTCGCTCTCCACCGTTCGCACCACGCGCGAGATCGACGACGGGTCCATGTTGCGTTGTTTGGCGACGCCCGAGAAATTGCCGTGCCGGGCGATCTCAAGAAGGATGCGAAGATGGTCGTGGTTCATTGATGCAGGATTTACACAATGACTGTGATCGCGATGCGATGAATGGCACCGCACTCCGACGTTACGATCCTTCCCAAGCTACTCAGCCCTGGCGGCCACGCGGAACATGAGCAACATACCGTACGCGCGGCCACATGAACGATCGAACTGATGGAGTCTACAATGAATGCAAACGCATCGAGCATCGCGCTCGTCACCGGCGCTTCGCGCGGCATCGGCCGTGCGGCATCGTATGAACTGGCGCGGTTGGGATATTTCGTCGTTGTGCACTACAACGCGAATCATGACGCCGCCGAACACACGCTTGCCGGTATCCGCGAACGCGGTTCGGACGGTTTCGCGGTCGCGGCGGACCTGAGCAGGATGGAGGGCATCGACGCCCTGTTCGACGCCGTGGATAAGGGTCTTGCCCAGCGCGGCAAACCAGTGCGGCTCGATGTGCTGGTGAACAACGCCGGTGTGGCGGACGGCGCCACGCTGGCCGACACCACGCCCGATCTGTTCGACCGGCAGTTCACGCTGAACGTCAAGGCCGCATTCTTCACGGCGCAACAGGCCGTCAAGCGCATGGCGGCCGGCGGCCGCATCGTCAATCTGTCGAGCGTGCTGTCGAGCCGCGTGTTCGAGGCAGGGGGCAACTTCAACGCCTTGTCAGCGTATTCCGCCTCGAAAGGCGCAATCGACACGCTCACGCGCCACTGGGCGGTCGAACTCGGTCCGCGCGGCATTCTGGTCAACGCCGTGGCGCCCGGCGCGGTCGACACCGACATGAACGCCGACTGGCTGCGCACCGATGGCGGTCAGGCCGCCATGCGCGCAGCGAGCCCGTTGGGACGCGTCGGCACGGCGAACGACGTCGCGAACGTCATCGCCTTTCTCGCGAGTCCCGCTGCGCAGTGGACCACCGGACAGGTCATCGACGCGAGCGGCGGCTATCGTCTCTGAGTCCGGAAGGCCGGAGTGAGCGTGACCCGGCCACCGCGAAAGCGGGAGCCGGGTCCCGCGCCATGACGCGTGCAACGACGATCAGGCGCGCTGCGCGAGCTCCACATGCCCGTCGAAGAGACGGTTGATCTTCCAGGGGTTCGCCGTTTTCAGGGCTTCGGGCAGCAGCGCCTCAGGCATATCCTGGTAGCTCACCGGCCGCAGAAAACGGCGGATCGCGAGGCTGCCCACCGACGTCGAACGCCCGTCGGCCGTCGAAGGATACGGGCCGCCGTGAACCATCGCGTGCGCGACTTCAACGCCCGTGCCGAAGCCGTTGACGAGAACGCGCCCCACGCGACGCTCCAGCGCGGGCAGGAAGCTGCGCACCGCCGCGTAGTCCGCTTCATCGATCTGCAAAGCCGCCGTCAGCTGCCCTTCCAGCGATTCGATCAGCGCAAGCATCGCTGGAAGATCCGGACAACGAACGATCAGCGATGCCGCACCGAAAATCTCCTCCTGCAACGCCGTGTTCTCGCGGAATGCGGCAGCACTCGTCGAAAAGAGCGCGCCCTGCCCGTCGTTCGCGCCGGCCGCGGGTTGCGCGCGCGCCACCGTTTGCACCTGCGCATGTTCTTCGAACTTCGCGACGGCCGCGTCGAACGCGCGATGAATGCCCGGCGTGAGCATCGTCGCAGCCGGCATGCGCGCCAGCGCTTCCGACGCAGCCGCGACGAAGCGGTCGAGCGCGGGGCCTTCCACCGCGAGGATCAAACCGGGGTTCGTGCAAAACTGGCCCGCGCCCAGCGTCAACGACTGCACGAACGCCTGGGCGATCGTTTCGGCGCGCTGCTCCAGCGCATGAGGAAACAGCAGCACTGGATTAATGCTGCTCATTTCCGCATAAACCGGCACCGGCTCGGGGCGCGCTGCGGCGATGGCCATCAATTCCGTTCCCGCGTGGCGCGAGCCGGTAAAGCCCACCGCCTTGATGCGAGGATCGCGCACGAGCCCCTGGCCGATTTCTCGACCGCTCCCGAACAGCAGCGAGAACGTTCCCTCGGGCATGCCGCAGTCCTTCACGGCCTTGCGCACCGCCATGCCGACCAGTTCCGACGTGCCGGGATGGGCCGCGTGCGCCTTGACGATCACCGGACATCCCGCAGCGAGCGCGGAAGCGGTATCGCCCCCCGCCACCGAAAAGGCCAGCGGGAAATTGCTGGCGCCGAACACCACGACCGGCCCGAGCCCGATATGCCGCAAACGCAAATCGACGCGCGGCATCGGCTTGCGCTCGGGTTGCGCCGGATCGAGACGCACTTCGAGAAAGTCGCCCGCCCGCACGACGCCGGCGAACATGCGCAACTGCCCGACCGTGCGGGCGCGCTCGCCTTCGATTCTCGCGCGCGGCAATCCGGACTCCGCCACACAGCGCTCGATGAGCGCATCGCCAATGGCAAGGATGTTGGCCGCGATCGTTTCCAGAAACTCGGCCCGGGCTTCGAGACTCGTTTCGCGGAAGCGGTCGAAAGCCGACCACGCCAGTGCGCACGCTGCGTCGACGTCCGCCATCGTGGCGCCGCCGAAGCCGGGTTCCAGACGTTCGCCGCTCGCGGCGTCGAGTGCATACGACACCCCGTTCGTCCCGCGCCGCACGCTCTCGCCAATCAACAAATTCCCTGCGATGTTCATTTCCAATTCCTCAATGGGATAAATCGCGCGCCCGGATTCCGACGCCGATATTCACGCGAGTAAAACCGCTTCGCTGCGATTTCAACGTCGCAGCACCTTCACGCCATGATTTCAAACCGCTCGCCGAGCGTCAACGGTTTCGACATGACAGCTATTCATAGCCCTATAAGAAGCTCTCAATTTCAACGCCTCGCGGCGATTTTTATACTGGCCTTTTAATTCTGGCCGACGTGCGGCCGGCTCAATCGGAAAGTACACGTTCATGTTTTATGAAATGCGGACCTATACGGTTCAACCCGGAAAGTTGAAAGAATATCTTCAGCACTTCGAAACGGAAGGTTTGCCGATCATCTCGCGCCACGCGAAGCTGATTGGCTGGTGGTACACGGAAATCGGCGCACTGAATCAGGTCGTGCATATCTGGGCCTGGGAGAGTCTCGACGAACGCGTCAAGCGCCGCGCCGCCCTCCTCGAAGACCGGGACTGGCTCGACAGATTCATTGCCAGGGCAACGCCGCTGCTCATCGACCAGGAGTCCAGGATCATGCTGCCGGCCGCCTTTTCGCCCATTCGCTAAGCATCGCCTCACAGGCAGACGCGATCGCGCATGACTCTCGTACCTGAATCGCGCCTGCCACAACAACCAGGAGACAACCATGTGTGTGCCAAACCCCAAGGGAAACCCGGACGTCAAGCAACTGCTCGAAGGCCTGCCCACGAATTGGGGCAAGTGGGGGCCGGACGACGAGGTCGGCGCGCTGAACTATCTACAGTCGGCGGAGATCCTGCGCGGCATCGCCGCCGTGCGCCAAGGAAAAACTTTCACGTTGCAGGTGGATATCGGTCACGCGAAGGGTGAACCGCTCTTTCCCGGCCGGCGGCCGTCGATGCGCATGAACGTGCTGGACAAAGGCCACTATCTCGCGGGCAAGGCGCATTTCGACGGCAACGTCGAATACGCCGACGACGTGATCTTCATGCACGTGCAGGGATCGACGCAATGCGACGCCCTGGGGCATGTCTGGTACGACGACCAGCTCTGGAACGGCTACGACGCGATGAGCACCGTGGGCGGTCTGGATCGCGCGAGCATCCTGCCGATCGCCGAGCGCGGCATTGCGGGCCGCGCAGTGCTGATCGACATGGCGCGTTACCGCAACAAGCCCGTGCTCGACAAAGGGGAGACGTTCGACCATCGCGATCTGCTCAACGCCGCACGCTCGCAGGGCGTGACGATCGAGCCGCGCGACATCCTTGTGATCCGCACCGGCTGGATAGGCTCGTTCTACGAACGCGATGCGGACGAGTTCTACCAGGACTATATCGAACCGGGCCTCACATTCAGCCGCGAACTCGTCCAGTGGTTTCGCGAGATGGAAATCCCCTGTCTCGTGACCGACACGATGGGCAACGAAGTCACCGTCGATCCTGTCTCGGGCGTCATGATTCCGCTGCATAACGCGCTCATGCGCAACCTGGGCGTCGTCTTCACCGAGGTCGTGCTGCTGGACGAACTTGCGAAAGACTGCGAGCGCGACGGCCAGTGGCAATTTCTCTATACCGCCGCACCGCTTAAGATCGTTGGCGGGACCGGCGCACCGGTCAATCCGCTCGTCATCAAGTAACGCGTAAAGCCGTTCGCGCACGCCGGGGTGACCCGGCATGCGCGAACGTTGTGACCACCCGCTATGACACGGGCAGCCCGTGCATCAGAAGGTGCCGGGGTAAGCGCCGCCGTCCAGCAACAGGTTCTGGCCCGTGAAATAGCCCGCCTGCGCGCTGCAAAGAAACGCGCAGAACGACCCGAACTCCTCAGGAGTCCCGAATCGCCCCGCAGGCACGATCTGGCGCTTCGCTTCCAGCGCCGTGTCATAGCTTTGGCCATGAGCGTCGGCCGCCGCACGCGTCGACTGGCGCAGCCGGTCGGTTTCGAACAGCCCCGGCAGCAGATTGTTGATGGTCACGTTTGCCTGCGCAATACGCTTTTGCCGCGAGAGCCCCGCGATAAAGCCGGTCAAGCCGGAACGCGCGCCGTTCGACAAACCCAGCACGTCGATCGGCGCTTTCACCGCACCCGAAGTGATGTTGACGATGCGCCCGAAGCCGCGCTCGGCCATGGCATCCACCGTCGCCTTGATCAGTTCGATCGGCGTGAGCATGTTCGCATCCACCGCGGCCACCCAATCCTCGCGCGACCAGTTGCGGAAATCGCCGGGCGGCGGCCCGCCCGCGTTGTTCACGAGAATATCGATGTGCGGCGCGGCCGCCAGGGCGGCGGCGCGCCCCTCGCTCGTCGTGATGTCGCCCGCCACGGCCTTGACCGTGACAGCGGGATTGAGCGCTCGCAACGCTTGCGCGGTCGCCTCCAGCGCCTCACTGCCGCGTGCCGTGATGACCACGTTCACGCCCTCGGCAACCAGCGCTTGCGCGCAGCCTTTTCCGAGACCCTTGCTCGCCGCGCACACCAGCGCCCAGCGTCCCTTGATATTCAGATCCATCCAACTTGCTCCTTGAGTCAAACGATTGCTGTTTCAGCGCGGACCGGCGGCGCACGATGAATGCCGCCCGGCGTCATGCCATGGCCACGTTGAAAGAGATTGTGCAGGCCGATTTCGCCGATCGTACGCACGCCCGACAACGCCATGCTGACGTCGAGTTCGCTTTGCAGTATGTGCAACATGCGCGTGACGCCGGCCTCGCCCATTGCGCCCAGTGCGTACATGAAAGCCCGGCCGACCATGGTGCCTTTCGCGCCCAGCGCAAGGGCTTTCATGACGTCCTGCCCGGTACGAATGCCGCCGTCCACCCAGACTTCGACCTGGTCGCCCACCGCCTCGACGATGGCCGGCAGTGCATCGATACTGGATGGCGCGCCGTCGAGTTGCCGCCCGCCATGATTGCTCACGACGATGGCATCCGCGCCGATCGATGCGGCCATGCGCGCATCTTCCGCACTCAGGATGCCTTTGAGGACGAGCTTGCGGTCCCAGGCGCGCCGAATGGCGGCGAGATCGTCCCAGCAAAGCGTCGGGTCGAACTGTTGCGCCACCCATTTGCTGATGGCAATAACGTCTTCGCCGCCTTTGATATGGCCGGCCAGATTGCCGAACGTCTTCGCACCGCGCAGCGCCCGTAGCATCCAGCCCGGCTTCGAAGCGAAATCGAGCAGATTGGACGGCGTGAGGCGCGGCGGCACGGTCATGCCGTTCTTCAGATCCTTGTGCCGCTGGCCATTGATTTGCAGGTCGAGCGTGACGACGAGCGCGGAGCACCCGGCCAGTTTCGCGCGCTCGATGAGCGACGCATTGAAGCCGCGGTCGCGCATCACATAAAGCTGAAACCAGAACGGCGCGCCGGTATGCCGCGCGACGTCCTCGATCGAGCAGATGCTGACCGTCGACAACGTGAACGGCACGCCAAAGCGCTTCGCGGCAAGCGCACCGAGCATCTCGCCATTCGGCCATTGCATGCCGGCGAGGCCTGTGGGCGCAATGGCCACCGGCATCGCCACGGGCTGGCCGATCATCGTGCTCGACGTGCTGCGCCCTTCCACGTTCACGGCCACGCGCTGCTGCAACTTCAGATTATCGAACGCGCGGCTATTCTCGCGGTAAGTCGATTCGGAATACGAACCGCTATCGACATAATCGTAAAACGCCTTTGGCACGCGCTTCTTCGCCATCAGACGCAAATCTTCAACACACGTAATGACTGACATTCGATCCTTGCATCCTGACTGTTAATCGGGCTCGAATGCGAGTCAAACGCGCACTCAATCCCGACCTCGACACCAATCCAAAACCTGTCCGGGTTCGACCCGGCGCATTCACTCGGCCGGCTGCACCGTTGCGAGTTCCGCGCCTTGCTCGTGCCGCTGCGCGACGCTCACGGGCCGCCGCACCAGAATGATGTAGGCACCCGCGGAGAGCACGGCGACCGCGGCGCTCACGATCAGCGCGTTCACGAACGAATGCGTGCGGTCCACGACGAGGCCTGTGACGATCGGCGCCGCCGATCCGGCCAGGAAGCCGCCGAAGTTCTGAATCCCGCCGAGCGAGGCGACGGCCTGACGGGGTGCGGCCACGCTCACGAGCGACCATGCGCCGCCGGATGCCATGTTGAGGAAGAACATCGCGATCGAGATATACACAATCGCCATCCAGGCCGAAGGCGTCAGCGCGGCAGGCACCGTGGCCGCGGCGGCGCCCACAAGACCCACGCAGATCGGCCACTTGCGACTCGTGATCGGCGCCATCCCCTTGCGGTACAGCCAGTCGGCGATATAGCCGCTGCCCACCATGCCGAGCGTACCCACGAAATACGGAATCGCCACCACCCAGCCCGCGCGCGCGATGCTCATGCCCCGCTCGTGCTCCAGGTAGGCGGGCAGCCACGTGAGATACAACCAGACCATGTAGATGACGCCCATGAAGCCGAACAGCATGCCCCACGTCGTACGTTGTCCGAAGAGATTGCGCCACTGCGCGCCAGTGAGCGGTGCGGCATTGGGTTCCTCTTGCGAACCTTCGGCAAGATGCGCGAGTTCCTCGGGCGTGAGATCGACTTCGCTGCGGTTGCGATACACCACGTACCAGCCGAGCGCCACCAGCACGCCGAACACGCCGGTGACCACGAACATCTCGCGCCAGCTCAGGGCCAGCATGAGCCCGGTGAGGATAGGCGGCGCGATGGCGGGACCGATCGTCGTCGAGGCCACGAAAATCCCCGTCGGCGCGCCGCGATCGCGCAGCGCGAACCATTCGCCAATCACCTTCGCCCCGGCGGGAAACTGCGGCGCCTCACCAATGCCAAGACACACCCGCGCGAAGAAAAACTGCTGGATACCGTGCACGAAGCCCGTGCAAAGCTGCGCGACCGACCAGAGCAGCATGCCCACGCCGAGCATGAACCGCGCGCCGAGCCGATCGAGCAACACCCCGACCGGCAGCTGCGCGAATGCATAGGACATCGAAAAGGCCGACAGCAGCAGGCCCATTTGCGCGGCCGTGAGACCCATTTCGCCGCTGATCGTACTGTTGGCGACCGACAGCGCGCTGCGGTCCAGATAGTTGATACAGCCCGCCAGCGTCAAAAAGAAAATAGAAATGCGCTGGATTCGACGCAGCTTCCTGCTCGCCTGCATGGTGAGTGTCTCCGGTTGGTCTTGTAGGGCGCCGTCTGTGCGGCGTTCATTGCGGCATTTATCGTGGTGCTGATCGCGTCAATCCACTGCATTGCGTCACAGCGACGCTTGCAGCATGGCGCGGTAATCGGCTTCGGACGCCTCGCGTGGATTGGTCTTGTGGCTGTGGTCCTTGAGCGCGCCTTTGATGATGTCCGGGAACATTTCAGGCGTCACGCCCAGTTGCGCGAGGCCTGTCGGCAAGCCAAGCCGTTGCGTCATCGTTTGCACCGAGGGCGCGACCTCCGCCCCGCTGCCCAGCCCCATTGCCGTGGCGAGACGGTTGAGCTTGTCCTCGTCGCGCACCGAAGGCGCGGCCTCGTTGAATGCGAGCACGGCAGGCAGAAAGATCGCATTGAGCGTGCCGTGATGCAGACGCGGATTGATGCCGCCGAGCGAATGGCTCAGGCTATGCACGCAACCCAAACCCTTCTGGAATGCAAGCGCGCCCTGCATCGATGCGCTCATCATGTTCAACCGCGCCGCGCGGTCGCCCGGCTCGCGCGTCGCGCGTTCGATATGACGCCATGCGCGCCACAGACCGTCGAGCGCAATGCCGTCCGCGGGCGGATTGAATGCGGGCGCGAGGAACGTCTCGATGCAATGCGCGATGGCGTCCATGCCCGTCGCGGCCGTCAACGCGGGCGGCAGTCCCAGCGTCAGGTCCGGGTCGCAGATCGCCACGCGCGGCACCACGAACGGCGAGATCACGCCCACCTTGCGGCCGTCGTCGAGAATCAGAATGGCGCCACGGCCCACTTCGCTGCCGGTGCCCGCCGTCGTGGGCACGGCGATCACCGGCGCGGTTCTGGCCGTGATGTTCGCCACCCCGCCTTCGATCACGGCAAAGCGTTGCAGCGGCCCCTCATGCGTCGCGCAAACGGCGACGCCCTTGGCCAGATCAATCGACGAACCGCCGCCCACGGCGACGATGCCGTCGCAATCGCCTGCCCGGTAGGCCGCCACGGCTTCGCGCACCGCGGCCTCATTCGGGTTCGGCGGCGTGCCGTCATAGATCGTTGCGGGCGCAACGGCACCCAGTGCGTCGAGCACCGTATCGATGATGCCCGCCGCGCGCACGCCCTTGTCCGTAACGATCAGCGGCCGTCGAATGCCAACCCGTTCGCATTCGCTTTTGAGCAAACGGATGGCGCCATAGTCGAACTGAATCTGCGTGATGTAGTTGATGAGAGACATGGGAATGAGCTTCAGTTATAGTGGGTGCGGGCACTGAGGCGCCGGACGAGTCGGCGCCGGATATCGCCTCTTTCAGCCAGTATAGGGAGATGCCCATTGCGCGGTAATTGAGAACATTTGATACAGATATAACTTTCCCTCAACCCCATGACACCCCCGCTCAATTCCATCATCTCCCGCCTGCACCTGAAGCAACTGCGCCTGTTGATCGCCCTCGGCGATCACGGCTCGCTGCTCAAGGCCGCGCAGCAGGTCGCGCTCACGCAGCCCGGCGCAAGCAAGGCCTTGCAGGAAATCGAAACGACGTTTGGCACCTCCCTGTTCAATCGCACCAACCGTGGGCTCGAGCCCAATGAAGCCGGCCGCTGCGTGATCCGCTACGCGCGGCTGATCCACACGGATCTGTCGCATCTGCGCGAGGAGATGGTCGGGATCATGCGCGGCCAGGGGGGACGTGTGGCCGTCGGGGTCATCATGGGAGCGGTGCCGCTCCTGACCGACGCGATCAGCTCGCTGATCGTCCGGAACCCGGAAATCTCGGTGGAAATCGTCGAGGACACGAGTACGGCGCTGCTCAGCCAGATCGACGAAGGCAGGCTCGATCTCGCGATCTGCCGCACTACGGTCAGTCAAACGCCGCAGCATTACGAGTCCGCGAAGCTTCAGGAAGAAACGCTCGCCGTCGTCGCCAACGTGCACCATCCACTGCGTCGCGCGAAGCGCGTCACGCTCCAGGACCTGGCGGAATATCGCTGGGTGGTGTATCGGGCGAACATGCCCATGCGGCTATTGCTGGAACGCGAGTTCCGCGAAGCCGAAATCCGCTTTCCCATGCACCTGCTCGAAACGACCTCCGCGTTCGCCACGCTCGCGCTGCTGCAAGGCAATCCGTCGTTCGTCGCGCTTGTCTCGATCGACGTGGCGCAGTTTTTCGCGCGTCACGAGATGACGTGCATCCTGCCGCTGCACCTGGGTTCGCGCAGCGAGCCCTATGAACTGGTCACGCGAAAAGGTTCGCAACTCTCGCCCGGTGCGAGACAGTTGATCGAGGAATTGACCCGCGAAGAGGAAGCCCGGAACTGAACTTGCGCGAGCCCGGCTGACGCATGACCGCCGCCGGCCGGGCTCGAACGCATCCCGGCTCAGGCGCGGCCCTTGTCGGCAAACGAGGCGGCCAGAGCCTGCAAGCCGTCCCGATAGATGCCTTCGAATAGGCGCGATGCTTCCTCGTCGCTCACGCCCTGCGGCGTGAATTCGCCGCTCCAGTCAACCTGCGCTGCCCCGCCCCCCTCGATCTCGCGCACTTGCAACGTAGAGCGATAGCCGGTCACGGGAAACGGCGCTTCGAGGATCGAGTAGGTATAGCTGCGCGCACGGTGATCGAACGCTTCCAGACGCTCGACGATCACGTCGCCGCCCGGATTGGCGAGTCGCCGCACACGGCCGCCTTCGCTCAATTCGCTCGACGGAATGTAGGGCAGCCAGTCCGGCAGCGAGTTGAAGCCGCCGATCAGCCCCCACACCTCGTCGGGCGAAACGGGAATGCGAATGGATGCATTGGCCTGAGCCATCTCGATCTCCTTATGCGTTGGCCGGCAGCGGTGCGTTCGGGGCCACGAGGCCCTGCTCGCGCAGCTCGCGCCAGAAGTCCGCCGGAATCGCTTCCTTGACGGCGGCGTGGTCTTCGGCAATGCGCTCCGGCTTGCTCGCGCCGGGGATCACCGCCGCCACTACCGGGTTGGCGAGCACGAACTGCAACGCGGCAGCCTTCACGCTCACGTTGTGTCGCGCGGCAACGGCCTTGATGCGCTCGACCTTCGCGAGAATTTCGGGCGACGCCTTCTGGTATTCGAAGTTCGCACCGCCCGCGAGCACGCCCGAGCTGTACGGACCGCCGGCCACGATCTCCACGTTTTTCGCGGCGGCGGCAGGCATCAGGCGCTGCAATGCGCGCTCGTGATCGAGCAGCGAATAGCGGCCTGCGAGCAGGAAGCCGTCCGGCTTCGTTTCCGAGAGATCGAGCAGCAGTTCGCACGGCTCGACGCGGTTCACGCCCAGGCCCCACGCCTTGATGACGCCTTCGTCGCGCAAGCGGTCGAGCACACGGAACGCACCCTTGCGCGCCGTTTCGAACACGGAAAGCCACTCGTCTCCGTAGAAGTCCTGAGCGACATCGTGCACCCAGACGATATCGAGGCGGTCCATCTTCAGGCGCTTGAGGCTGTCCTCGATCGAACGCAGCGTCGCGTCGGCCGAATAGTCGTTGATAATTTTATTAGGACGACCAAATGCGAACACGCCGCCTTTTTCGCCCAGGTCGCGTGCACCGGCGTCCTCGATTTCATCGAGAATCACGCGGCCCACTTTCGTGCTCAGCACGTAGTCGTCGCGCCGATAGCCGGCGAGTGCTTCGCCAAGACGCATTTCGGACAGACCGGCGCCGTACAGCGGGGCCGTATCGAAATAACGCACACCCTGGTCCCACGCGGCCTTCACGGTCGCCAGCGCTTCGGCTTCGGGGATGTTACGGAACATGTTGCCAAGCGGCGCGGCGCCAAAACCCAGCTGAGTGCCAGCGGGCAATTTATCCTTGATACTCATCGACTTGCTCCTTTGGTTGAGTCGGTAGCGAAAGTCTAGGGTGGCAACTTAAGTCTGTCCAAGACATAATGTGACAAACTTGAGTCCCGAGAGGTCTTATATGCTCGACATCCGCCAGTTGCACTATTTCGTGGCCGTCGCCGAAGAAGAACATGTCGGCCGGGCCGCCGAACGGCTTCATATTTCGCAGTCGCCGCTGAGCCGCCAGATCGCCCAGCTCGAGGAAAGCCTCGGGCTGACGCTGTTCGAGCGTTCGCAGCAGCGTATTCGTCTGACAAGGGACGGGCGCACGTTTCTCGCGGAAACGCAGGCGTTTCTCACGCACGCGAAGCGCCTGGAATCGCTTGCGCGGCGTCTGGGCCGCGGCGACGAAGGCGGGCTGTGCATCGGCTATCTGGAGAACGCGATGCACTCCGGCGTGCTGCCTGGCGCGCTGCGCCAACTGCGCGCCGAAAAGCCCGATGTGCACATCGCGCTCTACAGCCACGGGTCCACGGACCAGCTGACGGGCCTGCGCCAGCGCAGCCTCGACATCGCGCTCGTTTGCGAGCCGCCGCAGGCCGACGATCCGGAACTCGAAGCCGCGCTGGTGCTCGACGATCCCATGCTGCTCGCGATTCCCGAGGACCATCCGCTCGCCCACGCGCAGCACTTCACGCCCGAAGACCTGGCGGCGCAGAAGTGGATTGCGGTGATGCACGAAGAAGGTGTCCTGCGCCACGACAATTTCATCGCGGCCTGCGCGAAGGCCGGCTTCACGCCCGATATCGCGATGGAGGCGACCGAGCCGCTCGCGGCCCTGGGGCTCGTCGCGGCGGGCCTCGGGCTCACCATGGTCCAGCAAAGCCTGCGACGCCAGGCGCCGGCCGGCGTGGTGCTGCACGAGCTCTCGTGGTTCAGCTATCGCACGCCGCTATGGGCCGCGTGGCACCGGGTCAACCTGAGGCCGCTGGTGGGACATTTCCGGCAGACGCTGTTGCAGTCGAGCCTTGCGCTGCACACTGCGAGCGGCAACTGATCTTCCACGCAAACCGACTCACGCCCACGCCCACCCGCGGCTGCACCCGAATCAAGCCTTTCCCTCCAGGAAAGCTTGCTTGAAGCTTGCTCAATTTTCGCGCTGGCGAAAATCTCCCACACTTGCCATCACGCCCCGTCCGCCTGCCCGGCGCGGGGCGCATCCGAAGCGCGACCCATCGCGCGGCACACAGAACATACCCAAGGGTATGGGAGACTGGAGACAGCATGAACACGCAATCCCTGGACCTCGGCGGCACGCCGGACGAGGCCGCGCGCCAGCGGGCCGCCGACGCCGCGCACCGAAGCCCGCACGACGTCACCCTCGGCAACTTCATGGACGACATGCCCGTGGGCGCGTTGCACCGGTTCGTGGTGTGGGTCGTCGGCATCGGCCTCTTCTTCGACATGTACGAGATCTTCCTCGTCAGCTCGATAGGCGCCGCGCTGCAAAACGAATACGGGCTCGACGCGCACAGCCTCGCGTTCAAGCTCCTGCTCGCGTCGGCTTTCGTCGGCATGTTCTTCGGCTCGCTCTTCCTCGGCAGTCTCGCCGACCGCATCGGGCGGCGGCGCGCCTTCCTGCTCACGCTCGTCTGGTATAGCGCGTTCTCGCTGCTCGCGGCGTTCTCGGTGAACGCCACCATGCTCGTGATCTGCCGCTTTCTCACCGGCGTGGGCGTTGGCGCGATCTACCCCGTGGCCGACAGTTTCCTTTCGGAAATCCTGCCGAAAGACCGGCGCGGGCGACTCGCCGCATGGGCTTACACCACCTCGTATGTCGCGGTGCCCCTCGTCGGCTTTCTCGCGGTGTGGCTCAATCCGCTGCACCTGGGTGGCATTGCGGGATGGCGCATCATTCTCGCCATCGGCAGCCTTGGCGCGGTGTTCGTGCTGGCCGTTCAGCATCGCCTGCCCGAGAGCCCGCGCTGGCTGCTCGCGCAAGGCCGCGCCGAAGAAGCCTATGCCACGCTGAGCCGTTTCGCTCAGAGCGCGGGCGCGCACATGCCGCAGCGTTTCGCCGAGCCCCGCGAGCCCCAGCGCCCGCTGCGCCTGGCCGATCGCATCGCCCTGCTGCGCCGTGCGCCCTATGACAAGCGTTATCTCATGCTGGTCGTCTTCCACCTGTTCCAGGGCTTCGGCTACTACGGCTTCGGCACGCTCGCAGGCGTGGTCGTGAAAAGCCGCGGCATCGACGTGACGGGCAGCACGCTCTTCGTCGCGCTCTCGTTCCTCGGCTATCCGATCGGCTCGCTGCTCTCGATTCCGCTCCTCAACTGGATCGAGCGCCGCACGCTCGTGATCGCCTCGCTGGTCTCGATCGCGATTTTCGGCCTGGGCTTCGCATATTCGAATCAGGCCGCGCTGATCGTCGGCTTTGGCGTGCTGACCACCTGCGCCTCGAATGTCTTCAGCAATGCTTATCATGTCTATCAGGCGGAGATATTCCCGGCCAGCGTCCGTTCCACGGCAATCGGCAGCACCTATTCGCTGTCTCGCATCGTCAGTAGCGCGCTGCCTTTCGTGCTCCTGCCGGTGCTCACCCAGCACGGCCCGCTCGCGATGTTCGGGGTGATTTCGGGCGCGCTCGCCATCGTCGCCGTGACCTTGCGCGCGCTCGGGCCGCTCACCACGCGGCGCAGCCAGGACGAAATCAATCCGGTCTGATGCGTCGCGCCACGTGTTGACTGCCGGGGCGGCGGCCGCGATATGCGGCCGCCGCCCCTTTGTTTATGGGTTCGCGCGCGCCGACATGTAATCGAACAGGCTCACGATATCCGAGCTTGGCGCACTGTCCGCCTTCATGCCCACCCAGAGCGTGCGCGTCGCCCACGCGTCCGCGAGCTTCACCTTGACGACGCCCGCCTTGCCGCGCTCGTCGCTCACCGCGTCGCGCGGCAGCACGCCAATGCCGAGCCCCGCTTCGATCATGCGGAACACGCCGTCGAAATTCGAGGCCTGAATGCGCAGCTTGAGCGAGCGTTCGATGGCAAACGCCGCGTCGGTCATGCGCGCGAGCAGCGAACTGCCGTCGCTCAAGCCCACGTAGTCTTCGTCGAGCGTATCCGCGAAACGGATGATGTCGAGTTGCGCGAAGCGATGACCGCGCGGCACGAGCAGCACGAGTTCATCGCGACGGTAGAGCCGCCGCTCGATGCCGGGCGCGGGCACGTTGTCGGCGAACACGCCGAGATCGGCCTTGCCCGCGCCGAGCGCCTCGACGATCTCGTGGCTCAAGCGTTCTTCGAGGCTCACCTTGATGCCCGGATGCTCGTTGAGAAAGCGCGCGAGATCGACGGGCAGGAACTGCACGATTGCCGAGGTGTTGGCCCACATGCGCACGTGGCCGCGCACACCGGCGGCGTAGTCGCTCATCTCTGTCGCCATGCGGTTCACCTGATCGACCACGCGCGTGGCGTGTTCGAGCAGCGCGTGCCCCGCCGGGGTGAGATCCACGCCGCGCGCGCGACGGATGAACAAGGCACAGTCGGTCACGCTTTCCAGTTCGGCAATGCGCTTGCTGACCGCCGAAAGCGTGAGTTGCCCGTGTTCGGCCGCCTTGGTGAGGCTGCCGTGCTCGGCGACGAGCAGAAAGACTCGCAGCGACTGCAAATCGAAATGAAGGGGATTGACCATGATGGATGGGCGAGATGCAAAGCCGGTGCGAGAACCGATTGTGCGGCATCGCAGGCCGTGGGGGAAGTGCGCGGGACATGGAGAGGCGGACGTGCTGCAATGCACGTCCGCGTGCCGGCCAGCGTGGCCGGTTGGTTCACCGCCGTACCGGCGCCCCCCGGTTCGACGGCGAAACCGCTGTGACCGAACCTAGATCAGCTCGGAAATCTCGATGAGGTTGAGATCCGGGTCACGCACGTACACCGAGCGTATCTTCTGCGTTGCGCCCGTGCGCTCGACCGGCCCTTCGACGATCGGCCAGTTCTGCTGCGCGAGATGCGCGATCACGGCGTCGAGCGGCACCGCCGCGATGAAGCACAGGTCGAGCGCGCCCGGCACCGGCACGTGAGCCTTCGGCTCGAACTCCGCGCCGCGCACATGCAGGTTGATCTTCTGGTTGCCGAAGCGAAACGCGAGGCGCCCCGCGCCGAAGGTCTCTAGTTGCATCTGCAACACTTCCGTGTAGAAGTGCTTCGTCGCCTCGGGGTCCACGCAGGTCAGCACCAGATGGTCGAGGTGATCGATCAAAGCCATGCTTCGCTCCTTGTCATGAGTGCACCCGTTGTCCGGGCGGGTTTTGCGTTCTTTATCGCGCTTGTTATCGCGCTTGTTCGGGGACCGGATGCAGGTCCAGGCGGCGACCGGCCTTGAGAATCTGGCTGGGCACATCGTGGCCGATCAAGCCCGGCAGCAGTGTCGCGGCGTCGAGCACGGCGGCGAGATTGACGCCCGTATCGTAGCCGTCCAGTTCGAGCATGTGCACGAGTTCCTCGGTGCACACGTTGCCCGTGGCACCCGGCGCATAGGGGCAGCCGCCCAGGCCGCCGAGCGAGGCGTCGAAGCGCACGATACCCGCATCGAGCGCCGCGAGCGTGTTCGCGAGCGCCATGCCGCGCGTATTGTGGAAATGCAGCGTGAGTTCGAGCGCGCCGAACGCCTGCGCCGCTCTCTCGCTCAGCATGCGAACCTGTGCGGGATGCGCCATGCCGGTCGTGTCGCACAGCGTGACGCCCTGCACGCCCAATTCCGCGAAGCGCCGCATCCAGCCAAGCACGTCCTCCACCGGCACGTCGCCTTCCATCGGGCAGCCCATTGCTGTGGAGAGCGAAACATTGATCGCCACGCCCGTGCCGCGCACCGCATCGATCACGTCGCGCAACTGCGCGAACGACTGCTCGCGCGTCATGCGCAGGTTGGCGCGATTGTGGCTCTCGCTCACCGACATCACGAGGTTCACTTCGTCCACGTTGCACGAAAGCGCGCGTTCCGCGCCGCGCACATTGGGCACGAGTACCGTATAGACGACGCCGGGCACGCGCTCGATGCCGTGCATCACCGCTTCCGCGTCGCGCAGCGCGGGAATCGCCTTGGGCGACGTGAACGACGTCACCTCGATCTTCGCATAGCCGCATGCGCTCAGGCGGTCGATCAGCGCGATCTTGTCGTCGGTGTCGATAAAGGCGGCTTCGTTCTGGAAGCCGTCGCGCGTCGCGACTTCGTTGAGATACAGGCGCTTCGCCTTCGAGTTTTCCTGATTTCCGATCGTCATCTTCCCGTTCTCCATTCAGATCACGCCGCGTGCGCGCCATGCTTCACGCGTTGCGGCGTCCACGCCTATCGATTCCAGCACCGTGTCGGTATGCTCGCCGAGCGTGGGTGCGCTGCGCTCGATCGTGCCGGGCGTGCCGCACAGTTTCGGCACCACGCCGGGCACCTGCACCGGCGTGCCGTCGGGCAAGGTG
Organism: Paraburkholderia unamae; assembly: GCF_003096875.1. Lineage (NCBI taxonomy): Bacteria > Pseudomonadati > Pseudomonadota > Betaproteobacteria > Burkholderiales > Burkholderiaceae > Paraburkholderia > Paraburkholderia unamae. The sequence goes on from NZ_QEOB01000024.1 coordinate 116,778, forward strand.
TCTTCCACGATCATGCCGCGCGCGTGGTAATGCGGATCGGCCGCGATGTCCGCGACATCGTAGATGCGCCCCGCCGGAATGCGCGCTTCGTTGAGCGCCGCAAGCACTTCGTCGAGCGTGTGGCGCGCGGTCCATTCGCCGATGGCGAGGTCGATGCGCGCCACCTGCGCGACCCGCCCGTCGTTTTGCGCGAGCGCGGGATCGCGGCCCAGGTCCGCGCGCCCGATCAACTCCATCAGGCGGCGGAAGATGCTGTCGCCATTGCCCGCGATCAACGCGTACTTGCCGTCGCTGCACCGGTAGGCGTTGCTCGGCGCGATGCCGGGCAGGCTGCTGCCCGCGGGCTGGCGCACCGCGCCGAACACGGAATACTCGGGCAGGAGGCTTTCCATCATGTTGAACACGGACTCGTAGAGCGCGACATCCACCACCTGCCCCTTGCCGCCTTGCTGCTCGCGATGGCGCAGCGCCAGCAGCACGCCAATCACGCCGTGCAGCGCCGAAAGCGAGTCGCCAATCGAAATGCCCACGCGCACCGGCGTGCGCTCCGGCTCGCCGCTCAGGTGCCGCAGGCCGCCCATCGCCTCCGCGACCACGCCGAAGCCCGGCCGGTCGCGATACGGTCCCGACTGCCCGTAGCCCGAGACGCGCAGCATGATGAGGCCGGGGTTGATCGCGCTGAGTTCGTCCCAGCCGAGGCCCCAGCCTTCGAGCGTGCCGGGGCGGAAATTCTCGATCAGCACATCCGTTTCCGATACGAGACGGCGGATCACGTCCTGCCCTTCGGGCGTGCGCAGATCGAGCGTGACGGATTCCTTGTTGCGCGACTGCGCGGCCCACCAGACCGAGGTGCCGTCGTGCATCAGGCGCCACTTGCGCAGCGGGTCACCCACGCCCGGCGGCTCCACCTTGATGACGCTCGCGCCGAATTCGGCGAGCATGCGGCCTGCAAACGGGCCCGCGATGAGCTGTCCGAGCTCCAGAACGCGGATTCCTTCGAGTGGTCGTGGCATGGCGGTGTCTCCTCAGACTGCGACTATGGACGACATCATGGACCCGCCTGCCCCCTTTGATAATCGATGCTTGCTCAAGCTGGCTTGCGCAAATGGAAAGGGTCCGGGGGCGCGCGCTGTTTCGCATCCGGCTTCAGGCCAGCCGATATTTCCTCATCGGAAAGTCAGTTGGCGCATTGGGCAAGCCATCGGCACGCGCCGTGAGGGACAATGAGCGGACCGTCCCTCAAATGCTCTCACTGCGCACCATGCACGTTGTCTTTCTCGACCGCGCGACGCTCGCGCCCCAAACGCAGCTTCGCCCTCTGCCTTTCGATCACACCCTGGAAACGTTCGAGCGCACCGCGCCCAACGAGGTCGCCGAGCGCATCCGCAACGCCGATATCGTCATCGCGAACAAGGCGCGTCTCAGCGCCGAGGCGCTGGCCGGCGCCACGCGCCTGCGCATGATCGCCGTCGCTGCCACGGGCACCAACAACGTCGATCTGCACGCCTGCGCGGCGCGCGGCATTGTCGTGAGCAACGTGCGCGACTACGCCGGCCACAGCGTGCCGGAACATACGTTCGCGTTGATCTTCGCGCTGCGGCGCAGCCTGCTCGCCTATCACGAGGCCGTGCGCGCGGGCCGCTGGCTCGAATCGGGACAGTTCTGTTTCTTCGATTTTCCGATCCGCAATCTGGCCGGCTCGACGCTCGGCATCATCGGCGACGGCGCGCTCGGGCAAGCCGTCGCGCACATGGCGCGGGCGCTGGGGCTGCGCGTGCTGTTCGCGGCGCGCAAAACGCGCAACGACGCGCAGGCGGGCTATGTGCCGCTCGACACGCTGCTGGAAGAAAGCGACATCATCACGCTGCACTGCCCGCTCACGCCGGAAACACAGCATCTGATCGACGCACAAGCGTTTGCGCGCATGAAGCGCCGGCCCTTGCTGATCAATACGGCGCGCGGCGGACTCGTAGACGAGGCGGCACTGGCCGATGCGTTGCAATCGGGCGCGATTTCGGGTGCGGGGTTCGATGTCGTGACGCAGGAACCGCTGCCTGCCGATCATCCGTTCCAGGCCATCCTCTCGCACCCGGCGTTCATCCTCACGCCTCACGTTGCGTGGGCGAGCGACGAAGCCATGCAGGCGTTAGCGGACCAGCTGGTGGAGAACATCGCGGCCTTTCATGAGGGAAATCCGCGAAATATCGTGAATGCGCGTTGAGCGCGGGCGCGGCAGCCGCATCAGGGCCGCCCGCGCCTGAACCATCAAGCCAGCTCGGGCTGTTTGGCGTGCCACTCGTCGGCGTTTTGCTTCGCCGTCTGCTCGACCATGCTAAGCGCCATCAGCACGTCAATCTTCAGTTTGGGAATCGCAAGCTCGACGCAAGGCAGCTTCGCCGCTTCAGCGTGTGCTTCGATTCCTTCCAACACCGCGCGGCACAGCCACTGGGTGTCCGTCGCGTCTGCTTTCGCATCGACAGTGACTCGAAAGCCACGATACTCGATCGCCATACAATCTCCCGAAACCTGACAAAACGTAATTTCCGATCCGCCGGCCGGTACCCCTGCCGACGATGAGGGGGCGACTATATCACCACTTGCGAGCGCGTTCAGCGAGGTCCGCGTGAAGTACATAACGAAGTGTTTCCAAGGCGACGCGCCCGCATTCACGCCCCGTTTTTAGCGGGCGATCCTGCGGGCGCGGCGGCGCGAAGATCCGTTCGGACTTCCGACGATCAACTGGCGAGCGTCGCGCGCAGCGGCGACTGCCGCGTCATGCGCCAGCCGACGATCGCGAGCGAAACGCCGGAAATGACCGCTGCAAGCGAAACGTAATACGCGGGGGCGAGCGTGTCGCCCGTCACGTGAATGAGCAGCTCGGCGATGGTGGGCGCGAAGCCTCCAAACAGCGTCACGCCAAGGCTATACGCGATCGAGAGCCCCGCCGAGCGCACGCGCACGGGAAAGATCTCCGACATCAACGCGGGCATGGGGCCCGAATACGCGGCCTTGAATATGCCGGCCGCGCCTTGCAGCACGAGCAGCCAGCCCAGCGTGGGATGACGCTGCAACAGCGAGAACATTGGATACGTAAGCGCGGCGAGCAGGATCGACGTGGTCAGCATGATGCGCACCCGGCCGATGCGGTCCGAGAGCGCGCCCATCACCGGCGAAAGCGCGAACTGCAAACCGCCGTTGAGCACCACGACGCCGAACGAGGTTGCCGCGGCCATATGAAGCTGCTTGACCGCATACATCGGCATGTAGAGCTGGAGGATGTACACGCCAACGGTCGATTGCGCGACGATGCCGACCGCGAGCAGCAGGTTGACCCACTCGCGCGTGAGACGCGGCGAATTCATTGCGTGCACATCGGTTGCGTGCGCATCGGTTGCCGGGCGTTCCTGCCGGTTCGCGAGGAACTCGGGCGTCTCGTCCAGATGCGAGCGGATATACCAGCCCACGGGCCCGAGCACGAGCCCGAAGAAGAACGGCACGCGCCAGCCCCACGCCTGCAACTGCGCGGGCGGCAGCCACCCCGCGAGGAGCGCGCCGAACGAGGCCGCGAGAATCGCGGCCGCCCCCTGGCTCGCGAACTGCCAGCTTGCGTAATAGCCGCGTTTCGTCGGGCTGTGCTCCACCATGAACGCCGTCGCGCTGCCAAATTCGCCGCCCACCGCAAAGCCCTGCACGAGCCGCGCCACCAGGATCAGCAACGGCGCTGCGAGGCCAATGGACGCATACGGCGGCATGACCGCCATTGCCAGCGTGCCGGCCATCATGAGCGCGATGGCGAGCGTGAGCGCCGCCTTGCGCCCCTTGCGGTCGCCGTACATGCCGAGCACGATCGCGCCGAGCGGGCGCATCAGGAACGAAATGCCGAAGGTGCCGACGGCAAGCAGCGTGGAGAGCCACTCGTCGTGCACGGGAAAGAACTGCTTCGCGATGATCGGCGCGAAGTAGCCGTACACGAGGAAGTCGAACCATTCGAGCGCGTTGCCGATCGACGAGGAAAACACGATGCGGCGGACCATGCCGCGGCTGAGCGGCGCACGCGCCGGCGCGGATCCGGTTTCCATGTCAGTCTCCTTCATTTTTTATTTGGTCTACTCATTGATTCTCATGCGCGGTGGGCGGCGCTTGACTGCATGCGCCGCCCTGCGACGGGAATCCGGTGGCTAGAACCCGGCGGCGAGGCCGTCGCGCCGCGTGTCGCTCGCGGCCACATAGCCGCGCTCGGGATCGTTGCGATCGAGCTTCCAGATGTACTGGCCCGAGCCGAAATCCATGTACGGATCGTCGATGCCCTTGATCTCGTGGCCGAGGCCTTGCAGCGCGCGCGCCGTTTGCGCGTCGAAGGTCGATTCGATGTCGAGCGTGAAATCGCGGTTGACCTTCCAGCGCGGCGCGTCGCACGCGGCCTGCGGCTGCTGGCCGTAATCGAGCATGCGCACGATGGATTGCAGATGGCCTTGCGGCTGCATGTCGCCGCCCATCACGCCAAAGCTCATCACCGCTTCCTGGCGGCCGTCCACCTGCTGCGTGAGGAAGGCCGGAATGATGGTGTGGAACGGACGCTTGCCGCCTGCCACGACATTCGGCGAAACCGGGTCCATCGAGAAGCCGCAGCCGCGGTTCTGGAGCGCGATGCCCGCGCCCGGCACCACCACGCCCGAGCCGAAGCCCATGTAGTTCGACTGGATGAAGCTCACCATCATGCCGCGCTCGTCCACGGCGGAAAGATAGATGGTGCCGCCCGAGCGCGGCATGCCGAAGTCGAACTGCGTGGCGCGCTTCGGGTCGATGAGCTTCGCACGCTCTTTCAGGTAGGCGCTGTCGAGCATCTGCTCGGGCGTGACTTCCATCGAACGCGGATCGGCCACGTAGCGGTAGACGTCGGCGAATGCGAGCTTCATCGCCTCGATCTGGAGATGCTGCGATTCGAGGCTGTCGAGCGCGAGCGAGCCCATGTCAAACTGCTCGAGAATGCCAAGCGCGATGAGCGCGGCGATGCCCTGCCCGTTCGGCGGAATCTCGTGAACCGTGTAGCCGCGATAGTCCTTGCCGATCGGCTCGACCCACTCGGGGCGATAGTTGCGCAGGTCGTCGAGCGTGAGCGCCGCGCCGCCTTCGCGCGCAAACGCGGCGATGCGCTCGGCGGTCTCGCCTTCGTAGTAGTCGCGCGGGCCGCGCTGCGCGAGCTGGCGCAGCGTGGCGGCGTGACCCGGAAAGCACACGCGCTCGCTCACTTCGGGGGCGCGGCCGCGCGGCATGAACGTCTCGGCAAAGCCCGGCTGGTTGTACAACTCGGGAATCGCCGCCTGCCACTTGCGCGCAACGATGGTGGCCACCGCATGGCCGCGCTCGGCGATTTCGATGGCCGGCGCCATCAGGTCCGCGAACGGCAACGAGCCGAATTTCGTGTGCAGCGCTTCCCAGCCGGCGATCACGCCGGGCACCGTCACCGTGTCCCAGCCGCGCTTGGGCTGCTTCGCGAGACCGTTTTCCTCGCCGTATTTGCGGCGGAAGTAATCGACGCTCCATGCAGCCGGCGCGTTGCCCGAGGCGTTCAGGCCGTGCAGCTTCGCGCCGTCCCAGACGAGCGCGAAGCAGTCGCTGCCGAGGCCGTTCGACACCGGCTCGACCACCGTGATGGCCGCCGCCGCGGCGATCGCCGCGTCGATGGCGTTGCCGCCTTGCCAGAGCATGCGCAACCCCGCCTGTGCGGCGAGCGGATGCGAAGTCGAAACGATGTTGCGGGCGAACACCGGCAGGCGCGGTGTGGAATACGGGTTTTGCCAGTTGAAGCGCGTCATGGAAGTTCGGATTCCGATGGGGAAAAGTGGCGCGGCCGCCCGTGGCGCCGCGCGCGGTTCATGCCAGTATTTCGATTATCTTGAAGGATCACGCAAAAAAATATTAATATTTTATTCTCGATACTTAAGTTTCTTTTACATGTTGACCCTACGCATGTTGCGCACCCTCCAGGCCGTCGCTCGCAGCGGTTCGTTCGCCACGGCGGCCGAGAAAACGGCGCTCACCCAGGCGGCCGTGAGCGTCCAGATGCGCGGGCTCGAAGAAGCGCTCGGGCGCCAGTTGTTCGACCGGCGGGCACGCCAGGTGGCACTCACCCGCGAGGGCCGCGAGATCTGCGGGAAAGTCGAACACATTCTCGCGTTGATCGACGCACTGCCAGCGAGCACGGCGGACACGATGCGCGGATCGATCATCATCGGCGCCGTGGTGTCGGTGATCGGCGCGCTTTCGCTCGCCGTCGCGCACCTCAAGACCGGCCACCCCGAACTCGAAGTGCGCCTCACTTCGGCCCGTTCGAACGAACTGGCGCGCATGGTGGAGGACGGCGACGTTGATCTGGCCGTGGTGGTAGGCAGCGCGGATGGTTCGTTACACGAAACACTTTCGTGGACGCCGCTCTACGAAGAACCGCTCATGCTCGTCACGAGCCGCGCCACAACCGGCGACGACGCGCGCCGCATCTTGCGCGAGCGCGGCTTTCTGCGCTTCGACCGGCGCGTGCCGACCGGCGTCGTGATCGACCGCGCGCTGGCCGAGCTTGGCATCGAGCCGCTCGAATACCTGGAGCTGAACTCCATCGAAACGATCGTCTCACTGGTGCGCAACGATGTAGGCGTGAGCGTGCTGCCCGTGCTGCAAGGCGGCAACTGGAAAAACGATCCCAATTTGCGCCTCGTGCCGCTGCCGGGGCGACCCTTCTTGCGCACGGTGGGCATGATCCAGCGGAAAGCGCACAAGCCGACCTTGCTCACACAAACGATTGCAGACATGTTGCGGCGTTGATGGCGCGCGTGGCGGCGCGGTGACAGAACAAACCGATGCGGCGTTATGTCCGCGAAATTCCGGGCTTCCCCGTGATCAGGCACATGGCGGCCGCCACACCGTGGGACTAGAGCGCCCCTCGGGTTGACCGATCTCACTCCGAAAGTAAAATGAAAGCATTGAAACAAGAGCAAACGCGGCTACCCGCCTCTTAACGCCCAACAGAAAACGTTCGCGCTCTTACCGGAGCGCGAGAATTACTAAGCAATGCGAAGTTATTGATCGGAGAGAAAATCATGCAAGCCAGAACCCGCACCCTCGCCATCGTCGGCATCGTGATCAGCGCCCTCGTCGCGGGCCAGGTATTCGCCCAAACCAGCGCCCAAGCCAGCGCGCAGACCAACGCACCGGCAAGCCAGCAAGCGCAGCCCGTCACCACGACCACGCATAGCGACCCGATCGTTCAGAAGCGCATGGAAATTCGCGATGCCAACCGGCAACAACGCGCGCGCACGGCCGAAGCGCGGCAGACCTTCAATCAGGAAGCGCGCGAAGCCAGAACCGAGCGCAACCAGTCGGCACAAGATTCCCGCGCCCGCGCACAGACCGCGCTCGACGCGCAGTAAGCCCACGCCATGACGCGTTCGCCCCCGCAGCCGCACGCATGCGTGGTGCACGCCACGCCAATCGCGTAAGCTACCGACGTTGCACGCTCACTCGCGAAGCCTCGCGCTTCGCGCCTCGAAGCGCAATCGTTACGGGAAAGCGAACGCTCCATGCAAAGATCGCCCATCGCGCCGGCCGCGAACGGACTGCGAAGACTGTGTGTCGCGGCATTGCCGCTATGCGTGATGGCATTAGCCGCGTGCCAGCAATTGCCGCCGCCCGGCGTGCGTACAGAATCCACCGCACTCTCACCGGCCGAGGCCCGCACGACGCCACTGGGCGTCGCCGTGACGGCCGAACTCGCCACTCATCCCGACTTCACCGGCATCGATCCGCTCTCGGACCCGCTGGAAGCGTTCGCTACACGTGTAGCGCTCGTGCGCAGCGCACAACGTACGCTGGACGTGCAGTACTACATCTGGCGCAACGACCTCACCGGCACCCTGCTGCTCGAAGAATTGCGCGAGGCGGCCGACCGCGGCGTGCGCGTGCGGCTGCTGCTCGACGACAACGGCATTCCCTCCTCGCTCGACACCACGCTCGCGGCGCTCAACACGCACCCGAACTTCGAGGTGCGTCTCTTCAATCCATTCGTCACGCGCAAGCCCAAGGCGATCGGCTTTCTGACCGACTTCTCGCGCCTGAACCGGCGCATGCATAACAAGTCGCTCACGGCGGACGGCGTGGCGACCATTCTTGGCGGCCGCAATATCGGCGACGAGTATTTCGGCGCCACCGACGGCGTCGTATTTGCCGATCTCGACGTGCTCGCCATCGGCCCCGCCGCGACCGACGTCGCGCACGATTTCGACCGTTACTGGGCGAGCGCCTCGTCGTGGCCGGTGACGGATATCCTGCCCTCCGAGTCGCCCTCGGGCATGGCCACGCTCGATCGCGCGGCGCTTGCGGCGCGCCAGGACCCCGCCGCCGCAAGCTATATCCAGTCGCTGCGCAAGACCACCGACGTGCGCCGCCTGCTCGACGGCACGTTGCAACTCGAATGGGCGAAAACGCGGCTCGTCAGCGACGATCCCGCGAAGGCGCTCGGCACGGCGCCGGAGCATACGCTCATCCTCAGCCAGTTGCACGAGATACTCGGCGACCCGCATCGAGAACTGGACCTCGTTTCGCCGTACTTCGTGCCGGGCGAGACGGGCACGCAATACTTCACGCGCCTCGCCGCCCAGGGCGTGACCGTGCGTGTGCTCACCAACTCGCTGGAAGCGACCGACGTGTCCGCCGTGCACTCGGGCTACGCGCGGCGGCGCAAGGCGCTGCTCGAAGGCGGCGTCGAACTGTTCGAGTTGCGCCGTGCCGCGGGCGCGAACAAGGAAACAGGCAAAGGCCCCTTCGGCAGTTCGGGGTCGAGTCTCCATGCGAAAACGTTCGCCGTGGATGCCGAGCGCGTGTTCGTGGGCTCGGTGAACTTTGACCCGCGTTCCGCGAAGCTCAATACCGAACTCGGGCTCGTGATCGAAAGCCCCGTGCTAGCCAGCCAGATCGAATCGGCCTTCTGGACGCGCGTGCCGCAGCTCGCCTGGCAAGCGCATCTCGACGCCGACGGCAAGCTCTACTGGACCCGCCTCTCCGAGGGCACGCTCGTGCGCTACGACACTGAACCCAATACGACGTGGAACGAGCGGCTAGGCGTGTGGTTCTTCTCGATCTTGCCTATCGAGTGGCTGCTGTAGCGTAGCGGGACGGCATGGCGGCCTGGGGAACGTCGTTTTCCGCGTGCCCCACGCGATTCAGGCCGCCGCTTCGTTCATCGCCGTCACGGCATCGAGCGCGCCGCCCACCATGCGCCGCACCACCGGCTCCACCTGCTGCGCGAGCGCGGGCACATAGTCGAACGGCGCGGTCTCGCTC
>NZ_QEOB01000025.1:0-120595 GCF_003096875.1 Paraburkholderia unamae
ATCGGCGCATCGGGCTGCCGCATTCTCGTGACGCTGCTGCACGAAATGCAGCGCCGCGACGCGAAGCGCGGCCTCGCCTCGCTGTGCATCGGCGGTGGCATGGGCGTGGCGCTCGCGCTCGAACGCGCGTGACGGGAGTGCCGGGGCGGGCCGCTAGCGGTTCGCCCCGGCGCGGCGACGAACGCGCAGGTCACTTGAGCGGTGGCCCGCGAACGGCGCAGGCGGAGACAGCGGGAAGGAGCGAGGCCGGAGCCGTTGATCAACGCTGACGATCGGCGCATCCGGAAAACGATAATGGAGTGTGGTTTATGTCAGAGCGTATTGCGTACGTAACGGGCGGTATGGGCGGCATCGGAACAGGCATCTGCCAGCGCCTCGTCAAGCAGGGTTTCACGGTGGTCGCCGGCTGCGGCCCGAATTCGCCGCGCCGCGTGAAGTGGCTCGAAGACCAGAAGGCGCTCGGCTTCGACTTCATCGCCTCGGAAGGCAATGTGGGCGACTGGGATTCGACGCGCCAGGCGTTCGACAAGATCAAGGCGGAGGTCGGCGAAGTCGACGTGCTCGTGAACAACGCCGGCATCACGCGCGACGTGGTGTTTCGCAAGATGACGCGCGAAGACTGGACGGCCGTGATCGACACCAATCTCACGAGCCTCTTCAACGTCACCAAGCAGGTGATCGACGGCATGGTCGAGCGCGGCTGGGGCCGCATCATCAACATCTCGTCGGTGAACGGTCAGAAGGGCCAGTTCGGGCAGACCAACTATTCCACGGCCAAGGCGGGCATTCACGGCTTCACGATGGCGCTCGCCCAGGAAGTGGCGACCAAGGGCGTGACGGTCAATACCGTCTCGCCGGGTTATATCGGCACGGACATGGTGAAGTCCATCCGTCCCGACGTGCTGGAAAAGATCGTCGCGACGATTCCCGTGCGCCGTCTGGGCGCACCCGAGGAAATCGCCTCGATCGTGGCGTGGCTCGCCTCCGACGAGTCAGGCTTTGCAACCGGTGCTGACTTCTCGCTGAATGGCGGGTTGCACATGGGCTGATCCCCGCGTAGCAGGGATCGAGGGCGGCAGCGGGCCTGTTTGCACACCGGGGCAGGCCGCTACCGGGCTAGACCAACGCGCGACGGCAGTGGCCGCCGCGCGTTGGCGCTAACAAGGGCGACACATGACGACTACAAAGAAAACCGCCGAACGTCTCATCAAGAAATATCCGAATCGTCGGCTGTACGACACGGAGACGAGCACGTACATCACGTTGACTGATGTGAAGCAACTCGTGCTGGATCAGGAGGAGTTCAAGGTCATCGACGCGAAGACCAACGAGGATCTGACGCGCAGCATCCTGCTGCAAATCATTCTCGAAGAGGAAAGCGGCGGCCTGCCGATGTTCTCGTCGTCGATGCTGTCGCAGATCATCCGCTTCTACGGCCATGCGATGCAGGGCATGATGGGCACCTACCTGGAAAAGAACATCCAGGCGTTCATCGACATCCAGAACAAGCTCGCGGACCAGTCGAAGAGCCTTTACGAAGGCAACGCGATGAACCCCGAAGTCTGGTCGCAGTTCATGAACATGCAGGCGCCGATGATGCAGGGCATGATGACGAGCTACATCGAGCAGTCGAAGAACATGTTCGTGCAGATGCAGGAGCAGATGCAGAACCAGGCGAAGAACATGTTCAGCAGCTTCCCGTTCAAGCCCGCAGCGCCGGGCGGTGCGGCGGCGCCTGCCCAGGGCGCGCCCGAGGGCGGCGAGGAAGAGAAGAAGTAAGCGACGGCCGGCGGGTTGCGCCGCTTCGCGGCGCGCCGTAACTGGCGCGCGTCGCGCTATGCCACGCTACGCCACGGGCGGCCACGCCTCGCCACGCGGCCGATGCAAGCGCTTTCAGGCGCGCTGTAAATCGCGCAAGGCTTCGGGGTGCGCCACGGCCACCCGCAGCAGCATTTGCGCGGCGCCGGTGGGTTGGCGGCGGCCTTGTTCCCAGTCCTGTAGCGTGCGTGTGGAAACGCCCAGCAACGCTGCGAACGCACTTTGCGAGAGCCCGGCCTTGGAGCGCGCGAGCGCCGCGGCCGTGAGCTTGTCTCGCGAGATGAGCGTCGGGTTCTTGTTCACGTTGGGTGTCTCCACGTTGCCGGTTGAAGGGGGCCACGAACCGCGCACGAGGTTCTGGCGGCCGGAATTATGCGGCGGGGCCGTAGCCGGGCGAGAAAAAGGTGACGGAAGTTTGATCCAGTCGATATTTCATTCGACCCTGACGGCCCGGGCGTGCGGGCCGTTATGCTGCACCGCACGATACGCCAAACGGGTAAAATGGCGGATTGGCAAGATCCTCGCGCCGCGCTTAATTCGCCCCGCGCCCCACATCCGGACGTACACGTGAAAAACCCTGTTGAATCAACGACCTCCCGCAACCCCGCTCCGCGCGTCGGGATGGTTTCCCTCGGCTGCCCGAAGGCGCTTGTCGACTCCGAGCAGATCATCACCCAGCTGCGCGCCGAGGGTTATGAAATCTCGGGTTCCTACGACGGTGCGGATCTCGTGGTCGTGAACACCTGCGGCTTCATTGACGAAGCGGTGCAGGAGAGCCTCGACGCGATCGGCGAGGCGCTTTCCGAGAACGGCAAGGTGATCGTCACCGGGTGTCTGGGCAAGAAGGCCAGCGCGAGCGGCTCGAACCTGATCGAAGAAGTGCATCCGAAGGTGCTCGCCGTGACCGGCCCGCACGCCGTGGGCGAGGTGATGCAGGCGGTGCACAGCCATCTGCCCAAGCCGCACGATCCGTTCGTCGATCTCGTGCCGGCCGCCGGCATCAAGCTCACGCCGCGCCATTACGCGTATCTCAAGATCTCCGAAGGCTGCAATCACCGCTGCACGTTCTGCATCATCCCGTCGATGCGCGGCGACCTCGTGTCGCGCCCGGTCGCCGAGGTTATGCTCGAAGCGGAAAACCTCTTCAAGTCCGGCGTGAAGGAACTGCTCGTGATCTCGCAGGACACGAGCGCCTACGGCGTGGACGTGAAGTACCGCACCGGCTTCTGGAACGGCAAGCCGATCAAGACGCGCATGACCGACCTCGTCGCCGCACTGGGTGAGCTGGCCGCGCAGTACGGCGCCTGGGTGCGCCTGCACTACGTCTACCCGTATCCGAGCGTGGACGAAGTCATTCCGATGATGGCCGAAGGCCCGTTCAAGGGCCATGTGCTCCCGTATCTCGACGTCCCGTTCCAGCACGCGCACCCCGAGGTGCTCAAGCGCATGAAGCGCCCCGCAAACGCCGAGAAGGTGATGGAGCGTGTGAAGGCGTGGCGCGAAATGTGCCCCGACCTGACGATCCGCAGCACGTTTATCGCGGGCTTCCCGGGCGAGACCGAGGAGCAGTTCGAAACGCTGCTCGACTTTATTCGCGAGGCCGAGCTCGACCGCGTGGGCTGCTTCGCCTATTCGCCGGTCGAAGGCGCCACGGCTAACGAACTCGACGGCGCGCTGCCCGACGAGGTGCGCGAGGAGCGCCGTGCGCGCTTCATGGAAGTGGCGGAGCAGGTCTCGGCCAAACGCATTCAGCGCAAGGTCGGCAAGACGCTCAAGGTGCTCATCGACGAAATCAACGCCGATGGCGGGATTGGCCGCACGGCGGCCGATGCGCCCGAGATCGACGGCGTGGTGTATGTCGCGCCCGCGACCAAGGCGTCGAAGCGCTACAAGGTCGGCGACTTCGTGTCGGTGAAGATCACCGGCGCGGACGGCCACGACCTGTGGGGCGAGGTCTGAACGGCATGACGAGCGTCGCGGCGGAAGTCCTCGCGTATGGCGAGGCCATGGTCGAGTTCAACCAGGCTTCGCGGGATTGTCCCGAATACCTGCAAGGCTTCGGCGGCGACACATCGAACTTCGCCATCGCGGCGGCGCGCCAGGGCGCGCGCACGGGCTTCGTCTCCGCCGTCGGCGACGATCACTTCGGACGCCTGCTGATCGACCTGTGGACGCGCGAAGGCGTCGACACGTCGGCGGTGCGCGTGGACGCCACGGCGCCCACCGGCGTCTACTTCGTTTCGCACGGGCCGGCCGGCCATGCGTTCGACTATCTGCGCAAGGGCTCGGCCGCAAGCCGTTACACGCCGGGCGACTTGCCGCGCGATGCGATTGCCGCGGCGCAGGTGCTGCATCTTTCCGGCATCAGCGTGGCGATCAGCGACAGCGCCTGCGACGCGGCGCTCGCCGCGGTCGAGCACGCGCGCGCCAACGGCGTGCGGGTGAGCTTCGACACCAATCTGCGCCTGAAACTCTGGCCGCTCGCGCGCGCCCGCGCCGTGATGAACGAGGTGCTGCGCCTGACCGACATCTGCCTGCCGAGCTGGGACGACGTCGCCGTGCTCACGGGCCTGGACGACCGCGATGCGATCGTCGATTACCTGCTCGCGCGCGGCGCACGCGTGGTGGCGCTCAAGCTCGGCAAGGACGGCGCCTACGTGGCGACACCGGGCGAGCGGCGCGTCGTGCCGGGCCACGTGGTCGCGGCCGTGGACGCCACGGGCGCGGGCGACTGCTTCGGCGGCGCGTTCGTCGCGCGGCTCGCGGCCGGCGACGACCCGTTCGCCGCCGCGCGCTACGCGAACGCGGCGGCCGCGCTTTCGACCCTGGGCTATGGCGCGGTGGCGCCGCTTCCGTATCGTGAGGACGTCGAGCGCATGCTGGCCGCGCAACCCGCCGGCTGAGCACGCGACGTTTCAGCAAGAAGAACAAGATTCATTTCAATCAGAAAGACGAGGAGCAAGACAATGGAACGCGAAGTAGTGGTGGTGAGCGGTGTGCGCACGGCAATCGGCGACTTCGGCGGCAGCCTGAAGGACTTCTCGCCGACCGATCTCGGCGCGCGCGTGGTGCGCGAAGTGCTCTCGCGCGCGAACGTGGAAGGCGACGCGGTGGGGCACGTGGTGTTCGGCAACGTCGTGCACACGGAGCCGAAGGACATGTACCTCGCGCGCGTGGCCGCGATCAACGGCGGCGTTGCGCAGCACGCGCCCGCGCTGACCGTGAACCGTCTGTGCGGCTCGGGCCTCCAGGCCATCGTCTCGGCGGCGCAAACCATTCTGCTCGGCGACGCTGACATCGCGATCGGCGGCGGGGCGGAAAACATGAGCCGCGCGCCGTACTCGATGCCGGCCGCGCGCTTCGGCCAGCGCATGGGCGACACGCAACTCGTCGACATGATGATCGGCGCGCTGCACGACCCGTTCCAGGCGATCCACATGGGCGTGACGGCGGAAAACGTCGCGAAGAAGTTCGGCATCACGCGCGAGGCGCAGGATGCGCTCGCGCTCGAATCGCACCGCCGTGCCGAGCGCGCGCTCGCCGAAGGCCGCTTCAAGGACCAGATCCTGCCGATTTCGCTCAAGTCGAAGAAGGGCGAAGTGGTGTTCGACGCCGACGAGCACGTGCGTCACGGCGCGACGCTCGAGGACTTCTCGAAGCTCAAGCCCGTGTTCGCGAAGGAAAACGGCTCGGTCACGGCGGGCAACGCATCGGGCATCAACGACGCCGCTGCCGCCGTGCTGCTGATGAGCGCCGACGCCGCCCGTGCACGCGGCGTGAAACCGCTCGCCCGCCTCGTTTCGTACGCCCATGCGGGCGTGGATCCGGCTTACATGGGCATCGGCCCGGTGCCGGCCACGCAGAAGGCGCTCGAGCGCGCGGGCCTGAAGGTCAGCGACCTCGACGTGATCGAGGCCAATGAAGCCTTTGCGGCGCAGGCCTGCGCGGTTTCGCAGGAACTCGGGCTCGACCCGGCCAAGGTCAATCCGAACGGCTCGGGCATCTCGCTCGGTCACCCGATCGGCGCGACCGGCGCGCTCATCACCGTGAAGGCACTTTATGAACTGCAACGCATTGGCGGGCGCTATGCGCTCGTGACGATGTGCATCGGCGGCGGCCAGGGCATTGCGGCCATCTTCGAGCGCATCTGATCCGTTGGCGCTGATCCCTTGGCTCGCCCCGTCCGCCTTGCAAGTGAGGGAAGGACACAGATGGAAGTTGTGATGCAAGCACAGCGGCCGCCGCGCGCGGCCGCTCGACCCGGCGACAGCG
This sequence comes from Paraburkholderia unamae, assembly GCF_003096875.1. NCBI lineage: Bacteria > Pseudomonadati > Pseudomonadota > Betaproteobacteria > Burkholderiales > Burkholderiaceae > Paraburkholderia > Paraburkholderia unamae. The sequence continues at coordinate 6,091 of NZ_QEOB01000025.1, forward strand.
GCCGCGCCATGAAGGCGCGCGGCTGGCTCGTGATCGCTGCGGCGGCGGTGGCAGTGGCGGCGCTTGCGCTGCCGCTCGCTTCGCACGCGCAGAGCGCCGCCGCGTCGCAGCTCAAGCCGAACCCCGAGTTCGCGAAGCTGCCGCAATACACCGGCACGCTCGGCAAACGCCCGATCGTCATGCGCCTGGGCGCGAAGACCGACGACGACGACCCGACCGGCGTGCACGGCGAATATCAGTTCACGGACACCGGCGAGGTGAACCTGATCGCGGGCGACCGCGACGGCGCCACGCTCGAAGCCGAGGACTCGAACGACGGCACGCATATCAGCGGCAACTGGGTGGGCACGTTCGCCGAAGACGGCGCGCTCACGGGCGAGCGCATGGAACCCGACGATTCCAACCCGGTGCCGTTCGACTTGAAGCCGGTTGCACAAGGCAGCACGGCTGCGGCGGCTCCCGTTTCTGCCTCTACTCCCGCGTCCGCCTCGAAGGGTGGCCAGGCCGTGAACGGCGTGGGCAATCTCGTCATCGGACAATAAGCGCCGCCGCGGGTGTTACTCTTCGGTATGCGGTGTTGCAAGCGCGCGCGGGCCCCACGGCTTCCATGCCGAATGGCCAGCCGCGCGCCGCAACGTGACCGCGCCTCAACCGAATTCGCTCCGACATGAAGAAATCCGACTCCAGCCGCGCGTTGCAGACGCGCATCGTTCACCCGCAAGACGACCTCACGCCCGGCTTCGAATCGTTTGCCGCGCCCGTCACGCGCGCTTCGACCGTGGTGTTTCCCGACCTCGCATCGGTGCGCGCGCTCGACTGGCGCAACGACGCGCAATGGCGCTACGGCCTGCACGCCACGCCCACTTCGGCCATGCTTCAGAAGCGGATTGCCGAGATCGAAGGCGGCGAGTATGCGTTGCTTCAGCCGTCGGGACTGTCGGCCATCTCGAACGTCTACTTCGGACTGCTGAAGTCCGGCGACGACGTGCTGATCCCCGATAACGTCTATTCGCCGAACCGCGACCACGGCGACTGGCTCGCCCGCGATTTCGGCCTTACGGCGCGCTATTACGACCCGATGATCGGCGCGGGCATCGCCGACCTGATCCAGCCGAACACGAAGCTGATCTGGCTGGAGGCGCCCGGTTCGGTCACGATGGAAGTGCCCGATACGCGCGCGATCACGGCGGCGGCGCGCGCGCGCAACGTCATCACGGCGATCGATAATACGTGGTCGGCGGGTCTTGCGTTCAAGCCGTTCGAGCACGGCATCGACATTTCGGTGCAGGCGCTCACCAAGTACCAGTCGGGCGGCAGCGACGTGCTGATGGGCGCGACCATCACCGCCGACCGCGATCTGTATCTCAAGCTCAAGGCCGCGCGCATGCGGCTTGGCATTGGCGTGTCGGTGGACGACTGCTCGCTCGTGCTGCGCGCACTGCCGAGCATGAAGGCGCGTTTCGAGGCGCACGACAGCACGGCGCTCGCGCTCGCGGGCTGGCTCAAGGCGCGCCCCGAAATCGCGACCATGCTGCACCCCGCATTCGAGGACTGCCCGGGCCACGCGTTCTACAAGCGCGACTTCACGGGCGCGGGCGGCCTCTTTTCCGTGGTGTTCGACGAGCGCTACAGTGCGGCGCAGATCGACAGGTTCTGCGAGTCGCTCGAACTCTTCTCGCTGGGCTGGAGCTGGGGCGGGGCGCATAGCCTTGCCATGCCGTACGACGTCGGCTCGATGCGCACGGCCGCGAGCTGGCCGCATCGCGGCACGCTGGTGCGCTTCTACATCGGTCTTGAAGACGAAGCCGATCTGCGCGCGGACATCGAGCGCGCGCTCGCGAGGCTCGCGGAAAAAGCCAGTACACCTGAATAAATCGCACGATGCAAAAACGGCCACTCGCGCCCATAGGGACGCGAGCGGCCGTTGTCATTTGCGGCCGCTGTGAACGTGCGATCAGAAGAGGCGCAGCAGCCCGTCGAGCCCGACGAAGTTGAACGCGACGCTTGCCGCTTCGCGCACCACGGGTTTCGCGCGGAACGCCACCGAGAGGCCCGCCACACCCATCATCTTCAGGTCGTTCGAGCCGTCGCCCATCGCGATCGCGCGGCGCGGCTCGATGCCGATCTGCGCGCAGGTTTGCGCGAGCGTTCGCGCCTTCACATCGGCGTTGACGATCTCGCCGACAACGTGGCCCGTGAGCTTGCCGTCGACGATTTCCAGCGTGTTCGCGTGCGTGTAATCGAGCCCGAGGCGCGCCTTCAGGCGCTCGGTGAAGAACGTGAAGCCGCCGGAGACGAGCAGCGTCTTCAGGCCCGCGGCCTTCGCGCCCGCGAGCATGCGCTCCGCGCCCGGCGAGAGTTGCAGGCGCTCCTCGTACACGCGCTCCAGCGCGCTCGCGTCGAGACCCTTGAGCAGCGCCACGCGGCGCGTGAGGCTTTCGTTGAAGTCCTTGATTTCGCCGCGCATCGACGCTTCGGTGATCGCCGCGACTTCGGCCTTCAGGCCGCAGAAGTCCGCGATCTCGTCGATGCATTCGATCGTGATGAGCGTCGAATCCATGTCCATCGCCACGAGGCCGAAATCGGCCAGCGCGCGGCCCGCTTCGACGAAGGCGTAGTCGAGCTCGTGCGTGCCGCAGTAGACGTCCAGATCGGCGCGCTGGGCGGGCTCGGCGTTCTCGATGCGGATCGCGTGAGCGTCGAGCGGGGTGAGGCGGCTGCCGCGCGCGAGCGCGAGGAGCGCCTTGTGGTGGGCGGTGTCGAGCGGAGCGGGACTCTGGATGACGAGATTCATGGCTGGGCGGGCAGAGCCCCGGTGCGGCGTCGGCGGGGCGGACGGGTGAAAAGGGCGCATGTCGCGCGCGTGAGGCGCTGCGGCGCGCGCGGCAAAGCGCAATATTGTAACTTCTCGACGCTTGCGGCGGGCCGCGCGCCCCGGTTTCAACCCGTCCGGTTGCCCTCGATGCCGCCCTGATTCATAGAGATGTTGGGCCGCGCCGCGTACACCTTACGGCGACGAAAGCGCCCATTCGAGGCACAATGAAAGCACGTGCGGCGATCCGACGGGGGCGGCCGCCGCGTGCCGTCAACCAAACGTGTCGCGACTCGCGTCGCGCGACGCGCCATGTGCGTCGTGGCGCACCAGGGGAACCGGTATGCAGGACGCTCTCAAGGCCAAAGCAGCCACCACTGCCCGAACGCCGCGCGGCGAGCGGGCCCAGACTTCGGACGCCGCCGCGCCGGCCTCGCTCGCCGCGTCCGTGCATCGCTCGCCTCGCGCCGCCCGGCGCCGACGCCCCGGGAGCGCCGCCGAAAGCGAAATCGCCGGCATACGCATCACGAGCGCCCGGCGCGTCATCGACGCCGACAGCGGCACGCACAAGCTCGAACTCGTGCGCTACTACGCCCGCGTCGCGCGCTGGATCCTGCCGCATCTGCGCGAGCGCCCGGTATCGCTCGTGCGCGCGCCGCGCGGCCTGAGCGGGGAAACGTTCTTCCAGCGCCACAGCGGCCGCGCGCCGCTGCCCGAGCTCACGGAGCATGAAGGGCTCGATCCGGGCCATCCGGCGCTGCTCACCATCGACACGCCCACGGCGCTCGTGAGCGCCGCGCAGATGGACGTGATCGAGCTGCACACCTGGAACGCCTGCGTGGGCGATATCGAGCGGCCCGACCGCGTCGTGTTCGACCTCGACCCCGATCCGGCGCTCGGCTGGGACCGCATGATCGAAGCGGCGCAGCGCACGCGCGCGTTGCTCGCGGAGCTCGGCCTCGAATCGTTCTGCAAGACGAGCGGTGGCAAGGGCCTGCACGTCGTCGTGCCGCTCACGCCCGCGGCGGGCTGGGACGAGGTGAAGGCCTTCTCGCGTGCGGCGGCGCAGCATCTGGCCTCCATGTGGCCCACGCAGTTCACGGCGACGATGGGCCCGGAGCATCGCAAGAAGAAAATTTTCATCGATTACCTGCGCAACGCGCGCGGCGCCAGCACGGCGGCTGCGTATGGTGTGCGGGCGCGGCCGGGCATGGGCGTGTCCGTGCCGATCGCGTGGGACGAACTGGAAGCGACGACGGGCGGCGCGCATTGGATCCTTTCCAACATCGACACGCGCCTCGCGGCGATCGAGCACGCCGATCCTTGGGGCGCCTATGGGCGCGTGCAGCAGAAGCTGACGGCGGAGTTGACGTTCGAGCTGGAAGCGGGCGGGAAGTAGCGGCGCACAGGTGAGCAACAAGCGGGCAAATCGAGACCAGACCGGCGATCATTTTCAAAAATCGCCAAAGAAAGTTTCGCGGATTGCGCCGCTACCGGGGGCGGATGGCGCCACCTAAGATGGTTTCGAACGGCGCCACCCGGCGCCGGCCCATCCCGCCCAGGAGCTTCTGATGAAAGCTGTCGCCCTCTACCGCTATCTTCCGATCGACGACCCCGAATCGCTCGTCGATGTCGAGTTGCCCACGCCCGTTCCCGCCGGTCACGACGTCCTCGTGAAGGTCGAGGCGGTGTCCGTGAACCCGGTCGACTACAAGGTGCGTGCGCCGAAAGCCACCGTCGAGAGCGCGCCGCGCGTGCTCGGCTGGGATGCGGCGGGCGTCGTGGAGGCGGTCGGCCCCGAGGTCACGCTCTTCAAGCCGGGCGACGCGGTGTTTTACGCGGGCGACATCACGCGCGCCGGTTCGAACAGCGAGTATCAGCTCGTGGATGAGCGTATCGTGGGCCGCAAGCCGGCTACGCTCGATTTCGCGCATGCCGCCGCGCTGCCGCTCACCGCGATCACCGCGTGGGAGGCGTTGTTCGCGCGCCTGGGCGTCTCGCCGCAGGGCGCGGACGCCGGCAAGTCGGTGCTGATCTTCGGCGGGGCGGGCGGCGTCGGTTCGATCGGCATACAACTGGCCAGCCAGGTCGCGAAGCTCACTGTCGTCGCGACCGCCTCGCGGCCCGAATCGGCGCAATGGGCGCAGTCGCTCGGCGCGGATCACGTCGTCAATCACTATGGCGACATTCCCGCGCAGTTGAAGGCGCTCGGTATCGATAGCGTGGATTACGTGCTGATCTTCAACGACACCGACGCCAACTTCCCGGCCGCCGCGCAGGTGATCAAGCCGCAGGGCGGCATTGCGACCATCGTCGAAAATGACAAGCCGATTCCCGTCGAGTTGCTCAAGGCGAAAAGCGCCGCGCTGCACTGGGAGTTCATGTTCACACGCTCGATGTTCAGGACGCCCGACATGATCGAGCAGCACAAGCTGCTCACCGAAGTGGCGCGGCTCGTCGACGCGGGCACGCTGCGCACGACGCTCGGCGAGGTGCTCGGCACGATCAACGCGGCGAACGTGCGGCGCGCGCACAAGCTGCTCGAAGAAGGGCGCGCCATCGGCAAGCTGGTGCTGAGCGGCTTTTGATGCGCGGCTTCTGATTCGCGGCCTTTGATCCGTGGTTGCGCCGACCTTGCCGCCTATGCAAAGCGGGTGAGGCACGGCGCGCGGGCGCATGCCGTCGCGCGGCAAGCAAATTACGCGCGCTGGCAAGCGGGATAAAACCTGGTCCGTTCGATGCGTACCCTCGGCGCAAGCCGTCGCGCGGCGCGCTAGACTGCTAACAGACCATCCGCCGCACGAGCGCGGTGCGTCGTGCCCGACCTGCGCGGCTTGCCGCGTTCGTTGCGCACGCCGTCAACGCGATCGGGCGCGGCCGTTCCCGCCAGGAGGTGACGCATGCCTTGCCGCAGCTCCCGCCATACTCGCCGCCGCCACGCGGCGCTTGCCCGGTTCGTTTTCGCCGTTTCCTGCGCGTTCGCGCTGCCCGTGTTCGCGGCCACGCCGATCACGGTCACCTCGAAGGCCGCAACCGACGGGCCGATCCGCTACACTGTGCGGGTTGCGTCGAAGCAGTTCGGCAACGCCCAGGAGACCCGCACGCTGCGCTCGGGCGACACCGACGATTTCACCTGGCGCACCACGCCGCCGGGCGGCGCCGTCGCCACGCCGCAAGGCTGTCCGGACTACGCCACGCTGCCGCTCGACGCGAACGGCGCGATGGTCCGGCAGACCCAGCTGCGCCTCGCGCCGATCGTCGCGAGCAACGGCACGGCCACCGTGCAGGTGAGCTTCCGCGCCCAGGCACCGCACGGCACGCAGTCGGTATCGAGCAACGGCGCGCAGATCACGTGTCCCGCCGTGGTCGCGCATAGCGAAGTCGCGCACCTCACGATGCCGACCAATGGCACCGCGAAGACGCTCACGCTCAGCGACGGCACGCAGATCACGATCTCGGCGCAGCGCTAGCAGGGCGGACGGCGCGCGCTTCGCGCTTCCGGTGCGTCTGGTGCACCTCGTGCGCGGCTAGACGCGCGCGTTGCGCTCGACGAGCCGCGTGGCGAGAAAGCGGTGCTCAGGTGAGAACAGCCGCCGGTACGCGAGCAGCACCGCGCCCACCGTGCCGAGCGCCGAAGACGCCGCGATCAGGAACATGATCACGATCTGGTAGCGCACGGCTTGAAGCGGCGACTGTCCGGCGAGCACCTGGCCCGTCATCATGCCGGGCAGGCTCACCACGCCCACCACGGCCATCTGGTTGAGCGTCGGGATCATGCCGGCGCGCACCGCCTCGCGCGCGCTCGCCTGCGCGGCCTCCCAGCGTGTTGCGCCGAGCGCGAGCGCGCTTTCCACGCGGTCGCGCCGCGCGGTCAGCTCCTGCATCATGCGCTCCACGCCGAGCGACACGCCCGTGAGCGTATTGCCGAGAATCATCCCGAGGATCGGAATCGCATACTGCGGCTCGTACCACGGCCGGATGCGGATCACCACGAACAGCCCCACGGCCGCCACGAGCCACGCGCTCACCCAGATCGACACGATGCTGTCCGCGCGCTGGCCGCCGTAGCTGCGCGTACCGCGCTGTGCACCCGCGAAGCCCGCGATCAGCGTCATCAGCGCCATGAGCGGCAGTACCACGTACCAGCGATTGAAGGCGAACACCCAGCCGAGCACATAGCCGATCGCTAGCAGTTGCACGACGGTGCGCACGGCCGCCCAGGCGAGCTTGCGTTCGAGGTCGAGCTTGAGCAGCACGGAAACCGCGCCGTTCACGAAGACGAGCAGCGCCGCGATGGCGACGTCGCCGATGCCGAGGTTCTGCAACACGCCTGGACTCATGGCGCGGCTCCCTGTGTGGTCGCCGCCTGCGCGGCCGGTTTATCGAGCACGCCGGCACGCATCGTCAGGTGCCGCGTGCCCACGCGCTGCGCCTGCGCCGGATCGTGCGAAACCCAGACGGTCGCGCGCGCGGCGCTCGCCTGATCGAACCATCCCGCCACGAGCGCTTCGACCCCGCGCGCCGACTCGGGATCGAGCGATGCCGTCGGCTCGTCGAGCAACAATGCGTCGGGGTCGAGCTGGAGTACGCGCACGAGTGCGACGATCTGCGCCTCGCCGCCCGAGAGTTCGGAGGTCAGGCGGCCGAGGAAGTCGCTCGCGCGGCCGGCGGCGTCGAATAACGCGCGGGCGCACGCCGCGTCGAAGCGCGCGTCGCGATAAACGGCGAGCGTGTAGGGGTAGCGCAGGTTGTCCTCCACGCTGCCGTCGAGCAGCGCGGGCCGCTGCCGCAAATACGCAATATGCCGCCGATAGCGTACGATGCGCGCGCGCGTGACGTGTTCGCCGTGCCAGAGCACCTCGCCGCCATCGGGGGCGTCGAGCAGGGCGAGCGCGCGCAGGAAGACGCTTTTGCCCGAGCCGGACGGCCCGGTCAGCACGCAGCGCTCACCGGCACGCAGCGCGAAGTCGGTGGGTTGCAGCAGCCATTGGCCGCGCTGGGCGTCGCGCCGTGCGAGCGCGCGCGCCTCGACGAGCGGCGTGCCTTCGTCTTGCGGAGTGGAAGAATTCTTGTGCGTAAGCATCGGAAGATTGCAAACAAGGCGTTCATGCAGCGTGCGGCGCGTAGTCAACCGGTCCGTGAGCCCGTAAGTCAGCCCACAAGTCGGCCCGATGTAACCGGGCACGCTGACTGCTCTTGCGGTGTTGCATGGCAGGCGAAACAACAACGGAAAAACATGGAGTACGCATGACGTCACCGCAACCCAACGCTTTCAGCCTGGGCCGCACGCTCGCCAGGATCATCGCATGGCTCGTTGTGCTTGTCGTCGTGTTGATCGCCGCGCTCGCGGGTTTCATCCTCCTGTTCGACTGGAACCACGCGAAGCCCTACGTGAACGACAAGGTGAGCGAGGCGATCGGGCGGCCGTTCGCGATTGAAGGCGACCTCAAGGTCGGCTGGCGCAGGCCGCCCGGCGAAACGGGCTGGCGCGCCTGGGTGCCCTGGCCGCGCTTTTCCGCCACGCAGATCGAAATTGCCAATCCCGCCTGGACCCAGTCCCCGCATTTCGCCACGCTCGACGAGATCGACTTCGAAGTGGCCGTGTTGCCGCTGCTCGCGCACGACATTGTGATTCCTGCGATCAATCTCGTGAATCCGTCCGTCGACGTCGAGCGTCTCACCGACGGCCGCAATAACTGGACCTTCCAGTTGCCCGCTTCGAGCGGGCCTTCGACGTGGCGTCTCAATCTGCACGACATCACGTTTTCGAGCGGCAACATCGCCGTGAGCGATCAGCAGACGAAAACCGACGTGAAGATCGCCGTGAGCCTGCTTGGCCAGGGCATTCCGATCGGCGAGGTGATGGCGCAGCAGGAGGCCGCGTCGCGCCAGGGCTCGGCGCAGGTGATCGGCCGCGCGGGCGCGAATCGCCTCGCGCAGCAGGCGCGTGAGCAGGCGGCCTCGGAGGCGGCGGCCGCCAGTGCTGCCAGCGAGGCCGCCGCGGCGAGTGGCGCAGTGGCCTCGGGGGCGATTGGCGCGGCGAGTACGGCAAATGCAACGAGCGCGCCGGGCGTAACGAGCGCAACGAGCGCGCCCGCAGTGGGCTCGCAGGCGCTTGCCGCGAGCGCCGCCTCGGGTGCATCCGGCGCAAAGCTGCCCGCCCGGCAGCCGTTCTACGCGATCGGCTGGACGATCAAGGGCACGTACAACAAGACGCCGCTCTCGGGCGAAGGCAAGCTCGGCGGCGTGCTCGCGCTCCAGGATGCAAAGCGCCCGTTCCCGATCCAGGCCGACGTGCGCGCGGGCGACATGCATATCGCGCTCGTCGGCACGCTCACCGACCCCGCGCATCTGGCCGCCGTCGACTTGCGTCTGTGGCTTCAGGGCCAAAGCATGGGGCATCTCTACAACCTCACCGGCGTGACGCTGCCCGAGACGCCGCCTTACGCCACCGAGGGACGCTTCGTCGGCCAGTTCCATCGCGGCGCGAGTGTGTTCCGCTACGAGAACTTCACGGGCCGCGTGGGCGGCAGCGACCTGAACGGCACGCTCGTCTACGAGCAGCGCTCGCCGCGGCCGCTGCTCTCGGGCGTGCTGGTCTCGAACCTGTTGCAGTTCTCCGATCTCGCGCCGATCATCGGCGCGGACAGCAAGGCGAGCAAGGAAAAGCGCGGCGACACGGTCAGCCAGCCCGCCGACCGTGTGATCCCCGTCGAGCCGTTCCACACCAACCGCTGGAACGCCATCGACGCCGACGTCAAATTCACGGGGCGGCGCATCATCAAGCAGGGCAGCCTGCCGATTCAGGACCTCTATACGCACCTGAGCATGACGAACGGCGTGCTCGTGTTCGATCCGCTGCAATTCGGCGTGGCGGGCGGCACGCTGGCCACGCGGCTTTCGCTCGACGGCAGCGGCGAGCCGCTCAAGGCGCGCGGCACGGTGGAGGCGCGCCATCTCAAGCTCAAGCAGTTGTTCCCGAGCGTGAAGTCGATGCAGTCGGCGCTCGGCGAGATCAACGGCGACGCGTCGCTGTCGGCCACCGGCAATTCGCCGGCGGCGCTCGCCGCGACCTCGAATGGCGAAGTGAAGCTGCTCGTCACGCAGGGCACGATCAGCCGCCTGCTCATGGAGGCGGCGGGCCTGAACGTGGCGAACGTGGTCTACGAAAAACTCTTCGGCACGCGCGACGTGAAGATCAATTGCGCGGCGGCGGACTTCGTCGCGACCAACGGCACGCTCGATCCGCGCGTGTTCGCGCTCGACACCGACGACGCGGTGATCAATATCGACGGCCCGATCAATCTGCACGACGAGTCGTTGGACATGAAAGTCCATCCCCACACGAAGGGCTTTCGCATTTTCACGCTGCGCTCGCCGCTCTACGTGAAGGGCACCTTCAAGAACCCGCACGTGGGCGTGGATGCAACGGCGCTTGCGCTGCGCGGCGGCGCGATGATCGGGCTCGGGCTGATCAACCCGTTCGCCGCGCTGATCCCGCTGATCGCGCCGAGCAACAACAAGCCGCTGCCGTGCGACGAGCTGTTCGCGCAGATGCGTCAGCACCCGGTGGCGCCGCCGCCGGGCCAGAAGATGCACGCGGCGGCGCTGCCGAAGCTGCCGGCGGGGAACGCGACGAACGCAGGAAGTGGCGCGAAGGAAGGCGGCGGGAAGTCCACGGGCGGCAACGCGAGCCCGGCTACGCGAACGCAGCCTGCGCCGTCCACGCCACAATCGGGGCCGTCGAATCTCTACCGGGGAAGCTAAGCGTGAGGGCGAACAAGAACGCGCCGGGTGGCTCGCACCCGGCGCGTTCCGTGAAACCGGCGCTGCCCGCCTAGCGCAGCGAGCGCGGTGCCGTGTCGCCCGCGGCGTCCTGGCGGCGCGTGACGCGCCGCGAAGTCATCGACGGACGCGCCGCGCCGAACTCGGGCAGGATCCGCCCGCGCGCGCGGCTCGCGAACACGAGAAAACCGAAGCCGTCCGCCTCATACCAGTAGCCGCCGTTTTCGAGGCCTTCGATCGGTTGCTCGAGCGCATGCGCGATCGATTCGATGCAGCGTTTGCGCAATTCGCTCGTGCCCGGATACGGCGGCTGTGCGCCACGCACGCTGCACAGGAGTACGTCCAACCCTGGCAGGACATGGGCGTACAGCACTGGCTCGTCCTGAGCGCGCGCACGCGCGATCTTGGTATCGAGTTGGCCGAACGGTTTGAAGTGGCTCAGCACGGCGAGAAACGACTCGTCGCCATCAGCCTTGATGCGTTTGCGCTTTTTCGGGAAGGACATAAAAATTCGCCTGAAAAAGGTGGATTGCAAAACACTCAGCGTTCCCATGCGACCACTCCCGGACTGGTGCGCCGCACGTCGATCCGTTATAGCACACGGATTTGCAGGGTTCACGAGGATAGAAACGGGGACGCGCCGCGATCACGGCTTGCGGCTCGTGTTGTGCGTTGGCGCGCTACGCCGCTCGCACGTCATGCCCCTGTCCAACCCTCATTGCGTCCGCAAACGTCATGCCGGATCGCACGTTGCGCTCATGTAGATATCCCGGCGCTCTCTCGCTTGTCTCCGGTCTCAATAATAGACCTGTGTGTCCGTGGAGTGTGGCGAATTGCCGCAAAAAAGCGGGTTTTCCACGAACCAGGGTGCGTGGAGCCACACAGATTGTCATCCTGAAAATTCGCGCAGATAATGTTGCGGTTCCGGCGTTCGCGGCCCCGGCCGGGCCGCGCGGGCCAACGCGGCGCGAGGCACGGCGCGTCGTGCGGACCGGCCACTGACCGGACTCCAGACAGACCCACATGAAACTGTTCGCCAAGGGGCTCTTGCTGATCGCGATACCGAGCGTGATCGAACTGGCGCTGCTCGGCGTCGTGTTCGACACCCAGGGCGAGGCCGCGCTCGCGGCGAAACGCGCGGAAAATACCCAGCAAATCCTCTGGCAGGCCACGAGTCTCGTCGACCCGTTGTTGCGCGAAGCCGCGCGCCTGCGCACGGGCGTCATGCTCGAAGATCCTTCCTTCATCGACCGCCGCGCCGTGTGGACCGAGTTCACCGACCGCATCACGCTGCTCGCCAGCATGGTGGCCGACAATCCCACGCAGCTCGCGCGCGTGGAGCACATGCGCGCGGCTGCTTACGCGTGGCGCAAGGAGGCGGGCGATATCGCCGATGCATTGCGCATGGGCCACAGCGCACCGTTCGCGCAGGCGGCCGGCGACGGCTTGCCGCCCGAGATCGACACCGTGCGCCAGGTGCTGGGCGAATTCGTCGCCGAGGAAACGCGGCTCGACGAGGCGCGCGCGGCCATGCTGCGCGAGACGCGCGAGCGTCAACAGGACGCGCTCATTTTCGTGGTGGTGGGCTCGATGCTGATCTGGGGCTTCACGGCGATGGCGTTCGCGCGCAACGTGGGCGTGCGCCTGGCCGCGCTCGGCGCGAACGCGCAGCGGCTGGGCGAGGGCGCCACGCTCGCGCCGCGCCTTTCGGGCAACGACGAAATCGCGGCGCTCGATGCCGTACTGCACCAGACGAGCGTGCGGCTGCAAGCGGCCGAGCGCGAGCAGACCGCGCTAAAGGCGCAGCTCCAGGCGCGCGCGGCCGACCTCGCGCGCGCCAACGAGCATTTGCGCCAGGAGACGCAGGACAACGAGATGTTTATCTACAGCGTCTCGCACGATCTGCGCTCGCCGCTCGTCAATCTCCAGGGCTTTTCGAAGGAGCTACAGGTCTCCTGCGACGAGTTGCGCGCGCAGATCGATTCGGCCGGCTTGCCCGGGCACGAGCACCGCGCCATGGCCGAGATCCTCGACGGCGACGTGGACGAATCATTGCAATTCCTGCGCCAGGCGGTCTCGCGCGCGGCGGCCATCATCGACGCGCTGCTGCGCATTTCGCGCGCCGGGCGGCTCGAATACCGCTGGCAGCGCGTGAACGTCGCGCGGCTCGTGGAGCGTGTGCTGGGCGGCCTGAGCGGTCGGAGCGGGGAGCTCGCGCGGACCGCGCGCATCGAGGTGCGCGAGTTGCCGCCCGCCTGGGGCGACCCCGTCGCGCTCGAGCAGATTTTCGGCAACCTCGTTGACAACGCGCTGCGGCACCTCGACCCGGCACGGCCGGGGCGCATCGAGATCGGCGCGCTCGACGCGGGAAGCGCGACAGGCAACGAAGGGCAAGAGGAACCGGCGGACGGGCAAGCCGAAAAAGACGTGCGCGCGACGCCGGGCGAGCGGACACGGACGTATTATGTGCGCGACAATGGCGTTGGGATTGCGCAGGCCTACCTGCCGAAGCTCTTTCGCGCGTTTCAGCGCTTGCACGGCGGCGATTCGGCCGGGCAGGGCACGGGCCTCGCGCTCGCGCGACGCATTGCGGAACGGCACGGCGGCCGCATCTGGGTCGAGTCGACCGAAGGCGCGGGCTCGACGTTCTTCGTCGCGCTGCCGGACCAACCGTTGCGCACCGCCTAGCGGCAACCTTTCAACAAGCAGGCAATAGACCCTTGCAGCATGTGGGAGTGTCGAGATGAAGAACGGGGAACAGGTCAGCATCGTGCTGATCGAAGACGACGACGGGCATGCCACCCTGGTCGAGCGGAACCTGCGGCGCTCGGGCATCTCGAACGGCTTCGTGCGCTTTCGCGACGGCCAGGAGGCGCTCGATTACTTTTTCGGCGCGCCGGGCACACAGGGCGCGGAGAATGACGCGCAAAGGGACGCACGCTATCCGTCGCGCGACGCGCTCGGCAACTTCGTCGTGCTGCTCGATCTGCGCATGCCGCGCGTGGACGGTTTCGAGGTGCTGCGGCGCCTGAAGGCGGAGCCCGCCACGGCCTCGGTGCCCGTGATCGTGCTCACGACCACCGATGACCCGCGCGAGATCGAGCGCTGCTACGAACTCGGCTGCAACGTGTACATCACGAAACCGGTCGAATATGACGCATTCATCGAGGCCGTTCGGCGACTCGGTTTCTTTCTCCAGGTCGTCAAGCTGCCGCCTGGTCATCGTTTCGCCCAACCCTGATCCGTTGCCACTGACTCACGCATCACGCATGGACTCTTCACCCCTGGCCACACGGCCGCAAGCGCGGCCCATGCCCGAACGGACGCTTCGCGCATGACTGACGCAACTACGATGCTGGTCGGCGCGCGCGTGCTCGTCGTCGACGACGACGAAGGCATCCTGCGCCTCGCCCGCAAGTCGCTCCTGCGCGCCGGCGCGCGCGTCGACACCTGCCCGGGTGTCACGGAGGCGAGCGCGCTGCTCGCCGCCCATACGCCCGACGTGCTCGTGCTGGACTACCAGCTCGACGGCGCCGAAACAGGCCTCGACTTTTTTCGCCGGCTGCGCGCCGACGACGTGCGCGTGCCCGCCATTCTCGTGACGGGCTTCACCGACGAGTCGCGCGTGATCGCCGCGCTGCGCGCAGGTGTCTCGGACGTGGTGCCGAAGTCGGGCGACTATCTCGACTATCTGCCGGAGGCGGTGGCGCGCGTGCTCTCGCAGGTCGCGCTGCAACGTGCCTCCGACGAAGCGCTGCTGCTGCGCGATCGCGAGGAGCACTACCGCACGCTATCCGAGGCGCTGCCCCACCTCGTGCTCACCTGCGGCGCGGACGGCAATTGCGACTTTCTCTCGAAGCAGTGGCTCGACTACACGGGGCTCGACGCGCGCGACGCGCAAGGCCTCACGTGGCTCGATGCCGTGCACCCCGACGACCGCGAGGAGATCCGCCATACGTGGCTCAGGTCCGTGGGCAGCGGCGCCACCGACTATCGCCACGAATTGCGCATTCGCCGTCATGACGGCGTGTACCGATGGTTCGACGTTCGCATCGTGGCGATGCGCGACCCGCGCGGCGGCGTGAACAAGTGGTTCGGCAGTTGCACGGACATCGATTCGCAGCGCGAAGCAACCGAGGAGCGCGAACGTTTGCTCGCCTCGGAGCAGGCCGCGCGCCAGGCGGCGGAGGAGGCCAATCGCGCGAAAGACCGTTTCCTCGCGATGCTCTCGCACGAGCTGCGCACGCCGCTTACGCCGGTGCTCGCGGGCACGCGCCTGCTCGAACAGATCGACGGGCTGCCCGAAGCCGCGCGCACGGGCGTGCTGATGATCCGCCGCAACATCGAGCTGGAGGCGCGCCTCATCGACGATCTGCTCGATCTCACGCGCGTGGCCAACGGCAAGCTGAGTCTTGCGCTCGACACCGTCGACGTGCACGAAGTCATCGAGGCGGTGCTCGAACTCTTTCACAGCGAAATCCAGATCAAGCAGCAGGACGTGCATGTGGATCTGCGCGCGCAGCATCACTACGTGCGCGGCGATCGCGCGCGGCTGCAACAGATGCTCTGGAATCTCGTGCGCAACGCCGCGAAGTTCACGCCCGACGGCGGCCATATCTATGTGCGCACGCGCGACGAGCGCACGCACGTGGAAATCGAGGTGGAAGACACCGGCATCGGCATCGCGCCCGAGCAGATCGGCAAGCTCTTTCACGCGTTCGAGCAGGGCAGCCACAACCTTACGCGCCAGTTCGGCGGCCTCGGCCTCGGGCTTGCCGTGACGCGCGCGCTGACCGAGGCGCATGGCGGGCGCGTGAGCGCGAAAAGTCCGGGCGCGCATTGCGGCGCGACCTTCACGATCGTGCTGCCCACCGCGGTGCCGGGCGAAGGCGCGGCGGCCACCGCCGAGCTGCGTGGTCCGCACCGCGAGGGCGCATTGAACATTCTGCTGATCGAGGACCACGAGGACACCGCCGAAGTGATGTCGCAACTCATGCGCGCGAGCGGCCACGAGGTGGCGGTGGCGGGCAGCGTGGCCGGTGCGCTGGCGCTCACGGCCGGCATGCGTTTCGACCTCGTGGTGAGCGACATTGGCTTGCCGGACGGTTCCGGCATCGACTTCATCCGTGCGTTCCGGGCACAATCGTCGGCGCCGGCTATCGCGCTCACGGGTTTCGGCACCGAAGACGACGTGCGCCGCAGCGTCGAGGCGGGCTTTACCGCGCATCTCACGAAGCCCGTCAACTTCGAGCAGCTCGAACGGCTGATCGAAGAGGCGCTGGCCGCGCGCGCGGCGGCGCCGTTCGGGCCGGACGCGGCGAGCCCCGCGTCCTGAGCGTCGCCGGGCGGCACGGCAAGGGCGAAAAAAACCCGCGCGGCCTTGCGGCGGCGCGGGCTTTTTTTCCGGATTCTCTCGTCCGGGCGCTGACCAGACTCAGCGCGGATTGTTCTTCAACGAGTCGCGGATCTCACGCAGCAGCAGCACGTCTTCGGGCGTCGGCGCCGGAGCAGCGGCCGCGGCTTCTTCCGGCTTGCGCAGCTTGTTGATGAATTTCACCATCAAAAAGATGATGAACGCGAGGATGACGAAGTTGATCACCGCGGTGATGAACGAGCCATAGCCGAACACGGCCACGCCCGCAGTCTGCAAATCCTTGTACGACTCGGGATTGCCTTTATAGCTGGCCGGAATGTGGCCGAGCCGGACGAACATGTTCGAGAAGTCGAGGCCGCCCGTGATCACGCCGATGACCGGCATGATGAGATCCTTGACGATGGAGTTGACAATGCTCGAGAACGCGCCGCCGATGATCACACCGACGGCAAGATCCATCACGTTGCCTTTGACGGCGAATTCCTTGAACTCCTGGACGATGCTCATGAGCGGGCTCTCCCTGAATGGCGCAGCACGGGGCTGGGGTCAAAACGACGTATTGGCGCAATCATAGCGAACGCGTCCGTATTGCGGTAGCAGTTTGACATTCCCTGACGTTTTGCCGAGCGCGTTGGCCAGGGCCGGCGACGAAGTCCGGGCACGCGCACGCGGCATGCCTGCCGGGCGCGCTCGATGTGACTCAGTGCGCCTCAGTGTGCAAGCGAGAGGTGCGAGTGGAATGCGTCGGGGTCGGTGTTGGTGCCGCACAGCAGCACGCCCACGCGTTTGCCTTGCAGCGTGTCGCGCAGCGGCCCGAGCAGGCCTGCCGTGGCTGCGGCGCAAGCCGGTTCGACCGCGAGCTTCAGTTGCTCGAAGAGCACGCGCATCGCGCGGCGCATGTCGTCGTCGGAAACGGTGACGACGCGCTCGATATGGCGGCGGCACAGCGTATAGCTGTATTGCTCCGTGTGCGGCGCCATGAGCGAGTCGGCGATCGAGTGCATATGGGTCATGCGCACGGTGTGGTTCGCGGCGAAGCTGCGGCTCATCACGTCCGAGCCCTCGGGCTCCACGCCATACACATGCACGCGCGGATTCGCGAGCCGCAGCGCCGTGGAGACGCCCGCCGCCAGACCGCCGCCGCCGATGGGCACGACCACGGCGTCGAGGTCGGGCGCCTGGGTGGCCCATTCGTAGCCGAGCGTGGCCGTGCCGAGCACTGTGCGGTAGCCGTTGAACGGATGCACGAAATAGCGTCCCTCGTCGGTCTCGATACGGCGCACGATGTCGAACGCCTCGCTGCTGTTGCCCGCCATGACGATTTCTGCGCCAAAGCGCCGGCATTGCGCGACGCGCGCCTCGCTCGCGGTGCGAAAGAGCACGACCTTCGCACTGATGCCGAGACGCATGGCCGCATACGCGACCGCGATGGCGTGATTGCCGCCCGAGACGCAGGTGACGCCCGCGCTGCGTTGCGCGGCGTCGAGCGCGAGCAGATGCGTGAACGCGCCGCGCACCTTGAAGCTGCCGCTCGATTGCAGCAGCTCGAACTTGAAGTTCACGAGCGTCGCTTCGAGCGTCGACAGATCATGGCGGTCGAACACCGGGGTGCGCAGCACCCACGGCGCGAGGGCGAAATGCTGCGAGGCGATCTCGTCGAGCGTGGGGATCGCCTCACCGTCTATCGTGTGGCTGGTGGGCAGCGGCGTGGCGGTGGACATGGCGGTGCGCGTGCGGCGTGGTTATCGTGCCTGGGCTTCGACGGACAGGCCGTGCACGAGCTTGCGCAGGAAACCTTCGCAGGCCGCGAGCTGTTCGAGCGACACGTATTCGTTGGGCTTGTGCGCCTGCTGGATGTCGCCGGGGCCGCACACCACGCTCGGAATGCCCGCGCGCGCGAAGAGGCCCGCCTCGGTGCCGTACGCAACCTTGCGGCGCGCGTCGTCGGCGGTGAGCGCACGCACGAGCTGCGTGATCGCGGCCTGCTCGGTGGCGTCGAGGCCGGGGGCGGCTGCGATCTTCGTAAATTCGATCGCGCCCACCGCGTGCTCGCGCTGCATCTTCGGCACGAGCGTTTCGCGCGCGTACTGCTCGATGCGCGCGAAGATCGTCTCGGGGTCGAGCGTCGGCAGATTGCGGAACTCGAACGCAAAGCGGCATTCCGCCGGCACCGTGTTGATGGCGTTGCCGCCTTCGATCGTGCTGGTTTGCGCGGTCGTGAACGGCACGTCGTAAAGCTCGTCGAAGGGGCCGTTGGCGCGGAACTCGTCGGCCATGTCGCGGATGTAGCAGATGAGGCGCGCCGCGTATTCGATGGCGTTGAGGCCGCGCGGCGTGAGCGACGAATGCGCGGCCTGGCCGCGCACGCAGCACTGGTACGCGTTGATGCCCTTGTGCGCCACGATGGGGCGCATGCTCGTGGGTTCGCCCACGATGCAGCCTTCGGGCTTCACGCCGCGCTTCACGAGTTCCTCGATCATGAGCGGCGCGCCCACGCAGCCCACTTCCTCGTCGAACGAGAGCGCGAGGTGCAGGGGCTTGGCGAGTTTCGTCTGCTGGATTTCGGGCAACAGCGTGAGCGCCGCGCCGATAAAGCCCTTCATGTCGCAGGTGCCGCGGCCGTAGAGCAGCCCGTCGCGGATCTCGGGCTTGAACGGGTCGCTGTCCCACTTCTGGCCGTCCACGGGCACCACGTCGGTGTGGCCCGAGAGCACGATGCCGCCGTTCGTTTCGCCGTCATGGGCGGGGATCGTGGCGAACAGGTTGGCCCACTTGCCGTCGCGGCCATAGGTGAGCGTCGATTCGATGCCGCGCGCGCGCAGATCGTCGCGCACCGTCTCGATCAGGCCGAGATTCGGATGACGGCTGACCGTATCCATCGAAACGAGGCGGGTAACCCAGGGGAGCGAGGCGGGAACGGAGGCGAACTGCGTGGAAGACTGCGCTGTTTCAGCGGCGTGGGACATGTTGGACTCCAGCTTGCTTGTATTCTTCATCTTACCCAAAAAGAATGTGGCAAGCCAAAGCGACCGGCAGTGTGTGGCTTCCCGGAGCGCTCGCCGGCCACCTGCATGGCGCGCTGCAACATCACGTGAAAACGCCCGCGCGGAAGGCGATCCGCGCGGGCGTCGGGAAGGCGTGCCGGGACCTTAGCGCGCAGCGCTCGCGCGATTGGGCGCGCCGAGCGCGCGCAACGTCTCCTTCACGGTGGCCACGCGCACCGCGAGGTCGGGGCTGCGCGTTTCTATGCGCAGCTTGTCCTGGCCCGCGAGCTTGATGTGCTTGTGCTTCTGCACCATCTCGATGATGCGCATGGCGTCCACGGGCGGATTCGGCACGAACTGCAAGCCGATCACGGCTTCGCCCGCATCGATCTTCGTGATGCCGAGCGGCTTGGCCGCCAGTCGCAGCCGATGCGTTTCGATCAGCGCGTGCGCCTGCGGCGGCATCTTGCCGAAGCGGTCGATCAGCTCCTCCTGAATGCCGTCGATCGAATCGTCGTGCTCGCAGTTCGCGAGGCGCTTGTAGAGCGACAGGCGCTCCTGCACGTCGCCGCAATAGTCGGCAGGCAGGATGGCGGGCGCGTGCAGGTTGATCTCCGTCGTCGCTGCGAGCGGCGCGTTCAGATCGGGCTCGCGGCCGTCCTTGAGCGCTTTCACGGCGTCGTTGAGCATGTCCGTGTAGAGCTGGAAGCCGATCTCCTGGATCTCGCCCGACTGCTTGTCGCCGAGCACTTCGCCCGTACCGCGAATCTCCAGGTCGTGCATCGCCAGATAGAAGCCCGAACCGAGTTCTTCCATCTGCTGAATCGCCTCCAGACGGCGCTGCGCCTGCTTCGTGAGCCCTTGCGGATCGTGCACGAGCAAATACGCGTACGCCTGGTGGTGCGAGCGCCCGACGCGGCCGCGCAACTGGTGCAACTGGGCGAGACCGAACTTGTCGGATCGATGGATGAGGATCGTGTTCGCGGTCGGCACGTCGATGCCGGTCTCGATGATCGTCGTACACAGCAGCACGTTCGCGCGTTGCCCCACGAAATCGCGCATCACGGTTTCGAGCTCGCGCTCGTGCATCTGGCCGTGCGCCACCGCGATGCGCGCTTCGGGCACCAGCGCTTCGAGCATCGCGCGGCGGTTCTCGATGGTCTCCACTTCGTTGTGCAGGAAGTACACCTGGCCGCCGCGTTTGAGTTCGCGCAGCATGGCCTCGCGAATCACGCTGTCTTCCTCGCGGCGCACGAAGGTCTTGATGGCGAGGCGCTTTTGCGGCGCGGTCGCGATCACGGAGAAGTCGCGCAGGCCTTCGAGCGCCATGCCGAGCGTACGCGGAATCGGCGTGGCGGTGAGCGTGAGCACGTCCACTTCGGCGCGCAGCGCCTTGAGCGCTTCCTTCTGGCGCACGCCGAAACGGTGCTCCTCGTCGATGATCACGAGACCGAGGCGCTTGAACTGCACGTCGGACGACAGCAGCTTGTGCGTGCCGATCACGATGTCGACGGTGCCGTCGTTGATCTGCTGGATCGCGCCGCTCACTTCCTTCGCGGTCTTGAAGCGCGACAGCTCGGCAATGCGCACGGGCCACTCGGAGAAACGGTCCGTGAAGGTTTGCGTGTGCTGCTCGGCGAGCAGCGTGGTGGGCGAGAGAATCGCCACCTGCTTGCCGCCCATCACGGCGATGAACGCCGCGCGCAGCGCCACTTCCGTCTTGCCGAAGCCCACGTCGCCGCACACGAGGCGGTCCATCGGCTTGCCGCTCGTCATATCGCCGATCACGGCGGCGATTGCCGCGGCCTGGTCCGGCGTTTCCTCGAAGCCGAAGCTTTCCGCGAACTTCACGTAGTCGCGCGGATCGAGCTTGAACGCGTGACCTTCGCGCGCGGCGCGGCGCGCGTAGAGGTTCAACAGCTCGGCGGCCGTGTCGCGGATCTGCTGCGCGGCCTTGCGGCGCGCCTTTTCCCACTGGCCCGAGCCGAGCGCGTGCAGCGGGGCGCTGTCGGGATCGGCGCCGCTGTAACGCGAAATCACATGCAACTGCGAAACAGGCACGTAGAGCTTGCTGCCGTTCGCGTATTCGAGGTGCAGGAACTCGGTATCGCCTTCGCCGAGGTCCATCGTCACGAGGCCGTGATAGCGGCCGATGCCGTGCTGCGCGTGCACGACCGGGTCGCCCACTTTCAGCTCGGAGAGGTCGCGCACCATCGAATCGACGTTGCTCGCCTGTTCCTGGCGGCGGCGTCCCGCGCGGCGCGCGAGCGGCCCGTAAAGCTCGCTTTCGGTAATGATGGCGAGCGCCTCGCCCGGCAGCGAGAAGCCCGTGGTCAGCGGCGCGACGCCGAGCACGAAACGCTCGTCGCCGGTGAGCCAGTCCTCGAAACTGTCCGCGCCCGTGGGGCGCAGGTGATTATCGGCGAGCAACTGGGCGATGGTTTCGCGCCGGCCCGCCGATTCCACCGCGAACAGCACGCGGTTTTTCGTTGTGTCGAGGTAGGCGCGCAACGCGGCGAGCGGGTCGTCGGCGTGACGGTCGATCGCAAGGCTCGGCAGCGCCGTGGCCCAGCCGCCTTCGCTTGTGGCCGGCAGCACAAGGCGCGCGAACGGCTTCGCGAACGTGAAGAAGTCCTCGTCGGTCAGGAAGAGGCGCTGCGGCTCCAGGATCGGCCGCTCGCGGTCGTGCGAGAGGAAGCTGTGGCGCTGCTTCGTGTCGTTGGTGAAGCGGCGGATCGAGGCGTCGAGGTCGCCCGAGAACACCAACTGCGCGTTTTCCGGCAGGTAGTGGAACAGCGTGGCCGTCTCCTCGAAAAAGAGCGGCAGATAGTATTCGATACCGGCCGAGGGCACGCCGTTGCCGATGTCCTTGTAGATCGTCGCACGGCTCGGGTCGCCTTCGAACACCTCGCGCCAGCGGCTGCGAAACGCCGTGCGCGACGCTTCGTCGAAGGGAAATTCGCGGCCCGGCAACAGGCGCACGTCCTTCACGGGGTAGAGGCTGCGCTGGCTGTCCGGGTCGAAAGCGCGGATCGAGTCGACCTGGTCGTCGAACAGGTCGAGACGGTAGGGCAGCGGCGAGCCCATCGGAAAGAGGTCGATGAGCGAGCCGCGCACGCAGTACTCGCCGGGCCGCACCACCTGGCTCACGTGCTCGTAGCCCGCGAGCGTGAGTTGCGACTTGAGCTTCGCTTCGTCGAGCCGTTCGCCCTGCGAGAACGAGAACGTATAGGCCGCCAGGAACGACGCGGGCGGCATGCGGTAGAGCGCCGTGGTGGCCGGGACAATGAGGATGTCGCAGCGGCCCTCGCCGAGGTCGTGCAGCGTGGCGAGGCGCTCGGAGACGAGATCCTGGTGCGGCGAGAACGTGTCGTACGGCAGCGTTTCCCAGTCGGGCAGCAGGCGCACGCGCGCCTGCGGGGCGAAGAACGGGATTTCCTGGGCGAGCCGTTGGGCGTCCACGGCGCTCGCGCAGATCACGGCCAGCAGCGGAGCACGCGCGGCGCCGGCGAGGGCGGCCTCGCGGTAGCGGGCGATCAGGAGCGCGTCGGACGAGCCGTGCGTGCCGTCGAATGCGTAGCGCTGCCCCGGCTTGACGACGGCGACGGGGGACGGGGAGTGCGAGGATGCGGCGATATCGGACATAGGCAACAGGGTGGCCGACGCTTGTGTCGGTATGGTGGCCAACTCGGGCGAAGTGCAATGCCAGAATTTGGGGGCCGGGCTCGGGCCTTCAAGTGCAAAGCCATGCGCAAAGCTGCACCGGCCGGGCTCCGGCGGTCATTCGAAAGGCGCCCGCGGCCCGCAGGGCGGGGCGGCAGGCGCCATTCGGGTGACCGGTCAGGCGTGCGCCACGGCTCGAATTCACGCGAATCCGGCGCATGGCGCGGGCGTCTTTGCGGGCGTCCGGCGTGCGGCTAAGGGACCTATTATAAAATCCGTCCTTTACTTTGACTCATGCGGCTCGCGACACCGTGACTTCACGCCTTTTTGCCCTGATTCCGTGCGCCGGCACCGGCAGCCGTTCTGGGTCGGCCATGCCGAAACAATATCGAATCGTTGCCGGACGCGACCTCCTGCACTATACGCTCGCTGCTTTCGACGCCTGCAACGAATTCGCGCAGACGCTCGTGGTGATTTCCGCCGACGATAACCACTTCGACGCCCGCCGCTTCGGCGGCCTGCGCTTCGCTGTGCGGCGCTGCGGCGGCGCCTCGCGCCAGGCTTCGGTCTACAACGGCCTCGCCGCGCTTGCCGAATTCGGCGCGCGCGACGACGACTGGGTGCTCGTGCACGACGCGGCGCGCCCCGGCATCACGCCCGCGCTGATCCGCACGCTCGTCGAGGCGCTCAAGGACGACCCCGTGGGCGGCATCATGGCGCTGCCGGTGGCCGACACGCTCAAGCGCGTCGCGCCGCGGGACGACGCGGCGCCGGGCACGCGTATCGCGCGCACCGAGGCCCGCGACGGCCTCTGGCAGGCCCAGACCCCGCAGATGTTCCGCATCGGCATGCTGCGTACCGCGATCGAGCGCGCGCAGCAGGACGGCCACGATCTCACCGACGAAGCGAGCGCGATCGAGTGGCTGGGCCACAAGCCGCGCCTCGTGCAAGGGAGCCTGCGCAACTTCAAGGTGACGTACCCCGAAGACTTTGCGCTCGCCGAAGCCATTCTCAGGCAGCCCGCCGAATAAGCCCGCTGCGCAATCCCATCACCCATCTCCCGGAACCCCCACCCATGGACATCAGAATCGGACAAGGCTACGACGTGCACGCGCTGGTGCCCGGCCGCCCGCTCGTGATCGGCGGCGTGACGGTGCCGTACGACCGGGGCCTGCTCGGCCACTCGGACGCCGACGTGCTGCTGCACGCCATCACCGACGCATTGTTCGGCGCCGCCGCGCTTGGCGACATCGGCCGCCATTTTCCCGACACCGACAAGCAGTTCTACGGCGCCGACAGCCGCGTGCTGCTGCGCGAATGCCTGCGCCGTGTGCAGGAAGCGGGCTTCACGCTCATGAACGTCGACACCACGGTGATCGCACAGGCGCCCAAGCTCGCGCCCCATATCGAGGCGATGCGCAAGACGATTGCCGAAGACCTGAACCTGCCGCTCGATCGCGTCAATGTGAAAGCGAAGACGAACGAAAAGCTCGGCTATCTCGGCCGCGGCGAAGGGATCGAAGCCCAGGCCGCCGTGCTCCTGCTGCGCACGTGACGCGCCTGCTAGCCCCGGATGGCGGGGGCTAGCGCGCCTGAGCAGGGCGCGTGCCTGCTCCCCACCTTACGGCGATGGTTGCAACTGCAATCATCGCCGTCGCTTTTCTTGCCGATTAATTTCCGTTTATTTCATCCCATACTGAACCGGTAACCGGAAGTGGGGAGGGCAATGGCGGGAGTTGAAAGACGCGTGAAAGGCCTCGACGGCCTGCGAGCGCTCGCGGTGGTGCTCGTATTCCTCTCGCACAAGGCGCACGTCGATGCGATCGACGCGGGCAAGATCGGTGTCTGGCTGTTCTTCCTGATCAGCGGCTATCTCATCATCGGCGAGCTGCATCGCAACCGGTTGCGCATCGAGCAGCACGGCGCGCGCACGTCCGCGCTGCTGTACGTCTTCTTCATGAAGCGCGCGCTGCGCATTTTTCCCGTGTATTACCTGCTGCTGATCGCGCTGACCATCGCGCATGCATGCTTCTATCAGCGCGATGTCGATCTGGGTCTCGTCTGGCATTTCGCATTCCTCTCCAATTACTGGATTGGCGTGGTGCACGATGGCTGGCCCGGCACGGTGTCGCATTTCTGGAGCCTCGCGGTGGAGCAGCAGTTCTATTTGGTCGCGCCGTTCGCACTGCTGTTCGTGCGCGCTTCGCGGCATCTCGCGCTATGTGCCGTGGTCATCGCTGCTGCCGCGTTCGCCCACCTCGCGCTGTACGAGGAAGGTGCGATCGAGCCGCTCGTCTACGCGTTCTCGCCGTGGAATTTCGCCATGCTCGCGCTGGGCGGCGCGCTGGCGATTGGCGGCGCGCGCGTGTCGCTGCGCGCCGGGGCCGCGAGCGGCGTGTGGTTCTTTGCCGCGCTCGCGGCCATCACGGGGTTCGCGCTCGCGCGCGCGGATTGTGCGCAAGCGCTGACGGGCGCGACGCTGCCGGGCCTCTTCGATATCGGGCTCGCGCTCTCGCTGGGTGCGCTGTTCCTGTGGCTCGTGTGCCGCCAGGACAGCGCGCTCGTCGCCGCACTCGAACTGCGTCCGCTCGCGTATCTCGGCACGATCAGTTACGGCTTCTATCTGTTCCACAACCTGGTGCCTTCGCGCCTGGGCGTGGCGCCGGAATTCTATGCACGGCTGCATGTGCCGGAGACGGTGCAGACGGCGCTCGCGCTCGTATTGCAGTTCGCGCTGGCCGTGCTGCTCGCGCATCTGTCGTGGCAGGTGCTGGAAAAGCGCGTGCTCGAATGGAAGCGGCCGCTCGAAACGGCGATACGCAACCGTTTGCCCGCGCGCGCCGCGGCAAGCCAGACGTGACGCGCAGGGTGGTGCGGCGCCAGGCCGCGCTGCGTTGACGTGTCGCGCTGCGCTAAAGCGTCTCGCCGCCGATCTCGCGCCCGCCGGGGCACAACTCGCCGGTCTGAAGACCGTCGAGCACGCGCAGGACTTCTTCTGCGCTGCGGCCCACGTTCAGGTTATTCACCGTTACGTGCTGGATCGTGTTGTCGGGATCGATGATGAAGGTCGCGCGCAGCGCCACGCCCGCTTCCTTGTCGCGGATGCCTAGCTGATCGATCAGTTCGCCCTTCACGTCGCCGAACGAATAGTGATTGAGGCGGTTCAGGTCCTGGTCTTCGCGCCGCCACGCGAGCTTCACGTATTCGTTGTCGCAGCTGCCGCCCATCACGACCGCTTCGCGGTCGTCGAACTCCTTGATGAGCCGCGCGAACGCGACGATCTCGGTGGGGCAGACGAGCGTGAAATCCTTCGGATAAAAGTAGATGACCTTCCACTTGTTCGAGAAGGTCTGCTCCGTGATTTCGATGAACGCGGACTCGCCGTTTTCCTCGGGATGGTTGAAGCCGGGCTTCGCGGCGGTCACCGTGAAGGCTTCGAGTTTGTCGCCGACGGTTTTCATGGCGGGGATCCTCAGACGAGAGGCGGGCCAGGCGGCCCGCTTTGGCTCCGCACGCGGGAAAGCGTGCCCTTGAATCCGATTGTCGCAGGAGCGGGCGGCGCGTGCTGTGAGCGTGCGCCGTCGCGGGCTACGGGTTACGAAGAGACGGGACGAGCGCGATCAGGCGCCCTTGGCGAGCGGGAACTCGATCGTCACTTCGAGGCCCGGGCCCGGCAGCCGGTTGCGCAGGCGCAGCGCGCCGCGATAACGGCCCACGAGCCGCTGCACGATGGCCATGCCGAGGCCCGTGCCGTTGGCCTGGGTGCGGGCCGTGTCCACGCGGTAGAACGGCCGCGTGACGAGCGGGAGCTGATCCTCGGGAATGCCGGGGCCTTCGTCGACCACCGAGAGCTCGACGCGCGAGTGCGAGACACGCGTTTCGAGCATGATGTGCGGAATGCCGTCGGTTTCGCTCGCGCCGTACTTGCGGGCGTTCTCGATCAGGTTGCCCACCACGCGGCGCATGTCGGTGTCGTCGGCTTCGATCATGGCCGAAGGCGCGAGCCGCGTGATCAGACGCACGCCGTCCTCGCTCGCCATGCGTGCAGCCATCTCGCCGGCGATGACCGAAAGATCGACGCGCTCGGGCATGCGCTGCGCGGGCCGCGCATAATCGAGGAAGCGGCCGATGATCATGTCCATCTGCTCGATGTCGTCGATCATCGCGTCCTTGGTCGCCTGGTCGGACGGGCTCATCTCCGTTTCGAGCCGCAGGCGCGCGAGCGGCGTGCGCAGGTCGTGCGAGATGCCCGCGAGCATCAGCGCCCGGTCGGCCTCCAGTTGCTCCAGGTCGCGCACCATCTGGTTGAACGAGCGATTGGTTTCGGCCGCGACGCCCATGCCGCTTTCGGGCAAGGGCGCAGGCGGCTGCCCCGAGCCCAGCATGCGCGCCGACATGGCCAGCCGCGCGAACGGCCGGTTCACGAGACTCGTGATGAAAGCCGCGCCGAACAGCGAGAGCGCGAGCGCGGAGACACCCCATCCCACCCACTGCAAGCCCGTGACGTTGTCGAGCTGATCCCGGTCGAGCGCGACCCAGTAATCGTCGTCGTCGATCTTGAAGCTGATCCACACGCCCGGAATGTTGTTCACGGACTGCGCGATGATGGTGTCGTCGCCAAGGCGCCCGCGAATGTCATGCTCGATCAGGCGATTGAGTGACTCGTCGGGCTGGAGCTTGTATTTGTCCGTGGTTTCGCGCGGGTAGACGCGCACGCCCTCGTTGCTCTCGAGATCCTGCAACAGCGCGCGGCGCAGATCGGGATCGGAGTAGAGGAGCGCCGTGCGCGTGAGCTTCACGACCGCGACGAGCTGGAGCGCCACGCGTTGCGCGCGCGGCTCGCGCTCGATCACGCGAAAGCTCTGGAACCACGCGGCAAGGCTGACGGCGATGAGCAGGGCGATCAGCAGGAAGGTGCGCCAGAACAGATCGCCGAACGCGAGCGTGAGCAAACGCCGGTCAATCCGCATGGACCCTTCCCGTTTCAACAGAGGCAGTGCAGACAACGAGACACCATCCAGGATCAGGCGGCGCCGTCGGGAATGAACACGTAGCCGAGTCCCCACACCGTTTGAATGAAACGCGGGCTGCCCGGATCGGGTTCGATGAGCTTGCGCAGGCGCGAGATCTGCACGTCGAGGCTCCGGTCGAACACTTCGTATTCCCGGCCGCGTGCGAGCTCCATGAGCTTTTCGCGCGACAGCGGCTGGCGCGGATGACGCGCGAACACCTTGAGCACCGAAAACTCGCCCGTGGTGAGCGGAATTTCCTGCCCGGCCTTGGTGAGCGTGCGCGTGGCGAGATTCAGCGCGAATTCGCCGAACTCGAACACCTCGGTGGTTTCCGAGGGCGCGCCCGGCAGCTCGGACGGCGCCTGGCGGCGCAGCACGGCGTGAATGCGCGCGACCAGCTCGCGCGGGTTGAAGGGCTTGGGCAGATAGTCGTCGGCGCCCATTTCGAGGCCGACGATGCGATCCACGTCCTCACCCTTGGCGGTGAGCATGATGATAGGCGTGCGGTCGTTGCTGCCGCGCAGGCGGCGGCAGATCGACAGGCCGTCTTCGCCGGGCAGCATGAGGTCGAGCACCAGCAGGTCGAAACGCTCGCGCACCCACAGCTTGTTCATGGCGGGGGCGTTTTCGGCCACGTATACGTTGAAGCCCTGTTCGCCGAGGTAGCGGCGCAGCAGATCCCGGAGTCGGGGATCATCATCGACAACGAGAATTTTGGACGGGTTTTTGGTTTCCATGCCTGGCATCTTAGCGCGATTGGATAGTGATGCGAGTTTGCACCAATTATCAGGTTACAGTCAGTTACAAAATTTACCCGTGCTGTGCCACGGCATCAAGCACCGACAGATAGACTTCTTTACGTAAAGCGGCTGTTCGGTAGATACTTCATTCGACTTTAAATTCCAGGCCCGCGCAGGTCGGGTTCGTACATGCATTCGAGGTAGCCGTTTGCCGCGTCAAGAAGGGAACAAAACGATGGGAGGGGTCAGGCCGACAATGCGCCACACCATGCTTGCACTGGCGCTAGCCGGTGGCGTGGCGGCTGCATTGGAGTCGGTGCCGGCTCGGGCCCAGCCCTCCGCAGACCGGTACGAAAACACGCAGTCGCCCGCTCGCGCGCCGGGTGGCAAGTCACCGATGCGCCGCGTACGCGGCGACCCGATCCCGCGTCCTGCATCAGACCTCAATCAGCGTCCCGCCGTTCCCCCCGATCTCGATCAGCGCCGCCGTGACGGCCATATGACGCCCGACGAGCGCAAGCTCTTGCGCCAGCACATCGAAGACGCCGTGCGCGAACTGTATAAGCGCTGATATTGTCGCGGCGTTTCAGGCGCGCCATTTTCTCTTCGCTCGCACCGCACGCCTTTCTCGTGCCTTTCATGATTTTACCGGCTTGGGGCGGCATATTCGGGTTATGCACGCAATCGCGCCGCGCTGAAAAATCTCGTAGCAATTGCGCGGTCAACAGCCGTTTCTCGCGGACCGTTAAGCCGGTACATTCGATTCATGCGCCGGCTGTCTCGCCGCGCGCCCATTCATCATGAGCGACTCCAGACGGTTCAGGCCGGGCGCGATGTCTCGCGCGGCATCGTCAGACGATGACGACGGCGCGCTCGTCGACGCCGACGACGCGCGCCATCTCCTCATTCGCACGGGCTTCGCGCCACGCGCCGATGAGGTCTCGCCTTATGTGGGCCTGACGCGCGCGCAAGCCGTCGCGCGGCTGCTCGACAGCGCGCGCACCGAGGCGCTCACGTCGCTGCCCGCCTGGAGCGAAGAAGCACTGCCGAGCCGAGCCCAGCAACGCGCATGGACACCCGACGAGCGCCGCGACGCGCAACGCCAGCGCGGTGCGCGCTACGACGAACTGCGCGCATGGTGGCTGCGCGAGATGCTCGTCACGCCTTCGCCGCTCACCGAGCGCATGACGCTCTTCTGGCACAACCATTTCACGTCGGGGCAGGACAAGGTGTCCGAGCCGCAGTTGATGGCCGCGCAAAACGCGCTCTTGCGACGTAACGCGCTTGGCAGCTTCGCGACGATGTTGCATGCCGTCGCGAAGGACCCGGCAATGCTGCTTTACCTCGATGGCGCGAGCAATCGCAAGGGCCGGCCCAACGAGAATTTCGCACGCGAAGTGATGGAGCTGTTCACGCTAGGCGAAGGGCAATACACGCAGCGCGACGTGGCTGAAGCGGCGCGCGCCTACACGGGCTGGAGCCTCGACGCCGACACCCGGCGTTTCGTCTGGCGTCCCGAGCTGCACGACGACGGTGAGAAGGCCGTGCTCGGGCGCAGTGGAACATTCGACGGCGATCAGGTGCTCGACATCCTGCTCGCGCAGCCCCAAACTGCCCGTTATCTGAGCGCGAAGCTGTGGCGTGAGTTCATCTCCGGTACGCCCGACGATGCGCAGCTCGACACTGTCGCCGTGCGCTTTCGCACGAGCGGCTACGACAACAAGGCGGCGCTCGGCGCGCTCCTCACGACGCCCGCGTTCTGGGACGAGCACAATCGCGGCGTGCTCGTGAGTTCGCCCGTGGAGTTCATCGTCGGCACGATGCGGCGTTTCGACGTGACCTATGGCGACACGCTGCCGTTCGCGCGCCGCTCGGCGGCATTGGGCGAGAATCTGTTCTATCCGCCGAACGTGAAAGGCTGGCCGGGCGGGGCGGCATGGATCAACAGCTCGACGCTGCTCGCGCGCAAGCAGTTTGTCGAGCAGTTGTTTCGCGCGACCGAGACGGGGCCCTCGCATGCGCCGCACGCCATGACGAAGATCGCGTCGGGCATGCAGCAAGACACGCCAAATGCAGTGCGGCAAGCGATGCCGCAAGGCGGCATGCGTTTCGATCTGGATGGCTGGCTCACGCGCTTTGGCCTGAGCGCCGAGGCGCAGCCCGGCCTCTCGGCGCAGTTGCAAATGCAGCATGCCGTGCTGCCGCTCGCACCGGTCGATGCGATTGCGGCCGGCAGCAGTGCCGGTTCCTATCTCCAGGCACTGCTGATGGATCCGGTGTATCAGTTGAAGTGAAGCATGAAAATGACAAGCCGAAATCCCGGTGGCCGGGTTCGCCACCGTACTGACGAGCGAGGCAGCGCATGAAGCGACGCGACTTTCTTGCGGCCGGCGCCGCGATGGCGGGCACGACGCTTTGGCTCCCGGGCGCGGCGCGCGCGCAAGGGGCGAAGCCCGTGCGCGCAGGTGCATCGAACCGCTACGACAATCTGCTGATTCTCGTCGAGCTCAAGGGCGGCAACGACGGCCTGAACACCGTCGTGCCGTTTGCCGATCCGCTCTACTACAGCTACCGGCAAACCATCGGCGTGCCGCGCGCGCAGGCGGTGCAGCTCGACGAGCGCACGGCACTGCATCCGGCGCTCGCGCCGCTCATGCCCATGTGGGGCGCGCACGAACTCGCGATCGTGCAGGGCGTGAGCTACGCGCAGCCGAATCTCTCGCACTTTCGCTCGATCGAGATCTGGGACACGGCCTCGCGCGCCGATCAATATCTGCGCGAAGGCTGGCTCACGCGCGCGTTCGCGAGCGCGCCGGTGCCGGGCGGATTCGCAGCCGATGCGCTCGTGCTGGGCAGCGCCGAGATGGGACCGCTCGCGAACGGCGCACGTGCCATCGCGCTCGTGAATCCGGCGCAGTTCGCGCGCGCCGCGCGGCTCGTCACGCCGGTTTCGCTCAAGGAACGCAACCCGGCGCTCGCGCATATCCTCGACACCGAAAACGACATCGTGCATGCGGCCGACCAGTTGCGTCCGCGCCCAGGCGCGTACACGCTCAAGACGGCGTTTCCGCAAGGCGCATTCGGCGCTTCGATCAAGACCGCCATGCAGGCGCTCGCGTCGGCCGACACGCCGCAAGGTGCACCGGTGCCCGAGCGCGGTGTCGCGGCGATTCGTCTGACGCTAAATGGCTTCGACACGCATCAGAACCAGCCGCAGCGCCATGCGGACCTGCTGCGCCAGTTCGCGGCCGGGATGGTGGCAATGCGCTCTGCGCTCATCGAACTGGGGCGCTGGGACCGCACGCTCATCGTGACGTATGCGGAGTTCGGGCGGCGCGTGCGCGAGAACCAGAGTCGCGGCACGGATCACGGCACGGCGTCGGCGCATTTCGTCGCGGGCGGGCGGGTGGCGGGCGGGCTCTATGGGCAGGCGCCGCAACTGGCGCGGCTCGACGGCAACGGCAATCTGCCCGTCGGCGTGGACTTCAGGCAGATCTATGCGACGGCGCTCGGGCCCTGGTGGGGGCTCGACGCGCCGGCGGTCCTGCAACAACGTTTCGAGCCGCTGCCGTTGCTGCGGGCATGAGGCACGCGCGGCAGGCTTGGGCGGGATTCAACCGCGGGATTCAACCGCGCCGCGCGGCGCGCCACGCGATCCACAGCTTGCGGATGGGCGTGAGCACGATCTGTTGATGCAGCACCTGGTGGCCTTCGCGCTCGACTTCGTCGAGTAGCGCGAGTTCGAGCGCCGCGAGCGCGCGCAAGGTGCCCTGGTCGCGCCGCGTGTCGGCGGGAACCGCCGCGAGCGCGGCGTGCACCGATTCGCGCGCGCGCGAGGTCTGGAACTGCATGAGCTCCGTGAATTCCGCGCTGTAGCGGCGATTGATCAGATCGGCGGCGGTCACGTTGTAGCGCTGAAGCTCGTCGATGGGGACGTAGATGCGGCCGTGGCGCGCGTCGTTGCCGATCTCCGGCACGAACTGCGCGAGCATCAGCGCGTTGCCGAGCGGCGCGGCCCAGCGCGCGGCGTCGCGGCGCGCCTCGTCGGTGCGCGCGCTGAGCTGCGCGACGAGCGTCGCGAACGTGCCGCCCACGCCGTCCATGTAGCGGCGCAGGTTGGGCAGATCGAGATAGCGCGCCTGCTCGAAATCCATCTCGAAGCCGGCGAGCAGCGCCTGCAAGCCGGGATAAGCGGCGCTCACATCGTCGAGATGCTGCGCGAGCGCTTGCGTGACCGGGTGGGACGGATTGCCCGAGGCCAGCGCGGCCAGCTCCTTTTGCCACCAGGCGAGCTTCGTGCGGCCTACGGTGGGGTCGCTCGTCTCTTTCGCGGTTTCCTCGAGTTCTCGGCGCAGCGCAAAGAGGGCGGTGAGTAGCGGCTGGCGCGCGGCGCGGGCCTGACGCAGCGCATAGTAGGTGCTCGATCCGGGGGGGGCCGCCTTTTGCAGGCAGTAGTCGTCGAAGTTCACGGCGTTTGGCGGGTGTGGGGCGATGCGGCTCGCGCGGCGGCCAGAGCCCGCCGCGACGGCAGAGCCGCGATTCTAGCACCGGGGCGTGTTTCGGCCGACCCGGCGCGGCTGGCAGTGCAGGCAGGCGGGCGGGCGCACGCATCGGCGCGGCGTGTTTTCGGGATGCAGACAAGCGCCGGTCTATCGGTTAGAATCTCGCGCTTGCGCTTTCGAGGTGCAGGCGCGTAGCCGGTTCATCACGGCCCATCATGCGGCTCATAATGAGATGCAGGGCAGCCCGGCGAGCGCGGGCCGAAAGAAGACAGAAAGCGAGCCGGATTGCGGGCGAGGCGCGTGGCGCCGGCCCGATGTCTCACGAGGACTCGATCGGTCGGCATGTTGCAGAGGGTTGTATCGCACGCGTTATTCGCAGCGGTCCCGCCGGGCGCAAAGAACAAGAAGAAGCAAGCGCAAAGAATTCGCGTGAGTGGCGAAATTGGTAGACGCACCAGGTTTAGGTCCTGACGCCCGCAAGGGTGTGCCGGTTCGAGTCCGGCCTCACGCACCATCGAAAAAAGGCCATGTACCCCAAGGTACATGGCCTTTTTGTTTGCCCGGCTCATCCGTGCCATGGCAGCCCGTTGCGGGCCGCCATCTGTTTCGTTTATCGCCTCTGCCGGGTCACAGCTCGGCCTGCATCGCTTCGATCACCTTGTCGAGTGCGCGGGCGAGCGTCTCGCGTTCCTTGTCGTCGAGGCTCGCGAAGAGGTCGACATTCCACTTGCGCGCGACGGGCATGACCTTGCGGTAGAGCGCACGGCCATCGGGTGTGAGCGAAACGAGTACGAGGCGGCCGTCTTCCTCGCTCGTGTCGCGGCGCATGAGGCCGCGGCGCATCAGCGCCTCGGCTGCGCGGCTCGCCTGGCTCTTGTCGAGATTCGCGTGGCGCGCAAGCTCCATCACTGAAAACGGGCCGAACGCCCCCACAGCTGCAATGAGCCGAGCTTCCGGAAGCGTGATGCCGAGCTTCGCCTGATAGCGTTCGCTGGCGCCCCGTTCGGAGAGCTTGTTCAGGACATGCAGCCGATAGGTGAGGAATTGTTCGAGTCCGGCTTTGCTTGCCTTCATGGGAGTCCTGGTCTGGTCGCTTGGGAAGGGCGCGATCGTGTCGCGTTTACGTGATTGTTGCCCCATCTGGCGCGCGGGTCAACGCATCCAAACCCTTGTGCGGTACGCCCGTCGCGGCGCACGAATCTATTAATCGCTTACTGCGGAATACGCGACGGGCCCCGGCGACTGCGCTCAGATGGATGCGCGCGCAGCGTATTTGAGGCGCGTGAGCTGCTCGGCCTCGTTGGCGAGCAGGCGCGCGGCGTCGCGGATCGCCGTTTCGAGCGTGATGGGACCGGGCGCCGGCGAGAAGCAGCCGCTGAAGTGCTCCGCAAGGCGCGGCAGCGCGGCCGGGTCCACCGCGCCGGAAAGCAGTGTGGCGGGCACGCCCGCGGCCACGGCGTGGCGACAGGCGATGAAGGGCGCCTTGCCATGCAGTGTTTGCACGTCGGAGCGGCCTTCGCCGGTGATGAGCCAATGTGCGTTCTGGAGCGCGTCGTCCAGACCGATGGTGCGCGCAACGACTTCCGCGCCGGGTTCGAAGCTCGCGCCGAGCATGCGCAGCGCGAATCCCAGGCCGCCTGCCGCGCCGGAGCCGGCTTCGTCGCGCACGCGGCGGCCGAGCGCCGCTTCGAGCAGATCGGCGAAACGGCCGAGCGCCGCGTCGATCGGCGCGACCTGTTCCGGCGTCACGCCTTTTTGCGGGCCGAACACGGCGGTCGCGCCATGCTCGCCGGTCAGCGGATTGTCGACGTCCGACATGCCGACGAACGAGGCTTCGCGCAGCCGCGCATCGAGCTTCGTGGCGTCCACGCGCGCCACCTGCGCGAGCGCTTCGGGCGTGGGTTCGAGCGGCTTGCCGGCGGCGTCGAACAGTTGGAGGCCGAGGCCCGCGAGCAGGCCCGCGCCGCCATCGTTCGTGCTGCTGCCGCCGAGCGCCACGTAAAAGCGCCGTACGCCTTCGTCGAGCAGCACGCGAATCGCTTCGCCCATGCCGCGCGTGCTGCGCGCGCTCACCGGCACGCCCATGCCGACCGGGTCCGTGATGCCGACGATCTCGGCGGTCTCGACGATCGCACTGCCGTCGAGCAACAGGCCGACCGTCGCGTCGCGCTTCGGGCCGGCGGCGCCTTCCACGGTGATCACGCGGCGCTCGCCGCCCACCGAAAGCATGGCGTCGAGTGTGCCTTCGCCGCCGTCGGCCATCGGACGGATGCGGATATCGGCGTCGGCGCGCACGCGGCGGATGCCCTCGGCGATCGCGGCGGCGACCCCGTCCGCGCTGAGCGAGCCTTTGAAAGAGTCAGGAGCAATGACGATAACGGGGGCGTCAGTCGACGAATTCGGCATGGTGTCTCTGCTGGAAGAATTGTGTTGGAAGCGGCTGCGGCCGGCGGGGCGTCCGGCGCGAGCGTAAGCTTAACAGCCTTGCCGCGTGCGCTGGATACCCGGGCGGAGATAGCGCGCATCGGGGGCGCAATGCGCGATCGAACAGGTCCGGATGCGCGCTCGAAGTGGGCTGGGAGTGGGCAAAAAGCGGGCGAAAACAGGCCAAAAACCGGCCCAATGGCACGCTCACATGGCGTCCGAATGGCATTTCCCTTGGGTCCGCGAAATAGTTTGCTAAAATACTTGGCTCTTTTGACGGAACCGCACCGCAAACCGCCCGATCCGGCGCAGTTGAGCGGCGCACCGAGGCGCCGGCGTTGCGGTTAAGCCGCATCGGAATGCCCCCGGCGGAAAGGCCCCAACGGGCTGCGGCACGCAAAGACCACAGATTACTGATTCGCTCGAACAATTTTAGGACGATTGAAGCCATGGCTAACGTTGTTGAAAACCTCGGCAAGCTCGAACGCCGCGTGACGATTTCCCTGCCGAAGGATGCCGTGCAGAAAGAAGTCGATTCGCGCATCCGTAAACTCGCGAAGAACGTGCGCATGCCGGGTTTCCGCCCGGGCAAGGTGCCGCTCAAGATG
Source organism: Paraburkholderia unamae (assembly GCF_003096875.1). Classification (NCBI taxonomy): domain Bacteria; kingdom Pseudomonadati; phylum Pseudomonadota; class Betaproteobacteria; order Burkholderiales; family Burkholderiaceae; genus Paraburkholderia; species Paraburkholderia unamae. The sequence goes on from NZ_QEOB01000025.1 coordinate 41,995, forward strand.
GTCACGCAGCAGTATTCGGGCCAGGTCGAAGCCGAAGTCCTGAGCGACAAGGTCGGCAAGGAATTCTTCGACATCAGCCGCGCCGAGAACCTGCGCGTCGCCGGTCAGCCGAGCTTCGCCCCGAAGGCGGAAGCCGCTGAAAGCGACTACGCGTTCGACGCGACTTTCGAGGTCTACCCGGAAGTGAAGCTCGGCGACGTCGCGACGGCCGAAATCGAGCGCACGACCACGACCATCACCGAAGCCGAAATCGACCGTACGCTCGACATCCTGCGCAAGCAGCGCGTGCACTTCCACGCTCGCGGCGACGCGGGCGAGCACGGTGACGGCGGCGCCGACACCGCAGCGAAGGAAGGCGACCGCGTGACGGTCGACTTCGTCGGCAAGATCGACGACGTCGCGTTCCAGGGCGGCACCGCCGAAGGCTTTGCATTCGTGCTGGGCGAAGGCCGCATGCTGCCGGAATTCGAAAAGGCCGCCATTGGCTTGAAGAAGGGCGAGTCGCGCGAATTCGACCTCGCGTTCCCCGAGGACTATCACGGCAAGGACGTCGCGGGCAAGACCGCGAAGTTCACGATCACGATGCAGCAGATCGAGTGGCCGCACCTGCCGGAAATCGACGCTGAATTCGCCAAGTCGCTCGGCATCGCCGACGGCGACCTCGTGAAGATGCGCGCCGAAATCAAGGACAACCTCGAGCGCGAAGCGAAGCGCCGCACGCAGGCCATCGTCAAGAACCAGGTCATGGACGCGCTGCTGAAGATCTCGGAACTCGACGTGCCGAACGCGCTCGTCGAGCAGGATCAGGAACGCCTCGTCGAAATGGCGCGTGCGGACCTCGCGCAGCGCGGCGTGCCCAACGCCAAGGACGCGCCGATCCCGGCCGAAATGTTCAAGGAGCAAGCCGAGCGCCGCGTGAAGCTGGGCCTCGTGCTGGCCGAACTCGTGAAGGCCAACAGCCTCGAGGCGAAGCCGGAGCAGATCCGTGCCGAAGTCGACGAATTCGCGAAAAGCTACGAAGACCCGAAGGAGGTCGTGCGCTGGTATTATTCCAACCAGCAGCGTCTGGCCGAAATGGAAGCCTACGTCGTCGAATCGAACGTCGTGGACTTCGTGATCGGCAAGGCCAAGGTGACGGACAAGCAAGTTAGCTTCGAAGAACTGGCAAGCGCAACGGCGCAGGCTTAAATCTGCCCGCTACGGCGTGCCGGCTGTCGGAGCAACCGACGGCCAGCACGCCGTTTTTGTATCCGCGGGTTTTAGCCATGTTGTTCGTGTGGTTGATTTGACCGGGGTCCGTCTCCATACGGGTATATCAGAAGAACTTTTCCAGACAAGGATGCACCGCATGACCATTCGCGCTCAATCGCTGGATACGTTGACCTCCCACGCATCGCGGGACTTCGACCCGCAGGCGCTCGGCCTCGTGCCGATCGTCGTCGAAACGAGCGGCCGCGGCGAACGTTCCTACGACATCTACTCGCGCCTGCTCAAGGAGCGCGTGGTGTTCCTGGTGGGCGAAGTGAACGACCAGACGGCGAACCTCGTGGTCGCCCAGCTGCTGTTCCTCGAAAGCGAAAACCCGGACAAGGACATCAGCCTGTACATCAACAGCCCGGGCGGCTCGGTGTCGGCCGGCATGGCGATTTACGACACGATGCAGTTCATCAAGCCTGACGTTTCGACCCTATGCATGGGCCTCGCGGCCAGCATGGGGGCGTTCCTGCTGGCTTCGGGCGCGAAGGGCAAGCGTTTCGCGCTGCCGAACTCGCGCGTGATGATTCACCAGCCGCTGGGCGGCGCGCGCGGCCAGGCGTCGGACATCGAAATCCAGGCGCGCGAAATCCTGTACCTGAAGGAGCGCCTGAACCAGTTGCTCGCGCACCATACGGGTCAGCCGGTCGAGCGCATCGCGCGCGACACGGATCGCGACAATTTCATGTCCGGCGACGACGCCCAGGCGTACGGTCTCGTCGACCAGGTGCTGCACAAGCGTCCGTAACATCGCGCGAGCGACATTTGCGCGTCGGACCCCGCGAAATCGGGCGATGACGCGTAACTCGGCCCCCGTACAAAAGGGGATAGCCGACGCCGCGCAGACCTTGTGAAATAATCGGCAAACGCGCTTCGCGGCCTGCGGCCCCCAACGCCGTCACAGCAAGCGGTTCACGCACCCTCCGGCCTGGCCGGGGGAAACGGCGTATCATGTAACATAGTGTCCGGAGGCTCATTTATCCATGGCGGACAAGAAAGGTTCTAACAGCGAGAAGCTGTTGTATTGCTCGTTCTGCGGCAAGAGCCAGCATGAGGTGAAAAAGCTCATCGCTGGTCCGTCGGTATTCATCTGCGATGAATGCATCGACTTGTGCAACGAGATCATTCGCGACGAAGCCGCAGGTGCGGGCGTCGACGCGGCGCTGTCGCGCTCGGACCTGCCGAGCCCGCAGGAGATCCGCGACATCCTCGACCAGTACGTGATCGGGCAGGAACGCGCGAAGAAGATCCTCGCAGTGGCGGTGTACAACCACTACAAGCGTCTGAAGCACCTCGACAAGAAGGACGACGTCGAACTCTCCAAGAGCAACATCCTCCTGATCGGGCCCACGGGCTCGGGCAAGACGCTGCTCGCGCAGACGCTCGCGCGCCTTCTGAACGTGCCGTTCGTGATCGCCGACGCCACCACGCTGACCGAAGCCGGTTACGTGGGCGAAGACGTCGAGAACATCATTCAGAAGCTGCTGCAAAACTGCAATTACGAGGTCGACAAGGCCCAGCGCGGCATCGTCTACATCGACGAGATCGACAAGATCAGCCGCAAGTCGGACAACCCGTCGATCACGCGCGACGTGTCGGGCGAAGGCGTGCAGCAGGCGCTGCTCAAGCTCGTCGAGGGCACGATGGCCTCGGTTCCGCCGCAGGGCGGCCGCAAGCATCCGAACCAGGACTTCATCCAGGTCGACACGACCAATATCCTGTTCATTTGCGGCGGCGCGTTTGACGGTCTGGAAAAGGTCATCACCGACCGTACGGAAAAGACCGGCATCGGCTTCGGCGCGAGCGTGAAGAGCAAGCAGGAACGCGACACCGGCGAAGTGCTGCGCGAAACGGAACCGGAAGACCTGATCAAGTTCGGCCTGATTCCCGAACTGATCGGCCGTCTGCCCGTGGTCGCCACGCTCGGCAAGCTCGACGAAGCCGCGCTCATGAAGATTCTGGTCGAGCCGAAGAATGCGCTCGTCAAGCAGTATCACAAGCTCTTCAACATGGAGCGCGTGGAGCTGGAAATCCGACCGGCCGCCTTGCAGGCCGTCGCCCGCAAGGCGATCCGCCGCAAGACAGGTGCGCGAGGCTTGCGCTCGATCCTGGAACAGGCGCTGCTCGATGTGATGTACGAGCTGCCGACCATGAAGGGCGTGAGCAAGGTCATCATCGACGACAACGTGATCGACGGCGACGGTAAGCCGCTCTTGATCTACGAAGACGCTCCGAAGGTTGCTGGGTCGAACTGATGGTGGTGATCGGCTAAAGAGTTCCGGAAAAAGGCCGTTCATACAATGGGATGAACGGCTTTTTCGTTTATCTTGTGGTCGATGGCGCACTATTTTGGAGTCACTGAACTTTTCCCACACGCGCGAGGCTTGTAATCGGTATCTCAGGCCTCAATTACCGAACAATTGATTCCACTCATGGGGAAATGAAATGTCAGGAACCCAACTCCTCCCGCCGGAACGCACCACGCTCCCGCTGCTGCCGCTGCGAGACGTCGTCGTCTTCCCGCATATGGTGATTCCCCTTTTCGTGGGCCGACCGAAATCGATCAAGGCCCTCGAAGCGGCAATGGAAGGCGGCAAGCACATCATGCTCGTCGCGCAGAAAACCGCCGCCAAGGATGAGCCGACCGAAAAAGACATGTATGAAGTAGGGTGTATCGCCAACATCCTGCAAATGCTCAAGCTGCCCGACGGCACCGTAAAGGTGCTCGTGGAAGGCTTGCAGCGCGCGAAAACGCTCTCCATCGAAGAGCAGGAAACGCAGTTCTCGTGCGAAGTGATGCCGCTCGAGCCGGACCACGCCGACAGCGCCGAAACCGAAGCGCTGCGCCGCGCGATCGTCTCGCAGTTCGACCAGTACGTGAAGCTCAACAAGAAGATCCCGCCGGAGATCCTGACCTCGCTGTCGGGCATCGACGAAGCCGGTCGTCTTGCTGACACCATCGCCGCGCACCTGCCGCTCAAGCTCGACCAGAAGCAGCACATTCTCGAGATGTTCCCGGTCGTGGAGCGTCTGGAGCATCTGCTCGCCCAGCTCGAAGCCGAGATCGACATTCTCCAGGTGGAGAAGCGCATCCGTGGGCGCGTGAAGCGCCAGATGGAAAAGAGCCAGCGCGAGTACTACCTGAACGAGCAGGTCAAGGCCATCCAGAAGGAACTGGGCGAAGGCGAAGAGGGTGCGGATCTCGAGGAACTCGAGAAGCGCATCACGGCTGCGCGCATGCCCAAGGAAGCCAAGAAGAAGGCCGACGCTGAGCTCAAGAAGCTCAAGCTGATGTCGCCGATGTCGGCCGAAGCGACCGTCGTGCGCAACTACATCGACACGCTGATCGGCCTGCCGTGGCGCAAGAAGAGCAAGGTCAACAACGACCTCTCGAACGCCGAAGCCGTGCTCGACGAAGACCACTTCGGTCTCGAGAAAGTGAAGGAACGCATTCTCGAGTATCTCGCAGTGCAACAGCGCGTGGACAAGGTCAAGGCGCCGATCCTGTGCCTGGTTGGCCCTCCGGGCGTCGGCAAGACGTCGCTTGGCCAGTCGATTGCGCGCGCAACGAACCGCAAGTTCGTGCGCATGGCGCTGGGCGGCGTGCGTGACGAAGCCGAGATCCGCGGCCACCGTCGTACGTACATCGGTTCGATGCCGGGCAAGATTCTGCAAAGCCTGACCAAGGTCGGCGTGCGCAATCCGCTCTTCCTGCTCGACGAAGTCGACAAGATGGGCATGGATTTCCGCGGCGATCCGTCGTCGGCGCTGCTCGAAGTGCTCGACCCGGAACAGAACCACACGTTCGCCGACCACTACATCGAAGTCGATTTCGATCTCTCCGATGTGATGTTCGTCGCCACGTCGAACTCGCTGAACATCCCGCCGCCGCTGCTCGACCGGATGGAAGTCATCCGCCTCTCGGGCTACACGGAAGACGAGAAGGTCAGCATCGCCCAGCGTTATCTCCTGCCGAAGCAGAAGAAGAACAACGGGCTGAAGCCGGGCGAGATCGAGGTGACCGAAGGCGCGATCCGCGACATCATTCGCTACTACACGCGTGAAGCGGGCGTGCGTTCGCTCGAGCGTGAAGTGTCGAAGATCTGCCGCAAGGTCGTGAAGATGCTGCTGCTGAAGAAGGCCGACAAGGCCGTCACGGTGGACAGCGCCAATCTCGACACCTTCCTCGGCGTGCGCAAGTACGACTTCGGTCTGGCCGCGAAGGAAAACCAGATCGGTCAGGTCACGGGCCTCGCATGGACGGAAGTCGGCGGCGATCTGCTGACGATCGAAGCGGCGGTCATGCCCGGCAAGGGCAACGTGATCCGCACGGGTTCGCTCGGCGACGTCATGAAGGAGTCGGTTGAAGCGGCTCGCTCGGTGGTGCGTTCGCGTTCGCGTCGTCTCGGCATCAAGGACGAAGCGTTCGAGAAGCAGGACATCCACATCCACGTGCCGGAAGGCGCGACGCCGAAGGACGGTCCGTCCGCGGGCGGGGCGATGACGACGGCGCTGGTGTCGGTGCTCACGGGCATTCCGGTGCGTGCCGATGTCGCGATGACGGGTGAAATCACGCTGCGCGGCGAAGTGCTGCCGATCGGCGGGCTGAAGGAGAAGCTGCTCGCGGCGCATCGCGGTGGCATCAAGCTCGTGCTGATCCCGGAAGAGAACGTCAAGGATCTCACCGAGATTCCGGACAACGTGAAGAACGCGATCGAAATCGTGCCGGTCCGCTGGATCGACAAGGTGCTGGAACTCGCGCTCGAACGTGTGCCGCAACCGCTGCCGGAAGAGGAAGTGAAGGCCGAGGACGCCAAGGCGCCCGTAGCCGAAACGAAGGATGCCGGCGCAACCGAAGTGGTCAAACACTAAACGGTTTCTCGCTCGAAGCACAAAGCCCGCGGCATTGTCCGCGGGCTTTTTTTTTCGCCTTCACGATCGTTGACGCTGCAACGTCGGCCGCTGCGTTTTCTGACATTTCCCGCTGTTCGAAGCCTTCCTCGAATGCCGCGTTGCATCCGGCTCAACCCCGCTTGACACGGGCCTTTCGGCCCCGTTAAATGAGCGGGCCCGGCGCATTGCCGGGGCCGTCTTTCCAATAAGTTGATGTTCTTTCTTACGATTGCCCAAACACATTCTCGGGGGCTGGAATGAATAAAACGGAATTGATCGACCACATCGCACAACAAGCCGATATTTCGAAAGCGGCAGCGGGACGCGCACTCGACGCCGTCATCGGCGGCGTCAAAGGGACGTTGAAGAAGGGCGGCTCGGTCACGCTCGTCGGCTTCGGCACGTTCGCCGTCGGCAAGCGCACGGCCCGCACGGGTCGCAATCCGCGCACGGGAGATGCGATCAAGATCAAGGCGGCAAAGGTTCCGAAATTTAGGCCTGGCAAAGCTCTGAAGGATGCGCTAAACTAGCGGGCTCGCTACCTGATGAGGTAGCGCAGCAGAAGTCGCAGTGCAGGAAAGCATGAAGCTGGGTGCTTAGCTCAGTTGGTAGAGCGGCGCCCTTACAAGGCGTAGGTCGGGAGTTCGAGCCTCTCAGCACCCACCACAGCTTCGGTTCCAGCGTCTCGCGCAATACCGCACGGAGCGGTAGTTCAGTTGGTTAGAATACCGGCCTGTCACGCCGGGGGTCGCGGGTTCGAGTCCCGTCCGCTCCGCCAAGGATATCTCGACAAGAAGGCGAACTCCGGTTCGCCTTTTTTGTTGGCCGCTGTTGTAATATCGGGCGTTCCGTTTTTTGGCGCCCTCAACGTCTGGTCACGCATGCTCGACTTTTTCCGCAATCACAAACGCCTGATGATGTTCATGCTGCTTCTGGTCATCGTGCCAGGGCTGGGCTTCGTCGGTATTCAAGGTTTCCGCGGCTTCTTCGATGAAAGCGCGAATGTCGCGAGCGTCAACGGGCACAAGATCACGCGTGTCGAGTACGACAACGCCGCACGTCAGCAGATGGATCAGGCTCGACAGATCATGGGCGCGCAGTTCGACGCGAGCATGTTCGACACGCCTCAGCATCGCAAGGACATTCTCGACGGCCTGATCCAGCAGCGTGTGCTCGTGGACGAAACGCAGCGTCTGCATCTCACCGCATCGGACGACGCCGTGCGCCGCGCGCTGCTCTCCGACCCGGTGATCTCGTCGCTCAAGAATCCCGACGGCACGATCAATCTCGATCAGTACAAGCAACTGCTCGCCATGCAGGGCATGACGCCGGAGCAGTACGACGAGCGTGTGCGCTACAGCCTCGCCATGCAGCAGTTGCCCGCGTCGATCATCGGCAGTGCATTCACGCCGAAGTCGCTCGCGCAGCAGCTCACCGGGCTGTCGGAGCAGCAGCGCGACGTGCAAGGTCTCGCGTTCCATGTGAGCGACTACGCGCAAAAGGTCCAGCCGACCGACGCGCAACTCCAGGCGTACTACGACGCGAACAAGAACGCGTTCGCCACGCCCGCCACGGCGCAGATCCAGTATCTCGTGCTCTCGGCCGCTACCGTGGCCGCCGGCGTGCAGCCGAGCGACGCCGATCTCAAGAAGTACTACGACGACAATATCGCGCACTACCGCACGCAGGAAGAAGTGCGCGCGAGCCACATCCTGATCACCGTGCCGAAGGACGCGAGCGCCGACGTGCGCAACGCCGCGAAGCAGAAGGCCGACGCGGTGCTCGCCGAAGTGAAGGCGCATCCGGATCAATTTGCGCAGATCGCGCAGAAGGAATCGCAGGATCCGGGCTCGGCCTCGAAGGGCGGCGACCTCGGTTACTTCGGCCCTGGCATGATCGCGGGCGGCCAGGCGTTCGACGACGCGGTCTTCAAGCTCAAGAAGGACGAGATCAGCGGCGTGATCCAGTCGGACTTCGGTTATCACGTCGTCAAGGTGACGGACGTGAAGCCGGCGGTTACGAAGCCTTTCGACGACGTGAAGGCGCAGATCACGAACGAGGTGAAGGCGCAGCAGGCCGCGAAGCTGCTGGCCGACGCAAGCGACGGCTTTACATCGAGCGTCTACGAGCAGGCCAAGACGCTGCAACCGGCCGCCGACAAGTACAAGCTCGCGATCCAGACGGCCACGGTCACGCCGAAGCCGAATGCGACGCTGCCGGCGGACAGCCCGCTGAACAACCAGAAGTTCCTCGACGCCGTGTTTGCCAGCGACTCGGTCAACCAGCACAACAACACGCAGGCGATCGACGTGGGCAACAGCACGCTGATCTCCGCACGCGTCACGAGCTATCAGCCGGCCGCCGTGCCCGCGTTCGCCGCGGTCAAGGATGCCGTGCGCCAGAAGGTGGTTGCGCAGCAAGCGGCCGACATGGCGCGCAAGGACGGCGAAGCGAAGCTCGCGGAACTGCAAAAGTCGAAGTCGACCGATGGCTTCTCGTCGGCGCTCAAGGTGTCGCGCAACGACGCGCAGGGCTTGCCGCCCAGCGCGCTGTCGGCGGTGTTCAAGGCCGACGCGCAGAAGCTGCCCGCTTACGTGGGCGTCGATCTCGGCAACGACGGCTACGCGATCTATCGCGTCAACAGCGTCACCAACGGCCCGGCCGCGGATGGCGCGCGCCTTGCCGCCGCGCAGCAGCAGCTCGCGCAGGTGGACGGCCAGTCGCAGGTGCAGGCGTATCTCGACGCGCTGCGCGACCGCTCGAAGGTCAAGATGTATGGCTCACTCGGAGCGGCGGGTCAGTCGGGCGACGGCGACGGCGGCCAGTAACCGGCCTGCCGGTCATCCCCGCCGGCGTGCGACGCCCGCGCAAAAAAAGCCCCGCAAGATGTTTGCGGGGCTTTTTGCATTCTGACGCGCCTGGCTAGAGATCAGAAGCAGGCGGTCAGAGGCAGGCGCTGATATCGCCAGTGGCGTCGCCGCCCGCGCCGCCGCCGGAGCGGAAGCCGACCCACGTCTTCGCGCTGGCGTTCCACGCCGGGCGCACGGTTGCTGCGGCGCCGTTGGGCGGTTGCTGGCCCGGCACGTAGACGTCGACAGCCTGGCCGTTGGCGAGCACGGACTGCGAGACGACCTTTTGCTGCGATTTGTCGGCCCACTTTTGCGCGATGCATTGCGCAACGGCCGCAGGCGGTTGCTGGCTGGTGCCGACGGACTGCGATCCGCTCGGCATTGGCTGATTGGCGCAGGCGGCGAGCGCCGCCGTTACGACAATAAGAGGTAAATATTTCACGCTTTATCCCTCCAGTCAGGGTCGGTCGGATTCAGACGGAGCGGCCAGCCGGGCTCGCTCCTCTGACACAAACTGTGGCCTGCGCCGAGGCGCTGCTGCCCGCCTCAGTGCGGCGCGCCGCTGCCGAGCAGCGGCTTGAGTGCCGGCCACACGTTGTCAAGCAGCAAAGGCTGTGCCTGCCGGGTGGGATGGATCTGATCGGACTGGAAAAGCTCGGGTTTATCGGCGAGACCGGCGAGCAGGAAGGGCACGAGCGGGACGTTCATCTCCTTCGCCAGCTTCTCGTAGATGGCGTGGAAGTTCCGCGTGTAGTCGGGCCCGTAGTTCGGTGGGACGTACATGCCGATCAGCACGGGTTTCGCGCCGCCTTTGCGGACCTGGGCGACGATGGCGCGCAGATTGCTCTCGGTCGTAGTGAGCGGCACGCCGCGCAGCGCGTCGTTTGCGCCGAGCTCGATTACCACCACGGCGGGCTTCATGCGCTGCATGACGAGTGGCAGGCGCGCGAGGCCGCCGCTCGTCGTGTCGCCGCTGATGCTCGCATTCGCGACGTTATAATCGATTCGCTCGCTGGCGAGACGCTGGCGCAGCAGCGCCACCCAGCCGCTATCGCGCGGCAGGCCGTATTCGGCCGACAGGCTGTCGCCCAGCACGGCGAGCGTCGGCCTGGCCGTGGCTGCGGGTGTCGCCGCGGCGCCGGCCGCAGGCGCCGGTGTGGCGGCGCGGGCACCGCCGCTCACGCCGAACATGGCGGCCCCGGCGAAGGCGGCGATCGAGGCAAGCGCGCCGGAGCGCGTGAGTGTGTAGCGTAGGGCGCGGCGCCATGCGGCGCGCTGTGGATTCACGGCTAACCTGTGCGTCATCATGTGCGAATGAATAGCGATCCAGTCATCGAAGTACGGGGTTTATCCAAGCGGGTCACCGACGCCACCGGCGAGCTGACCATCCTCGACGGCATCGACCTCACGGTGCAGGCGGGCAGCAGTGTGGCGATCGTCGGGGCCTCGGGTTCCGGCAAGTCGACGCTGCTCGGGCTGCTCGCCGGTCTCGACAGCGCGAGCGCGGGCTCGGTGCGACTGCTCGGCCATGAGCTTACCGGCATGGCCGAAGATCAGCGCGCGGCGCTGCGCAACGGCTCGGTCGGTTTCGTGTTCCAGTCGTTCCAGCTCATGCCGCATCTCACCGCTTTGGAGAACGTGGCGTTGCCGCTCGAGTTGCAGGGCGGCATGTCGACGCGCGAGGCTTTCGCGCGTGCTCGCACGCTGCTCGAACGCGTGGGACTCGCCGAGCGCACGGGCCATTACCCGAAGCTGCTCTCGGGTGGCGAGCAGCAGCGCGTGGCGCTTGCGCGGGCATTCGTCACGCGCCCGTCCGTGCTGTTCGCCGATGAACCCACCGGCAGCCTCGACGCCGCCACGGGCCACGCCGTGATCGACCTGATGTTCGAACTCAATCGCACGAATGGGGCGACGCTCGTGCTCGTCACCCATGACATCGATCTCGCGCAGCGCTGCGACACTATCGTCACGATCGAGGCGGGCCATCGCGTCGCCAACGCGCCGCATGGCGTTGCGCACAGCACGAGCAACGTCGAAGCCGGACGCTAGCGCCCAGGTTCACCAGGCGATCTACCAGACAATGCGCGGCGTGCGCTGGACAAGCGCACGCCGGATTCCCGCGATCTAGCGCTTGAGCGCCGCGCGGGCGCGCGCGATGAGCGCAGCCGTCGACGAATCATGCGCCTTCACATCGGCGCTCGCCGAGGTCAAGTCGGCTTCGACCACCTTGCCGAGGATCTTGCCGAGTTCCACGCCCCACTGGTCGAACGGATTGATGTCCCACACGGAAGCCTGCACGAGCACCTTGTGCTCGTAGAGCGCGATGATCGCGCCGAGCGAGCGCGCCGTGAGCGCGTCGACGAGCAGCGTGGAAGTCGGGCGGTTGCCGGGGAACATGATGTGCGGCACGAGCTCGGGCTTGTCCGGGCCCGCGATCTTGCGCGCTTCTTCCTCGGTGCGGCCGAGCATCAGCGCCTCGCTTTGCGCAAAGCAGTTCGCGAGCAGCTTCGGATGATGGTCGCTCAGCGGATGCTCGGGCGTGAGCACGGCGATGAAGTCGATCGGCACGATTGTCGTGCCCTGGTGCAGCATCTGGAAGAACGCGTGCTGGCCGTTCGTGCCGGGCTCGCCCCAGGTGATCGCCGAGGTCGCGTAATCGACGAACTGGCCATCGAGTCGCGCCTGCTTGCCGTTGCTCTCCATTTCGAGCTGCTGGAGGTACGAAGGCAGGTAGTGCAATGCTTCGGAGTACGGCGCAACGAGATAGCTTTGCGAGCCGAAGAAGTTGCGATACCAGATGCCGATCATGCCGAGCAGAACGGGCAGGTTCTTTTCCAGCGGCGCTTCGCGGAAGTGCTTGTCCATGTCGTGGGCGCCGGCGAGCAGTTCGTCGAACTGCTGCGGCCCGATGGCGATCATGATCGACAGGCCCACGGCCGACCACAGCGAATAGCGGCCGCCCACCCAGTCCCACATCTCGAACACGTTTTCTTTGGCGATGCCGAACTTCACGACTTCGGCCGGGTTGGCCGAGACGCCCACGAAGTGCTTCGCGAGTTCGCCTTGCGGGCAGCCGTGCTTGACGAACCAGTCGCGCATCGACAGCGCGTTGGTCATCGTTTCGAGCGTCGTGAAGGTCTTCGACACGATGATCGCGAGCGTTTCTTCCGGATCGATGTTTTCGATCGTGCGCCACAGATCCGCGCCGTCGACGTTGGAGACGAAGTGCGAGGTGATCTCGGGCAGTTCGAGATGCTTGAGCGCGTGCACGACCATCTTCGGTCCGAGGTCCGAGCCGCCGATGCCGATATTCACGACGTGGCGAATGCGCTTGCCCGTGTAGCCGGTCCATGCGCCGCTGCGCACGGCGTCGGCGAACCTGGCCATCTTCGCGCGCTCGGCGAGGATCTGCGCGTGGAACGGGGCGTCGGCTTCGGTGGCGCGCAAGGCGGTGTGCAGCGCCGCGCGGCCTTCGGTCGGGTTGACGACTTCGCCCTTGAACATCGCGTCGCGTCGCGCCTCGACGCCGGCTTCGCGCGCGAGTTGCACGAGCAGCTTGAGCGTGGCGTCGGTGATGCGGTTCTTCGAGAAGTCGGCGGCGAGACCGGCGCCCGCGAACGTGAAGCGTTCGGCGCGCGTCGGCGCGGGGTCGTTGGCGGGGGCGAACCAGTCGCGCAGCTTTTCGTCGCGGATCTGTTCGTAATGCGTCTGTAGCGCGGACCAGGCGGGGAGCGGATTCGTCATGTTCGTCTAGCGAGGGATCACGAATGGAGGGCGGCAGGCGCGGTTCGCCGGTGTGGCTGAACGCGCGCGTCGCGCGCCGCGGGGAAACACGGCACGCCTCCGGTGGGAGACGGCGTGCAGAGAATCAGTATAGCGGGCCGACGCGGCGCTGCGCAGGGCCATGCCGCTCGTAAGCGCGCTGTGGGCTAGCGCGCGCCGGACATCTTCGTGTAGCAAGCGCCATGCCGCGCGAACGGGCGTGCGGTGACGCGGCGACTTGCGTTCAGCCGTTCATGGAGCCCGGCATCAGGCTTCGTAATCGGGCGCGTAAAAAAGCCGGTTCATGAGCTTGCGCACCATGGGCGCGAGCTCGCCCGCCGTGAGTCCCGCGGGGCCGTCGCCCTGCGCGCACAACGTGTCTGCGGCGAGACCGTGCAGGTAGACGCCCGCGAGCGCCGCTTCGTAGGGCGGCAGGCGCTGCGCCAGCAACGCGCCGATGATGCCGCCGAGCACGTCGCCGGTGCCGCCTGTCGCGAGGCCTGCGTTGCCCGTTGGATTGACGGTGACGCGGCCGTCGGGCGCCGCGATCACCGTGCCGCTGCCCTTGAGCACGACGACGGCCGCGTAGCGGGCGGCGAGCGCGCGTGCGGCGGCGAGCCGGTCACGCTGCACGGCGGCCGTGTCGCCGCCGAGCAGGCGCGCCGCTTCGAGCGGATGCGGCGTGAGCAGGCAAGGCGCGCCGCGCGTGGCGGCCGACTGCGCAACGTGTGCCGCGAGCGCCTCATCGCGGGCGACGAGATTGAGCGCGTCGGCATCGAGCAGGACCGGCGCCTGAAGGCGCAGGATGGCGTCCACGAGCTGGCGCGCCGAGGCGCTGCCGCCCATTCCGCAGCCCGCTGCCACGGCGTCCATTGCGCCGAGCGCGAGCTTGCTGGCCGCGTGCAGCATCAGTTCGGGGTGAGGGGCATCGTAGGGCGGCGCGTCGCTGCCGAGAAAGCCCACGTGGATCTTGCCCGCGCCGGTGAGGAGCGCGGCGCGCGCCGCAAGAATCGGCGCGCCGCACATGCCGGTGTCGCCGCCCACGACGGCGAGCGTGCCGAACGTGCCCTTGTGGGTGGCGAAGTCGCGGGCGGGCAGCGCGGGCGCGAACAGCGCCGGTGCGTTCAGGCGGGCGGCGCGGGGCGTGTCCTGAACGTCGATGCCGATCGGCGCGACGGCCACCGTGCCTGCATGGTCGCGGCCCACGCCGGTGTAGAGGCCGGGTTTCGCGGCGATGAAGGTCACGGTATGGGTCGCGCGCACGGCCGGGCCGTCGCCCACCACGTTGCCGGTGTCGCTGTCGAGTCCGCTCGGCACGTCGAGTGCGAGCACGTGGCCGTGGCTGCGCGCGCGCGCCGAAAGGCGCCCGGCCAGCTCGCCGAACACGCCTTCGAGTCCGCGCGCGAGGCCGATGCCGAACATCCCGTCGACGAGCCAGCCGTAGGCGTCGAACGACGCCGGTGGCGCGGCGGCGATCGGCACGCCCGCCGCGCGCGCCGTTTCGAGCGCCCAGCGGGCGTCGTCGGGCTTGACCTCGACCGGCATGCAGACCTCGACCGCCACGCCCACGCGATGCAGCTCCGTGGCGACGACGAGCGCATCGCCGCCATTGTTGCCCGGCCCGGCGGCGAACCAGACCGGCTTGCCGCTCGCGGTCGAGGGCGCGTGAGCCAGTTGCTCGCGCAGGAAGTGCGAGGCCGCGGCACCGGCGCGCGCCATCAGCGTATGGGCGGGCAAGGCGGCCTGCGCCGCGACTTCGGCGGCGCGCAGCTGTTCGACGGTGAGAAGCGGGAGCGCACGGTCGTGCGGATTGAGCAGCGCCGGTTGTGCGGCGGCGGGGGAAAGCGGAGCGTGCGTCATGGCGAGGCGGGCGGGAGAGGCGACAACGCAACGATACCCGAGCACGCCGTCAGACGGCGCGCCTCATGAGCGTGGCGAACGAGCGCGGGGCGGCGAAGTCGCGGCGGCACTCGTCGCTCAACGGCGGCTCAACGATGGTTCAACGGCGGCTCAATAACGGCCCAGGCGCATTTCAGGCGCGGCCGGGCCAGAGCGCCGCAATCGTATCGGCGGGCAAGTCCGGCGCGGTGTTGGAGATCTGCTGGGCGACGAGACGCGCCGAGCCGAGCGAGAGCGCCCAGCCCGCCGGTCCGTGGCCCGCGTTGACGAACAGGCGTGGATGGCCCACGTTGCCGACCGCCGGCAGGCCGTCAGCAGAGAGCAGCTTCATGCCTTCCCACGGCAGCGCCGCGGAGATGCGCGCGGCGCCCGGCGCCCAATCGCGCGAGGCTTCGCCGAGCAGCGCGAGCGCGTCTTCGGTCAGGGCTTCGGGCAGCGCCTCGTCGACTTCCTTCGCGCGCAGCAGCACGGCGGCGCCCGAGATGCGCAGCCGGTGATTCATGCGTGTGATGGCGATGCGCTTGGCGGCGTCGACGATCGTGGTGTTCGGCACGCATTCCTCGTGCGCCACAGGCGAATTGAGCGTGTGCATGCGCAGCGGATAAAGCGGCATCTTGACGCCGAGCGGCGCAAGCAGGTTCGGTGTTTGCGCTCCCGCGGCGACCACCACGGCGTCGCCCGAGATCACCTCGACTTCGCGTGAGCGGCCCGGCTCGTTCGCGCGCGGCGCCAGCTCGACGGCCGCGCGTTGATCTTCGAGACGGATCGCGCGCACTTCGCGGCTGGTCTCGAACTGCACGCCGCCCTGGGCGTCGAGCACCTGCTTGAGCAGTTTCACGAAGAGCGGACAGTTCGCCACGCGGCCGGTCTCGAAGCGCACGCCGCCCGCGAACGGCGGATCGGCTGGAATCGCGTGGTCGAACGCCACGCATTCGGCGGCCGAAAGCGCGTGGTGAGGCGTTTCGAAGCGGCGCAGCAGTTCGAGCGCCGGTTGCGTGAGCGACCATTCGTCACTGCCGCGCACGAGGTAGAGCAGGCCGTCGCGCTGCTCGTAGTCGAGCTGGAAGCGCGCGTCGATGTCGGCGAGCGCCGCCTGGGCCGATTCGATGAGCGGGCGCAGCAGCGCATAACGCCCGGCGAACGCCTCGGAGCCGTGCAGCGTGGCGAGGCGCTTGACGAAGGTGTGTGCCTGGCCGCGCCAGCCCGTCTTGCTGATCACGCCGCCCGAGGATTGCCGGCCGTTGCGCAGGAAGGTGGGGCCGAACCAGACATCGAGCGGCGTGGGCAGCGCAATGCCGCTATGGCCATAGGTCGCGCCTTGCGCGACCGTGGCGTGGCGCTCGATCACGCAGACGCGATGCCCGGCCGCGCGCAGTTGCCAGGCGGTGGCGATGCCGGCGATTCCGCCGCCGATGACGATGACATCCATGACGATACGTTCTGCTGACAGGCGGCGCTCGCCCGGATGAGGGCGCTCTGCCAAAGGTGGGGCGTGCGGCGCGCCGAAGCGATGTGCGGGTGCGCCGATCAGACGAAACGCGCAATCATAGCAGCGAAAGCGCCCGCGTCGCCATGCGCGAGGCCGGGCTGCGACGCGCATCGCGCATGGCCGCAAGCCTGCCGCGCGCACGCCTGCGCCTGCGCCGGAACCCGCGCCAATGCGCCTGGCATATCGCGAAAAGAACGGCATGGGCGCGGCGTGTGCGTTGCCGGTTCCCGCGAGTGTCCCGAAAAGGGGCGGGGAGCGGGCGCGGTAGCGCCTGCGGGGCGGTCAGGCGAGGCCTTCCGGGTTATAATCGCGGTCTCCCTTCGCCTGACCGTCGCCATCCCCCGCGCGACGCATCGCCACCTTGCGACGCATCGCGCGAGGCGAAGCCGCGACGCAACCTCGACGCAACGCCCCAGTCCATGGCCCACTTCTCGTGTTTCCCCGGTGCTTCGGCCCTTTCCGACTTCCGTCAGACCCGCCTGCTCGAAACGCTTCAGCGTATCGACGCCAACATCGTCGGCGTGCACGGCCAGTATCTGCATTTCGTCAACTCGGCCACGCCGCTTTCCGCTGACGACAGCGCGAAGATCGAAGCGCTGATGCACTACGGCGCGCCGTTCGCGGCCCCGCAGGAGCGCGGCAGCGCGCTCACGTTCCTCGTCGTGCCGCGCTTCGGCACGGTGTCGCCGTGGGCCAGCAAGGCGACGGACATCGCGCACCATTGCGGCCTCGAGCAGGTGCGCCGCATCGAGCGCGGCGTCGAGTACACCGTGGTGCTCAAGAGCGGCCTGCTGGGCGGCAAGAAAACGCTGTCGGACGAGGCGCACGCGGCGGTGGCCGCGGCGCTGCACGACCGCATGACGGAAAGCGTGGCGGCCTCGCGCGACACGGCGCTGCATCTGTTCGACGAACTGCCGGCCCGCCCGATGCAGACCGTCGACGTGCTGGGTAAAGGCCGCGCGGCGCTGGAAACGGCCAACGGCGAACTGGGCCTTGCGCTCGCCGACGACGAAATCGACTACCTCGTTGATAACTTCAAGAAGCTCGAACGCAACCCGACCGACGTCGAACTGATGATGTTCGCTCAGGCCAACAGCGAGCACTGCCGCCACAAGATCTTCAACGCGAGCTGGACGATCGACGGCCAGGACCAGGATCTGTCGCTTTTCGCGATGATCCGCAACACCGAGAAGATCAGCCCGCAGGGCACGATCGTCGCGTACTCGGACAACTCGTCGATCATGGAAGGCGCGGTCGCGGAACGCTGGTTCCCGCGCAAGCACAACGCCGACGGCACGCCGGGCGAGCAGTACGGCCGCCACACCGAACTCACGCACACGCTGATGAAGGTGGAGACGCACAACCACCCCACGGCGATCTCACCGTTCTCGGGCGCGGCCACGGGCTCGGGCGGCGAAATCCGCGACGAAGGCGCGACGGGCCGCGGCGCGCGTCCGAAGGCGGGTCTTACGGGCTTCACGGTCTCGAACCTCGATCTGCCCGACGCGCGTGAGACGTGGGAAAACGCCCGCGACGCGGCCGTGCCGCTCACGCACCGCAATCCCGCCGACACGAGCGACGCCTACGGCCGCCCGGACCGCATCGCCTCGCCGTTGCAAATCATGATCGACGGCCCGCTCGGCGGCGCCGCGTTCAACAACGAATTCGGCCGCCCGAACCTCGGCGGCTACTTCCGCACCTACGAGCAGAACGTGGCGGGCACCGTGCGCGGCTATCACAAGCCGATCATGATCGCGGGCGGCATCGGCAACATCAGCGCGCAGCACACGCACAAGCACGACCTGCCGGCCGGCACGCTGCTGATCCAGATCGGCGGCCCCGGCATGCGCATCGGCATGGGCGGCGGCGCGGCCAGCTCGATGGCGACCGGCACCAACACCGCCGAACTCGACTTCGACTCGGTCCAGCGCGGCAACCCGGAAATCGAGCGCCGTGCGCAGGAAGTCATCAACTCGTGCTGGCAGCTTGGCGAGCGCAACCCGATCCTGAGCATTCACGACGTGGGCGCGGGCGGCCTTTCCAACGCCTTCCCGGAACTCGTGGACGGCGCGGACAAGGGCGCGCGCTTCGAACTGCGCAAGGTGCAGCTCGAAGAGTCGGGTCTCTCGCCGCGCGAAATCTGGTCGAACGAGTCGCAGGAACGCTACGTTCTCGCGATCGCGCCCGCCGATCTGGCCGAGTTCCAGGCGATCTGCGAGCGTGAGCGCTGTCCGTTCGCCGTCGTGGGCGTCGCGACCGATGACCGCGACCTGAAGCTGGTCGACACCGACGAGGCGGCGCTCGCTTCGAACGGCGGCCACCAGCCCGTCGACATGCCGATGGACATCCTGCTCGGCAAGCCGCCGCGCATGCACCGCAATGTCGAGCACGCCAGCGTCCCGCTCGCGCCGGTCGATGTCACGGGCGTCGCGTTCGACGAAGTCGCGAAGAGCGTGCTGCGCAATCCGACGGTCGGCAGCAAGTCCTTCCTCATCACCATCGGCGACCGAACGGTGGGCGGCACGACGGTGCGCGACCAGATGGTCGGCCCGTGGCAAGTGCCGGTGGCCGACTGCGCGATCACCGCGCTCGACTACGCGGGCTACAAGGGCGAAGCGATGACGATGGCCGAGCGCACGCCGCTCGCCGTGATCGATGCGCCCGCATCGGGCCGCATGGCCGTGGGCGAGGCGATCACCAACATCGCGAGCGCGCCGATCCTCTCGCTCGACAAGCTCAAGCTCTCCGCGAACTGGATGGCCGCGTGCGGCGCACCGGGCGAAGACGCCGCGCTGTACGACACCGTGAAGGCGATCGGCATGGAGCTGTGCCCGGCGCTGGGCATCGGCATTCCGGTGGGCAAGGACTCGCTCTCCATGCGCACGAAGTGGAACGAAGAGGGCGTGGCGAAGGAAGTGGTCGCGCCGGTGTCGCTCATCATTTCGGCGTTCGCGCCGGTCGAGGACGTGCGCCGCCACGTGACGCCGCAACTGCGCCGCGCCGACGAAGTGGGCGAATCGGTTCTGATCGCGATCGATCTGGGCCGCGGCAAGAACCGCATGGGCGGCAGCATCTTCGCGCAGGTCACGCAGCAGGTGGGCGACGCGGTGCCCGATGTGGACAGCGCCGAAGACCTCAAGCAATTCTTCACGGCCATCCAGCAACTGAACGACAACGAGCAACTGCTCGCCTACCACGACCGCTCGGATGGCGGCCTGTGGGCGACGGTTTGCGAAATGGCCTTCGCGGGCCATACGGGCGTGTCGCTCAACGTCGACATGCTCGCGCTCGACAGCGAGCACGAGTCCGATTACGGCGACGCCAAGGACTGGGCGAAGCAAACCAGCGGCCGCCGCGAAGACCGCACGCTGCGCGCGCTGTTCTCGGAAGAACTCGGCGCCGTGATCCAGGTGCCGGCGCAACAGCGCGACGCCGTGATGGGCGTGCTGCGTCAGCATGGTCTTTCGGTGTGCTCGCATGTGATCGGCACGCTCAACACCCGCGACTCGATCGAGATCTACCGCGACGCCAAGCGCATCTACGACGCGCCGCGCGCCGAACTGCAACGCGTGTGGAGCGAAGTGAGCTGGCGCATTGCGCGCCTGCGCGACAACCCCGCATGCGCCGACGCCGAATACGACGCGCTGCTCGACGCCGCCGATCCGGGCATGCAGCCGCATCTCACGTTCGACCCGGCCGAGGACATCGCCGCGCCGTTCGTCGCGAAGGGCGCACGTCCGCGCGTGGCGATCCTGCGCGAGCAAGGCGTGAACTCGCACCTCGAAACCGCGTACGCGTTCGACCGCGCGGGCTTCGACGCGCACGACGTCCACATGAGCGACCTGCTCGAAGGCCGCGCCACGCTCGCCGACTTCGCGGGCGCGGTGGCCTGCGGCGGCTTCTCGTACGGCGACGTGCTGGGCGCGGGCGAAGGCTGGGCCAAGACGATCCGCTTCAACGCGAAGCTCGCGGACATGTTCGCGGCGTTCTTCGCGCGTCAGGACACCTTCGCGCTCGGCATCTGCAACGGCTGCCAGATGCTGTCGAGCCTCGCCTCGATGATCCCGGGCGCGCAAGCCTGGCCGAAGTTCACGCGCAACAAGTCGGAGCAGTTCGAAGCGCGCTTCTCGCTCGTCGAAGTGCAGAGCTCGCCGTCGATCTTCTTCAACGGCATGGAAGGCTCGCGCATTCCGGTGGCGGTCGCGCACGGCGAAGGCTTCGCGGACTTCTCGCAGCAGGGCGACATTTCGAAGGTGGCCGTGGCGATGCGCTACGTCGACCACCGCGGTCAGGCGACCGGAGGTTATCCGTTCAACCCGAACGGTTCGCCGCAAGGCATCACCTCGGTCACGACCGACGACGGCCGCTTCACGGTGCTCATGCCGCACACCGAGCGCGTGCAGCGCACCGTGACGATGAGCTGGCACCCCGAAGCCTGGGGCGAGGCGAGCCCGTGGATGCGTGCGTTCCAGAACGCGCGCAAGTGGGTGGGCTGATCGGCTAGCCACCACGCGGACGTTCGGCGCCAGGGCGGCTAGCTCTGGCGGAAAACCCCGGCCAAGCCTGTCATACGGGCGCTGTCCGGGGTTTTTTTACATTGTGGCGCGGCGCCAGCGAGCCCATCCGGCCGGCGCAAACCGGGCCTTGCGGTGATTGCCGGTGTTAATCGCCGCATATTTTGCGGCGATTAACTTGTGCGTGCGGCGAATACGTCTCATAATCGCCGCATGAATAGCGGCGAATATACCTACATCTGGCAAGCCGGCGACTGGCCTCGATGGCGTGTCGATCTGACGGAGCTGGCCGAGCCCATGGCCGAGGTCAGTCGCGCCCAGGGCTTGCTGGCAGGCCGTCTGGCCGATGTCGGCATGGCGCTGCGCGATCAGGCCAGCCTCGCGGCCCTGACGGAGGACGTGCTCAAGACCAGCGAGATCGAGGGCGAGCAGCTCAATGTCGCCTCCGTGCGTTCGTCCATCGCGCGGCGCATGGGGGTGGATATCGGGGCGCTCGCGCCCGTGGATCGCCACGTCGAAGGCGTGGTCGAGATGGTGCTCGACGCCACCGCCAACAGTCAGGCGCCGGTCACGCGCGAGCGCCTGTTCGGCTGGCATGCCGCGCTCTTTCCCACCGGCTACGCGGGTCTGTCGCGTATCAACGTTGGGGCCTGGCGCGACGACGCGAGCGGGCCCATGCAGGTGATCTCGGGGCCGATCGGCCGTCAGCGCGTGCACTTCGAGGCGCCGCCCGCCGACCGCATCGAGGCCGAAACGCGCCGTTTTCTCGACTGGATCAACAGCCCGCCGAAAGAGCCGCCGCTCGTCCGCGCGGCGCTCGGCCATTTGTGGTTCGTGACCTTGCACCCGTTCGACGACGGCAACGGCCGCGTGGCGCGCGCTATCGGCGATTTGCTGCTTGCGCGCGCGGATGGCGGCACGCAGCGCTTCTACAGCCTGTCCGCGCAGATCCAGCGCGAGCGCAAGGCTTACTACGACATTCTGGAGCGCACCCAGAAGGGCTCGATGGACGTCACGCCTTGGCTGGCCTGGTTCTTCGACGCGCTGCATCGCGCCGTCGATCAGGCGCAGGTCACGCTGGACGCGGTGCTCGCCAAGGCACGCTTCTGGCGCCACTGGGCCACGACGCCGTTCAACGAGCGCCAGGTGAAGCTGCTCAACAAGCTGCTCGACGGCTTCGAGGGCAAGCTCACGAGCGGCAAGTGGGCCGCCATCGCCAAATGCTCGTCCGATACCGCGCTGCGCGACATCAACGATCTGCTGGCGCGCGGCGTGCTGCGCAAAGCGGAGGGCGGCGGGCGCAGCACGAGCTACGAGCTCGACGCCTCGCCATTGCCGTGAGCCGCGCATGGCGGGGCGTTCATTGTTGACGCAACGATCGAGCCAGAACGCAAAAAAGCCGCCCGAGGGCGGCTTTTTCATGTCGTGAGGCCTGGTCGTGAGGCCTGTTGGAGCCTTACTGAATCTTCGCTTGCTTGCGCAGATTTTCTTCGAACGCTTGCAGCTTTTCCTGCTGGATCTGCTGGACGATCTGCGGGCGCACCTGCTCGAGCGGCGGGGGCGTGACCGGGCGGATGTCGTCCACTCGGATGATGTGCCAGCCGAACTGCGTGTGCACCGGCGTATCGGTGATCTGGCCTTTCTGGAGATGCGTGGCCGCAGCCGCGAATTCCGGCACATACGCCTTCGGATCCGACCAGTCGAGGTCGCCGCCGTTCTTGGCCGAGCCCGGGTCCTTCGAGAATTGCTTCGCGAGGTCTTCGAAGCTTGCGCCGGCCTTGATCTTGGCGATCAGGTCCTTGGCCTGCTGCTCGTTGTCCACGAGGATATGGTGCAGGTGGTACTCGCTGCCGCCCGCGTCCTTGATCAACTGGTCGTAGCGCGCCTTGACTTCGGCGTCGGTCGGCTGGTTGGTCTTCACGAAGTTCTCGATCAGCGCGCGCAGCACGACGGTCTGCTGCGCCACGGCGATTTGCGCCTTCACGTCCGGCTTGTTCGGAATGCCTTCGCGAATGGCTTCCTGCATGAGGATTTCGCGGTTCACGAGCTCTTCGCGCACGGCCATTTGCAGCTGCGGCGAATCCTGCTGGCCTTGATGCACGAGCTGGTCGACCAGCGCGTCGGCGCGCGCTTTGGGAATCGGCGTGCCGTTCACGACGGCGATGTTCTGCGCAAACGCGGGAGCCGCCGCGCACGCAGCCAGCAACACCCAGAGACGGGTTTTCTTCAAGGTCATCGGAAAGTCCTAACGGGGCGAACCAAAATGGCGAACAAAAAGGTCGAAATCTAACGTGGGCCTACCGGGGCAGCGCCGCGGCTTCTTCGGGCGTGAGCGCCGTGATCGCGAGTGCGTGAATGCCGCGCTGCATGGCCTCGGCCAGCGCATCATACACCATGCGATGCCTTGCCACGCGGGCTTTCCCCGCGAATGCGGGCGCAACGATCGTGACATGATAGTGACCGCCGGCAGCGGCGCCCGCGTGTCCGGCGTGCTGCGCGCTGTCGTCGCGCACGACGATCGACTCGACGGGCGCAAGCGCCGCGGTGAGGCGTGTTTCGATGAGCGCCATGCGCTCGGCCGGGCTCGCGTTGAGAAAAACGTCGCTCATTCTTCTTCCTTCATGTAACGCGAAAGCCACAGGCTCTGGCCGACGATGAACACCACGAGGATGCCCGTTGCGCCGAACAGCTTGAAATCGACCCACGCGTCGGTGGAGAAGTGAAACGCCACAAAGAGATTGAGGATGCCGAGCAGCGCGAAGAAGATCGACCAGACGAAGTTCAGTTGCGTCCAGATGCGCGGCGGCAGCGTGATCTGCTTGCCCATCATCGCTTCGATGAGGTTCTTGCCGAAGGCGACCTGCGAGACCAGCAGCACGACCGAGAACGCCCAGTAAAGCACGGTGGGCTTCCACTTGATGAAGGTTTCATCGTGCAGCATGAGCGTCGCGCCGCCAAACACGACGACGATGCCAAGCGAGAGCCACAGCATGGGGTCGACCTTGCGGTGACGGAACGCCACCCACGCGATCTGCACGAGCGTCGCTCCGATCGCCACGGCCGTCGCCGTGAAGATGCCCCACAGCTTGAAGGCGACGAAAAAGAGGATGATCGGGAAGAGATCAAACAGGAATTTCATTATCGGCCTGAAGGTTTACGAAATGAGCCGCTACAAGACGGCGTGACGATTTCAAGGCCGCATTGCGCCCCGCGCGGGGCGCGGGGCTGCCTTGCCAACGCTCACTTGGGCTCGAATTGTAGCGCAGCCGAATTGATGCAATACCGAAGTCCGGTTGGGGCCGGACCATCCTCGAACACGTGGCCGAGATGCGCGCCGCAGTTCTTGCA
Organism: Paraburkholderia unamae; assembly: GCF_003096875.1. Taxonomy (NCBI): domain Bacteria; kingdom Pseudomonadati; phylum Pseudomonadota; class Betaproteobacteria; order Burkholderiales; family Burkholderiaceae; genus Paraburkholderia; species Paraburkholderia unamae. The sequence continues at coordinate 66,003 of NZ_QEOB01000025.1, forward strand.
GCGCACCTCGATGCGCAGCATGCCGTGCGTGCGGTCGGTTTTCTCCTCGATCACCTCGCCGTTGATCGGCCGGAAGTAGCTCGGCCAGCCGCAGCCCGCGTCGAATTTCGTGTCGGACTCGAAAAGCGGGGTGCCGCAACACACGCAGTCGTAGACGCCCCGGTCGAAATGATCCCAGTACTTGCCGGTGAAGGCGCGCTCCGTGGCCGCGTGGCGCGTGACCTGGTACTGCGTGGAGTCGAGCTGCTCGCGCCACTGCTCGTCGGACTTGTAGCCTGGGTAAGCGGGGGAGTTGTTGTCGTCCTGGCTCATGTCGGGTTCCTGTCGGGTGGAAAACAAGGGTCACGTAGATGGGGGCGCGCTCACGAAGAGCAACTGACTTCGAGCGAACTCGCCCAGTCGGGCGGCAGGCCCGCGTACGCCTCGTGTTCCGGTTGGTCGTCGTACGGGCGCTCCAGCACTTTCGCGAGGCGCTCGACTTCGCTGAAATCCTTTTGCGCGGCGCGCTCGATCGCGGTTTGCGCGAGGTGGTTGCGCAGCACGTACTTCGGGTTCACGCGGTTCATTGCCGCCGCGCGCGCGGCGTCGTCGCGCGGCTCGTGCGCAAGGCGCGCGCGGTAGTCGGCGGCCCAGGCGTCGAAGGCGGCGCGATCGAGAAACAGATCGCGCACGGACGCGTCGCCGCTCGCATCATGTTTCGAAACGCGCGCGAGATGGCGGTACGTGAGCGTGAAATCGGCCCGGTTGGCATGCATGATTTCGAAGAGCTTGTTCGCGAGCGCGTCGTCGCCTTCGCGCTCGTGTTCGAGGCCGAGCTTCGCGCGCATGCGCGCTTCGAGCGCGGGCGCGAAATGCCCCTTGAAGCGTTCGAGCACGCCTTGCGCATCCGCCACCACGCGCTCGCCGCGCTTCTTCTCGTCGGCGATGTCGTAGTGCGCGCCGAAGAGCGGCACGAGCGCCTGAGCGAGGCAGAAGAGATTCCAGTAGCCGATCTGCGGCTGCATGCGATACGCGTAGCGGCCCTGCGAATCGGAGTGGTTGCAGATGTGATTGGCGTCGAAGCCGTCCATGAAGCCGAACGGACCGTAGTCGATCGTGAGGCCGAGAATCGACATGTTGTCGGTGTTCATCACGCCGTGGCAAAACCCGACGGCCTGCCATTCGACCATCAGCGCCGCCGTGCTGCGCACCGCTTCGTCGAGCAGCGCGAGATACGGGTCGTCGGCTTCGCGCAGTTGCGGGTAGAAGCGCGCGATCACGTGGTCGGCCAGGGTGCGCAGTGCGTCCACGTCGTCGTGCGAATAGAAGTGCTCGAAGTGGCCGAAGCGCACGAAGCTCGGCGACACGCGTGCGACCACGGCCGCCGTTTCGATGTCTTCGCGGCGCACCGGCTGGTCGGAGCCGATCACCGTGAGCGCGCGCGTGGTCGGAATGCCGAGGTGATGCATGGCTTCCGAGCACAGGAACTCGCGTACCGACGAGCGCAGCACGGCGCGGCCGTCACCCATGCGCGAGTAGGGCGTGCGGCCCGCGCCCTTGAGCTGCACTTCGTTGCGCGCGCCGTCATGCTCGACTTCGCCGAGCGTGAGCGCTCGGCCGTCGCCGAGCTGGCCCGCCCATACGCCGAATTGATGCCCCGAATAGACCGTGGCATGCGACATCGTCGAAGGTGAGCGCTCGCGCGTGAAGTTGCCGCTGAAGAACGCCGCGAACGCGGGATCGGCAACGGCCGACGGGTCGAGCCCGAGCTGCGCGGCCACGGCGTTCGAAAAGCCGACCACGTAAGGCGCGGGCAGCGGCGCGCCGGGCAGCCGCGTATAGAAGCGCGCGCCCAGCGCGGCGAAGGCGTCGTCGCGCGGGGCGGTCAAGGCGCGTTCGAAGTCGGCGAGCGGGCCCGAGGCGGGCATGGGCGAGGCGGCAGCGCCGCCTTGAGATTCGGTAGTGCCTGGTGAAAACGACATATTGAGGGCCTTTTGAATACTCGATATTGTAAGTCGGCACCCGCCGGCGTGCTGGGAGCCGCTTGAATACCCCTCGAATGCCGCGGGAAAGCTGCCGCCGCGCCTGCGCCGTACAAGAAGACACACGAACACACACAACGACAACGCCGATCAACGCGAGGAGACCGCTACCGATGAGTGCGCCGCTGCTGGGTCAAATGATGGATGTGCCGCTGCAAGTGTCGTCGTTGATCGCGCACGCGGCGCGCCATCACGGTAGCGCGCAGATCGTCTCGCGCCGCATCGAAGGCGATATCCATCGCTACACGTACCGCGAGTGCGAACTGCGCTCGAAGCAGCTCGCGCAGGCGCTCATGGCGCTCGGCGTGGCGCCCGGCGAGCGCGTAGGCACGCTGGCCTGGAACGGCTACCGGCATCTCGAGGCCTATTTCGGCGTGACCGGCTTCGGCGCGGTCTGCCACACCATCAATCCGCGGCTCTTTCCCGAGCAGATCGCCTGGATCGTCAATCACGCCGACGACCGCTACGTGCTGTTCGACATCACGTTCGCCGCACTCGTCGATACGCTCGCGCCGCAGTGCCCGAACGTGCGCGGCTGGATCGCGCTGTGCGACGAGTCGCATCGGCCGCAGATGCGCACCGAGGTGCTTTGCTACGAAACGCTGCTCGCCGCGCAGGACGGCCACTTCGAGTGGCCGATGCTCGACGAGCGCAGCGCGTCGAACCTCTGCTACACGTCCGGCACCACGGGCAACCCGAAAGGCGCGCTGTATACGCACCGTTCCTCCGTGCTGCACGCCTATGGCGCATCGCTGCCCGACGCCATGGGTCTTTCGGCGCGCGACGCGATTCTGCCCGTCGTGCCGATGTTCCATGTGAACGCCTGGGGAGTGCCGCACGCGTCGCCCCTCACGGGCGCGAAACTCGTGCTGCCCGGCAAGGATCTGGACGGCAAGTCGCTCTATGAACTCATGGAAGCGGAACGCGTGACCTGCTCGGCCGGCGTGCCGACTGTCTGGCTCGGGCTGCTCTCGTACATGCGCGGCGCGGGCGTGCGGTTTTCCACCCTCAACCGCACGGTGATAGGCGGCTCGGCGTGCCCGCCCGCGATGCTGCGCAGCTTCGAAGACGACTACGGCGTGCAGGTGATCCACGCCTGGGGCATGACGGAGATGTCGCCGCTCGGCACGCTCTCGAAGCTCAACTGGGAGCAGTCGCAGCGGCCGCGCGAGCAGCAGCAGGCGCTGCTCGAAAAGCAGGGGCGCGTGATTTTCGGCGTGGACATGAAGATCGTCGGCGACGACGGGCGCGAGTTGCCGTGGGACGGCGTGCAGTTCGGCGACCTGCACGTGCGGGGGCCGTGGGTGATCGACCGGTATTTCCGCCAGGAAAGCGGCTCGCCGCTCGTGGACGGCTGGTTCCCGACCGGCGACGTCGCCACGATCGACCCCGACGGCTTCCTCCATATCACCGACCGCAGCAAGGACGTGATCAAGTCCGGCGGCGAATGGATCAGCTCGATCGATCTGGAGAACATCGCGGTGGCGCATCCGGCCATCGCCGAGGCCGCCTGCATTGCGTGCGCGCACCCGCGCTGGACCGAGCGCCCGCTCATCGTCGCGGTGAAAAAGCCCGGCGCCGAAGTCACGCGCGAGGCGCTGCTGGCGTTCTTCGAGGGCAAGGTGGCGAAGTGGTGGCAACCCGACGACGCCGTCTTCGTCGACGCATTGCCGCACACGGCCACCGGCAAGCTACAAAAGCTCAAGTTGCGCGAGCAGTTCCGCTCGTACGTGCTGCCGACGGCGCTCGCGGTGGAAGGGTGTCCGCTCGATCCGGCGCATGACGCCGCGAGCGAGGGCATCGCGGAGGCTTCGAGCGCGAAGCACCAGTAAGGCCCGAGGCGCGAACGCGCAGAAACACGCAGAAGGGCAAAGTTCTCCGGCGCAGCCAACTGGCTGCGTTTTTTTTCGTCTGATTTTTGGCAGTCGCCCGGGAAATCGAGGCGCTTGGTACAAACCCCGATGTCCGCAGTGCAGCAAAAAATTGAACGAACGTTCTTTTTTAGGTATTCTGCCTGCTGGCAGGGAATGTCGGACAATGAACCGGCCGGCGCATGAACGCGACGCGGCCCGCAAGCATGGAGGCAGGCAAATGGCAGTGGACTACACGACTCGCGACGGCGTCGCCGTCATCACGCTCAACAATCCGCCCGTCAACGGCCTTGGGCATTCGACCCGAGCCGGGATCGTCGACGGCCTCGCGCGCGCCGCGAGCGACGCGGCGGTCACGGCCATCGTCATCACGGGAGGCGGCAAGGCCTTTTCGGGCGGCGCGGACATCACCGAATTCAATACGCCCAAGGCGACGCAGGAGCCCACGCTCCACACCGTCATCAGGGAAGTCGAGAAGAGCGCGAAGCCGGTCGTGGCCGCGATCCACAGCGTCGCGATGGGCGGCGGTCTCGAACTCGCGCTCGGCGCGCACTACCGCATCGCCGCGCCGGGCGCGCAGATCGCGCTGCCGGAAGTGAAGCTCGGCATCCTGCCGGGCGCGGGCGGCACGCAGCGTCTGCCGCGCGCGATCGGTCTCGAAGCCGCGCTCAACATGATCGTCACGGGCGCGCCGGTGTTGAGCGAAAAGCTCGCGAATTCGGGCCTTTTCGACGCGATGGCCCAAGGCGACCTGCTCGAGGAAGCCATCGCCTTCGCGCGCAAGGCCGCCGACAAGCCCGGCCCGTATCCGCTCGTGCGCAACCGCAAGATCGAGCACCCGAACGCCGAAGGCTTCCTCCAGTTCTCGCGCAACACGGTGGCCGCGATGTCGAAGCACTATCCGGCGCCAGTGAAATGCGTGGACGCCGTTGCGGCGGGCGTGAAGCAGGGCTTCGACAAGGGCCTCGCGTACGAGCGCGAGTGCTTCCTCGAACTCGTGCAGACGCCCGAAAGCCACGCACTGCGCCATGCGTTCTTTGGCGAGCGCGCCGCGAGCAAGATTCCCGACGTGCCGTCCAGCACGCCCACGCGCGACATCCAGAAGGTGGCCGTGATCGGCGCGGGCACGATGGGCGGCGGCATCACCATGAACTTCCTCAACGCGGGCTTGCCGGTCACGCTGCTCGAAACGAAGCCGGAAGCGCTCGATCGCGGTCTCGCCACGATCCGCAAGAACTACGAAGCGCAGGTCAAGAAGGGCAAGCTCTCGGCCGAAAAGCTCGAAGCGCGCATGGCTTTGATCCGCCCGACGCTCACCTATGACGACCTGAAGGAAGCGGACCTCATCATCGAAGCCGTGTTCGAAGAGCTCGGCGTGAAGGAGCAGGTGTTCAAGCGGCTCGATGAAGTCGCGAAGCCGGGCGCGATTCTCGCCTCGAATACCTCGACGCTCGACGTCGACAAGATCGCGGCGTTCACGAAGCGGCCGCAGGACGTGGTGGGCTTGCACTTCTTCAGCCCCGCCAACGTGATGAAGCTGCTCGAAGTCGTGCGCGGCAAGGAAACGGGCAAGGACGTGCTGGCCACCGTCATGCAGGTCGCGAAGAAGATCCGCAAGACGGCCGTGGTCTCGGGCGTGTGCGACGGCTTCATCGGCAATCGCATGGTCGAGCAGTACATCCGGCAGGCGCTCAATATGCTCGAAGAGGGCGCGCTGCCCGCGCAGGTCGATCGCGCGATCGAGAAGTTCGGCTTCGCCATGGGCCCGTTCCGCATGAGCGATCTGGCCGGCAACGATATTGGCTGGGCGATCCGCAAGCGCCGCTATCAGGAGCAGCCGGATATGAAGTACTCGAAAGTCGCGGACCGCCTGTGCGAGACCGGCCGCTTCGGGCAGAAGACCGGCGCGGGCTGGTACGACTACAAGGCGGGCGAGCGCAGCGCGCTGCCTTCGAAGCTCGTGGACGAGATGATCGTTGCGTATTCGAAGGAAGCGGGTGTGGAGCGCCGCAAGATCGGCGACGAAGAGATCGTCGAGCGTCTCGTGTTCGCGCTCGTGAACGAAGGCGCGAAGATTCTCGAAGAGGGCATCGCCTCGAAGGCTTCGGACGTCGACATGGTTTACCTCACGGGCTACGGTTTCCCGCTGTGGCGCGGCGGCCCGATGCTGTACGCCGACACGGTCGGCCTCTACAACGTCGAGCGCGCCATTCGCCGCTACGCGCAGCAGCCCAACGGCGACGCGTGGGAGATCGCGCCTTCGATCGTCGAACTGGCCGCGAAGGGCGGTACGTTCAACTAAGTTTCAGCTTCGGACGAACATCATGAGAAACGCGGACGACGTGCTTCTGCTGATCGACCTGCAATACGACTTCATGCCGGGCGGGGCGCTTGCCGTCGCGCGCGGCGATGAAGTCGTGCCGGTGGCGAACCGGCTCGCGCAGGGCTTTGGCCACGTGGTGCTCACGCAGGACTGGCACCCCGTGCGGCACGTTTCGTTTGCGGCCAACCATGCGGGGCGCGCGCCGTTCGAAACGGTCGCGCTGCCGTACGGCGAACAGGTGTTGTGGCCCGTGCACTGCGTGCAGGACACAGAAGGCGCGGCGCTGCATCGCGACCTGGACGTGCCGCATGCGCGCGCGGTGATCCGCAAGGGCCATCACGCCGACGTGGACAGCTATTCCGCGTTTCTCGAAGCCGATCGCAAGACGCCCACGGGGCTCGCGGGCTACCTGCGCGAAGTGGGTGTGAAGCGCGTGTACTGCTGCGGGCTCGCGACCGACTACTGCGTGGCGTGGTCCGCGCTCGACGCGCGCGCCGCGGGCTTCGAGACCGTGCTGATCGAGGACGCTTCGCGCGCCATCGACCTCAACGGCTCGCTCGCCACCGCGTGGGACCAGTTGCGCGCCGCCGGTGTGAAGCGCGCGCAGTCGGCCGACGTGCTGGCGTTGTCCGTCTGAATCGTCCGTCTGAAGGCTCAATCAAAGACATCCGCAGGATCCCAATTTCGTAGCAGGAGACACGCATGACCGACGCCGTAATCGTATCGACCGCCCGCACGGGCCTCGCCAAATCGTGGAAGGGCGCCTTCAACATGACGCACGGCGCCACCCTTGGCGGCCATGTGGTTCAAGCCGCCGTCGAACGCGCGAAGATCGACCCCGCGCGCGTGGAAGACGTGATCATGGGTTGTGCGAACCCCGAAGGCGCAACCGGCGCGAACATCGCGCGCCAGATCGCGCTGCGCGCGGGCCTGCCCGTGAGCGTGGCGGGCATGACGGTGAACCGTTTCTGTTCTTCCGGACTCCAGACGATTGCGCTCGCCGCGCAACGCGTGATCGCCGGCGAAGGCGACGTGTTCGTGGCAGGTGGCGTGGAGTCGATCTCGTGCGTGCAGAACGAGATGAACCGCCACATGGTGGCCGAAGGCTGGCTCAATCAGCACAAGCCGGAAATCTACTGGAGCATGCTGCAAACCGCCGAGAACGTCGCGAAGCGCTACGAAATCTCGAAGGATCGCCAGGACGAGTATGGCGTTCAGTCGCAACTGCGCGCGGCCGCTGCACAGGCCGCAGGCCTCTTCAACGACGAAATCGTGCCGATGACGGTGCTCGCGGGCGTGGCCGACAAGGCCACGGGCCAGCTCGTCACCAAAGAAGTGACGATCGCCGCCGACGAGGGCATTCGCGCCGACACCACGCTCGAAGGCGTGGCGAAGATCCGCACGGCGATGCCGGGCGGCGTCATCACGGCGGGCAACGCGAGCCAGTTCTCGGACGGCGCGAGCGCCTGCGTCGTGATGAACGCGAAGGTCGCCGAGCGCGAGGGTTTGCAGCCGCTCGGCATCTTCCGCGGTTTCGCGGTGGCCGGTTGCGAGCCGGACGAAATGGGCATCGGCCCCGTGTTCGCCGTGCCCAAGCTGCTCAAGCAGACGGGCCTGAAGGTCGAGGACATCGGCCTGTGGGAACTGAACGAAGCCTTCGCCGTGCAGGTGCTGTACTGCCGCGACAAGCTTGGCATTCCCGCCGACCGCCTGAACGTGAACGGCGGCGCGATTGCCGTTGGCCACCCGTACGGCGTGTCGGGCGCGCGCCTCACGGGCCACGCGCTGATCGAAGGCAAGCGTCGCGGCGCGAAGTTCGTCGTGGTGACGATGTGCATCGGCGGCGGCCAGGGCGCGGCGGGCCTCTTCGAAGTCGTCTGACGCACGGGGCGGCGGACCGGCTCGTCCGCCGCCGTCACGACGCCCGCGCGCTGGCGCGGTTTTAGGCGCGTCGGGGCGCTCTCGCGCTCGCGCCGCTGCGGGTATCATGACGGCTGTCGGCGCGCGCGCGGCGCAGCGCCTGTTCCCATGCAGACAGAAAGAGGTGTATTCGTGATTCGTCATATCGTGATGTGGAAGCTCAAAGAGTCGGCCGAGGGTGCGACGCGTGCGGAAAATGTCGTGAAGTTCAAGGCGCTGCTCGAAGGCTGCCGCAATCTCGTGCCGGGCACGCTGCACCTGGAAGTCGGCGTGGCCGAGCCGGGCCCCGCATCCACGTACGACCTCGTGCTGGTTTCCGACTTCGCCGACCAGGCTGCGCTCGACGGCTATCAGGACCACCCCGAGCATCTCGTCGTGAAGCAGTTCGCGAAGCTCGTGGTCGAATCGCGCCAGTGCGTGGATTACGTGGTCTGAAGCGCATCATGATCGGTACCGCAGATCAATCCCAGGGCGACGGCACGCCGCAAGGCGAAAGCACGCAAGCCCCGCAAACGGCGCTCACGATCATCGAGAGTCCGTTCGTCGAACATCTCGGCGCGCAACTCAAGAGCGCGCGTGACGGCGTGAGCGAAGTCGTGCTGCCACTCGCCGAGCGGCACATGAACACGTGGGACGTCGCTCACGGCGGCGTGACGATGACGCTTTGCGACATCGCGCTCGCCATGGCGGCGCGCAGCGTGGCGGCCGATGGCGTGGGCGTCGTCACCGTCGAGATGAAAGTGAACTTCATGCAGCCTGGGCGCGGCGAATTGCGCGCCACCGGCCGCGTGCTGCACCGTTCCACCACGATGGCCTATTGCGAAGGCGAGATTCGCGACAGCGAAGGCCATTTCGTCGCCAAGGCGCTCGGCACGTTCAAGTACATGCGCCGTCTCGCGGTGGGCCGCGACGTGGCGCGCCAGCGCCTGCGCAGCGACCCCAACGCGCGGCCGGGCCCGAGCGACGGCTGAAAACCCCATACGTGCGGCCGGGAGCGCGAGCGTAGGCGCGCGCTCCCGATCGCTCTTTTTCCGCGCGGCCGGCGAGCACCGCCAGAAGCACTGCCAGGCCGCGCCCAACGAAGCAACACGGACGCCATGACCCAGACCAATCGCCAGATCCTGCTCGCTTCGCGCCCGGAAGGCGCCGCGAGCGTCGATAACTTCCGTCTCGTCGAAACGCCGCTCGCCCCGCTCGAAGAGGGCCAGGTGCGCGTGCGCAATCACTTCCTCTCGCTCGACCCCTATATGCGCGGCCGCATGAACGACAGCAAGTCGTACGCGGCGCCGCAACCGCTCGACTCGGTGATGATCGGCGGCACGGTGGGCGAAGTGGTCGAGTCGCGCAACGCGAAGCTCAAGGCCGGCGACAAGGTGGTCGGCATGTTCGGCTGGCAGGAGTACGGCACCTCGGACGGCAGCGATCTGCATGTCGTCAATACGACGCATGTGCCGCTCTCCGCCTATCTCGGACCGGTGGGCATGCCGGGCGTCACGGCGTGGTACGGGCTGAACCGCATCATCGCGCCGAAGGCTGGGCAAACGGTGGTCGTGAGCGCGGCGAGCGGTGCGGTGGGCAGCGTGGTCGGTCAGCTCGCGAAACGCGCGGGCTGCCGCGCGGTAGGCATCGCGGGCGGCGCGGACAAGTGCCGCTACGTGGTCGAAACGCTGGGTTTCGACGCCTGCGTCGACTACAAGGCGGGCAATCTGTATCAGGATCTCAAGGCCGCGACGCCCGACGGCGTGGACGGCTACTTCGAGAACGTGGGCGGCGAAGTGCTCGACGCCACGCTCGCGCGCATGAACGCATTCGGGCGCATCGCGCTGTGCGGCATGATCGCGGGCTACGACGGCCAGCCGATGCCGCTCAAGTATCCGCAACTGCTGCTCACGCAACGCCTGCTCGTGCAGGGCTTCATCGTGAGCGAGCATATGGACGTGTGGCCGCAGGCGCTCACGGAACTCGGGACGCTCGTCGCCAGGCAGCAGCTTGCGTATCGCGAGACCGTGGCCGAAGGGCTCGAAAACGCGCCGGGCGCATTCCTCGGCATGCTCAAGGGCCAGAATTTCGGCAAGCAACTCGTCAAGCTGATCTGATCGCCTGACCGGCTCACGCAAGCGCCCGGAACGGGCGCTTCGTTTTTCCGCACGCAGCATTCACCGCAGGATTCGCAATGTCCGAACCGTTCGAGTTCGACGGCCGTGTGGCCGTCATCACCGGCGCGGCGAGCGGCTTTGGCCGCGCGTTCGCGCAGCACGCCGCCGCGCTCGGCATGAAGCTCGTGCTCGCCGATGTCGATCAGGCGCTGCTCGATGAAACCGTCGCCGCGTTGCGCGAAGGCGGTGCACAGGCCATCGGCGTGCGCACCGATGTGCGCGATCCGGCACAGGTCGACGCGCTTGCGAAGGCGGCGCTCGACGCCTGGGGCAAGGTCCATCTGCTTTTCAACAACGCGGGCGTGGGCACCGGCGGCTTCGTGTGGGAAAGCAGCGCGAAGGACTGGGACTGGGTGTTCGGCGTGAACGTGATGGGCGTCGCCAACGGCGTGCGCAGCTTCACGCCGATCATGCTCGCGCAGGGCGAGCGCGCGCACATCGTCAACACGGCCTCGGTCGCGGGCCTGCTTTCGCCGCCCGCGATGGGCGTGTACAACGCGTCGAAGCATGCCGTGGTCTCGCTCACCGAAACGCTGTATCACGATCTCAAGAACGTGAGCGAGCAGGTGAGCTGCTCGCTGCTGTGCCCGGCCTTCGTGCCGACCGGCATCGCGAACGCCGAGCGCAGCCGCCCCGGCGACTTGCGCAACGATGTGCCGCTCACGCGCTCGCAGCAGGCCGCCGACCTGCAATTGCAGCGCGCGGTGCGCTCGGGCAAGCTCACACCGGCCGACGTCGCGAAGGCGACTTTCGACGCCGTGCGAGAAGGGCGCTTCTATATCCTGACGCATACGCAGATTCTCGCTTCGGTGAAACTGCGTCATGAGGATATCGAAACATTGCGCAACCCGACCGATCCGCTTTCGCTCAAACCCGAAGTCAAGCAAGCGCCGCAATAAGCGGCGCACGGGGAACCGTGCCATGCCACTCACCGCGAAAATCGCTCTCGTGCTCGACATGGTGGCCCGCGCTGGCCGCGCGCCTTATTACGAGCAGACGCCGCAGCAAGCACGCGCCGAGTACGAAAAGAGCGCCTCGGTGCTGGAGATTCCGGCCGCGCCGATGCATGCCGTGGAGGACCTTCAGGTGCCGGCGCGCGATGGCTCGACAATCCGCGCGCGTCTGTACCTGCCCGTCGAGCCCCAGTGGGCCGAGCCGCTGCCCGTGCTCGTCTACTATCACGGCGGCGGCTTCACGATAGGCAGCGTGGACACGCACGACGCGCTCTGCCGCATGTTCGCGCGCGACGCGCGCTGCGCGGTGTTCTCGGTGGACTATCGGCTCGCCCCCGAGCATCGCTTCCCGAGCGCCGTGCACGACGCCTTCGACGCCTATGCGTGGCTGCACGCGCACGCGGCCGGGTATGCGCTGGACGTGTCGCGCTTCGCCGTGGGCGGTGACAGCGCGGGCGGCACGCTCGCCACCGTTTGCGCCGTGCTCGCGCGCGACGCGGGCATCGCACCCGTGCTGCAACTGCTGATCTATCCGGCGGTGAGCGCGCACCAGCAGACCGAATCGCACGCGCGTCTGGCCGACGGCTATCTGCTGACCGCCACGACCATCCAGTGGTTCTTCAATCAGTACGTGCGCGACGTTTCAGACCGCGACGACTGGCGCTTCGCGCCGCTCGACGGCGCGCGCGACGCGCCGGATTTTTGTGGCGTCGCGCCTGCATGGATCGCCGTGGCCGAATTCGATCCGCTCGTGGACGAGGGCGAGGCTTACGCGCGGAAACTGCGCGAGGCCGGCAATGAAGTGACGCTCGTGCGCTACGCGGGCGTGATCCACGAGTTCATCAAGATGGGGTCGTTCGTCGACGAGGCGCGCCTCGCGCAGCAGCAGGCTGCCCAGGCGTTGCGCGTGGCGCTGGGAACCGGCGACTGAGCCAGCGCTGTCAGCCCGCTGCAACCGTGAACGCTTCCTCACGCTCGAATACGCCCGGGCGGACGATGCGGTGCGAACCGTCGTCGTCGCTGCGCTCCAGCGCTTCGACATCCAGTTGCGCGCCGCGCACGCTCACGCGCAGCGCCGTCGTGCCGCGCGTGCCGTAGTCGGGCGTTTCGATGAACGCCGCCGAGAGCGCGCGTTCGCGTTCGAGGGGAATGCCCGTGGCGGGCAACTCGCGGTCGGGTGCGACGCGCGGGTCGCGCATCATCTCCACGAGCCGCGTGAGCGGCGCCTGCGTTGCGCTCGCCGCCAGTTCGGCGAGTTCCGCGCGCTTGCGCACGAGCTTGGGCCACGGCGTGTCGAGCACGGCGTTCGAAATGCCGTGCGTGCCTTCGGGCAGTAGCGCGGGTGCGCGATCCGCACGGTTGCAGTACCAGGCGAGTTCGCGCCGCGCCCAGTCGCCGACGATCAGATTGAAGCCGTTGTACAGATCGCCCGAGCGCGCTACCTCGTCGAGATAACCGAGCGGCGTCGTGGGCAGACCCTGCGCGCCGGTGAGCCAGCGCGAGACGAGCGTGCCGCGGGTGGGCGCGTCCGGGCGCATGTCGTTGGGCGCGCGATAGTTGGTGAGCGCCGCGAAGCGGCCGCCGCGCGTCATGCCGAGCCAGGTGCCGCCGCCCACGAGATCGCGCCCCGCCAGCACGCCCTCGGGCGAACTGCCCGGCGACGTGACGTCGTCCGTGGCGCGCCACCAGTGCAGCGGCTCGGCCGTGCGGCGCAGGAATTCGTCGCGGTTGGCCGCAAGCGTGAAGAGCGCGCCCGCGCTCGCGTGCGGGCGCCAGTCGAAGACGATCAGGCACATGGGATGGGCCCTTGCAGGGTCGGGGGTGGCGCCGCGCCAGCACCGCGCGGGACGCGAGGCGTCTCGTGCGCGGGCAATGCGGCGAGTGTCTTCAAACTTCGGCTGGCAGTGCGTACGGCAACGGCAGCATGCGCAGCGCGGGACCGTCTGCGGCGCCCAGGTGCACGGTGCCGGTTTCGAGCGCGGCAAGCTTGATCTCGGCAAGCAGATCGACCCCGCCTTCGGGGGCGGCCGCCGCGTTCACGACCATGCCACACGGCTGGCCCGGATCGTCGGAATGGAACAGCTCGACGCCCGGATGCACGACGTCAAGCCCGGCCGCGACGTTGGCGAGCGCGGTGCGGCGCTTGATCGTGCCGCGGTACTGGCTGCGCGCCACGATTTCCTGGCCCGGATAGCAGCCCTTGCGGAAGTTCACGCCGCCCAGCACGTCGTAGTTGACCATTTGCGGCACGAACTGCTCGCTCACCGCCTGGGTGATGCGCGGCTCGCCCGCGCGGATGTCGAGCCAGTCCCACACGGCGGGAGACACGCGCGTGAGCGCCCCGTCGAGCTTCGCGAGGCGCGCCTCGACGGCATCTTTGGGGCCGACCCACAGGTAGCGCAGGCTGCCGGCCGCGTCGGGCATGCGGATCAGCGTGCCCGAGGGGTCGTCCACCTTCACATGCACGCCGTCGGGCAGCGCGTCGAACTCGGCCGCGAGCGCGCCGCGCACGTCGCCGGCAAGGCCCACCACGAGCAGCTTGTCGCTGTCGTCCGTGAGTTTCGCCTTGGCGCGCAGCACGAACATCGAGAGGCGCTTTTGCACGGCCGGCTGCACGTCCTTCGAAATCAACAGGCGGATCGTGTCGCCGGTCTTCCAGGTGAGGAACGAGGCGAGCAGGCGGCCCTTGGGCGAGCAGTAGCCCGCGAGGCGCGCGCCGGTCACATCGAGATGCTGGATGTCGTTGGTGAGCTGGCTATGCAGGAAGCTCGCGGCGTCGTCGCCATTGGCGTCGATCACGCCGAACTGCGGCAGGATCGCGTAAGCGCCGCCCTTCAGGGCGGCATCGAAGTTCGCCGCGGCGTGGGTCGCGGATTCGGGGGCGGAAAGCGTGGATGCGGGATCGAGCGATGAGTTCATGGATTCGGGGAACAGTCAATCCTGACTTTAGCGAAGGCAAGCAGTTATTATATGAGGTCCCCCTGAGTCGTGTTTCCATGTCCCTCCTGAAGAAATGCCTTGTTGCCGGCGCCGCGCTAGTCGTGATTGGCGCCGCCGCGGCGGGCGGCGTCTGGCGCTGGGCCACCACGCCGCTCGAGCTTGCCACTCCACAGCTCGACGTCACCATCAAGCCGCACAGCACCGTGCGCAGTGTCACCTTGCAGTTGCGGCGCGGCGGCGTGCCCGTGCAAACGCAGCTTTTCGTGCTCATGACACGCGCGCTCGGGCTGCAAAGCCAGCTCAAATCGGGCAACTACGAATTCAAGGCCGGGATCACGCCCTATGACGTGCTCCAGAAGATGGCGCTCGGCGACGTGAACGAGTCGGTGGCCACCATCATCGAAGGCTGGACCTTCAAGCACATGCGCGCCGAACTCGACGCGAATCCGGCGCTGAAACACGACACGGCGGACATGAGCGACGCCCAGCTGCTCGCCGCGATCGGTGCGCCGAGCGCGCCGAACGGCAACGGCGAGGGCCTGTTCTTTCCCGACACCTATCTGTTCGACAAGGGTTCGAGCGATCTGGGGGTGTATCGGCGCGCTTACAAGCTGATGCAGACGCGTCTCGCCGAGGCGTGGGCCGCGCGCGCGCCGGGCCTGCCGCTCAAGTCGCCCTACGAGGCGCTGACGCTCGCCTCGCTCGTGGAGAAGGAAACCGGGCGGGCGGGCGACCGTGCACTCGTGGCGGCGGTATTCTCGAACCGTCTGAAGGTGGGCATGCCCTTGCAGACCGATCCGGCCGTGATCTATGGCCTGGGCGACAGCTACGCCGGGCATTTGCGCAAGCGCGATTTGCAGTCGGACACTCTTTACAATACTTACCTGCGCCTCGGGTTGCCGCCGACTCCCATCGCGCTGCCCGGCGTGGCGGCGCTTCAGGCGGCGCTCAATCCGGCATCGACGGCGGCGCTGTACTTCGTGGCGCGCGGCGATGGCAGCAGCGTTTTTTCTGACAATCTCGTCGACCACAACAAGGCCGTCGACAAATACATCCGGGGTAACTAAATGGCGCGGGGCCGATTCATCACGTTCGAGGGCATCGACGGCGCGGGCAAGACCACGCATCTCGCCTGGTTTCGCGACCAGCTCGCCCAGAAGCTGGCGCCCTCGGGCCGCACGGTCGTCATGACGCGCGAGCCGGGCGGCACGCCGCTTGGCGAGGCGGTGCGCGAGATCGTCCTGCATCAGCCGATGGACCTCGAAACCGAGGCGCTCCTGATGTTCGCGGCGCGCCGCGAGCACCTCGCCAAGGTGATCGAGCCGGCGCTCGCGCGCGGCGACTGGGTGCTCTCCGACCGCTTCACCGACGCCACCTTTGCCTATCAGGGCGGCGGCCGGGGCCTGCCGCGCGACAAGCTCGAAACGCTGGAGCGCTGGGTGCAGGGCGGTTTCCAGCCCGACCTCACGGTGCTGTTCGACCTGCCGCCCGACACGGCGAGCGAGCGGCGCGGCGCCGCGCGCGAGCCGGACCGCTTCGAGAGCGAAACCGACGCGTTCTTCGTGCGCACGCGCGCCGAGTACCTGCGCCGCGCGGAAGAGGCGCCGTACCGTTTCGCGATCGTCGATTCGTCGCAAGGCATCGAGGCGATTCGCAAAAAGCTCGAACACGTGATTGCAGACCTTTGATTGCAAAGCGGCATCGCGTTCTCCTATAGGTCGCGCGAGCTTCGCCCAAACGCTCGCGAAGCTCGCCTAACCGGTTGATTCAAAAGATGATCTATCCCTGGCAAACCGACGACTGGCAACGCTTGCAGCAATTGCGCAGCCATTGGCCGCACGCGCTCCTGCTGCACGGTCAGGCGGGCATCGGCAAGCTCCAGTTCGCGCAGCATCTGGCGAAGGGCCTGTTGTGCGAATCGCCGCAGGCCAACGGCGAGCCCTGCGGCGCGTGCGCGGCGTGCCACTGGTTCGAGCAGGGCAATCATCCCGACTACCGGATCGTCGTGCCCGAGGCGCTGGCCGGTGAGATCGGCCCGGCCGGCGAGGACGACGCCAAAGCCGAAAAAGCCGACAAGGGCGAGGGCGAGGAAGGCAAAAAAGGCCGCGCGCCGAGCAAGGAAATCCGCATCGAGCAGGTGCGCGCGCTGCTCGATTTCACGAGTGTGGGCTCGCACCGGGGCGGGCTGCGCGTGGTCGTGCTGTACCCGGCCGAGGCGCTCAACGTCGCCGCCGCCAACGCACTCCTGAAAACGCTCGAAGAGCCGCCCGCGGGCGTGGTGTTCCTCGTGGTGTCGGCGCGCATCGACCGGCTGCTGCCCACCATCATCAGCCGTTGCCGCCAGTGGCCCATGGGCACGCCCGCGCCCGAGGCCGCCACGGCGTGGCTCGCGCAGCAGGGCGTGGACGACGCGCCGGCGCTGCTGGCCGAATCCGGCGGCGCGCCGCTCGCGGCGCTCGCGCTCGCCAGCGACGCCAACCGCACGCTGCGCGACTGGACGCTCGCCCAGCTCGCGGCGGGCCCCGCCTGCGACGCTTTCGCATGCGGCGAGACGCTCCAGAAGCTGCCGGTGCCGCTCGTGCTCGGCTGGCTGCAACGCTGGGTCTACGACCTGCTGGCCGAGCGCACGGCGGGCCGCCCGCGCTATTTCCCGCAGGCGGGCGCCGGGCTCGCGCGCTGCGCGGCGAAGCTCGACGCGGCGGCGCTCGCGCGCTACATGAAGACCGTCACGCGCCAGCGCGCCGTGGAGAACCACCCGCTGAATGCGCGCCTCGTGTTCGAGGAACTCTTTCTCGGCTATCGTGAGCTCTTTGCCTGAGCCGATTCATCCATCGCAGGACCACCCATGTTTGTCGATTCGCATTGCCACATCAACTTCGAAGGCCTCGGCGACCGCTTGCCGCAGGTGCTCGAGAACATGCGCGAGAACGCCGTCACGCACGCGCTCTGCGTCTCGGTCGATCTCGAAACGCTGCCTTCGGTGCTCGATATCGCGAGCCGCTATGAGAACGTCTATGCCTCGGTGGGCGTGCACCCCGACCACGAGCACATGCGCGAGCCGAGCGTGACCGAACTGGTCGAGCTGGCCGCGCACCCGAAGGTGGTGGCGATCGGCGAAACGGGGCTCGATTACTTTCGCCTGGGCGAGCGCACGATCGCCGACATGGAGTGGCAGCGCGAGCGCTTTCGCACGCATATCCGCGCCGCGCACGCCACGGGCAAGCCGCTCATCGTGCACACGCGCGCTGCCTCGGACGACACCCTGCGCATCATGGAAGAGGAGCGCGCGGGCGAGCCCGGCGGCGTGATGCACTGCTTCACGGAGCCGTGGGCGATTGCAGAGCGCGCGCTCGCGCAGAACTTCTACATTTCGCTTTCGGGCATCGTCACGTTCAAGAGCGCGACCGATGTGCAGGAGGTCGCGCGGCGCGTGCCGATCGAGCGCCTTTTGATCGAAACCGATTCGCCTTACCTTGCGCCCGTTCCATTTCGTGGCAAACCCAATGAACCTGCGTACGTCAGCCATGTCGGAAGATTCATTGCGCAGCAACGCGGATTGCCGGACGCCGAACTCGGCGCTGTCACCACGCAGAACTTTTTCCGGCTCTTCAAGATCCCGCCGCAGGCCTGAGTACCGGTCGCATGCTGCCAATTTTGTTAGATATCAACGAGATAGCAGATAACGTTAAGGCTTGACATGAACTCAAAACCGCTTTCGCACACCAATCCCGCCAGGAACGCCGTTCGCCGCACCGCCGCCGCGCTCGCGCTCGGTGTCGCCGCCACGCTGTTCGGCGCGGCCGCGGCACATGCCGCGCCGATCGACTCGCTCGTGAAGAGCGTCAAGTTCGACGACGACAAGGGTGTCCAGAAAGCGCTCGCGAACGGCATGGACCCGAACGCCACCGACGACCAGGGCATGCCGCTCCTCGTGCTGGCCGCGCGTGAAAAATCAGACAAGGTCGGCGCGATCCTGCTCGATAACCCGAAAACGAACATCGCTGCCGAAGACCGCGCGGGCGAAAACGCGCTGATGCTGGCCGCGCTCAACGGCGACGTCGACTTCGTGAAGCTGCTCATCACCAAGGGCGCCGAGGTCAACAAGAAGGGCTGGACGCCGCTGCATTACGCGAGCGCGAACGGCAACGACGACGTCGTGAAACTGCTGATCGGCTATTCGGCCGACGTCAATGCGCTCTCGCCCAACGGCACGACGCCGCTCATGATGGCGGCGCGCGGCGACCATCTCACGACGATCCAGATGCTGCTCGAACGCGGCGCGACGCTCGGGGCCAAGAACCAGATCGGCATGACCGCGCTCGATTTCGCGCGCCAGTACAAGGCGCCGGACGCGATCAAGGACCTCACGGCGCGCATGACCCAGGCCGGTTTGCCCACGGCGAGTACGGCAGCGCCGCAAAACAGTGCAAAATAATGGGGTTAAAGGCGGCCGCGCCGAAAAGGCGCGGCCGCCTTGCGGCGCGCGAAGCGCCGCTCCCCACGACAATTCAAGGAGAACCATGCTGCGGGTTCTGATCTGTGCGGGCGCGATGGCGTTGCCGCTCTCCGCTTTTGCATTCACGGCAAGCGACCTCAATCGCCTTTGCACGAAGACCGACGTGGCTTCGCGCAGCGCGTGCGCGGCGTATATCGAAGGCGCCGCCGACGGCATCTTCAACACCATCGACGCGATCGGCGGGACCACCGGGCCGCGCGTCGGGCAGTACTTCTGCCTGCCGCCGGACGCCCGTTCCGCGCAGCTCACCGACGCGGTGCGCAAGTACATCGCCGACAACCCCAACGTGGCCGGCTACAACGCGAGCACGGCCATTTCGCTCGGGCTCGGCAAGGCGTTTCCCTGCAAGACCGGCAACGGGAGCTGATGCCGCCCCGTTCGCCATCACGCTGTCACTAGCTACACGTAGCAAGCGCGGCGCGGCGGATTGCCTTGCCGCGCCGCAATCTTCGAGGCCACGCTGCCACCGGTTCCCGGCGGGCGGCGGCGGCCAGGGCGCACAAGGACGCTCGTCTTCCGAAAGAGGCGAGCCGCGCCGCTTCCGTCCGCGGGCCTGCGCCCGTGCCGTTTCCAGGAGTTGCCGTATCGCTCAGGAGGAACAGGCCGCAGATGCCGACACTCGACGACTTCTCCCGTCTCGCCGACGGTCCGCTGCAAAACTGGTTCGGTACGCTGATCGTGAGCGGCTTCGCGCTCGTCTTCGCGGTCGCCGTGCACTGGCTCGGCAAACGCGTCATGCGGCGCATCGCGCGCCCGTATCCGCGTGTGAATGCGTTCGTGCGCTACGTGCAAAAACCCGCGCTGGCCGTGCTGGTCGTCCTCGCGCTGGAGTTCGTCTGGTGGCAGGCGCCCGATACGCTACGCTTCATCGGCAGCCTGCGTGAGCTCTGCGCGTTCGCATTGATTGCGGCGATGACGTGGTTCTCCGTGCGCTGCGCGGCCGCCATTGGCGAGGCGATCATTGCGGCGCATCCGCTCGACATCGCCGACAACCTCCAGGCCCGCCGCATCCACACCCAGGCCCGCGTGCTCGCGCGCACGGTGATGGTACTCATCATCATCGTCGGGCTCGGGTCGGCGCTCATGACCTTCCCGAACGTGCGGCAGATCGGCGCGAGCTTGCTGGCCTCGGCGGGCGTGGCCGGTCTCGTCGCCGGTATCGCGGCACGCCCCGTGCTAGGGAACATGATCGCCGGTTTGCAGATCGCGCTTTCGCAACCCATCCGGCTCGACGACGTGGTCGTGATCCAGGGCGAATGGGGGCGCATCGAGGAAATCACGGGCACCTATGTGTCGGTACGGATCTGGGACCAGCGGCGGCTCATCGTGCCGCTGCAATGGTTCATCGAGAATCCGTTCGCGAACTGGACGCGCAGCAGTTCGCAGATCATCGGCACGGTCTTTTTGTGGCTCGACTACCGTATGCCGCTCGCGCCGCTGCGCGAGGCGCTGGCGCGTATCGTCGATGGCGCCCCCGAATGGGACCGCCGCGTGCAGGTTTTACAGGTCACCGACGCCAACGAGCGCGCCATGCAGGTGCGCGTGCTGGTGAGTTCGCGCGATTCGGGTCTGAACTTCGATTTGCGTTGCCGCGTGCGCGAAGGGCTGCTGGACTTCGTGAACGAGCACTATCCGCAATTTCTACCACGGGCGCGCGCCGAGGTTTCGGCGGAGCTCGAAAGCAGCGCGGACGAACTGCCGGCCTTTGCGCGACGCCCGGCGCGTCAGGCGGCCTCCAGCACGGCGGCGCATACCGAGGCCGATCCGGTCACGGGTACGCGTGTGCCGGGCGCGGGCGAGCACGATGGACCGCTGGGGCAGCCCGCCGCCGCCCCGAAACACGCGAAGGCGGAATCCGGCGCGCGCGAGCCGGTGGCGGAAAGCCGCCGCGGGGACGGTTGAGATGTCGTTGCACGAACAACGATAAGGGAACACCCGACGACAGCGCCGCACACTGCCGGGGCAGACGATGCGGCGCGCGCAAGACTGGAGGAGGAACCGCAAGATGGGCAGACTGATAGTCGTCTCGAATCGCGTGGCCACGCCGACGGAAACCAAAGGCTCTGCGGGCGGACTCGCGGTCGGCGTGTTTGGCGCGCTCAAGGACGCGGGCGGCGTATGGTTCGGCTGGAGCGGCGACGTGGTGAGCGAGACGGTGGCGAACGCGGGACCGACGCTCGTCGAAGACGGCCATGTCACCTTCGCGACGGTCGGCCTCACGCGCAAGGACTACGATCAGTACTACCGGGGTTTTTCCAACGCCACGCTCTGGCCGGTGTTCCACTACCGCAACGACCTCGCGCGCTACGAGCGCGACGAATACGCGGGCTACCGGCGCGTGAACGCCTGGCTCGCGCACAAGCTCATGAAGCTGATTCACCCGGACGACAACATCTGGGTGCACGACTACCACCTGATCCCGTTCGCGGAGGCGCTGCGCTCGGAGGGCGTGCGCAACCGCATCGGCTTCTTCCTGCACATTCCGTTTCCTTCGCCGCAGGTGTTGCAGACCATCCCGCCGCACGACGAGCTCGTGCGCTCGCTGTGCTGCTACGACATGCTTGGCTTCCAGACGCGCAACGACCAGCAGGCGTTTCACGACTACATCGCGCGCGAGGCGCACGGCAAGGTCACGGAGACGGGCGGCGACCACGAGCACGGCGAGGCGCAAGCCTACGGCCGCAAGCTGCGCACGGGGGTCTATCGCATCGGCGTGTTTCCCGACGAGATCGCCGCGCAGGCCGCGCGCTATGAAAGCCGCCAGCACGTGCTCGACCTCAAGCAAAGCCTCGAAGGGCGCAAGCTCATCATGAGCGTGGACCGGCTCGATTACTCGAAAGGGCTCGTCGAGCGCTTCCATGCGTTCGAGCAGTTGCTGGAGACGTCGCCCGAGTGGCGCGGCAAGGTCACGCTCGTGCAGATCGCGCCGCCCACGCGCTCGGACGTCGCGAGCTACAAGGTCATACGCGAGGAACTGGAGCGGGAGGCGGGGCGCATCAACGGCCGCTATTCCGGCCTCGATTACACGCCGATCCGCTACCTGAGCCAGCAGTACGACCGCTGGAAGCTGATGTCCTTGTTCCGCGAATCGCAGGTGGGTTACGTGACGCCGCTGCACGACGGCATGAACCTCGTCGCCAAGGAATACGTGGCCGCGCAGAATCCCGACGATCCGGGCGTGCTCGTGCTCTCGATCTTCGCGGGCGCGGCGGCCGAACTCACGGGCGCGCTGCTCGTGAATCCGCACGATGCGACCGGCATGTCGGAAGCGCTGGAACGCGCGCTCTCGATGCCGGTCGAGGAGCGCCGTGCGCGCTACCAGACCAACATGGAGGCGCTCAGGCGCAACGACCTCGGCGTGTGGCGCGACAACTTCCTGCGCGATCTCGCGGCGGTGCCGCAGCCGCGCTGACCCTTGGCGCATGCCGCCCTGACGCAGGCCGCGCCCCGGCACGCGCTTGCGGCTCGATGCCTCGATGTCTTTGCGCGATTGCGTATGATGCTGCGTTGGCTTCCCACGGCACTTACCCCGCACGTTCATGCTCACCACGCTCGCCATCGCCAATTACCGCTCGCTGCGCGAGCTTATCGTGCCGCTCGGTGCGCTCAATGTCGTGACCGGCCCGAACGGCAGCGGCAAGTCCAATCTCTATCGCGCGCTGCGCCTGCTCGCGCTCACCGCGCGAGGCGGCGTGATTCCGTCGCTCGCAAGGGAGGGCGGCCTGCAATCCACCCTATGGGCCGGGCCCGAGCGCTTTTCGCGCGCGGTCGCCGCGGGCGAGTACGCGGTGCAGGGCACGGTGCGCAAGGATGTGGTGAGCCTGCGCCTGGGCTTTGCGGGCGACGCCTTCGGCTATGCGATCGATCTGGGCTTGCCGCTGCCTTCATCGACCTCGCAGTTCTCGCTCGATCCGGTGATCAAGCGCGAATGCATCTGGAGCGGGCCGATCCTGCGGCCCTCGGCGCTGCTCGTGGACCGCCAGGGGCCGATGATCCGCATTCGCGACGAGAGCGGAGAGTGGACCACGCTCGCGCAGCCCGTGGCGAGCTTCGACAGCATGATGACGGAGTACGCCGACCCGCGCGGCGCGCCCGAAATGATCGCAGTGCGCGAGCAGATCCGCTCATGGCGCTTCTACGACCACTTCCGCACCGACGAACATGCAAGCGCGCGCCAGGTGCAGATCGGCACGCACTCGCCCGTGCTCGCCGACGACGGCGCGAATCTCGCCGCCGCGTTGCAGACGGTCCGCGAAATCGGCGACGGCGCGGCGCTCGACGCCGCGATTGGCGACGCCTTTCCGGGCGCACGCGTGGAGATCGTGAATCACGACGGCCGCTTCGAGGTGGCGCTGCGCCAGGAGGGGCTGCTGCGGCCGCTGCGCGGCGCGGAGCTCTCGGACGGCACCTTGCGTTATCTGCTGCTCACGGCGGCGCTGTTGAGCCCGCGCCCGCCGGGACTCCTCGTGCTCGACGAGCCCGAGACGAGCCTGCACCCGGACCTGCTGCCGTCGCTCGCGAGACTCATCGCGCGGGCGTCGCAGCACTCGCAGGTCATCGTCGTTTCGCACGCGGCGAGGCTCGTTGCCGCGCTGGAGCGCGAGGCGGCGAGCCAGTCCATCGTGCTCGAACGGCGGCTCGGCGCAACGGGGTTCGCCGACCCTGACACGGTCGACGCCCCCGCATGGAAGTGGCCCGCGCGGTAGTGTTTAGCCCGGTTGTTTCGGCATGTAACACCGTATAGAAATTGAAAGAGCCGAAGCATGGACGCGCAGCTTGTCGAATAATTGGGAAATCACGCTGTGCGGCCCACAGCGCTGAGCGCTGTTTGCGTCCGACCCCGTTTGCATCGCGCCCCCGCGCGGGCGCGGTAATTGTCGGGCCTGGAATGACCGGCCAACTGACAGGCCAACGCCGAGAGAAGGGACACCGCGGCCCCGTTTTCTGGAGACACCTATGAGAATTGCGCAGATCGCCCCGTTGACCGAGTCGGTACCGCCCAAGCTCTACGGCGGCACCGAGCGCGCCGTGTCTTACATCACCGAGGCGCTGGTCGAACTCGGGCACGATGTCACGCTGTTCGCGAGCGGCGATTCGCTCACGAGCGCGAAACTCGAACCCGTGTGGCCGCGCGCGTTGCGGCTCGACCCCGGCATTCGCGACCGCATCGCGCCGCACATGCTCCTCATGGAAATGGTGCGCCGTCAGGCCGACCAGTTCGACGTGCTGCATTTCCATATGGACTACTACTCGTTTTCGGTGTTCAAGCGCCAGGAAACGCCGTTCGTGACGACGCTGCACGGCCGCCTCGATCTGCCCGAGCAGCAGCCGGTGTTCGATACGTTCAATACCGCGCCCGTCATCTCGATCTCGAACGCGCAGCGCCAGCCCATGCCGCAGGCGCGGTGGCTGCGCACGGTCTACCACGGCCTGCCTGAGATGCTCTACACGCCGCAGCCCGTCGAGCAGCGCTATCTCGCGTTTCTCGGCCGGATTTCGCCGGAAAAGCGCGTCGATACCGCCATACGCATTGCCGGGCGCTGCGGTCTGCCCATCCGTATCGCGGCCAAGGTGGACGAGGCCGACCGCGAGTACTTCGAGCGCGACATCAAGCCGCTGCTCGCGCTGCCGTACGTCGAATTCGTCGGTGAGATCAACGACAGCCAGAAAGCCGAATTCCTCTCCGGCGCGCATGCGCTGCTGTTTCCGATCGACTGGCCCGAACCGTTCGGCCTCGTGATGATCGAGGCGATGGCCTGCGGCACGCCCGTGGTCGCGTTCAATCGCGGCGCGGTGCCGGAAGTGGTGGACGAGGGCGTATCGGGTTATATCGTCGAGGACGAGATCGGCGCCGTGGCGGCGGTCAATCGCATTGGGCGTATTTCGCGTGCGGGCGTGCGTCGCCGCTTCGAGGAGCGCTTCACGTCGCACCGCATGGCGCAGGAGTACGTGCAGGCGTATCAGGCTGTGATTCGCGCGAACAAGCGCTCGCGCTTCAAGGTGATCGACACGTCCACGAGCTGAGCGCGCGGACGTGCGATGAACCGGGGCGAGACTTAGAGCGCGAGCTTCGTGATCTTCGTGCCGCCGAGCGAGAGATCGCCGATCAGGCCGCTGTTGGTGAGCACGAAGACTTCCACCGGATGGGTGCCCGTGGTGGTGTCGATGGTGCCGTTCGCGCCGACCTTCACGAGTGCGACCGAAGCGTCGCCGCCCACGGCCCAACCGTTCGAATTGCGGAATTTGTCGAGCGCTTCCTGCGTCATGAAGAGATAGATGACGGACTTCGACTGCACGCCGAGCGTCGCGCCGACCGAGGCCGACGAGGTGCTGAAGTAGCCAACCGTGCTGCCGCCCACGCGCAGCGCGCCGTCGCCGTGTTCGCCGCCCACGCCGATACCGGCCTGGATCACGCGCGGGAAGACGAGAATGCCGCGGGCCTTGCCAACGAGCTCGCGCGAACCCGGCACGGTCTGGAACAGGCGCGACAGCGCGGCGTCGGTGTCGGAGTCGATTGCCTGCGCGCGGGAGGCGTTCGTGGCGGCGCTGGGTGCGTCGCTGCCGGTGGTGGTACAACCCGAGAGTGCTGCCGCGCCAATGGCGATTGCTACAGAAGTCTTCAAAATGAAGCGGGATGCGGTCATCTTGTTCTCCGTTCTGGTTGCCGTGCGTCGCAATGCAGCGACGCTGCTCGCGTTATAACACGAACGTTTCCTTCCGCACTTTGAGGATGCGCAGGGTAAGCACGAAGCAACGCCATATGGGATAAGCGCTAGCGTTCCGGCACCGGTTTTGCCGCCGGGCGGCGCAGTGCGCGGCGCACGCCGCCGAGCAGTACGCCGATGCCGAGCAGCACGGCCGCCGGCACGACCCAGTAGCCGACGAAGGCGTGCCACAAGTAGCTTGCGAGCGTCGAGCGCCGCATGGCGTATTCGTTGCGCGCCTCCTGCTGGCGCTGCGCGTTCGCTGCGAGCACCGCGGCGGGACAACCGGCCGCACGCGCGGTTGCGGGCGTGCCGTGGCAGCGTAGCGGGGCGCCTGCGGCGCGCTCGGCGTCGCTGAACATCCAGGTGGTCAGCGCGCGTTGCAGGTCCGCGCGGTTATAGGCCATTTCGTCCTGAATCTCGCGTACCGCGACGATCATCACCGGCACCAGCCAGAAGACGATCACCAGCAGCCAGCGGCGAAACCAGCGGTTCTTGTGTCTCCATGCCATCTGCGCCTCCGTTCGATGCCTTTGGCATCAACGTCAACGCGGCGCTCCCGATGGCTTGTGTGATTGTGCGAGGGAAGGGAGCGCCGCTGGAGCCATCATAGGAGAAAAACGACGCGGCCGAATGAGGGCGACTACGTGGGAGGGCTGCGTGGGACGGCTGCGTGGGACTGCCAGGAATCATGCTTCAGCGTGATGATTCGCACAACGGACTACCTGTGCGGGCCATGCGGCCAGTCGCATTGCGGCGCACAAAATCCGCACGCAAAAAAAACGCCGCAGCACAGGCTGCGGCGCGCGGTTCCTGCGGACGAGGCCGGTGTCGCTTAGCTCTTCGTCGAGAGGCACTGCTTCATGAACGCCTTGCGGTCGTCGCCCTTCTTGTCGGCGGCCTGGGTGTTGCACGCCTTCATGCGTTCCTGCTGGCTCATCGTCGGCGCCGGGACGCCCGCGGCCGAGAGGCACTGCTTCATGAACGCCTTGCGCTCGTCGCCTTTCTTGTCGCCGGCCTGGGTGTTGCAGGTTTTCATCTTGTTCTGCTGGCTGTTCGCGGCGGGCGCCGAAGCGGGCGCGGCGGTTTGCGCGAACGCTGGCGCGGCCAGCACGCCGCCCAGCACGATTGCAGCAATGACGGATTGCATCTTCATCGTTCACTCCCTTGGATTTGGACGTTGTCGGTAGACGTGCGGCCATGCCGTAATGGCAGGTGCGCTTCGCGCGGCCATCATTATGGCAAAGCCGCCATTAAAACGACGCGGCCATGTGTTCGGTTGACGCGCGCGCTGCTGCACAATGTCCGCTACCGGCCGGCATGCGGGTTTCGCCGTGGCCGCAACGCCTGGGAGAGCACACATGCACTACCTCTTGATGTACGAACTCACCGACGACTATCTCGAGCGCCGCGCGGAGCACCGCAGCGCGCATCTGGCGCTGGCGTGGGCCGCCGCCGGGCGCGGCGAACTGCTGCTCGCGGGCGCGATTGCCGAGCCCGTCGACAATGCGCTGCTGCTTTTTCAGGGCGACAGCCCGGCCGCCGCCGAGGCATTCGCACGCGCCGATCCTTATGTGCTCGCGGGGCTCGTGAAAAGCTGGCGCGTGAGGCCGTGGCAGACCGTGGTGGGCGAGCACGCCTCGAATCCGGTGCGCTAGAGCCCGGCTCAGGCGGGCCCGGCTGCGTTGCCGCCGTCGTCAGCGGCGGCTGCGTCCAGCAGTTCACGCACCGTTTCGTCGTCGACCTGGTCGAAGTCGAGATAGAACTGACCGACGCTGTAGAACGTCGCGGGCATGCGCGCGCAGACGAATTCGTCCACGGCGCCGGTGAGGCGGTCTTGCGAGCCCGCCGGCGCGACGGGCAGGGCGGCGACGATGCGCGCGGGGCCGAGCGTCGCGAGCGCATGGGCCGCCGCCTTGAGCGAGGCACCGGTGGCCATGCCGTCATCGACGACAATCGCCACGCGTCCCGCCACCGCGAGCGGCGCGCGCTCGCCGCGATAGCGCGCCTCGCGGCGGCCAAGCTCGATGCGCGCGAGCGCCATCGCGCTTTGCAGTTGCGCTTCGCTCACGCCGGCGGTGCGCACGAGCGCACTGTCCACGTACTGCGCGCCGTTCGACGACAGCGCGCCCATGGCGAGCTCCGGCTGCCAGGGCAAGCCGAGCTTGCACACGGGCAGCACGTCGAGCGCGACCCGCAGCGTCCGCGCGATTTCGTAGGCCACCGGCACGCCGCCGCGCGGCAGGGCGAGCACGATCACGTCGCGTCTGCCGGCATAGGCCGAAAGCTGGGTGGCGAGCAGGCGGCCCGCTTCTCGCCGATCGGTATAGGGGCGTTCCATCAGGCGTGTCTCCCATCAATTCCCGTGCAACGCAGTGCCGGGCGGAACGATGCGCCCAGTGTGCCACGCACTGCCGGACAAGGGTTGCGGGGTTTTGCATAGCGGCCGCGAAAAATCGCGCGCAGCGGGCCGGGCGCGAATGCCGCCATTCGCGCAATCCAATGGCGCACGACGCTCATTTGCATACGCGGATTTCTCGTTTGGCGCGCGCGTGCCGCCTCGCTACGATGAAGTCGATCCCGCCACTGACGAGGTCCCGACATGTCCGAATCCGCTTCCTTCAAGCCGCGCGTCGTCGAACCCGTCGCGCCCGATGCACCCGACGGACTGGGGCTCGCCGTCGAGCTTTGGCTCGCGCGCCCGGTCGAGGGCATCGCGGGGCATGCGCTGCGCATCCATTTGCGCCACGGTGCGCGCATGGAGCAGGCCGAAACGCTGCGCGACCTGCTGCACGCGGTAGGCACGGATATTGTCGTGTCCTGAGCCCGGTGCAGGAATGCGCGAGTCAGCACCAGTCAGCGGCAGCGCGTTCAGTCGAGCGGCGTCGCAAAGAGCGCGTCGAGCAGATTCGACGACGAGGTGTCGGCGAGCCGCGTGAGCGATTCGACCATGCGCACCTGGCAGTCCGCGAGCGGCAGCATGCGGATACGCCTCGACTCGCCGAATTCCGCATGCGCGATCACGCCCACGCCCACGCCCTGCGCGATGGCCGTTTGCAGGGCCTCGCGGCCGTCCACATAGAGCACGGGCTGCACCTGTAGCCCTTTGCGCACGAGTTCGGCTTCGAGCAGTTGCTGCGTGACCGAATGCGTTTCGCGAAACACCATCGGCTCGCGCACGAGTTCCTCATAGGTCATGCGGCGCTTTTTCGCGGCGGGGCTGTCCGCGGGCACGACCGCCACGAGCGGTTCCTCGCGCAGCACGCGCGCCTGGAGCCGGCTATGCACCTGGCGCGCGGCCGTGATGGCGGCGTCGGCCTCGCTCGCGAGCACGCGGCGCATGCATTCGGTCGCATTGGCGATCGAGAGCTTGATCACCACGCCCGGATAGCGCCGCCGGAACGCGCCGATCAGCTTGATGGCGAGATCGGGCGCGTCGGCGGCGAGGGCGAGCTCGCCCGATTCGAGTGCGCCCGCCGCTTCGAGCAGGCGCCGCGCGTCGCGCTCGCAGCCCACCATCTGACGCGTGACCGCGAACAGGCGCCGCCCGAGTTCGGTCAGCTCGACGCTGCGCGGCCCGCGCTCGAAAAGCTTGACCCCGAAATCCTGTTCGAGCCGCCGCACATGGTCCGACACGGCCGGCTGCGTGAGCGAGAGCGCCTGCGCGGCGCGCGAAAACCCGCCGTGTTCGGCGACCGCGTGAAAAGCGCGCAACTGGGCGTATTGCATGTCGAAGCACTCCGCAAAATGGTCACGAAAAAGTCATAAAAGTGCCGGGCGCGACCAATAAGTCAGGCTTATATCGACATCGATTATATCGATTTTACCGATGCATGGCGCTGCGCTAACGTGTCGGCATCGACTGTCCTGATGCCCACCGGAGCCCGCATGACCCTCCCCGCCGAGCCGTATCTCCTGACCCCCGGCCCGCTCACCACGGCGGCCTCGACCAAGGCCGCGATGCAGCGCGACTGGGGCTCGTGGGACGCCGACTTCCGCGCCATGACCGCACAGTTGCGCCGCGCGCTGCTCGACATCGCGGGCGACGCGCAGGGCGACTACGACTGCGTGCCGATGCAGGGCAGCGGCAGCTACTGCGTGGAGGCGATGCTCGGCAGTTTCGTGCCGCGCGACGGCCACGCGCTCGTGCTCGCCAACGGCGCGTACGGCAAGCGCATCGCCTCGACGCTGCGCTACCTGGGCCGCCAGCACACCGTGCACGACACCGGCGACTACCTGCCGCCGCGCGCGGCCGACGTCGAGCGCCTGCTCGACGCGAACCCGGACATCACCCACGTGGTCGTGGTCCACTGCGAAACCAGCTCGGGCATCCTGAACCCGATCGAGGAGATCGCCGCGGTGACGGCGCGCCACGGCCGGCGCCTGTTGATCGACTCGATGAGCGCGTTCGGCGCCGTGCCGCTCGACGTGCGCACGCTGCCGTGCGACGCGTTCGTGTCGTCGGCGAACAAATGCATTGAAGGCGTGCCGGGCTTCGGCTTCGTGATCGCGAAGCAGAGCGTGCTGCGCGAGGCCAAAGGCGTGAGCCACTCGCTCGCGCTCGACGTGCACGACCAGTGGGACGTCATGAACCGCACCGGGCAGTGGCGCTTCACGCCGCCGACGCACGCGGTGGCCGCGTTCATCGAGGCGCTGCGCCTGCATGCGCTCGAAGGCGGCCAGCCCGGCCGGCTCGCGCGCTATGCGCACAACCGCGACGTGCTCGTCGAAGGCATGGGCGCGCTCGGCTTCGAGCCGCTGCTCACCGAAGGCTGGCGCTCGCCGATCATCGTCACGTTCTTTTCGCCCGCCGATCCGGCATTCGACTTCGCGCGCTTCTACGAACTCATGAAGGCGCGCGGTTTCATCATTTATCCGGGCAAGCTCACCAGCGTGGAGAGTTTTCGCATTGGCTGCATCGGCGCGCTCGACGCAAGCGTCATGCGCCGCGTGGTGGAGGCCTGCGGCGAAGCGCTGCGCGCGCTCGGCGTGGCGAGCGCCGCGCCCGCGACGGCCGACCTCGGCGCGCGCGAAGCCCTCGCGGCGTGATCCGGCTATGCGTTCGCCTCAACGCATGGGCGGCGCAACGACTTCACAGCATCGATTTTTTGCAGGACGCAAGCAATGAAACATGTCAAGGCAGTGATCTTCGACTGGGCCGGCACCGTGGTCGACTACGGCTCGCGCGCGCCGATGGGCGCCTTCGTCGAGACCTTCGAGGAGTTCGGCGTGCCGGTCACGATCGACGAAGCGCGCGGCCCGATGGGCATGGCCAAGCGCCCGCACATCGCGGCGCTGATGGCGCTGCCCCGTGTCGCCGCGGCGTGGGAAGCGCGCTACGGCCACTTGCCGGGCGAGGCCGACATCGACGCCGTGTATGACGTCTTCGTGCCGAAGAATGTGGCCGTGGCCGCGCAGTACAGCGACGTGATTCCGGGCGTGGCCGCCGTGACGGCCGCGCTGCGCGCCGACGGCGTGCGCATCGGCTCGACCACGGGCTACACGCGCGAGATCATCGACCAGATCGTGCCGGGCGCGAAGGAACAGGGCTTCGAGGCGGACAGCATCGTTTGCACGGGCGACACGCCCGAGGGCCGCCCGTCGCCCTACATGATCTACCGCACGCTGCCGCAACTCGGCGTGTGGCTCGCGCGCGATGCGATCAAGGTGGACGACACCGAAGTCGGCATCGAGGAGGGCATCAACGGGGGCACGTGGACGGTCGGCGTGGCCGTGAGCGGCAACGCGTTCGGCCTGACCGAGGAAGAAGTCCACGCGCTCGCGCCCGACGAATTCGCGCGCCGCCGCGCGGCGGCCGTGGAGCGCCTGCGTGCGGCGGGCGCGCACTACGTGATCGACAGCGTGGCCGACCTGCTGCCCGTGGTGAGCGAAATCGAAGCGCGGCTCGCACGCGGCGAGCGGCCCTGAAGTGCCGGGATAGATCGAGGTTCGAGGCGCGTTGGTGTCGGGAGCGCCCGGGCCTTCTGCGTTACCATGGGCGCCCCCGCCATCCGGCCGCCGCCCATGAAGACGTTCCTGCTTTTCGTCGTAACCGCGCTTGCCGAGATCGTCGGCTGCTATTTGCCGTACCGCTGGCTGCGCGAAGGCGCGAGCGTGTGGCTGCTCGTGCCCGCCGCTGCCTCGCTTGCGCTTTTCGCGTGGCTGCTCACGCTCCATCCCACGGCCGCCGGGCGCACTTATGCGGCCTATGGCGGCGTTTATGTCTGCGTCGCGCTGGTGTGGCTCTGGGCCGTCGAGGCGATCCGGCCGAGCGCCTGGGACTGGGCCGGCGTGGCGTTCACGCTGGCCGGGATGGCGCTCATCATGTTCCAGCCGCGTTGAGCGCCGTTTGGCTCGACGTCGCGCGTCAGCCCACGGTATTCACGAGCGGAAACTTCTCGCGAAACGCTTGCGGCATCGGCACGACCTTTTTCGCCTCGTAATCGAAAAACACGAAACCGGACTTCGCCATGGCGACGAGCGCGCCATCGGCCGGACGCGTGATGCGGAAGATGATGTCGCCGCCGTACCTGTTGAAATCCATGATGCCCACTTCGAAGCACAACTGGTCGCGCGCGTAGGCTTCGGCGCGATAGGTCGTCGCGAGGTCGGTGACGATGATGCTCGTGTGTGCGTCCTTCATGCCCTCGATGCCCGCATCGAACAGGAAGCGCGCGCGGGCCTCGGAGATCATCGAGATCATCGAATCGTTGGCGAGGTGATTGGCCGAATTGATGTCGGTGACGCGCACCGTGAGGTGGGTCGAGTAATAGAACTGGTCTTTGGGAAACTGGAGCTGGATGCGGGCCATGGTGCGATGCGCGAGGTTGCGGGGTCGGATGGCGCCCAGCCTTGCGCGGCGAGGGGCCGAGCGCGATTGTAACGGCTCGCGCGGCGCGGGCGGGGTGGGCCCGGCAGCGCGCCGCGGCGCTAGAATGCGCAAGCACCCGGTGCGGTGCGCGCGAATTTCCTGCCACCTCTGTTCAACCCAAGCCGCCATGACTGGCCACACCAACGCGACTTTCCCGTCCGCGCCCGATTCCCTGCCCACGCTTACCGGCCGCGTGATCGAACTGCGCCCCCTGTGCGCACAAGATGCCGCGAACCTGGTCGCCGCCGCGTCGGACGGCGAACTCTGGAACCTCAAGGTCACGGTCGTGCCGGGGCCTGAAACCGTCGAAGCCTGGATCGCCGCCGCGCTCGCGGGCGCGCAGGCGGGCACTGTGATCCCGTTCACGATCCGGCTGCGCGAGAGCGGCCGGGTGGTGGGCAGCACGCGCTTCTGGAAAGTGGACCGCGTGAACCGCAAGCTGGAGATCGGCTCCACGTGGCTCGCCGCGTCGGCGCAGCGCACGGTCGCCAACACCGAGGCCAAATTCCTCATGCTGCGCTACGCGTTCGAGACGCTCGACTGCGTGCGCGTGCAATTCACGACCGACGTGCTCAACGCGAAATCGCGCGCCGCCATCCTGCGGCTGGGCGCGAAGGAAGAGGGCGTGGTGCGCCGCGAGCGCATCATGCCGGACGGCCGCAAGCGCGACTCGGTGCGCTTTAGCATCATCGAGGACGAATGGCCCGAGGTGAAGTCGGCCCTGCTGCATCGGCTCCAGTCCGCAGGTTGAGCGCATTCGTCTGACGTGACACGCGGCGCGAAAGCGCACATGCATGCCCCCGCGCGCCCGGCCGGGCGCGCAAAATGCGCCAGGGGTGCGCCCCTCCAGAGGGCGCGAAGGCAGGACGCCGACCACAAGCCGCTGCGGGAGCGCACTACGGGAGCGCACTACCGATGACCGCTGAACCGAACGAGAACGTCCACGCCTCTTTGCAGGCCGCGTCGACGGTGGTGTCCATGTCCGCACCCGCGACCGCACAGGCGCCGCCCGGCATGGCCGAGATGGTGCGTGACTTCGACTGGTCCGCGACGCCGCTGGGCAACGCCGCGTCGTGGTCGCGCAGTCTGCAAACCGTCGTGCGGCTCATGCTCGGCTCGCGCTACGCAATGTGGCTCGCCTGGGGGCCCGAGCTGACCTTCCTTTGCAACGACGCCTACCGGCCGACGCTCGGGGTCAAGCAGCGCTTCATCGGCGCGCCCGCACGCGAGGTTTGGGCCGAGGTCTGGCAGGAGGCGGGCTCGCGCATCGAGTACGTCCTGAGCACGGGCGAGGCGACCTGGGACGAAAACCTGCTGCTGATTCTGGAGCGCAACGGCTTCAAGGAAGAAACCTGGCACACCTTTTCGTACAGCCCGGCGCACGGCGACAGCGGCCGCGTGGAAGGCATGTTGTGCGTCGTGACCGAGGACACCCGGCGCGTGCTCTCCGAGCGGCGGCTCGCCACGGTGGCGCAGCTTTCCGGCGCGGCGCGCCATGTGCAGACGACGGCCCTTGCTTGCGAGGAGATGCTCGCCGTGCTCGGCGAGAATCGCCGCGACCTGCCGTTCGTCGCGCTCTATCTCGCGGGCGCAGGCGCGCAGGAGCCGGGCGCCGCGTTCGCGCGCTGCGCGGGCTCCACGCACCCGCTGGCCGCGAATCTCCCGGCCGACGCGGCGCACGCAAGCGCGCTGGCCGAGGCCATGCGCGAAGCGGCGCGCACGCGTGCGCTCGTCGTGGCCGAGGCACTGGACGACATGCTGCCCGCGCTGTCCGCGTGGCCCGAGCCCGCGAGCCGCGCCGTGATCGTGCCGCTCATGCGCCAGGGCCCGCACGCGAGCGACGCGCCATTCGGCTATCTCGTCGCGGGCGTGAGTCCGCGCCTCGCCCTCGACGACGATTACCGGCGCTTTTTCGAACTGATTGCCACGCAAGCGGGCAGCACGCTGGAAGGCGTACGGGCCTTCGAGAGCGAGCGCGAGCGCGCCGAGCAGCTTGCCGCGCTCGACCGCGCCAAGACGGCGTTTTTCTCGAACGTGAGCCATGAGTTGCGCACGCCGCTCATGCTGATGCTCTCGCCACTCGAAGACCTCGTGGAAAGCGAGCCGCGCGGCGAGCGCCTGGCTTTGCTGCGGCTTGCGCGGCGCAGCGGCCACCGTCTGCTGCGGCTCGTCAATTCGCTGCTCGATTTCGCGCGCATCGAAGCGGGGCGTATCGACGTCTGCTTCGAACCGACGGAACTCGCGCGCCTCACCCAGGCCGCCGCGAGCCATTTCCGCTCGGCCATCGAGCGCGCCGGCCTCGCGCTGCGCGTGCAGTGCAGTCTCGACGAGCCGGTGTTCGTCGACCGGCAGATGTGGGAAAAGATCGTCCTCAATCTGATCTCCAACGCCTTCAAGTTCACGTTGACGGGGCATATCGAGGTGCGGCTTGCGCGCGAGCGCGGGCATGCCGTGCTGACAGTCGAAGACACGGGCAATGGCATTCCCGCGCACGAAATGGGCCGCATTTTCGAGCGCTTTCACCGCGTGGAGGGCACCCACGGGCGCTCGCAGGAAGGTTCGGGCATCGGGCTCGCACTCGTGCAGGAACTCGTCAAGCTGCACGGCGGGACGATCGAGGCCGCGAGCGAACTGGGGCGCGGCTCGCGCTTCACGGTGCGCGTGCCCACGGGCAGCGCGCATCTGCCGCCCGAGCGCATTCGCGGGCGCGCGCCGGAGCATGCCGCGCCGAACCCGGCGGGCGTCTTCGCCGACGAGGCGGCGGGCTGGCTCGGCCTGGCCGCGCAGGGCGAGGCCGAAGAAGATGAGGCCCGCGCCCCGGCGAGCGCGAGCGATCGCAATGGCGGCGAGCACGAAGGCGCGGACGGCGGCCTCGTCGCGGGCACATGGACGCCCACGCTGCGCGACCGGCGCTTCGCGGGCACCTTCGGCGCGCGCGTGCTGCTCGTGGACGACAACGCCGACATGCGCGCCTATGTCGGCTCGCTGCTCGCGCCGGCGTACCGCGTCGAAGTCGCCGCCGACGGCGTTGCCGCGCTCGAAGCCGCACGCCGCGCGACGCCCGACTTGATCCTCTCCGACGTGATGATGCCGCGCCTCGACGGCTTCGGCCTGCTCGCCGCCGTGCGCCGCGACAGCGCGCTGCGCGACGTGCCGTTCATCCTGCTTTCCGCGCGCGCGGGCGAGGAGGCGCGCATCGACGGCCTCGACGCCGGCGCCGACGACTACCTCGTCAAGCCGTTTCCGGCGCGCGAGTTGAGCGCGCGCGTGGGCTCGCTGCTCGAACGCACGCAGATCCGCCGCGCCAACGAACAGTTGCTCGAACTCGCGCTATCGAGCCTTCAGGATCCGTTCTTCCTTGTCGACGAATCCGCGCGCATCACGCTCGTCAATCCACGTTTTCTCGAGATGGCGGGGCTGCCCGCTGCGCAGGTCCTTGGCCAGCCTCTCTTCGACGTGTGTCCGGAGCTCGCGCACAACGGTTTTGCCGAAACCCTGCTCGACGCCTTGCGCACGCGTGCAGCCCACCAGTGCGAGACGCATGGCCCGACGCGCGAACGCTGGTTCGAAACGCGCATCTATCCGGCCGCAGCCGCACAGGGCGCCGCCGTGCTGATGTCCGACGTCACCGGACGCAAGCGCGACCAGGAGGCGCTGCGTCTGCGCACGGCCCAATTCGAGACGCTGTTGAACGAGGCGCCGCTCGGCGTCTATCTCGTCGATCAGGACCTGCGCATTCGTCAGGTGAACCCGGCGGCGCAACCGCTGCTCGGCGGCGAACCGGACCTGATCGGCCAGGACATCGGCGCGGTAATGCGCCGCGTGTGGAGCGATGCGTACGCGGACGAGATCGTGGCGATCTTTCGCCGCACGCTGGCGACGGGCGCGCCGCATCACACGCCCGAGCGCATGGAGACGCGGCGCGACAGCGATGTCACCGAGTGCTACGAGTGGGAGGTGCATCGCACGCCGCTGCCCGAGAACCGCTTCGGACTGGTCTGCTATTTGCGCAACATCTCCGCGCAGGTGCGCGTGCGCCGCCAGCTCGAAGAGGCCGATCACCAGAAGGACCAGTTTCTCGCCACGCTCTCGCACGAACTGCGCAACCCGCTCGCGCCGATCCGCAGCGCTGCCGCCATTCTCGATTCGGCGCTGCTCACGCCCGAGCAGCTCAGGTGGGCCATCGACGTGATCCGGCGTCAGGTCGGTCACATGTCAGGACTCCTCGACGATCTGCTCGACCTCGCGCGCATCACCTGCGGCAAGCTCGATCTGCGCCGCGACGTGGTGGGACTCGGCGGCGTGGTGCGCACGGCCGTGGAAGCGTCGCGGCCGCTACTCGAGCGCAAGCGCCATCAACTCTTCGTGCACGCGCCGAACGCCGACGTGCTCGTCGACGCCGACCCGCTGCGCCTCGCGCAGGTGATCTCGAACCTGCTGAACAACGCGGGCAAGTACACCGATCCGGGCGGCCGCATCGAGGTGACTGTGGGCGTGGAGGGGGCGCTCGTCGAACTCTCGGTGAAGGACAACGGCATTGGCTTGCCACCCGACGCGCATGAGCGGCTCTTTGCGATGTTCGCGCAGATCGACGCGGGTTCGTCGCGTGCGGAAGGTGGCCTCGGCGTTGGTCTCGCGCTCTCGAAAGGGCTCGTGGAACTGCACGGCGGCACGATCCGCGCATCGAGCGACGGTATTCAACTTGGCAGCGAGTTCGTGGTTTCGTTGCCGATCGTCGTGCCCACTACGCCCGAGCGCGGCGCGGCGAAGGAGAGCACTTTGATCGCGCGCGCCGTGCGGCGCGTGCTTGTGGTCGACGACAATCGCGACGCGGCCGAAAGCCTCGCCATGCTGCTCTCGATCGCGGGCCACGACGTGCGCGTGGCGCATGCGGGCGAGGCCGCGTTGGCGCTCGCCCGCGCGTTCGAGCCGCAGGCCGTGCTGCTCGACCTCGGCATGCCGGACCTGAGCGGCTACGAAGTGGCGCGCGCGCTGCGTGCGATGCCGCAGGCGCGGGATATGGTGGTGGTGGCGCTCACGGGCTGGGGGCAGGACGAGGACCGGCGCAAGACGATCGCGGCAGGCTTTGACTGGCACATCACGAAGCCTGCCGACCCGGACCAGATCAAGGCGTTGCTCGGCTGCTCGCGCGGCGAACTGCAAGCCGCCCGCAATGCGGGTTTCGCGCTGCCGCCGCACGGCGGTTCGGAGCGTTAGGCAAACGTGCCGCGGCACGCGATCTGCTGGGAAAGGGCATCGACAATCCCCGACAAGGAGGACACGATGACCAGCACGCTCGACCCCGACAACGACGACCTGCCGCAAGCCGGCCCACCCGGACACGACATCGATTCGCTCGGCCCCGGCGACGCGTCGGACACGGGCAGCGATACGCGCGGCGCGAAGCGCCACGACTTCGACCGCGACAGCGACAGCGAACTCGACAATCACGCGCTCGAAGAGGGCAAGACCGAGGCGCAAAGCGACACGGATCGCACGGGCACGGGTGAGCGTCTCGCCGCCGATGGCGACGCCTTGCTCGCGCCGGACGGCGACGTGCTGCCCGATCGTATCGATTCGTACCCGCTCGCGGACAATTTCGACGACCTCGATTTGCCCGACGAAGA
Source organism: Paraburkholderia unamae (assembly GCF_003096875.1). NCBI lineage: Bacteria > Pseudomonadati > Pseudomonadota > Betaproteobacteria > Burkholderiales > Burkholderiaceae > Paraburkholderia > Paraburkholderia unamae. The sequence goes on from NZ_QEOB01000025.1 coordinate 103,905, forward strand.
GGAGCCGCCCAGGCGCTAAACCGGCCCGCTAGCGCAGGCGCTCGGGCGGTGCCTCGGGCGGCGGGTCGCCCGCGGGCACCGGGGGCGGTTCGCTGTCCGGCACCCGGGGTGGAGGCGGCGGGCGGTGCGGGTCGTTGGGCTCCTCCGTTGGCAGATGCGCCTCGGGCGTGCGGCGTAGCAGGCATGCAGCGAGTGGCGGGCGAGGGGAACTCAGCGGGTTCGAAAGCATGGACCTCTCCAGGTTGCGCGAAGCGTGCGCCGGATATTCGGCGCACGCGCGCATCCGTATGCATCCGTTACAGCAAGCACTGTGCCGCGTGGCATCGTCCATCTGGCGCTTTTCCCGGCGGGCGCCGCCGCAGGCGCTTCAGTCGCCTTTCAGTTACCTGGCGTTACCTGGGATCGCGAATCGATTTTCCTGCGATTCACGCGTGCGCGGCGGCCCGGTACGCAGGTTGCTGCGTGAGGCATGTGAAGTCCATTTACGCGCCACAAGCCGCAAGGAGGATGGCCGATGAATCTGCACACCGCGTTGAGGATGGCTTTCCTTGCCGGCGCTTCGGCGTTCGCAGGCGTGGGCACCGCGCACGCGCAGGACAATAGCGGCGCGGATCGTCCCACCACGGCGCCGACAACGGAATCGAGCGGCGCCAAGGCCAACGGCGTTTATCCCGCGCCGAGCCACGGTGTCGAGCAAGGCGTGCCTGCCGGCAAGCGTGGACAAACCACGCGAACGACACATTCCGCGAACCATAAACCGCATCACGCGAAGCGACCGGCGAGCGGCGCAACGAGCGCGACGAAAGCGACGACCGCACACGGCGCGTCGGGCGCGGCGATGCGAAGGGGCAGTGACGATGCACAAACATGACGAATTTCATTCATTCAACACGCCGCGTCAATCTCGCAAGCCGGCCGAACGCCGTGCGCCTGAGCACGCAGGCGGCGTGGAAGCGTTCCATCTCGGCCCGCACGGTTGGGTGCCGAACAACGCGCGGCTTCCCGTGGTCGTCTATCGACGCGCGCTCGCGCCGGGCACGCAGGATCTCGCGCGGACATTCACCGAGCGCTTCGAGGCGAACGAATGGCCGGTCCAATGGTTGGACGGCGTATTCGACTATCACCATTTCCACTCCACGGCGCACGAGGTGCTGGGCGTGTACGCGGGCACGGCCGAGCTGATTCTCGGCGGGCCGGGCGGACGCGTGCTGCGCGTGCACGCGGGCGACGCGTTGCTGCTGCCTGCCGGCACGGGGCATTGCCTGCTTTCGCTGGCCGGCGGATTTCACGTAGCGGGCGGCTATCCACGCGGGCAGCAGTGGGACATCCGGCGCGACGCGCTCACGGCCGCGGAACTGCGCGCCATGCAGGCGCTGCCGTTTCCCGCACGCGATCCGCTTGATGGCGAACACGGGCCGCTCCTCGACCATTGGGCAACGCCTGCCTGAGCGGGGCCAGGGACGCCGCCGGGCATAGCGTTTGCAATGGTCCGGTATCCATCGCGAATTCGCAGGAGGGAGGGGATACCATGACGACACAATCGCAACGCCCGCTTGATTTGCGCCGCCTGCTTTCGCGTCATGCTGTGGCGCTCGCTGTCGCCCTGGGTTGCGGGCCGGGGTTCTTCACCTTGGCGCTGGCCCAGGGCGCGCCGCAAAACATCGCAGTGCAGCGTATGGCGACGGTTCAGTCGGGCACCGGCTTTCGCGCCTCGAAGCTCGTGGGCTCGGAGGTGTACGACAACAGCGGCAGCAAGATCGGCGCGATCGACGACATCGTGCTCGAATCGCCCAACGACGGCGCCTTCGCGATTCTCTCGGTAGGCGGCTTTCTCGGCATGGGCAAGCATCTCGTGGCCGTACCGTTCAACGATCTGCGCATCAGCAGCCGGCAGATCGTGCTACAGGCGGACAAGGCCCAGCTCAAGGCCATGCCGGAGTTCAATTACGCACACGATTGAGGCGCGTATTCGAGGCGCGCTCACCTGTTCGATGTCAACGCAATCCGGGCTTAGCCCAAAGTCCTATTGCGCGATCAATTTTCGCCCACCATAGTGGATGGATCCGCCTCGTGGGAGGCGAATTTCGCGTGGAGCGACTCCATGGCAAAAAAACAGGAAGTGAAAGCTGAGCACACAGAAGAGCCGGTCGAAAAACTCAGCGAGAAAGCGTACCAAAAGGAACTGACGCGGCTGCATGGCGAACTCGTCCGCTTGCAGGAATGGGTCGTCAAGAATCGCAAGCGCGTGTGCATCTTGTTCGAGGGGCGCGACGGCGCGGGCAAGGGCGGCACCATCAAGGCGCTCACCGAGCGCGTGAGTCCGCGCGTGTTCCGCGTGTTCGCGCTGCCGGCGCCCACCGAGCGCGAAAAATCGCAGATGTACTTCCAGCGCTACCTGCCGCATCTGCCCGCCGCCGGCGAAATCGTCGTGTTCGACCGTAGCTGGTATAACCGCGCGGGCGTGGAGCGCGTGATGGGCTTCTGCACGGAGCAGCAGGCGCACGAGTTTCTGCGCGGCGTGCCGCTCATCGAGCGCGCCATCATCGACTCGGGCACGATCCTCATCAAATACTGGCTCGAAGTGAGCCAGAAAGAGCAAACCCGGCGTCTCGAGTCGCGCATCAACGACCCGCGCAAGATCTGGAAGCTCTCGCCCATGGACCTCGAATCGTATCGGCGCTGGTACGACTACTCACGCGCGCGCGACGAAATGTTCGACATGACGGATACGCCGGAATCGCCATGGTTCGTAGTCCGATCCGACGACAAGAAACGGGCGCGCCTGAACGTCATCAATCATCTGCTGAGCAGCATTCCGTACGAGCCGCTGCCGCGCGAAAAGATCGTGTTGCCCGCCCGGCAGAAGGCTCAGGGTTATGTGGACCCGGGCTACCCCTACCGGTACGTGCCGGATACCGTCTGATCGCCCGCGCCTGGGCCCGCACGCGGGCCTGGGCTGCGAAACAAGGAATGCGCGAACATGCTCGATGCCCAACCGTGGGTGGCCGTGGTGGACGACGACGAATCGGTCGGCCGCGCGCTGCAACGCCTGTTGCGCACGGCAGGCATCGGCGCGCGGATCTTTCGTAGCGGCGAGGACTTTCTGGGCGCGCTCGGCCTGCTCGCAGCGCAGTCTGCACAGTCCGGCGCATATGGGCCGCAACCGGGCTGCGCCGTGCTCGACGTGCAGTTGCCCGGCTTGAGCGGCCTGGCGGTTCAACGGCGCATCGCGCATACGGGGATGCCGGTAATCGTCATCACCGCGCGCGACGAAGCCGGCGTGCGCGACGAGGCCTATGCATCCGGCGCTGTTTCGTACCTGCACAAGCCCTTCGACGGCGCGCACTTCATTCATGCCGTGCAAGCGGCGCTGGGCATCGTGCCCGCGGGTTGAGGCGAGGTCCGGCGCGGGTTTTGCGACGGCACGCGCGGATTCACGCGGTTTGTCGTCACACCGGGCCAATCCACACTATCATCACGAATGAACGCACACTAGGGGTAGACCATGGCCGACCTGCTGTTGGGAAATATCGACGAACACGTCTCGGACGCTGAAATCAACGAGTTTCTGGAGCGCTACGGCTTTCCGCCGTTCGACGCCATCGAGCGCATTGAAGGCGCGGGGCGTCCCGCCGCATTGCTCACGTTTCACAGCGCGAGCGAAGAGGGCCTGCGCCGCTTGCAGAGCCGCATCCACAATTTGTTCTGGCGGGAGCGCACGATCAGCGCGCAGGTTATGCCGCCGGCGCGCGAAGAGTAGGGAGCGTCCTGGAAGCGCGTCAAACAACCGCGCGCGCCGCAGCCGGTTTTGCCGCAGGCGCGCGCCCTGATTACGCAGTCAGGCTCGCTCAGTTACCCTCACTCAGTTAGCGTCACTCAGTTAGCCTCATTCAGTTTGCCTCACTCAGTCAGGCAACAGGCCTAATAGAAAACCAAACCGGGCTTTGCGGTGCTCACGCGCGTGCCCGCCTTGCCCTGGGTGATCGCCACGATGTCGGCCAGCGCGCCAATCACCGCATCTTTGCCGGTGTTGCGCGCGAACTCGGCGGCCGCCATCACTTTCGGACCCATCGATCCGGCCGCGAATCCCAGCTTCTCCAACTCGTCGGGATGCGCGCTCGCAATGGCCTTTTGCGTCGGCTTGCCCCAGTCGATATAGGTCGCGTTCACGTCGGTCGCAATGATCAGCACGTCGGCTTCCAGCTCCTGTGCGAGCAACGCCGAGCAGAGGTCCTTGTCGATCACGGCCTCCACGCCGCCCAGCTTGTGGCCTTCGCCATAGAGCGTCGGAATGCCGCCGCCGCCCGCGCAGATCACGATCGTGCCGCGCTCCAGCAGCCATTTCACCGGGCGGATCTCGAAGATGTGCTTGGGTCTCGGGCTTGCCACCACGCGGCGGAACTTGTCGCCGTCCGGGGCAATGCTCCAGCCGCGCTCGGCGGCGAGCGTCTCCGCCTGCTCCTTTGTGTAGACCGGGCCGATCGGCTTGGTCGGATGCTGGAACGCCGGATCGTTCGCGTCCACTTCGACCTGGGTGAGGATGGTCGCGAAAGGCACCTCATACGGCAGCAGGTTGCCCAGCTCCTGCTCGATCATGTAGCCGATCATGCCTTCGGTTTGGGCGCCCAGCACGTCCAGCGGGTAGCCCGGCACGTCCTTGTAGGCTTCGCCCTGAAGCGCGAGCAGGCCCACCTGCGGCCCGTTGCCGTGAGCGATCACGAGTTCGTTTCCCTGTGCGATCTGCGAGATCTGGGTGGCCGCAAGGCGCACGTTCTCGCGCTGGTTTTCCGCCGTCATCGGCTCGCCGCGACGCAGCAGCGCGTTGCCGCCAAGCGCAATCACGATTCGCATGGTGTACTCCCGAGGTTATGCGTGTCGTTGAAGCGGAGCACGCGCGAGGCGACCGGGTTTGAAGCCCGGCCGCGCGGTGCGCGCGCCCCGTCAAGCCGTGCGGCTCAAATGTCGGCGAGCGTCGAAACGAGGATCGCCTTGATCGTGTGCATGCGGTTTTCCGCCTGCTCGAAAGCGAGATTCAGCGGCGACTCGAACACTTCTTCCGTGACCTCGATGCCGCCCTTGAGCTCCGGATACTTGTCGGCGATCTGCTTGCCCACCACGGTCTCGCTGTTGTGGAAGGCGGGCAGACAGTGCATGAAGCGCGTTTGCGCGCTGCCGCTCGCCTTCATGAGCGCCATGTTCACCTGGTAGGGCAGCAGCAGCTTGATTCGCTCGCCCCAGGCTTCCACCGGCTCGCCCATGGAAACCCACACGTCGGTATGCACGAAATCCACGCCGTTGACCGCGGCCTTCGGGTCTTCGGTGAGCAGGATGCGTGCGCCGCTTTCCTCGGCGAACTTCTTGCAATCCGCCACGAGATCGTCGTGCGGCCACAGCGATTTCGGCGCCGCGATGCGCACGTCCATGCCGAGCTTCGCGCCGATCAGCAGCAGCGAGTTGCCCATGTTGTTGCGCGCGTCACCGAGGTACGCATAGCTGATCTGCGTGAGCGGCTTGTCCGAATGCTCGCGCATGGTGAGCACGTCGGCGAGCATCTGCGTGGGGTGGTATTCGTCGGTGAGACCGTTGAACACAGGCACGCCGGCGAATTTCGCGAGTTCTTCGACGATCTCCTGCTTGAAGCCGCGATACTCGATCGCGTCGTACATGCGCCCGAGCACGCGCGCCGTGTCCTTCATGCTTTCCTTGTGGCCGATCTGCGAGGAGTTCGGGTCGATATAGGTGACGTTCGCGCCCTGGTCATAGGCCGCGACTTCGAACGCGCAACGCGTGCGCGTGGACGTCTTTTCGAAGATGAGGGCAATGTTCACACCCTTGAGATGCTGCTGCTCCGTGCCCGTGTACTTGGCGCGCTTGAGGTCGCGCGAGAGGTCGAGCAGATAGCGTAGTTCGCGGGTGTTGTGGTGCATGAGGCTGAGCAGGCTGCGGTTGCGCAGGTTGAAAGCCATGTCGGTTCTCCGTTGCGAAATCAGGTGAATGCGCTTGAGTGCGCTTGAATGCGCTTAAGTGCGAATGTTCAGGCCTCGGCGGCTCAATACTCCACCGCGTCGCGTACGATCGGGCAGGTCATGCAGTGACCGCCGCCGCGCCCGCGGCCCAGTTCGCTCGCCGTGATCGTGATGACTTCGACGCCCGCCTTGCGCAGCAGCGTATTCGTGTAGGTGTTGCGGTCGTAGCCGATCACGACGCCCGGTTCCACGCACACCACGTTGTTGCCGTCGTCCCACTGTTCGCGCTCGGCCGCGAACGCGTTGCCGCCGGTCTCGACAATGCGCAGACTCTTCAAGCCCAGCGCTTCGGCCACGACGTCCACGAAGGGTTTTTCCTCGCGGCGTAGTTCGAGCTTCGACGGGCTCTTGTCGTCGGGGCGGATCGAGAACGGCACGATCTCGCCCACCACTTCGGGGAAGATCGTCACGAGGTCGCGGTCGCAGAAGCTGAACACCGTGTCGAGGTGCATGGCGGCGCGAGACTTCGGCAAGCCCGCGACGATCACGCGCTCGGCGCCGCCCTTGGCGAAGAGGTTTTGCGCGAGCCGACCGATGGCCTGGCGGCTCGTGCGCTCGCCCATGCCCACCAGCACGACGCCGTTGCCGATCGGCATCACGTCGCCGCCTTCCAGCGTGGCCGCGCCGTGGTCCTCGTCGGGGTCGCCGTACCACACCTGGAAGTCCTTGCCGGCGAATTCCGGGTGATAGCGATAGATGGCCGTCGTGAGCAGCGTTTCCTGGCGGCGCGCTGGCCAGTACATCGGGTTGAGCGTGACGCCGTTGTAGATCCAGCAGGTGGTGTCGCGCGTGAAGGTGCTGTTGGGTAGCGGCGCGAGCACGAAGCTCGAATAGCCCAGATAGCGGCGGAATTCCTTGAGGATCTTGCTTTGATCGGTGTCCGGAATATCTTCGGCCACCACGCCGCCAATCAGGAATTCCGCGACTTTGCGCGGTTCGAGCCCCTGGAGCCAGCTAGTCACCTCGCCCGCGAGCGACACGCCCACGGTTTCGGGGCGAACCTTGCGATCGAGGATGTACTTGAGCGCTTCCGGGTTCTGCACCGTTTCCGTGAGCAGATTGTGCATCTCGAGGACGTCCACGCCACGCTCGCGCATTTTCGTCACGAAGTCGAAGTGGTCGCGCTTCGCCTGACTGACCCAGATGACGTCGTCGTAGAGAAGCTCGTCGCAGTTGCTGGGCGTGAGGCGTTGATGCGCGAGGCCCGGTGCGCACACCATGACTTTGCGCAGCTTGCCCGCCTCGGAGTTGACGCCGAAGGCGACAGTGTCCGTACTCATATGTGACTCCTCGAATCAGAGGGTGAGAAAGCCCTTGTACAGGCCGAAAGCCGCCACCAGCGCACCGAGCAGCACTGCGGCGAAGACGAACTTCTCGATGGTCGTGAACACGGGCTGGCCGATCTCGCGTTTCGCGCGCGCGAACAGCACCACGCCAGGCGCATAGAGCAGCGCGGAGAGCAGCACATACTTGAGGCCGCCCGCATAGATGAGCCAGACGGCGTAGATCACGGCGATCAGCGCAATGATCAGATCCTTGCTGCGCTCGCGGCTGTCCTTCTCATAGGTCTCGCCGCGCAGCGTGAGCAGGAGTGCGTAAGCCGCCGACCAGAAGTAGGGCAGCAGGATCATCGACGTCGCGAGATAGATGAGGGAGAGATACGTGCCCTTCGAAAACAGCGTGATGATGAGGAACAACTGGATCATGCCGTTCGTGAGCCACAGCGCATTGGCCGGCACCTGCTTCGCATTCTCCTTGCGCAGGAAGCTCGGCATGGTGTGGTCGCGCGCGGCCGAGAAGATGATCTCGGCGCACAGCAGCACCCACGAGAGCAGCGCGCCGGCAAGCGACACCACGAGACCCACGCTGATCAGAATCGCGCCCCAATGGCCCACCACGCGCTCCAGCACGCCCGCCATCGAGGGGTTCTGCAAGGCGGCGAGTTGAGGTTGCGTGAGCACGCCCAGCGAGAGCACGTTCACGAGCACGAGCAGGAGCAGCACGCCCACGAAGCCGATGACCGTCGCCTTGCCGACATCGCTACGTTTCTCGGCGCGCGCGGAGAAGATGCTCGCGCCTTCGATGCCGATGAACACCCACACCGTCACGAGCATCATGTTGCGGACCTGGTTGGTCACGCTGCCGAGCTTGGGATTCATTTGCCCCCAGAAGTCGGTCGTGAAGATGCCCGAGCGGAACGCAAATGCGCAGAGGATGATGAAGAGGCAAAGCGGGACCATCTTCGCCACGGTGGTGATCTGGTTGACGAACGCCGCTTCCTTGATGCCGCGCAGCACGAGGAAGTGCAGCGCCCAGAGTAGCACCGACGAACAGATGATTGCAATCGGCGTGTTGCCCTCGCCGAAGACCGGGAAGAAGTAGCCGAGCGTACTGAAAAGGAGAACGAAGTAGCCGACGTTGCCGAGCCACGCGCTGATCCAGTATCCCCACGCCGAGCCGAAACCCATATAGTCGCCGAAGCCGGCCTTGGCGAAGGCGTACACCCCGCCGTCGAGTTCGGGCTTGCGCAGCGCCAGCGTCTGGAACACGAACGCCAGCATGAGCATGCCGACCGCGGTGATTGCCCAGCCGATCAGCACGGCGCCGGCGTCGGCGCTGACCGCCATGTTCTGCGGCAGGGAGAAGATGCCGCCGCCCACCATCGACCCCACGACGAGGGCGGTGAGCGCGCCGAGCCGCAGCTTGGTGGCGGTGGCCGGCGCGGCTGCGCTGTCGGGCGCGGCGGCAGGACGAGGCGATGCGGAATCGGACATGGGCGATCTCCATTACGAACTGGCCTCGGCGCAACTTTCGTGTGACGCGCCAACCCGTGAGCTTGCGGCGTATCGACAGCGCGGATATCGCATGCGAAAAAAGTGCCCGCGCTGCTACTCGAATAATCTGCTAGGGGGCGCACAATCTGACAATAAGACTTTAGTCCGATAGGGATCCTGAATTGGCGGCATCTTCGGGATTAAGCGCCGCCATTGCATGTCATCTTTCATGCGGCGTTATGCGAATTGCGTACGACAATATGCCGCGCAAGTGCGGCATTACAGCATTGCGCACCGAATAAGCTTTCCCGCGCAAATTGCTTACAATCATGTCGTGGCAGTCAGCGCTTGAACCGGACGGGATCGCGACGTTTTGGCAAATCGCTATCCCTATGCAAACCTTGGTGCCTGGAGATCCCGCCGAGGCATATCGCGGGCGCGCCGCACCGGCGCGGGGCCCGTGAACGCGGCGAATAATGCGGCAAATCGGAGATGCACGTCATGAGTATCGATATGCCGGGATGTTGCATTGCGCAACTTCTCGCGCTCGCGACAGCGTTCTGGTTGTTCAGGAATGATTTCGCGCTATTCCAGCGACGCGGATATTCCATTAATTCGCGAGATAGTATTCGACCGAAAAGGGTTTCAATTCCGCCGTTTATTCAAAATACTGCAAAAAATCACAATGTGATGGAATCCGCGAGCCGTCAGCAGGACATCGGCGCGAATGCGGGCAATAACGGCTTTTCGCAGGCAAGCGGCGAAAAGTGCGCCGATAAGCGCCTCGAAAAGCACACTGAAAAGCGTGCCGAAAAGACCGCGAGCCGCCCGCGCAAGGGCCGGGCGAAGCCGCGCGAGACCGTGCCGCCGCCCACACCGTTCGACTTGCCGCCGCAGCCGGAGGTCGCCCATTTGCTGCGCGTGTCGACGCTTGGCGAACTGGCAGGCTCGCTCGCCCATGAAATCAATCAACCGCTCACGGCGATACTGAGCAACGTGCAGGCGGCGCAACATTATCTGGAGAACGAAACCATCGATCGCGACGAGTTGCGCGAGACGTTAGCGGACATTGCCGCCGACGGCTTGCGCGCGGCCGGCATCGTCAGCCGTATCCGCGCGCTCGTGAAAAAGGGCCAACTCGACATGCAGCCGCAGGAACTCGGCCAACTGGTGCGCGACGTGGCGGCGCTCGTGCATGGCGACGCCGCGCAGCGCAACGTGCGCGTGGCTGTCGAGATCGAAGGCGGCCCGCATGTCGTGCATGGCGATCGCGTGCAGTTGCAGCAAGTCGTGCTCAATCTGATGATGAACGCGCTCGACGCGGTTGAGGCGTGTACGGCAGACGATCGGCTCGTGACGGCGCGGGTGAGCGGCGAAGGGCCGCAAACGGTGCGCGTGTCGGTGAGCGATCGCGGCGAGGGCATCGCCACGCAACCGCTCGACGCCGTATTCACGCCGTTTTTCACCTCGAAGCCGCAGGGGCTCGGCCTTGGCCTCCCCATTAGCCGCAATATCGTGACGCTGCACGGCGGGCGGCTATGGGCCGAGAACAATGCCGCGCGCGGGGCGACCTTCCATGTGTCGCTGCCGCTCGAACGCGAAGCGCACGCAACGGCCGCGCGGGTGCGCTGATGAGCGAGTCTGGCATGGTGTTCGTGGTCGACGACGACGAGAGTGTGCGGCGCGCGCTCGCGCGTCTCCTTCATGTCGCGGGCTATTGCGTGCAAACCTGGCCGGACGGCGCTTCGTTCCTGAGCGAGGCCGACCTGGATTGCGGCCCGGCCTGTCTCGTGCTCGACCTGCATTTGCCCGATGGCAGCGGGCTAGCCGTGCAGGAGCGCCTGCGCGCGACCTTGCCCGTGGTGTTCGTGAGCGGTGACGGCGACATTCTCTCGACGGTCGACGCCATGAAACATGGCGCAACCGATTTCCTCGTCAAGCCGCTCGACGAGGCGCGGCTCCTGCCGGCCGTCGCGCGTGCACTGGCGCTTTCGGCCAGCGCCTGCGCGCAGCGCGAGGAGCTCGAACAGATCCACGCCTGCGTCGGCATGCTCACGCCGCGCGAGCGCGAGGTGATGGCGCTCGTCGTCACGGGACTCCTCAACAAACAGGTGGCGGGCGTGCTCGGCACGGCCGAAAGCACCGTGAAGATCCACCGTGCGCGCGTGATGGAGAAAATGCGGGCGCGCTCGTTCGCCGAGCTGATCCGCCTCGCCGACAAGGCGGGCATGGGCGAACCGCAGGCCGCGCTCATGCGGGGGTAGCGCCGCGCGCGTTCCACTGGTTTCCCTTAATTGTTCGATGCGCGCCGGCTCCGGCACCATAGGCTCAGACAAATTCACCAGAGCCTTCGCATCGAGATGAACGAAACCGTGCCAGAAAGCGCACCCGCCTGGACGCCCACGCCGCAGCAGATCGAGTCGGCGCGCATCACTGAGTTCACGACATGGCTGGCCGAGGCGCGCGGCCTGGCGTTCGACGACTACGACGCGCTATGGCGCTGGTCGGTCGAGGACGTCAACGGCTTCTGGTGCGCGCTGTGGGACTGGGCGCAGATTCCCTCGCGGCAGCCGCGCGGCGCAGCGCTCGCCGACGCCGCCATGCCCGGCGCGCGCTGGTTCCCGGGCGTCGAGCTCAATTACGTCGAGCAGGCGCTGCGCCTCGCGAGCGACGCCTCGCCCGCGATCGTTTCGCGCAGCGAGAGCGGGGCCTTGGCGGGGCGCACGCGCGAAACGAGCTGGGCCGAGTTGCGCCGCCAGGTCGCGGCCTGCGCGGCGACATTGCGGCGCCTTGGCGTCGCGCGCGGCGACCGCGTCGCGGCCTTCATGCCGAACACGCCCGAGACCGTGGTGGCCTTTCTCGCCACGGCGAGCGTGGGCGCGATCTGGTCGGTCTGCTCGCCCGACATGGGACCGCTCGCGGTGCTCGACCGCTTCCGCCAGATCGAGCCGAAGGTGCTGATCGCGGCTGACGGCTATCGCTACGGCGGCAAGCCGCACGACCGGCGCGAACTGATTCACCATCTGCTGCGCGAATTGCCGAGCGTGGAGCAGCTCCTGTTCGTCGCGCAACTCGACCCCGAGGCGAGCGCAAGCGAATACCCGCGCGCCACGGCGTGGCGCGACGCGGTTGCCGGCGACGCACCGCTGCAAATCGAGAGCGTGCCGTTCGATCATCCTCTGTGGATCGTCTATTCGTCGGGCACGACGGGCATGCCCAAGGCTATCGTGCATTCGCATGGCGGCGTGGTGGTGGAGCACGTGAAGCTCACCGCGCTGCATCTCGATCTGCACCCCGGCGACCGCTTCCACTGGTACGCGAGCACAAACTGGATCATGTGGAACTGCCAGATGGCCGGGCTGCTCGCGGGCGCGACGCTGTGTCTCTACGACGGCAATCCCGCCTGGCCCGACGCGCAGGCGCTTTGGCGCTTCGCGGGCGAAACCGGTGTGACGTTTTTCGGCGCCGGGGCCGCGTATTTCCAGGGCTGCCTGAAGGCGGGTGTCGAGCCGCGCGCGGCGGCGGATCTCTCGCGCCTGCGCGCGGTGGGCTCCACCGGCTCGCCGCTGCCGCCCGAGGCCTACGTGTGGATTCTGGAGCACGTAGGCCCCGTATGGATCGATGCGATCTCGGGCGGCACCGACTTCGCAGGCTGCTTTCTCGCGGGCGTGCCGACCTTGCCCGTGTATCCCGGCGAGATGCAGTGCCGGTGCCTCGGCGCGCGCGTCGAGGCGTTCGACGAAGCGGGGCGCGGGCGCATCGACGAAGTGGGCGAACTGGTCTGCACCGCGCCCATGCCGTCCATGCCGCTCTACTTCTGGCGCGACGAGCAGAACCGGCGCTACCGTGAGAGCTATTTCGACATGTACCCCGGCATCTGGCGCCACGGCGACTGGCTGCGCATCACGCCCACGGGCGGCGCGGTCATCTACGGCCGCTCGGACGCGACTATCAACCGCCACGGCATCCGCATGGGCACGAGCGAGCTGTATCGCGCGGTGGAGTCGCTGCCCGAAGTGCTCGACAGCCTCGTGGTCGATCTGGAGTACCTCGGGCGCGCCTCGTCGATGCCGCTCTTCGTGGTGCTGCGCCCCGGCGTCGAGCTGGACGATGCGCTCGCGCAGCGCATTCGCGCGCGCGTGCGCGAAGCGCTCTCGGCGCGCCACGTGCCCGACGAGATCCATCAGGTGCAGGCGGTGCCGCGCACGCTCTCGGGCAAGAAGATGGAGGTGCCGATCAAGCGCCTCCTGCTTGGACAGCCGCTGGAGAAAATCGCCAATCCCGACACCATGGCGAACCCCGAGAGTCTTGCGTGGTTCGCCGCATTCGCGCAGGCGCGCGGGCAGGGCGGCGCGGCCTGAATGCGGACTTTGGGGCGCGATGCGCGCGGCCGTTCTAGAATGGCGGGCGGGCCGTGTTGAATGGCGCGTGCGCGCCAATACGCCGACCGCCCTGTTCGAGCCGCCTCACGTCGCCATCGCATGCCATCGCCCAGCGCCACCGTTCCCATCTCCCTCGTCAACGGCTTTCTCGCCGGTGCGCACGCTCAGCCCGCCGTGATCCGCCGCTACCTCAACGAGGCCGGCATCGCGCTGGAACTGCTCGCCAAGCCCGGCGGGCGCGTGACGGAGGAGCAGTTCTCCACGCTCTATCGCACGCTCGCCATCGAGCTCGACGACGAAATGCCCGGCATCTTCAGCCGGCCGTTTCGCAGCGGCACGCTCAAATTCCTCTGCCTGAGCCTGCTCGACGCGCGCAACCTCGAAACCGCGCTGCATCGCTTCGATCAGTTCTTCCATATCGTGCTCGACGATTTCCGGCTCGAATCGCGCCGCCAGGGGCTCGTTGCGCAAGTCGCGCTGCGCGCCAACCCGGCGTACGGCGCGATCGGTCCGCTCGGCCAGGAATTGATGCTCAAGCTGGCGCACGGTGTGTCGTCCTGGCTCATCGGCCAGCGCATCGCGCTCTTGCAGGTGGATTTCGCCTGCGAGCAGCCGGCGCACGCGCTCGATCACCGTTACTTCTTCTCGGGGCCGGTACGCTTTGGCCGCGAGGCCACGCTGATGCGCTTCAGCGCCGACTATCTCGACATGCCGATCCGGCAGAGCAAGCGCAACCTGCGCGCGTTTCTCGCGCGCTCGCCGGGCGACTGGATCTTCGAGTCGTTCAGCGAGCAGCTCGTGAGCCACAACGTGCGCCAGTACCTGGCCGCGCAACTGCCCGACCTGCCGACCATCGAGCAGGCGGCGCAAAGCCTGCACTGCTCGGTACGCACGCTCTGCCGCCGGCTCTCGGCGGAAGACACCTCCTTCCAGGTGCTCAAGGACGATTTGCGCCGCGACGTGGCGATCCAGCGCCTGACCGACACCCAGGACACCATCGCCGCCATCGGCGGGGATCTGGGGTTCGACGATCCGAGCGCCTTTCATCGCGCCTTTCGCCACTGGACCGGCAGCACGCCCGGCACCTACCGGCGCCGCGGCTGAGCGCGAAGTGGGGACGCCCACCCATGACGGGTGGGCACAACCGCCGATAGCGTGGCCAGAATTGTCACCATGTGGTCCGGTTTCGCCAGTGGCGAGGCAGCCGTTTGACGCTACGATCCGTGCTGTATTGCCGCATGGTGGCCACATTTGCACCTCCTGGCCGGGCGGCGTCTTGTTATCCCTGTTTGAGTGGAAGAGATCATGAGCTATACCGCCCCCGTCAAGGACATGCTGTTCGTGCTGAAAGAACTGGCCGGCATCGACGCCGTCGCAACCCTGCCGGGTTTCGAAGACGCCGGTTTTGACACCGCGCAGGCGGTGGTCGAAGAATGCGCGAAGCTGTCCGGCGAAGTCATCGCCCCGCTGAACGTGGAGGGCGACCGCGCCCCGAGCGCGCTCGCCAACGGCAAGGTCACGGCCACGCCGGGCTTCGCGCAGGCGTTTCGCCAGTACGTGGAAGGCGGCTGGCAGGGCTTGCAGCACCCGTCCGAATTCGGCGGCCAGGCGCTGCCCAAGCTGATCGCCACGCCTTGCATCGAAATGCTCAACGCGGCGAACCTGTCGTTCGCGCTGTGCCCGCTGCTCACCGACGGCGCCATCGAGGCGCTGCTCACGGCAGGCAGCGACGAATTGAAGTCGCGCTATGTGCCCAAGCTCATCTCGGGCGACTGGACCGGCACGATGAACCTCACCGAGCCGCAGGCGGGCTCCGATCTCGCGCTCGTGCGCACGCGCGCCGAGCCGCAGGGCGACGGCACGTACAAGGTCTTCGGCACGAAGATCTTCATCACGTGGGGCGAGCACGATATGGCCGAAAACATCGTCCACCTCGTGCTGGCGCGCACGCCGAACGCGCCCGAAGGCGTGAAGGGCATTTCGCTTTTCGTCGTACCGAAGTTCCTCGTGAATGATGACGGTTCGCTCGGCGCGCGCAACGACGTCGAGTGCGTCTCGATCGAGCACAAGCTCGGCATCAAGGCGAGCCCGACCGCCGTGCTGCAATACGGCGACAAGGGCGGCGCGGTCGGCTACCTGGTGGGCGAAGAGAATCGCGGCCTCGAATACATGTTCATCATGATGAACGCGGCGCGCTTCGGCGTGGGCATGCAGGGCGTGGGCGTGGCCGAGGCCGCCTACCAGAAGGCCGTGGCCTACGCGAAGGAGCGCGTGCAGAGCCGCCCCGTCGACGGTTCGCTCAAGCAGTCGGCCACCATCATTCACCACCCCGACGTGCGCCGCATGCTCGGCACGATGCGCGCGCTGACTGAAGGCGCCCGTTCGCTCGCCTATGTCGCGGCGGCGTACAGCGACAACGCGCACTACCACGCCGACGCCGACGTGCGCGCGCGCAACCTCGCCATCTATGAATTCCTCGTGCCGATCGTGAAGGGCTGGAGCACGGAGATGGTCAACGACGTGGCGAGCCTTGGCGTGCAGGTGCATGGCGGCATGGGCTTCATCGAGGAGACGGGCGCGGCGCAGTTCTACCGCGACGCGCGGATTCTCGCCATCTACGAAGGCACCACGGCGATCCAGGCGAACGACCTGATCGGCCGCAAGACGGTGCGCGACGGCGGCGCGGTCGCGAAGGCCCTGATCGGCGAGATCCAGAGGACTGCCGAGGAACTCGGTCAGGCGGGCGGCGCGGCGGCGGCATCGTTGCGCACGCAACTGGAGAAAGGCGCGAGCGCGCTTTCGAATGTCGTCGACTACGTGCTGGCGAACGTCAAGCGCGATCCGAACGCGGTGTTCGCCGGCAGCGTGCCGTATCTCAAGCTCGCGGGCATCGTGCTGTGCGGCTGGCAAATGGCGCGTGCCATGCTCGTCTCGCAGCGCGAACTCGCGAACGATCCCGAGTTCCACGGCGCGAAGATCGCGATCGCGCAGTTCTACGGCGAGCACATTCTCGCGCAGGCAGGCGGCCTCGAAACGTCGATCCTGGCCGCGAAGGGTGATGCAGGCGTGCTCGCGCTGAGCGAAGTGCAGTTTTGACAGGGCGCCACAAGGCGCTGAACAAGCAAGGAAGGACGAGGATATGTCGTCGGAAGATTGGATTGCGCAGTACGGCCCTCGCGAGTCGATGGAGTACGACGTGGTGATCGTGGGGGGCGGCCCGGCCGGGCTTTCCGCCGCGATCCGCCTGAAGCAACTGGCCGCGGAGAAAGGCGCCGAAATTGGCGTGTGCGTGCTGGAAAAAGGCTCGGAAATCGGGGCGCATATCCTCTCCGGCGCGGTCATGGATCCGCGCGCCTTGAACGAGTTGATTCCTGACTGGAAAGAACAGGGCGCGCCGCTGAATGTGCCCGTGACCGAAGACAAGTTCCTTTTCCTCACGGAAACGGGCGCGAAGGGCGTGCCGAACTGGGCACTCCCCGACAACTTCAAGAATCACGGCAACTACGTCA
>NZ_QEOB01000026.1:0-109583 GCF_003096875.1 Paraburkholderia unamae
TCGGCCTGCTGGCCCAGCCAGCGCGTGACGTTCGCGAGGCTGATGACGTAGTTGCCGTGATTCTTGAAGTTGTCGGGGAGTGCCCAGTTCGGCACAGATTTAGCCCCCGTTTCAGAAAGAAAAAGGAACTTGTCCTCGGTTACGGGCACGTTCAGCGGCGCGCCCTGTTCTTTCCAGTCGGGAATGAGTTCATTGAGCGCGCGCGGATCCATGACCGCGCCGGAGAGGATGTGCGCCCCGATTTCCGAGCCTTTTTCCAGCACGCACACGCCAATTTCGGCGCCTTTCTCTGCGGCCAGCTGTTTCAGGCGGATTGCGGCGGAAAGCCCGGCCGGGCCGCCGCCCACGATCACCACGTCGTATTCCATCGACTCGCGTGGACCGTACTGCTCCAAAAGACTTGCGGGGGTCATCTATGCTCCTCTTGCCATTAGAATGCTTTTTTCGGGTTCGTATTGTCGGGTAACGTTCCCCGTGCCGCAACCCAACGGGCTAACATTAGCACGATCGTGCTATTCCGTGACCCCCGATTTGACGTGCGTACAACGCTGCGTTCTGGCGCTTTTTCACCTCTGAACAGGAACCGGAAATGGGCCGTTCGATCAATCTGGAAGGCAAGGTTGCGCTGATCACGGGGGCTTCCAGCGGGCTTGGCAAGCGCTTTGCCCAGGTGCTCTCGCAGGCGGGCGCAAAGGTCGTGCTGGCGAGCCGCCGCGTGGAGCGCCTGAAGGAGCTGCGCGCCGAAATCGAAGCCAGCGGGGGCGCCGCGCATGTCGTCTCGCTCGACGTGACCGACTATCAGAGCATCCGCTCGGCGGTGGCGCACGCGGAAACCGAGGCGGGGACGATCGACATCCTCGTCAACAATTCGGGGGTGTCGACGACGCAAAAGCTCGCGGACGTGACGCCCGCCGACTTCGAATACGTGTTCGACACCAACACGCGCGGCGCTTTCTTCGTGGCCCAGGAGGTTGCCAAACGCATGATGATGCGCGGCAACGGCGGCAGTACGAAACCAGCGTACCGGATCATCAACATCGCCTCGGTGGCGGGCTTGCGCGTGCTGCCGCAGATCGGCCTCTATGCGATCAGCAAGGCCGCGGTCGTGCACATGACGAAGTCGATGGCGCTCGAATGGGGCCGCCACGGCATCAACGTGAACGCGATCTGCCCCGGCTACATCGACACGGAGCTCAACCACCATCACTGGTCGACCGAGCAGGGGCAGAAGCTCGTTTCGATGCTGCCGCGCCACCGCGTGGGCAAGCCCGAGGACCTGGACGGCCTGCTGCTGCTGCTCGCCGCCGACGAATCGGCCTTCATGAACGGCGCAATCATCACCGCCGACGACGGTTTCGGGCTCGCCTGAGCGCCGGCGAGCCCGGCCGTTGCCGGCAATTTGTTTTCTCGAACCTACAGAAGTTGAAGTGCAATGAGTGATTACCACCCGGTATTTGAAATGACCATGCCGATCCGCTGGGGCGACATGGACGCGTTCGGACACGTGAACAACACGGTCTATTTCCGCTACATGGAGCAGGTGCGGATTTCCTGGTTCGAGCATCTGGGCGTCGTGGCCGAGGGCGGCGCCGATCAAGGGCCCGTGATCGTCAACGCTTCGATGGAATTCCTCAAGCAGCTCCATTACCCAGGGGACATCGTCTGCACGATGACCGTGGGGCAGCCCGGCCGCAGCAGCTTCGACACCGGTTTCGAGCTGCGCCGCGCCGACGAGCCGGACACGCTCTACGCGCGTGGCAACGCCCGCTGTGTATGGGTCGACTACGCGGCCGGCAAATCGGTGCCGATTCCCGACACGCTGCGCGCGACGATCGAGCACGCGGGGCTCGTCAAGTCCGGGCGCGTGGGCTGAGCCCGCAGGCCGTGCGCCAGCAGGCCGCCCGGCCGCTTTTTCGCGCGCCTGCTTGGCCGGGAAAACGCGCATTCACTGGCCGAGCAGCCGCTGAAGCAATTCGGTGGCGTTGCCGGTGTCGTACTTGCGCATGAGCCGCGCGCGGTACACATCCACGGTGCGCGAGCTGATCGCCAGAATCCGCCCAATCTGCTTGCTGGTCTTGCCCGTGACGAGCTGCGCGGCGATTTCGCGCTCGCGCGGCGTGAGTTCGACCGCCACCCGGCGCGTCGCGCTCAGGTCCTCGAAAGTCCAGACGCCCGCCGCGTGGGGCGCTGCGCGGTCGATCGAGCGCCCCGTCACATGACACCAGAAGAGTTCGCCGTCGGCGCGCTTCATGATGCGGTCGTCGGCGTAGCTGCCTTGGGCGGTCATGATGGGCGGGATGCGCGCGCCGATGCGCTCGAACTCGTCCGCCGAAGGGTAGAGCACCTGGAACGACTGGCCGATCAGCGCTTCGCGCGGGCAGCGGAAGATGGCGGCGACCTGGTCGTTGCAGTCCATGATCGTGCGTTCGCGCGAAAGCACGAGGCCGATGGGCGCGAGATGGAACGCGGTCTGATAGTCGAGGGCGGAGCGTTCTGCGGGTTCGATTGGAGAGGGCATGGCAGGCGATGCGGGTATCGCTTTATGTAGTTTTGCGTATTGTGCCGCAACAGGCTGCCAGCGTACGCTTTGCACCCATCGGAGGGCCGGGCGCGCGGTGGTTTTTCAGTCCGCGCGCACGGATTGCCCGGGCGGCCGGCTTCACGGCAACGCCACCGGGGCATGACTAGAATTGAACATCCGGGCGCGCCAGACGTCCGCGCGCCAAACCGGATTGGCGAATTTCCATTCGAGGAAGGGACACACTGATGAACAAGGTCTACAAAAGCGCGGCAGCCGCGCTCGAGGGCATCGTCAAGGACGGCCAGACATTCGCGGTCGGCGGTTTCGGGCTGTGCGGCATTCCCGAAGCACTGATCGGCGCCCTGCGCGAGACGGGCGTGAAGGGCATTACCTGCATCAGCAATAACGCGGGCGTGGACGGCTTCGGCCTTGGCCTGCTGCTGGAAACGCGCCAGATCAAGAAGATGATCTCGTCCTACGTGGGCGAGAACAAGGAATTCGAGCGCCAGTACCTCTCGGGCGAACTCGAGCTCGAATTCACGCCGCAGGGCACGCTGGCGGAAAAGCTGCGCGCGGGCGGCGCGGGCATTCCGGCGTTCTTCACGAACACCGGCTACGGCACGCTGATCGCCGAAGGTAAGGAAACGCGCCAGTTCGGCGACAAGCACTACGTCATGGAGCATTCGCTCACCGCCGACGTGGCGCTCGTGAAGGCCTGGAAGGCCGACAAGTCGGGCAACCTGGTCTATCGCCGCACGGCGCGCAACTTCAACCCGATGTGCGCGATGGCGGGCAAGATCACGGTCGTGGAAGTGGAGGAGATCGTCGAGAACGGCGAACTCGATCCGGACACGATCCATACGCCGGGCATCTTCGTGCAGCGCATCGTGCTCAACGCGCACCCGGAAAAACGCATCGAACAACGCACCGTGCGCGCAGCGTCGGGCAACCCTGCGGGCAACTGAGGAAGGAGACCGACCATGGCATGGAATCGTGACGAAATGGCCGCCCGCGCGGCGAAAGAACTTCAGGACGGCTTCTACGTGAACCTCGGCATCGGCCTGCCGACGCTCGTGGCCAACCATGTGCCCACCGGCATGGAAGTGTGGCTTCAGTCGGAAAACGGCCTGCTCGGCATCGGCCCGTTCCCGACCGAGGACGAAGTGGACGCCGACATGATCAACGCCGGCAAGCAGACGGTGACGACGCTGCCGGGCTCGTCGATTTTCTCGTCGGCGGACTCGTTCGCGATGATTCGCGGCGGCCATATCAACCTCGCCATTCTTGGTGCGATGCAGGTGAGCGAGAAGGGCGACCTCGCCAACTGGATGATCCCCGGCAAGATGATCAAGGGCATGGGCGGCGCGATGGACCTCGTGGCGGGCGTAGGTCGCGTGGTCGTGCTGATGGAGCATGTGGCCAAGGGCGACCAGCACAAGATTCTCGAAGCGTGCTCGCTGCCGCTCACGGGCGTGGGCGTCGTCGACCTGATCATTACCGACCTCGGCGTGATGGAAGTGAGCGACGCCGGTCTGAAGGTGACCGAGCTCGCACCGGGTGTGACGGTGGACGAGATCCAGGCGAAGACCGGCGCGCCGCTCGATGTGAGCGCGGTGAAGTAAGCGTCGTTGCATTGGCATGATTCGCGGCGGGCGGGACTTCGGTCCCGCCCGTTTCATTTGCGGTGCCTGAATTGTTGCGCGAGCACGCTCGCTTGAAACCTCGGCCGGACGGCATAGGCCGGATGGCCGAAGGCGCGCCGGTCGAAGCGCGGCCAGGCGGCGCTTCGACTCCGGCCGCCAGTCCTTCTGCGAGATTTTCGCGTGCGGCTATGCCGCCCATGCCGCGGGGCAAAGCCGTTTACAATCGGCCGAACGCCTTGAAGCGCCTTTCAGCGAGGATCCTGCGATGACCGAATCGACCGCCGCGCCGCGCCAGCAGTCCGTCCAGTGCATCAGCCCCACGGGCCTGCACCGCATCGCGTACACGGAATGGGGCGACCCCGCCAATCCGCGCGTGCTCGTGTGCGTGCACGGGCTCACGCGCTCGGGCCGCGACTTCGACCGTTTCGCCGCCGCGATGGCGGGCGAGTATCGTGTCGTGTGTCCGGACGTGGCCGGGCGCGGGTTGTCGTCCTGGCTGCTCGATGCGCGCGGTTATGGCGTCGCGCAGTACGTGTCGGACATGGTCACGCTGATCGCGCGCACGGGCGCGGAGCAGGTGGACTGGTTCGGCACCTCAATGGGCGGCCTGATCGGCATGGCGCTCGCGGGGTTGCCGGGCGCGCCCATTCGCCGCTTGCTGCTCAACGATGTCGGTCCGCATATCGAGCCTTCGTCGCTCGAGCGCATCGGCCAGTATGTCGGGCGCGACGAGCGTTTCGCCACGCTTCAGGAAGGCATCGACAATGCGGCGCTGCTCGCGGCCTCGTTTGGCCCGCTGAGCGCCGAGGACTGGCGCGAGATCAATACGCCGTTGCTGCACGAGGTGGAGGGCCAGTGGCGCTATCGCTATGACCCGCGCGTTGCGGAGCCCTTCAAGACACTCACGCCGGAACAGAGCGAGGAGGGCGAGAAGTTCCTGTGGCGCTCGCTTGCGGCGTTCGAAGGGCCGGTGCTGGTCGTGCGCGGCGCGCTTTCGGACCTGCTTTCGCGCGAAACGGTCGCGAAGATGGTCGAAACGGGGCGCAACGTGTCGAGCGTCGAAATCGAAGGCGTGGGGCACGCACCCGCGTTCCTCTCGGCGGACCAGATTGCGATCGCGCGCCGTTTCTTCGACGGCGAGGCCCTTCGCGGGTCATAATATGAGATTGGTCGGCGTGTAACCGGTGGGCGTTCGTGCGTACCGGGTTGCACCGGCCCGCGTTTTCCACTCCCAGACAGGAATTTTCATGGCAGTCATTCGTCACCACGTTGGCCCGCGTCTTTCGGAAACCGCTATCCACAACGGCACCGTCTACCTCGCGGGCCAGATCGCCGAGGACACGAAGCAGGACATCGCCGGCCAGACGCGCGAAGTGCTCGGCCACATCGACCGCCTGCTGGGCGAAGCGAACAGCGACAAGTCGCTGCTGCTCTCGGTGCAGATCTATATCGCCGAGATGAAGGATTTCCCCGGCATGAATGCCGAGTGGGACAAGTGGGTCGCGCAGGGCGCGACGCCGCCGCGCGCGACGGTGGAAGCCAAGCTCGCGAATCCGGAGTGTCTGGTCGAGATCGTCGTGGTGGCCGCGCAGCGCGATTGAGTGCGCTCCGGCGCGATCCACGCAACCCGCGCAGACTCTCTGTTTATTTGATCCGTTCCGTTGTCGCCCGTCCGGTTTGCCGGCGGGCATCGCCTCATGAGTAGCGACACCGTACCTCCCGCTCCCGCGCTTCCCGCCGATTCCGTTGCGCTGCCGTCGCTCGACGACGCGCTTGCGTTTGTGCGCGAGCACGCGGGCGACGCACGCCTGTCCACCGGCGAGCCGCTCATCGAGCACGCGCAGGGCACGGCGTCCATCATGGGCCGGCTCAACGTCGACCCGCCCGCGGTGCTCGCCGCGGCGCTCTTCAATCTCGCGCCGCATCTGGACGATCCGGAAGCCATGCTCGAGGCGCGCTTCGGCGCGGAGGTCGCGAAGCTCGTGTTCGACGTGCGCAAGCTCTTGCGGCTTGGCAGCGTGAGCCTGCGCGCGGCGCAGCAGGCCATGCCGGAGTCGGGGCGCGAAGGGCGCGACGCCCAGGCGGCGCGGCGCGCGCAGGTCGAGTCGCTGCGCAAAATGCTGCTGGCGTTCGCGCAGGACATTCGCGTGGTGCTGATCCGGCTGGCGTCGCGCTTGCAGTCGCTGCGCTACTACGCGGCGGCGAAAGTCACGCCGGCGCCGGAAATCGCGCACGAGACGCTCGAAATCTATGCGCCGCTCGCCAACCGCCTCGGCATCTGGCAACTGAAGTGGGAGCTCGAAGACCTGGCGTTCCGCTTCCAGGAGCCGGTCACCTACAAGCGCATCGCGAAGCTGCTCGACGAAAAGCGCGTGGAGCGCGAGAGCTATGTGTCCGAGGCGATCGCGCGGCTGCAACAGGAACTCGCGGCGGCGCACATCCCGGCCGAAGTGAGCGGGCGGCCCAAGCACATCTACAGCATCTGGAAGAAGATGCGCGGCAAGGAGATCGACTTCTCCGAGCTTTACGACGTGCGCGCGTTTCGCGTGATCGTGCCCGACATCAAGGATTGCTACACGGTGCTCGGCATCGTGCACAACCTCTGGCAGCCGGTGCCGCGGGAATTCGATGACTATATCTCGCGCCCCAAGGCCAACGGTTACCGCTCGCTGCACACGGTGGTGGTCGGCGACGACGGTCGCGCGTTCGAAGTGCAGATCCGCACGCAGGAGATGCATCAATTTGCCGAATACGGCGTGGCCGCGCACTGGCGCTACAAGGAAGCCGGCTCGAAGGGCTATGGCGGGCAGTTCAGCGCGAGCAGCAGCTACGACGAGAAGATCGCATGGCTGCGCCAGTTGCTCGCCTGGAAGGACGACGTGTCGGACGGGCGCCAGCCGTGGGAGCAGTTGCGCCAGGCCACGCTCGACGACGACCACATCTACGTCCTGACGCCCCAGGCGCGCGTGATCGCGCTGCCGCAGGGCGCGACGCCGCTCGACTTCGCCTACCACCTGCACAGCGAGCTCGGCCACCGCTGCCGCGGGGCGCGCGTGGACGGCGCGATGGTGCCGCTCAACACGCAGCTTCGCAACGGCCAGACGGTCGAAATCGTCTCGGTGAAGGAGGGCGGACCTTCGCGCGACTGGCTCAATCCGCAGCTCGGCTATCTGCATAGCCCGCGCGCGCGCCAGAAGGTGCGCGCGTGGTTCAACTCGATCGAGGCGCAGGAAAATATCGCCAACGGCCGCGCGATGGTGGAAAAGACGTTGCAGCGTGAGGGCCGCACGTCCGTCAATCTCGATCAGCTCGCGGCGAAGCTCGGCTTCAAGTCGACCGACGATCTGTTCAGCGTGGTCGGCAAGGAAGAGTTCAGTCTGCGCAACGTCGAGCACGCGCTGCACGACGCGCCCCCGGCCGAGCCCGAAGAGGAGACGCCCGAGCAACTCACCAAGCGCGCGAGCGGCGCGAACGTGGCGCACGGCGGGTCGTCGGGCGTGCTGGTGGTGGGCGTGGACGCGCTGCTCACGCAGCTCGCGCGCTGCTGCCGCCCCGCGCCGCCCGACGACATCAGCGGTTTCGTCACGCGCGGCAAGGGCATGTCGATCCATCGCAGCGACTGCCCGACCTTCCTGCGCATGGCGAGCCGCGCGCCCGAGCGCGTGCTGCACACCACGTGGTCCGCCGACGTGATGGGCGGGCGCGGCCAGTCGGTCTATCCCGTCGATATCTCGATCGAGGCCACCGACCGCCAGGGCTTGCTGCGCGACATCTCCGAAGTGTTCGCGCGCGAGAAGATGAACGTGATCGGCGTGAAGACGCAATCGCGCCGCAATGCGGCATTCATGCAGTTCACGGTCGAAGTGTCGAACTCCGCGCAAATCCAGCGCGCCTGCGTGCTGCTGGGCGAGGTGGTTGGCGTGTTGCGTGCGTCGCGCAGGGGCTAGGGCGGCTTTTCATTGCCGCGCTGCAAAAAAGACTTGCCAAGTCTGTGAACACTTCATATAATCTTTCTTCTTCAGGCTCGTAGCTCAGCTGGTTAGAGCACCACCTTGACATGGTGGGGGTCGTTGGTTCGAGTCCAATCGAGCCTACCAACGAAATCGGGTTCCTGGTGCAGGCTGCCGGGAGCTTAAAAATGCAGTGAGCAGTAAGCGCTGGATCCTTAAAGGAAGCGCCAAAAGGCGAATACGGTTATGACACCGCGAACGTTTACCGAAACAACTTCGGAGCGACGCTAGTCGAGGACCTCTTTCGCCTCTGCTGTCTGGTTTGAAAAGTGAATGCGGCCCCTCGAAAGCGGGGCCGCATTTTTTTTTCGCCGCGAGATTCTGCGCGGGTCTGTCCTCACAAGAAATTCGACGTGCCCGCATGGCACTTTTGGAGAAAAGAATGGTTGCGATACGTCTGCCCGACGGTTCGGTTCGACAGTACGATCATCCCGTCACGGTCGCCGAAGTGGCGGCTTCGATCGGTCCCGGTCTCGCCAAGGCGGCGCTGGGCGGCAAGCTCGACGGCGAACTGGTCGATACGTCGACGCTGATCGATCGCGACGCATCGCTCGCCATCGTCACGGACAAGGACGCCGACGGTCTCGACATCATCCGTCACTCCACGGCGCACTTGCTGGCGTACGCGGTCAAGGAGCTGTTTCCCGAAGCGCAGGTCACCATCGGGCCGGTCATCGACAACGGCTTCTACTACGACTTCGCCTACAACCGTCCCTTCACGCCCGAAGATCTCGAAAAGATCGAAAACCGCATGCAGGAACTCGCGAAGAAGGACGAGCCGGTGTCGCGCCGTGTCGTGACGCGCGGTGAGGCGGTCGACTACTTCAAGAGCATCGGCGAGAAGTACAAGGCCGAGATCATCGAGTCGATTCCGGGCGCGGAAGAAATCAAGCTGTACTCGCATGGTGGCTTCACGGATCTGTGCCGCGGCCCGCACGTGCCGTCCACGGGCAAGCTCAAGGTCTTCAAGCTGATGAAGGTCGCAGGCGCCTACTGGCGCGGCGACGCGAAGAACGAGCAGCTTCAGCGCATTTACGGCACGGCCTGGACGAAGAAGGAAGACCAGGATCAGTACCTGCACATGCTCGAAGAGGCCGAAAAGCGCGACCACCGCAAGCTTGGCAAGCAACTCGACCTGTTCCACATGCAGGACGAGTCGCCGGGCATGGTGTTCTGGCACCCGAAGGGCTGGACGCTCTGGCAGCAGGTCGAGCAATACATGCGCGGCCGTCTGCGCGTGGCCGGCTACGACGAGATCAAGACGCCGATGATCATGGACCGCTCGCTCTGGGAAGCGTCGGGTCACTGGCAGAACTATCGTGAAAACATGTTCACGACGGAGTCGGAAAAGCGCGACTACGCGATCAAGCCGATGAACTGCCCGGGCCACGTCCAGGTGTTCAACCACGGCCTGCGCTCGTACCGCGATCTGCCCCTGCGTTACGCGGAATTCGGTTCGTGCCACCGCAACGAGGCGTCTGGCGCGCTGCACGGCCTCATGCGCGTGCGCGGCTTCGTTCAGGACGATGCTCACATCTTCTGTACCGAAGACCAGATCATCAGCGAGTCGATCGCCTTCAACACGCTGGCGATGAGCATCTACAAGGATTTCGGGTTCGATCACATCGACATCAAGCTCTCGCTGCGCCCGGATTCGCGCGCGGGGACGGATGAGACGTGGGATCGCGCCGAGCAGGGTCTGCGCGAGGCGCTCACGGCCTGCGGTCTGCAATGGGAAGAGTTGCCGGGCGAGGGCGCCTTCTACGGCCCGAAGGTCGAGTACCACATCAAGGACGCGCTTGGCCGCTCGTGGCAGTGCGGCACGTTGCAGCTCGACATGGTGCTGCCGGAGCGCCTTGGCGCCGAGTACGTGGCCGAGGACAACAGCCGCCGCCGCCCGATCATGCTGCACCGCGCCATCCTCGGTTCGATGGAGCGTTTTCTCGGCATTCTGATCGAGCACCATGCCGGCGCGATGCCGCCGTGGCTCGCTCCGGTGCAGGCCGTTGTGATGAATATCGCGGGAAATCAGGCCGAATACGCCGCGAATGTGGCCCAATCGTTGCAAAAACAAGGGCTTAGAGTGACGGCCGATTTGCGCAACGAGAAAATTAGCTATAAAATACGCGAGCACACGCTTGAGAAGGTCCCGTACCTGCTTGTCGTCGGCGACAAGGAGCGTGAAGCACAAACGGTAGCCGTGCGTGCCCGTGGCGGCGTCGATCTGGGTGTCATGCCCGTCGAAGCCTTTACTGCGCGTCTTGCGGAAGACGTCAAGACGTTCAAGTAAGCCACTGCGGCAGCGCGGCTCGTTTTTTTAATTTTTAGAGGAAACGTAACATCGCTACGGATAAGTCGCATCGCATCAACGGTGAAATCACTGCACCCGAGGTGCGTCTCGTCGGAATCGAGAACGAGCCGCTCGGCATCGTAAAGCTGGCCGATGCGTTCCGCATGTCGGAACAGCAGGACGTCGATCTGGTTGAAATTGCCCCCCAGGCGGTGCCGCCCGTGTGCCGCTTGATGGACTACGGCAAGTTCAAGTACCAGGAATCGAAGAAGCAGCACGAAGCCAAGCTTAAGCAGAAGGTCATCCAGGTCAAGGAAGTCAAGTTCCGCCCGGGTACCGACGACGGCGATTACAACGTCAAGCTGCGCAATCTGATCCGCTTCCTCGATGACGGCGACAAGACGAAGATCACGTTGCGTTTCCGCGGCCGCGAAATGGCCCACCAGGAAATCGGCATGCGCATGCTCGAGCGCCTGCGCACCGACCTCGAAGAAGTCGGTCAGGTCGAGCAGATGCCGAAGATGGAAGGGCGCCAGATGATCATGGTGCTCTCGCCGAAGAAGAAGAAGTAATCCGGCGTGCCGCGCGGTTCGACCTGCGTGGCGGCCAAATGAAGTTTTGAAAGACGTCTTTTCCGTGAGTGCATGGAGAAGGCGGGAAGCAGGTTCCGGAACGGCGCCCGCGCGCTGCACGTGAAGTGCGGCAAACGGGCGTTTTTCCTGAAAGCGGCGGCAAGCTTGTTTTTCAAAAGCCAGCCAGTCGCCAAAACAAGTGGAGTGGGTTTCGAAGGGCGGAGTCCCGGCCAGGTGTGTGAACACCGTGCCAACCGCACACCCATGTCCATCAAATAATGGAGTTGTCTGTCATGCCGAAGATGAAGACCAAGAAGAGCGCTGCAAAGCGCTTCGTGGTTCGTCCGGGCGGTACCGTCAAGCGCGGTCAAGCCTTCAAGCGTCACATCCTGACCAAGAAGACCACCAAGAACAAGCGTCATCTGCGTGGTGCAACGGCCGTTCATGATTCCGATCTGAACTCCGTGCGCGCAATGCTGCCGTTCGCGTAATCCTCAACCGATAACTCATAGGAGCGAAACATGCCTCGAGTCAAACGTGGGGTTACCGCACGGGCCCGCCACAAGAAGATCATCAACCTGGCCAAGGGTTACCGCGGCCGTCGCAATAACGTCTATCGCATCGCCAAGCAGGCGGTCATGCGCGCAGGCCAGTACGCCTACCGCGATCGCCGCAACAAGAAGCGTGTGTTCCGCGCACTGTGGATCACGCGTATCAACGCGGCGGTGCGTCAGCACGACATGACCTACAGCGTGTTCATCAACGGCCTGAAGAAGGCTTCGATCGAACTCGACCGTAAGGTTCTGGCTGACATGGCTGTGTTCGACAAGGCTGCATTTGCTGCGATCGTCAAGCAGGTGAAGGCCGCCGTCGCTGCCTGATTTCAGTCACTGAATTAGGTATTGCGCAGGTTCGTTGCAGCAGACATTCCGGTCGTTTCGGTGATGCTGCAACAAAAACGGGGCTCCTCACCGAGCCCCGTTTTTGTTGGTAATTACGCTTCTTGCGCCGCTTCATGGAGTGTCTTCGCGCGGTCATTGCCAGGTGTCACCATGGCGTGCCGCGAGCGCGGAGAGGCTCCAAGTCTCAAACTCTGACGCTGAAAAGATGGGATCAATGGATCTGGACCAGATTGTCGCCGACGCGCAACGCGCGTTCGCTGGCGCCCCCGACGTCAACACGCTTGAAAACGAAAAGGCCCGCTTTCTCGGCAAGTCCGGCGCGCTGACCGAACTGCTCAAGGGCCTCGGCAAGCTCGACCCGGAAACGCGCAAGACCGAGGGCGCGCGCATCAACGCCGTCAAGCAGCAGGTGGAAGCCGCGCTTAACGCGCGCCGCCAGGCGCTCGCCGACGCGCTGCTCAACCAGCGTCTCGCCGCCGAGGCGATCGACGTCACGCTGCCGGGCCGCGGCACGGGCACGGGTAGCCTGCACCCCGTGATGCAGACGTGGGAACGCGTCGAGCAGATCTTCGGCTCGATCGGCTTCGACGTGGCCGACGGTCCCGAGATCGAAACCGACTGGTACAACTTCACCTCGCTCAACAGCCCGGAAAACCATCCGGCGCGCTCCATGCAGGACACGTTCTACGTGGACGGCAAGGACGCCGATGGCCGTCAGCTTTTGTTGCGCACGCACACGAGTCCGATGCAGGTGCGCTACGCGCGCGCGCACACGCCGCCCATCAAGGTGATCGTGCCGGGCCGCACGTATCGCGTGGACAGCGACGCCACGCACTCGCCGATGTTCAACCAGGTCGAAGGCCTGTGGATCGAAGAGAACATCAGCTTCGCAGACCTGAAGGGTGTCTACACCGACTTCCTCAAGAAGTTCTTCGAGCGCGACGACATCCAGGTGCGTTTCCGCCCGTCGTACTTCCCGTTCACGGAACCGTCGGCCGAAATCGACATGATGTTCGAGCACGGCAAGAACGCCGGCAAGTGGCTCGAAATCTCGGGCTCGGGCCAGGTGCATCCGACCGTGATCCGCAACATGGGTCTGGACCCGGAGCGCTATATCGGCTTTGCGTTCGGCAGCGGCCTCGAACGCCTGACGATGCTGCGTTATGGCGTGCAGGACCTGCGCCTGTTCTTCGAAGGCGATCTGCGCTTCCTGCGTCAGTTCGCCTGAAACGGCGACGCACGCGTTAGCAGTGCGCGAGGCGGACGCTGCACCTGAAAAAAGGTGCGCGGGAACCCGCCTTCGCGACGGTCACAATCTGTCTGGAACGTAAAACCAAATGCTATTCCCCGAATCCTGGCTGAGAAGCTTTGTCGATCCGAAGCTCACGACCGATGAACTCGCCCACGCACTCACCATGGCCGGCCTCGAAGTCGAAGGCCTGAGCCCGGCCGCGCCGCCCACCACGAAGATCGTCGTGGGCCGCGTGCTCGAAGTCGTGAAGCACCCGGACGCGGACAAGCTCAACGTCACGCAGGTCGATGCCGGCACCGGCGCGACGCTGCAAATCGTGTGCGGCGCGCCCAATGTCGCGCCCGGCATCAAGGTGCCCGTGGCGCTCGTGGGCGCGGAACTGCCGCCTGCCGAAGAGGGCGGCAAGCCCTTCGCGATCAAGCTCTCGAAGCTGCGCGGCGTGGAAAGCCAGGGCATGCTGTGCTCGGCGCGCGAGTTGAAGCTCTCGGAAGACCATAGCGGTCTGATGATCCTGCCGGAAGACACGCCGATCGGTCAGGACATCCGCGAAGCGCTGAATCTCGACGACACCATCTTCGAAATCAAGCTCACGCCGAACAAGGCCGATTGCCTTTCGGTGTACGGCATCGCGCGCGAAACGGCCGCGATCACCGGCGCGCCGCTCGAAGCGCCCGTGTACCCGAAGGTCGAAGTCAAGCTCGATGAGAAGCTGCCCGTGAAGATCTCGGCGCCCGATTTGTGCGGGCGATTCTCGGGCCGCGTGATTCGCGGCGTGAACGCGCACGCGAAGACGCCGATGTGGATGGTCGAGCGCCTCGAGCGTTCGGGCCAGCGCAGCATCTCGGCGCTCGTCGATATTTCGAACTACGTGATGCTCGAACTCGGCCGCCCGTCGCACGTGTTCGATCTCGACAAGATCCACGGCTCGATGGACGTGCGCTGGGGCAAGAAGGGCGAAACGCTCAAGCTGCTCAACGGCAACACCGTCGAAGTCGATGAAACCGTCGGCGTGATCGCCGACGACCGCGAGATCGAAAGCCTCGCGGGCATCATGGGCGGCGACAGCACGGCAGTGACGCTCGACACCACGAACATCTATCTCGAAGCCGCATTCTGGTGGCCGGACAGCATTCGTGGCCGCTCGCGCCGCTACAACTTCTCGACCGATGCAGGCCATCGTTTCGAGCGCGGCGTGGACTGGTCGACGACCGTCGAGCACATCGAGCGCATCACGCAACTGATCATCGACATCTGCGGCGGCGCAGCCGGCCCGATCGACGATCAAACCGTGAACGTGCCCAAGCGCGAAGCGGTGAAGATGCGCGTCGCGCGCGCGAACCGCATCATCGGCGTGAAGATCAGCGCCGACGAGATCGCGCAAATCTTCACGCGCCTCGGCCTCACGTTCGAACGTAGCGTTGACAATGCGGGCGACGAGAGCTTCAGCGTGACGCCGCCGCCGTACCGCTTCGACATCGAGATCGAGGAAGACCTGATCGAGGAAGTCGCGCGTATTTACGGCGTCGAGAAGATTCCGGCGCTGCCGCCGGTTGCGCGCAGCGAAATGCGCGCGACGAACGAAACGCGCCGCTCGATCCACGCGATCCGCCACGCGCTCGCCGCGCGCGACTACGCCGAGACGATCAACTTCAGCTTCGTCGACGCCGAGTGGGAGCAGGACTTCGCGGGCAATGCGAATCCCGTGAAGCTGCTCAACCCGATCGCAAGCCAGCTTTCGGTCATGCGCACGACGCTGTTCGGCAGCCTCATCAACGTGCTGCGCCACAACCTCAACCGCCGCGCTGACCGCGTGCGCGTGTTCGAGTCGGGCCGCGTGTTCCTGAACGATCCGTCGATCAAGGCAGGCGAGATGACGGTGGAAGGCTTCGCACAACCGAAGATGATCGGTGCGCTCGCCTACGGTCCCGCGCTCGAAGAGCAGTGGGGCGCGCAGACGCGCGGCGTGGACTTCTTCGACATGAAGGGCGATCTCGAAGCGCTGTTCGCGGGTCTTGGCGTGGCAAAAGCGCCGCGTTTCGTGAAGGCCGAGCATCCTGCGCTGCATCCGGGACGTAGCGCGCGCATCGAAGTCGATGGCCGTGCCGTGGGCTGGATCGGCGAGCTGCATCCGCGCTGGATGCAGAAGTACGATCTGCCGCACGCACCGATCCTCTTCGAGGTTGAAGCCGAGGCGCTGATGGCGCGCGAGCTGGCAGCGCCTGGCGACGTCTCGAAATTCCCGCCTGTCCGTCGTGACATTGCTCTTGTCGTAGATCAAAAGATTGAAGTGCAAGCGCTGCTCGACGAGTTCCAGAAGGGCATGCAAGACGAGCCTTGCCGGATTGTGCAGAGGGTTGCGTTGTTCGATGAATTTCGTGCAAAATCAAATACTTCCGGACTTGGCGCGGACGAGAAAAGCCTTGCCTTCCGGGTGACCCTGCAAGATACTGGCGGAACCCTTCAGGACGAAACGGTCGATGCGGCCATCAAGTCCCTGGTGGATCGCCTGGCTCGAGTGCATGGCGCCCGGTTGCGCGGATAAGCTCCACGGCTCATCACCTACCGACATCGGCTTCCGGTTTGCGAGGTTGCAAGACGTTCTTGCAACCGGAAGCGCGCCATTTCATAGATAGATGAACGAAATGAACTCGAGTGATTTCGAAGCCCTTCTCGCGGCACAGCGTAGCGCCATGATTCGCGACATTCCTGCCTCGTCGGCAAGCGCCACGAACGACACGCCCACGCTGACGAAAGCCGAACTCGCTGAGCTGCTGTTCGACAACGTCGGTCTCAACAAGCGCGAAGCGAAGGACATGGTCGAAGCCTTCTTCGAAGTGATTCGCGACGCGCTTGAAAGCGGCGACAGCGTGAAGCTGTCGGGCTTCGGCAATTTCCAGTTGCGCGACAAGCCGCAACGTCCTGGCCGCAATCCGAAGACGGGCGAGGCGATTCCTATCGCCGCGCGCCGCGTCGTGACGTTCCATGCGAGTCAGAAGCTGAAGGCGCTCGTGGAGAGCGGCGCCGAGGCGAGCTTCCCGCGTTGACGCTTTGAGTTAGCGCGCCCGCGCTGGTGGCAAGATGGCGGGCGTGTATGGATTGAGCGGAATGAGCGGGCTACAAGGACCCAGGCGGCAACGCCTAATTGCGCAACCACCACGACGGCAACCCGGCGATGACATCGACAAGCGAAAAGGTCGTCTTGCCTCCGATACCGGCCAAGCGTTACTTCACCATTGGCGAGGTGAGCGAACTGTGTGGCGTGAAGCCCCATGTGCTGCGCTATTGGGAGCAGGAGTTCACGCAGTTGAAGCCGGTGAAGCGGCGAGGCAATCGCCGCTATTACCAGCATCACGAGGTCTTGCTGATCAGGCGCATACGCGAGCTGCTTTACGAGCAGGGGTTCACGATCAACGGTGCGCGCAATCGTCTTGATTCGCATGGTGCGATGGTCAGCGAGGGCGCGCAATCCGAAGCATCGGGTGAGCCCGTTGTTGAAGGCACGATGGCGCTGGTTGATGTCGATCAGTTGCGCAAGGAGCTGCTGCATGTGCTCGATGCGCTGGGTCGGTGAGGCGTCGTTCTGAACGCCTGCATGCGGGTTGTTCGAACGGGCCGTTCGCGCTCATGCGAATCAGTCATGCGGATTGTTCAAGATTTACTCGCGAAGTGGTTCTAATTAGAGAAAGCCTCTGTTATACTTTCTAGCTCTCGGGGCGTAGCGCAGCCTGGTAGCGTACCTGCATGGGGTGCAGGTGGTCGGAGGTTCAAATCCTCTCGCCCCGACCAGAAAATAGAGCCCGCGTAATCGAAAGATTGCGCGGGCTTTGTCTTTTGTGCGAGAAAAATCGGTGGCACGCTCCGCGTACCCACCTGGAAGTTACACGAGCGAGATCCGCAGACTCTTGCCGCAGGCCGCAGCGTACTTGCGCAGCGTAGAGAACGACGGCGAATGCTTCTCGCTCGCGAGCGATGCCTCCAGGCGGGAAACGGCTGAAGTTGTCGTGCCCATGCGTTGAGCGACCTGTGCCTGGGTGAGGCCGGCCTCTTTGCGTGCGGTGAGCAGGGCATCCAGCGCCGAGAACTCTTCATCGAGAGCTTCGTACGCTGCTTTGACTTCAGGGTTCGTCAACATCTTCTTCACGAACGCCTCGTCATGCGGTACCGGCTTGAATTGTCCGGTGGCCTCGCGACCCGGCCTGGCCTTAGCCATTTCCTTGAACCTCCTTCATGCGTTTGCGGGCAATGCGCAATTCGGCCTCCGGCGTTTCGCGCGCCTTTTTGACGAATGAGTGCAGAACGACGATCCGGTGGCCGACTTGGGTGCAGTAGAACACGCGCCCAATACCTTCGGGCCCACGGGGTCTCAGCTCGAACAGTCCGTTACCCATTGCGCGTGAGTGTGGCATGCGCAAATCGACGCCATGGGCCTGCATCGCCGCCGCGAGTCTGAGATAACTGGCCAGAATGCCCGCTGGGAGCCTGGCGACTTGTTGCCGAGTCGCTTCGCTGTAGTACGTAATCGTCCACATGCCCGGGAAATATTAGCAAATTTGCGAAATTCGAGCAAGTTTGCCAGAGCACGACATCGTGAACCATGAGCGCGCGCAGGATTTGATCAATTGCGTGCGAATAGGGCTCAAGCGCGCGGATCGATGACACCGCAAGATCCGGCTGTCAATTTTTCTCACATATCGGTGAGAATCCTTCGTTATACGGCGAGCTTCACTCGCCTTACGATACGCGTACTCCCGCGCGCGCAATGCCGTGCTCACCCAGCACCTCAAACCATGAATCCCATCGAACTCGCGCAACTCATCGTCCTCGCCGCCCTGTGGGGTGGGTCGTTTCTGTTTATCCGTGTCGGCGTGACCGACTTCGGCGTGGCGCCGCTGATGGCGCTGCGCGTCGGCATCGGCGCGCTGTTTCTGCTCATCGTGCTGTTCTCGCGACGTCCCGCGCGTGAGGCGATCGGCTCGCTGCGCGAGCGCGCCTGGCCGCTCTTCGTCGTCGGCATCCTTAATTCGGCCGCGCCTTTCTGTCTGTTCGCATGGGCCGAGCTCACGCTGTCGGCCGGCGTCACGTCCGTCATCAACGCAACCACGCCGCTGTGGGGCGCCGTGGTTGCGTACTTCTGGCTCAAGGACCGGCTGAGCGGTCTGCGCGTCGTCGGACTTGTGATCGGTTTCGCGGGCGTGCTGGCGCTGGTTTGGGATCAGATCTCGACGCACGCGGGCGATGGCGCGTCGTCGACGAGCGCGGCGCTCGCCGCACTCGCGGCACTGGTCGCGGCGGCGCTCTACGGCGTTGCCGCGAGCTACACGAAGCGTCACCTCACGGGCGTCGATCCGCTCACGGTGGCCGCCGGCACGATGACGGGCGCAAGCCTCGTGCTCGCACCGTTCGCCGTGGCGACCTGGCCGGCCGCGCCCATTTCTCTGCATTCGTGGGCGGCGGTGCTGGGGCTTGGCGTGGCGTGTACGGGCGTGGCGTATCTGCTGTTTTTCCGGCTGATCGCAGCCATCGGCCCGGCGCGCGCAATCACGGTGACGTTCGTGATTCCGATCTTCGGCATTCTGTGGGGCGCGCTCTTTCTCGGTGAGCGCGTCTCGATGGGGATGGTCGAGGCGTGCGCCGCGATTCTGGTGGGCACCGCGCTGGCCACCGGTTTTGTGAAGCGTTTGCCTGGCTTCACGACGCGCCGCAGCGGCGCAGGCGCGGAGCGCTAAACGATTCGGCCCGCGCAAGGCGGGCCGACAGTCAGCGCTTCACGTCAGGCACCCCGCGCCATCGCGCGGGGTTTGCCCTCAGCCTGCCGCGCGCGGCACGGCCTTCACTTCCTTCTCGCGTCCGAGCGGCAGCGTCGCGACGATCACGGCCCCGAGCACGAGTAGCACGGCGGAATAGATGAGCCCTGCGGCGTAGCTGTGCGTCGCATCCTTGAGCCAGCCCACTACGAGCGGATTCGCCGCCGAACTGATATTGCCGATCGCGTTGATCACAGCAATGCCAATCGCGCGTGCCTGCGGCGTGAACGCCTGGTCGGGCGTGGTCCAGAAGATCGACATCGCCGTATAGGAGCCCGCCGAGGCCAGGCATACGCCCAGCAACTGCACGAGCGGTGCGCCGCCTTGCGCGGTCAGCACGCAACCGAGGCCGGAGAGCAGCATCGGCGCGGCGAGGTGCCATTTGCGCTCCTGGAGGCGGTCGGAGCGGCGGCCCCAGGCAATCATCGCGACGATGGTCACGAGCTGCGGAATCGTCGCGACGAGGCCCACCGTCACGTTGCTCGCACCGGCGCTGAAGCCCTTCACGATCAGCGGCGCCCATACGGCGACCATCGCGAGCGTGTTGACGAGGCAGAAGTACGCCGCTGCGAAACGCAGCACTACGGGCGAGCGCAGTTGCTGCCAGAGGCCGGGCGGCTGCGTCGGCTGGGTGCCGGGCGTCGTATGCGCTGCGTGCATGGCGTGCATTTCGCCCGGTTCGGCCAGCGCGGCTTCGAGCGTGCTTTTCTCTTCGGCGCTGAGCCAGCGCGCGGCGCGCGGCGTGTCGTCGAGATAGAAGAACGCCACGCAGCCGAGCAGCGCCGCCGGCATACCTTCGAGCACGAAGAGCCATTGCCAGCCCGCGAGCCCTGCGTGGCCGTCGAGCTTGAGGATGTAGCCGGAGACCGCGGAGCCGAGCGCGGCCGTCACGGGCATGGCGATCATGAAGAGCGCGTTGGCGCGTGCGCGCCACGCGCTCGGGAACCAGCAGGTGAGATAGAGCAGCATGCCGGGCAGAAAGCCCGCCTCGGTCACGCCGACCAGCATGCGCAGCCAGTAGAGCGTGGTGGCGTTGGAGGCGAACATCGTCGCGGTGGAGGCGAGGCCCCACGCGATCATGATGAAGCTGATCCAGCGGCGTGCGCCCACGCGTGCGAGCATGAGATTGCCCGGAATGCCGCACGCGATATAAGCCACGTAGAAGAGGGTGGTGGCGAAGCCGAACTGCGTGCTCGACAGGCCGAGGTCCTTCATCATCGTCAATCCCGCGAAGCCGATGTTGATGCGGTCGAGGAACGAGACGACGAACAGCAGGAACAGGAAGCCGAGCAGATGACGCGAGACTTTGCGCGTGACCTGCTCGGTGGCGGCTGCATGGCTGGACTGCGCTTGCGCGCACGATTGCGGCACGCGCGACGCGTGCCCTTGCGGGATTGGGCTCATGGGTCTCCTCCGAAGCACCGGGACGTGAGCGGGGCAAGGGTTATACCTTTGTTGTTTGCCGCGGATCACAATTTAGGCGGATTATGCGAGGGCCCTGGGCGTTGTCTGTCCTCAATTTGGGTACAACGCACGATTGAACGTCTCAACAGTGCGATGGCAGCACTCGCGGCAATAGCGGCGATGCCACTAACAGCGGCCTATGCCAATTGCCGGAAATTCCTCCGCAGAATGGCCGGTGCTCCCCATTTATCCCATGCAGTCGTTAGAAAGAAAGCGATGGGTCAAGAAGCGCGCATGCGCTCCGGGCATGCCTGGCTCCCGCCAGGATTGTGTGGGCGCGGTAACGGGCACCTTCGTTTTTCGAGGCTACACTCCCGACTGATAGGTGCGCCGGTCATTAGTGAACATGTGTGCTTTTGGCTGTCATTCGCACTGCCGTAGTCGATAGGCTTTATCCAGCGCGTCGTGCCGGATCGTTCGAGTCGGGGCAAACGTGAGACCAGGAAAGTCGGCCTGGCGGGGCCGGATCGTGAGCGGGGCGGCCGCCGCGTGCTGCGCGTTCGCCGCGGTCAGCGCCCATGCGGAGAATACGTTCGGCATCCAGTTCGGCGCGGGCGTTGCGGATAACGACGTGAAGAAGCTCGACCTCGGCCTCGTGTGGGATCCGGGTCTGCAATGGTGGCACTTCGGCGGCTATCACTTCACGCTGGTGGGCGAGGCGCACGTCGCGTACTGGAAGCTCGACGACCCCAACGCCATCTATGCCAACACCTGGGAATTCGGTTTGACGCCGGTTTTTCGCATCATCAAGGATACCGGCTGGTTCAAGCCCTTTTTCGAGGCGGGCATCGGCATCCGTTTCCTCTCGCACGTGCGCCAGACGCCGTTTCGCACGATGTCGTCGTCGTTCCAGTTCGCCGACGTGGTGGGCGTGGGCGCGCAGTTCGGCGAGCACGGCAACTATCAGTTGGGATTTCGCTTCGAGCACATTTCGAATGCGGACATCGAGCAGCCGGACCCCGGCCTGAACTTCAGCCAGATCTATTTCCAGTACAACTTCTAGCGCGGCAGCGCCCGCACGGGTGCGTGCTAGAATTTTTTCGTATGCCGCCTGTTGCGCGGCGGCCATTCGCCGCACGAGCGGCTGCATGGAGGTTCCCGTGCCCGCAGGCAGTCAACTCACGCTCTACACGAGCCGCAAGCACAAGAAGGGCCACAAGTCCGCGGTCTCGTGGATCATCGACATCGCGCGCGCCCAGGGCTGTTTCGGCATCACCGTGCTGGAAGGCTATGAAGGTCTCGATGCCCACGGCAAGCTGCACGCCGCTCACTTCTTCGATCTGGCCGACGAACCGGCCGTAGTGCTGATCGTCGCCGACGAGCCCAGCATCGACGCGCTCCTCGTCACGCTGGAAGCGGGCGGCATCGAGCTTTTCTATACCCGCAGCGCGATCGAGTACGGCCGCCTCGCCGGCGCCTGAGCGTTTGCGCTCCCAGGCTTCGGCGCCGCGCGCTTTGCGGCGGCGGCAGTATCGTGCACGCCCCCCTGTCAAGTGAGTTCCGGTCGTTTCTCCCAACCCGTTACACTGTGGGCTTTGGTGCGGTGCACCACGCGCCGCATGACCGGCATTTTCCATAGGCGACACGCCGGCGTCGCAGACAAGGAGTGAGGAGCGAAGGATGGCAATCGAATCTGTAGGGATCGTGGGCGCGGGCACGATGGGCAACGGCATTGCTCAGGCGGTGGCGGTGGCGGGGCTCAAGGCGGTGATGATCGACGTGACCGACGCGGCGCTCGCCAAGGGCGTCGCCGCGCTCACGCACAGCCTCGAGCGGCTCGTCTCGAAGGGCAAGCTCGATGCCGGCGTGCGCGATGCCGCGCTCGCGCGCATCGAGACGTCCACCGATTACCAGCGCCTGTCCGGCGTCGATCTCGTGATCGAGGCGGCGACCGAGAACGCCGAGCTCAAGACGCGCATCCTCAAGCAGATCGAGGCCGCGGCCCGCCCCGACGCGATCATCGCTTCGAACACCTCGTCGATCTCGATCACGGCGCTCGCCACGACGCTCGCCGACCCGTCGCGCTTCATCGGCATGCACTTCTTCAATCCCGTGCCGATGATGCCGCTCGTCGAAGTGATTCGCGGCCTGCAAACGAGCCCGCAGGTGGCCGAGTCGGTGCGCGAGATGGCGGTGCGCCTCGAAAAGACGCCGATCGCCGTGAAGAACGCCCCGGGCTTCGTCGTGAACCGCATTCTGGTGCCGATGATCAACGAAGCGTTTTTCGTGCTCGCGGAAGGCATTGCGAGCGCCGAGGAAATCGACGCGGGCATGAAGCTTGGCGCCAATCATCCGATCGGCCCGCTCGCGCTGGCGGACCTGATCGGCCTCGACGTGTGCCTGTCGGTGATGGACGTGTTCCTCAAGGACTTCGGCGACTCGAAGTATCGTGCCTGTCCGCTGCTGCGTGAAAAGGTCGCGGCGGGTCAGCTCGGCCGCAAGACCGGCCGCGGCGTGTATCAGTACGACAAGGTGTCCTGATCCACGCCGGCGCTTGCACCCGGCTTCAGGCGAGTACGCTCACCTGATACTGCGTGACCTGGCGGTACGGTTTGCCAGGCTGTAGCACCACCTCTTCGCACGCGGGCGCTTCCATGTTGATCTGGTTCGGGAAACCGCCCGCTTCCAGACACAGCCCCGCGTAGCGCACGCACGGCGCGCCCCGGCGCGCCGGCTGTCCTTCCAGATAGTTCCCCGTATAAAGCTGCAAGCCGCGCTGGTCGGTCGAGACCGCGAGCTCGCGCCCGCTGCCCGGCTCGTAGACGCGCGCCACGGTGCGCAGCGGCCAGCGGCCCGTCGCCGCGTGCAGTGTGCCCGCCGTGTTTTCCGGCGCGCGCAGCACGTAGCAGTGGTCGAATCCGTGCGCGCGGGAGAGCTGCGCGTGCGGCCAGTCGAGCCGCGCGCCGAGCGGCGCGCCGTGGCGGAAATCGAACGCGCTGCCCGAGACGTCGGCGATGCGCACGGGAATCATCTGAAGATCGACTTCGAGGAACGCGTCCGCATCGATCGTGAGCACGTGGCCGCGAATATCGGCGCCCGGCTCGCCCGTCAGATTGAAGTAGCCGTGGCTCGTGAGATTGAGCGGCGTGGGCGCGTCGCTCACGCCCTCGTATTCGATCGTGAGCGTGCCGTCGTCGTCGAGCGTATAGCGCACCTGCACGCCGACATTGCCGGGAAAACCGCCGTCGCCTTCGGGCGAGTCGAGGCGCAGCAGCAGCGAGCCGCGGTCGTCTTCCACCTGCCAGAGCTGCCGGTGAAAGCCGTTCGCGCCGCCATGCAGCAGATTGCCGTTCTCGTTGCGATCGAGTGCATAGTCGATGCCGGCGAGCGTGAAGCGCGCCCCGGCGATGCGGTTGGCCCAGCGGCCGACCAGCCCTCCCATGTAGGTGGTCGCTTCGAGGTAGGCGGCGGGCGTGTCGTGACCGAGCAGGATGTCCGCGAGGCGGCCCGCGCGGTCCGGCGCGAGCCATGAGACGAGCGTCGCGCCGAGGTCGCTGACCGTCACCTTCATGCCTTGCGCGTTGCGCAGCGTGTAGAGCCGGACGGCGTCGCCGCCGGGCAGTGCGCCCCACGGCCCGGAAGTCAGTTGGGCAAGACTGTTCATGAGGTGAAGTGGAAAGTGAGCAGTAAAGGTAGCCTGAATGACCGGGCGGACAATGCCGCCTTCAAGGTGTGGACACGCGCGCGCCGGATGCGTTCGCCACGCGGTCCTGATATTCGCGCGGCGTGCAGCCCAGTTCGCGCCGGAACACCGCATACATGTACTGCAACGACGTGAATCCGCAGCGGATCGCCACCTCGGCGCTCGCGGCGTCGCGGCTCGCGAGCATGGCCTTCGCCGCGTCGAGCTTGTGGCGCAGGATCTCCTGGTGGACCGTGCACTGGAGTTCACGCCGGAAATATTCTTCCAGCGACGAGCGCGACACGCCCACATAGTCGGCCACCTGCTCGGTCTTGATCCCCTGGCAGGCGTACTGGCGGATGAAGTGGCGCGCACGCATGACATGCGGGCTCGACAGCGGTTCATGGCGGGTCGATTCGAGCACATTGATGCCGACGGGCGGAACCAGAATGCGTTGTCCCGGAAAACGTGCACCGCGTAGCATCTGGTGCAGCAGGTGCGCGGCCGTCTTGCCCATTTCCTCGGTCCCCTGGATCACTGACGAAAGCGGAATGCGTGTGAGCGTGCGGGTGAGCGGGTCGTTGTCG
Organism: Paraburkholderia unamae; assembly: GCF_003096875.1. NCBI lineage: Bacteria > Pseudomonadati > Pseudomonadota > Betaproteobacteria > Burkholderiales > Burkholderiaceae > Paraburkholderia > Paraburkholderia unamae. The sequence goes on from NZ_QEOB01000026.1 coordinate 24,668, forward strand.
ATACCGATGATCGCCACCTGCTCGGGCACCGCGATGCCGTGGATGAGGCAAGCCTGAAGCAAATGCCGCGCCCGCGCGTCGGTCACGGCGATCACGCCCACCGGCTTGGGCAGGCTATGCAGCCAGACGCTCAATTGTTCGACGGCCTGGTTCCACGCGACCGCGCTCGTGGCCAGCCCGCGGTACACCGGCGCCTCCATGCCTTCCTCACGCGCGAGCGCCTGGAACGCCAGTTCGCGCTCCTGCGCCCAGCGGTTTTCCTGTGCGACAGGCAAGCTGTACATGGCGAGATTGGGCAAGCCTGCGCCGATCAGGTGCGTCAACGCGAGTGAGACGAGCTTGCGGTTGTCGGTCGCGATATAGGGCAGTTCGGCCGGGTACTGCGTCGCGTCCTCGAACGACGAGCCCACGGCCACCACCGGCAGCGGGCAGCCGCGCAGCGCGTCGGCCACGGCGGGGTCGTCGAAGTCGGCGATGATGCCGTCGCCGTCGAAGCGCTCGATGCCGGCGAGGCGGCAGCGGAAGTCTTCTTCCAGAAAGAGGTCCCACGCCACGCGTGTGGAGCGCAAATAGTGGCCGATGCCGGCAATGATCTCGCGGTCGTAGACCTTGTTGGCGTTGAAGAGCAGCGCAATGCGGTGAGGCGTCTGGGAAGCGGGGGCGCGGGTCATATCGTTTCGGCGGCGTTCGGGCGGGCGCGGTGCGCGCGCGTTCGCTGCCATGTCTCCGGTTCGGGCGCGGTGCATGCCGCCAGGCGCCGCGCTACGATGTCTCTCACGCCAGTGGCGCGTCGTTTTAAGCGTCGGGTCATTTTAGGCCCACATGCGGGCTTGCGGGCGTAACGGTTGCGTGCGTCGGCAGGAAACATTAAAGGTCTCACGCAATTTCGCAATTGCCGCGCTTTGCGCACAACGGGCAGTATGGCGTCACACAGACCGGTGTGCGCCGCGCCGCTGCGCCGCAACAACCTTGGAGACATCATGTCGTATTTCGAATCCATCCCCGCAATTCGATACGAAGGCCCGCAATCGGACAACCCGCTTGCGTACCATCACTACGATCGGACGAAGAAGGTGCTCGGCAAGACGCTCGAAGAGCACCTGCGCATCGCCGTGTGCTACTGGCATTCGTTCGTCTGGCCCGGCAACGATATTTTCGGCCAGGCGGCGTTTCACCGGCCGTGGCAGCAGCCGGGCGACGCCATGGAGCGCGCGCGCCAGAAGGCCGACGCCGCGTTCGAATTTTTCACGAAACTCGGTACACCTTACTATACGTTCCACGACACCGATGTCGCGCCCGAGGGCAAGAACCTGAAGGACTACACGGAGAATTTCAAACGCGTGGTCGACTACCTCGGCGAGCGCCAGCAGGCAAGCGGCGTGAAGCTGCTCTGGGGCACTGCGAACCTCTTTTCCAATCCGCGCTATGCGGGCGGGGCGGCGACGAATCCCAACCCCGAAGTTTTCGCCTATGCCGCAACTCAGGTCTGCCATGCGCTCGACGCCACGCGCAAGCTCGGCGGTGAAAACTACGTGCTGTGGGGCGGTCGCGAGGGCTACGAGACGCTGCTCAACACCGACCTCAAGCGCGAGCGCGATCAGTTCGCGCGCTTTCTTTCGATGGTGGTCGAGCACAAGCAGCGCACGGGCTTCACGGGCACGCTGCTGATCGAGCCCAAGCCGCAGGAGCCGACCAAGCACCAATACGACTACGACGTGGCGACGGTGCACGGTTTCCTCACGCAATACGGCTTGCAGAATGAGATCCGCGTGAATATCGAGGCGAATCACGCGACGCTCGCGGGTCACTCGTTCCATCACGAGATTGCGACGGCCTACGCGCTGGGCATCTTCGGCAGCGTCGACGCAAATCGCGGCGACCCGCAAAACGGTTGGGACACCGATCAGTTTCCCAACAGTGTCGAAGAACTCACGCTCGCGTTCTACGAGATCCTGCGCCACGGCGGCTTCACCACGGGCGGCATGAACTTCGACGCGAAAGTGCGCCGCCCGAGCGTCGATCCTGAAGACTTGTTCTACGGCCACGTCGGCGCGATCGACGTGCTCGCGCTCGCGCTGGAGCGCGCGGCCGTGCTCGTGGAAAACGACCGGCTTGAGCAGTTCCGCAGCCAGCGCTACGCGGGCTGGGACAGCGAGTTCGGGCGCAAGATTCTCTCGGGCGGCTATTCGCTTTCGTCGCTCGCCGCCGACGCGCTTGCGCACGGCATGAATCCGCAGCACGTGAGCGGCCAGCAGGAGCGGCTCGAAAACGTCGTGAATCAGGCGATCTACGGTCAGCGCTAGGCGCGCCACGGCGCGTGCAAGCCGCGAAAAAACATTAGCGCGCGCCGTCAAATTCGCAATTGCGCCAGTTTGCGTTGAAGGCAAACTGGCGCAAAAAAGAAGGAAGGAGACATGTTCATCGGTATCGACCTCGGCACGTCGGGCGTGAAGGCCGTGCTGCTCGACCGTGCGGGCGACGTGCTCGCCAGCGCGAGCGCGCCGCTCACGGTGAGCCGGCCGCAGCCACGCTGGTCCGAACAGGCGCCGCAAGACTGGTGGCTCGCCACGCGTGGCGCACTGCGCGCGCTCATCGAAGAGGCGCGCGCTCGCGGTATCGACGCTGCGCGTATCGAGGCGCTGGGACTCACCGGACAGATGCACGGCGCGACGCTGCTCGACGCGCAAGGCGAAGTGCTGCGCCCCGCGATTCTGTGGAACGACGGTCGTTCGGATGCCGAATGTATCGAGCTGGAGCGCGCCGCGCCGCAACTGCATGCGGTTGCGGGCAATCTCGCGATGCCGGGCTTCACCGCGCCGAAGCTGCTATGGGTGCGCAAGCACGAGCCGGACATTTTCGCGCGCATCGCGCATGTGTTGCTGCCCAAGGACTATTTGCGCTGGTTGCTCACTGGCGTATTCGCGACGGACCCGTCGGACGCCGCAGGCACGCTGTGGCTCGACATTGCCCGGCGCGACTACAGCGACACGCTGCTCGCGGCGTGCGGCCTCACGCGCGAGCAGATGCCGGACGTGCACGAAGGCAATCAGGTGACCGGCACGCTGCGCCCGGAACTCGCGCGGGAATTCGGTCTGCGTGAAATTCCGGTCGTGGCGGGCGGCGGCGACAACGCGGCGGGTGCAGTGGGCGTGGGCATCGTGAGGCCGGGCGACGCGATGCTTTCGCTCGGCACCTCGGGCGTGTATTTCGCGGTCTCGGACGGCTTTCTCGCCAATCCCGATTCCGCCGTGCACAGTTTCTGCCATGCATTGCCGCACACGTGGCACTTGATGTCCGTGATGCTCAACGCCGCGAGTTGCCTCGACTTTACGGCGCGGCTCACGCATTACGAAAGCGTCGCCGCATTGCTTGCCGACGCCGAAGCCAATTCGAACGCCGATCTCGATGCGCGCCGGCCCTGGTTCCTCCCGTATCTGAGCGGTGAGCGCACGCCGCACAACAACGTCAACGCAAAGGGCGTGTTTTACGGCATGACGCCACAGACTTCTCGCGCCGATCTCGCGAATGCGACGCTCGAAGGCGTGGGCTTCGCGCTGCTCGACGGCATGGACGCGCTGCATGCGGCGGGGCTCGTGCCCGAGACGATCACCGTGATCGGCGGCGGCTCGCGCAGCGCCTGGTGGACGCAAATGCTCGCCGATATCAGCGGCCGCGCGCTCACGTTGCGCGCGGGCGGCGAGGTCGGCCCGGCGCTTGGCGCCGCCCGGCTCGCGCATCTTGCGCTCGAACCCGGCGCCTCGCTCGACGAGGTGTGCCCGCAACCGCCCGTGCTCGCGGTACGCGAGCCGCACGCCGCGCGTCACGCGTGGTATCGCGATGCGCGCCGTCCGACCTTTCGTGCGCTCTACCGTGCGCTAGAACCGGTTTTCGCAACCGACGCCTGAAAAGGCGCGGGTGAAGAAAAAGCTGCGCGGCCGGCGTAGCCACGCAGTCGATTGGCAGTCCTATAGTTATACCGCGCGCTATGCTGCTTGGCGTGCGCCCCGGAGCTATCCAGGTAGAGGCAGTAAGGCTCAGGTAATAACGTCCAGGCAATAACGATCTGGCAACCCGTCGCCGCGCCGGCAGCGCCAGCGCATGACCGTGCAGCGGCAATCAAGAGGAGTGTGGAGACATGAAAATCGCCAAACGTCGTTCGGTTCTAGGCTCGCTCATTTGTGGCGCCGTGCTTGCGAGTCTCTCGCTTGCCGCGCCGCTCGCGCACGCAAGCAAGGATCATCCCGAAATCGGCTTCTGCATCGACGACCTGCGCGTGGAACGCTGGTCGCGCGACCGTGACTATTTCGTCGCGGCGGCGGAAAAGCTGGGCGCGAAAGTCTCGGTGCAGTCCGCCGACGCGAGCGAGGAGCGCCAGATCTCGCAGATCGAAAACCTTATCTCACGCGGCGTGGATGTGATCGTGATCGTGCCGTTCAATTCGAAAACGCTCGGCAATGTGGTGGCCGAAGCGAAGAAGGCGGGCATCAAGGTCGTCTCGTATGACCGCCTGATTCTCGACGCCGATATCGACGCCTACATTTCGTTCGACAACGAAAAGGTCGGCGAGCTTCAGGCGAAGGGCGTGTACGACGCACAGCCCAAGGGCAATTACTTCCTGCTGGGCGGCGCGCCCACCGACAACAACGCGAAAATGCTGCGCGAAGGACAACTGAAGGTCTTGAAGCCGGCGATCGATCGCGGCGATATCAAGGTGGTCGGTCAGCAGTGGGTGCCGGAGTGGAGCGCTTCCACGGCCCTGCGCATCATGGAAGACGCGCTCACCGCGAACAACAACAAGATCGACGCCGTGGTCGCCTCGAACGACGGCACGGCGGGCGGCGCGATCCAGGCGCTCGCCGCACAGCATCTCGCGGGCAAGGTGCCGGTGTCGGGCCAGGACGCGGATCTCGCGGCGGTCAAGCGTGTGGTGGCGGGCACCCAGACCATGACGGTCTACAAGCCGCTCAAGCTCATCGCGGGTGAAGCTGCGAAGCTCGCCGTCGATCTCGCGAAGGGACAGAAGCCCGCCTACAACGCGCAGTACGACAACGGCAAGAAGAAGGTCGACACGGTGCTGCTGCAACCCACGCTGCTCACGAAGGGCAATGTCGACGTCGTCGTGAAGGACGGCTTCTATACGCAGGCGCAACTGGCGAGCCAGTAACGTCCTTGGCCAGACGGCCCGCGCGCGCCACGGCGGCGCGCGGGCCATCGCAGCGAGTGAACCAGCGTATGAGTGAACCCTTGCTGACGATGCGCGGCATCGTCAAGTCCTTTGCGGGCGTGAAGGCGCTCGACGGAATCGACCTCACGGTGCGGCCGGGCGAATGCGTGGGGCTGTGCGGCGAGAACGGCGCCGGCAAATCCACGCTCATGAAAGTGCTCTCGGGCGTGTACCCGCACGGCACCTGGAGCGGCGAGATCCGCTGGGAGGGCGCGCCGCTCGAAGCGCAGAGCGTGCGCGACACCGAGCGTGCGGGCATCGTCATCATCCATCAGGAACTGATGCTCGTGCCCGAGCTGTCGGTGGCCGAGAACATTTTCCTCGGCAACGAAATCACGCTGCGGGGCGGGCGCATGAATTACGCGGCGATGTACCAACGCGCCGACGAACTGCTGCGCGAGTTGAACATCGACGCCATCAACGTGGCGCAGCCGGTGATGAACTACGGCGGCGGCCACCAGCAGCTCATCGAGATCGCGAAGGCGCTGAACAAGCGCGCGAAGCTGCTGATACTCGACGAGCCCTCGTCGTCGCTCACGGCGGCGGAAACCAAGATTCTGCTCGACATCGTGCGCGACCTGAAGCGGCGCGGCGTGGCGTGCGTGTATATCTCGCACAAGCTCGACGAGGTCGAGGCCGTGTGCGACACCGTCACCGTGATTCGCGACGGCCGCCACGTGGCCACCGAGCCGATGGCGACGCTCGACACCGACCGCATCATCGCGATGATGGTGGGGCGCGAGATCCGCAATCTCTTTCCGCGCGAGCCGCACGATATCGGCGACGTCGTGTTCGAGGCGCGCAACGTGACGTGCTACGACGTGACGAATCCGCGCCGCAAGCGCGTGGACGATGTGTCGTTTGCGGTGCGACGCGGTGAAATCGTGGGCGTGGCGGGTCTCGTGGGCGCGGGCCGAACAGAGACGATGCAGGCGATTTTCGGCGCGTATGCAGGCGCCTGCACGGCCACGGTGCGGCTCGAAGGCAAGCCGTTGAAAATCCGCTCGCCGCTCGACGCGATCCACGCCGGTATCGCCATGGTGCCCGAGGATCGCAAGCGCCACGGCATCGTGCCGCAACTGGGCGTGGGCCACAACATCACGCTTTCGGTGCTGCAACGCTTTTCGAAGCACGGCCGCATCGACACGGCCGCCGAGCTCGACACGATCCGCACGGAGATGCAGCGGCTTTCGGTGCGCGCGGCGAATCCCATGCTGTCGATCGCGAGCCTGTCGGGCGGCAATCAGCAGAAGGCGGTGCTCACCAAGATGCTGCTCACCGACCCGAAGGTGCTGATTCTCGACGAACCGACGCGCGGCGTGGACGTGGGCGCGAAGTATGAAATCTACAAGCTGATCTTCCAGCTGGCCAAACGTGGCGTGGCGATCGTGATGGTGTCGTCGGAGTTGCCCGAAGTGCTCGGCATCAGCGACCGCGTGCTCGTGATCGGCGAGGGCGAGTTGCGCGGCGACTTCGCGAACGTTGGCCTTACGCAGGAAGACATTCTCGGCGCGGCGATCCAGAGCGCGCGCGCCCAACCCGAAAGAGCGAGTGCAGCATGACACCGGACGTCACGACCCAGGGCGCGCGCGAAAACCAGCAGCCAGGCGGCAATGGCTTCGCGCTACGTTTCCAGCAACTCTTCGCACGCTACAAGATCCTCGCGTTGCTGCTCGCGGTGGCGGTGATCTGGTTGTTCTTTTCGATGCTCACGCATGGCGCGTTCGTCACGCCACGCAATGTGTCGAACCTGCTGCGGCAGATGTCGATCACGGGCATGCTCGCTTGCGGCATGGTGTTCGTCATCATCGCGGGCGAGATCGATCTTTCCGTCGGGTCGCTGCTCGGCCTGCTAGGCGGCGTGGCCGCGATTCTCGACGTGAACCGGGGCTGGCCCATCGGCGTGACCGTGCCGGTGGTGCTCGCGCTCGGCGTGCTCGTGGGTCTCTTCAACGGCTGGTGGTCGACCTATCGGCGCGTGCCGTCGTTCATCGTGGGGCTGGGCGGCATGCTCGCGTTTCGCGGCGTGCTGCTCGGCATCACGGGCGGCTCGACCATCGCGCCGGTGTCCGATCACTTCGTGTTCCTTGGGCAGGGCTATTTGCCGCGCGTGGCGGGCGACGTGCTTGCGCTCGCGATGTTCGTGCTGCTCGCGGTGCTCACGGTGCGCCAGCGCGCGAACCGCAGGCGTTATCAGTTGAGCGTGGTGCCGCTTTGGCAGGACGGCGTGAAGATCGTGGGTGCGGGAGCGATCCTGCTGGCGTTCGTGCTGATGCTCGACAGCTATGGCGGCATACCCGTGCCCGTGTTGTTGCTGCTCGCGCTGCTCGGTATCTTCACATGGATCGCCACGCAAACGGTGTTCGGTCGCCGTATCTACGCAGTGGGCTCGAACCTCGAGGCGACACGTCTTTCAGGCGTCAACACGAACCGCGTGAAGCTTGCGATCTTCGCGCTGATGGGCCTCATGTGCGCATTCGCGGGCATCGTCAACACGGCACGTCTTGCCGCCGGTTCGCCTTCGGCGGGCACGATGGGCGAGCTCGACGCGATTGCGGCGTGCTTCATCGGCGGCACTTCGATGCGCGGCGGTTCCGGCACCGTGTATGGCGCGCTGATCGGCGCACTCGTGATGGCGAGCCTCGATAACGGCATGTCGATGCTCGACGTCGACGCCTACTGGCAGATGATCGTGAAGGGCGGCATTCTCGTGCTCGCCGTGTGGATCGATGTGGTGTCGGGATCGAACCGCCGTTGAGCGTGCCGTGTCGCGACGATTGCAAACCTGCATTCGTCGTCAGATAGATGACCGTGTTCTTGCACCGCGTGTGACATTGCGTCGCTTCACGCAAGGTTGGTCGTCACGCGTAGTTGCTCTCCTCGCGCGCCCACAGCGCGTTCTCGGGGCGGGACTCACGTCCCGCCCTTTTTCTTCGCTGCGTGCGCGATCCGCGCGCGTATGCGCCGCATTGCACGCTCGATGCGTGGGCCGGCGAATCCTGCCACAATCATTTCCACCGATGCGGGGTGGTTCGCGCAGGCGATGCGCGAGTGTTGTGCCGCCCGCACGGTCATCGTTCGTCGCAGCGCCGCGCCGAAAGCATCGTGCGCGGCCGCCGCTTTCCCGCTCTGCCGGCGCAGCCGTTGCCCGTGCCTGTTCGCGCGGCCGGCGCGTGGCACATCGCGCCGTGCGCGTGCTCGTGGCATGCTTCGTTGCGCGGCGTGATGGCGATCCTCCGGAGATAAGCCGACCATGCCCACCCTCTGCGAAATCTGTAATACCCGTCCCGCGGTCGCACGCGTCACCGTCGTCCAGAACGGCCAGCGCAAGTCGATGTCGATATGCGACTACGACTACCGCCAGTTGATGCGTCACCAAAGCATGCTCAACCCGTTCGATTCGCTGCTGGGCGGCAGCGGCCTGTCGCGTTTTTTCGGCGGCATGGGCGGCGAGGGCGAGCATGACGACGACGAAGGCCCGGGCCTCGCTGCCGAGGTGCCGCGCGAATCCGTGGACGCCACCGACGCGTTCAGCGAGCAGACGCTCGAAATCCTCCAGCGCGCCGCGGAAAAAGCCCACGAACTGCAACGTAACGAACTCGACACGGAGCATCTGCTCTACGTGCTCGCGGACACCGACGTTTGCGCAGCACTCCTGAAGGAGTTGAAGCTCTCGCCGCAGGACATCAAAGGCTATATCGACCAGCATGCTCAAAAGGGCTCGGCCTCGCCCGATTCGCCCATCGACAAGATGACGATCTCGCCGCGGCTGAAGAAGGCGTTTCAGTTCGCGTTCCAGGCGTCGCGCGATCTCGGCCACTCGTATGTCGGCCCCGAGCATCTGCTGATCGGTCTCGCGGCGGTGCCGGACAGCATTGCGGGCGCGCTGCTCAAGAAGTACGGCGTGACGCCCGAGGCGCTGCGCCAGAAGGTCGTGAAGGTGGTGGGCAAGGGCGCGGAGGATGGCCGCGTCGATGCGCCCACGGGCACGCCGACGCTCGACAAGTTCGGCCGCGACCTCACGGCCATGGCGCGGCAAGGCAAGCTCGACCCCGTGCTCGGCCGCGCACAGGAAATCGAGAGCACGATCGAGGTGCTCGCGCGGCGCAAGAAGAACAACCCGGTGCTGATCGGCGAGCCGGGCGTGGGCAAAACCGCCATCGTGGAAGGGCTCGCGCAGCGTATCGTCAACGGCGACGTGCCCGAAGTGCTGCGCGGCAAGCGCCTGGTCGAAGTGAACATCAACTCGATGGTCGCGGGCGCGAAGTATCGCGGCGAGTTCGAGGAGCGCGCGAAGCAGTTGATCGACGAGGTCACGGCGAAGCACGACGAACTGATTCTTTTCATCGACGAGTTGCATACGATCGTCGGCGCGGGGCAGGGCGGTGGCGAAGGCGGGCTCGATATCGCGAACGTGCTCAAGCCCGCGCTCGCGCGCGGCGAGTTGAGCCTCATTGGCGCGACCACGCTCAACGAGTATCAGAAGTACATCGAGAAGGACGCGGCGCTCGAACGGCGCTTTCAGCCCGTGCTGGTGCCGGAGCCCACGGTCGAGCAGACCATCGTGATCCTGCGCGGGCTGCGCGACAAGCTCGAAGCCCACCACCAGGTGACCTTCGCCGACGACGCCTTCGTGGCTGCCGCCGAATTGTCCGATCGCTACATCACGTCGCGCTTCTTGCCCGACAAGGCGATCGACCTGATCGATCAGGCGGCTGCGCGCGTGCGCATCGGTGCCACCTCGCGGCCCGCCGACATTCAGGAGCTCGAAGCGGAGATCGTGCAGCTCAAGCGCGAGCAGGACTATGCGGCCTCGCGCAAGCGCTTTGACGAAGCCAAGGGCTTCGAAGAACGCATCAAGGAGAAGCAGGAAAAGCTCGACGAACTCACCGAGGCCTGGCAACGCAAGACGGGTTCGGAAACGCTGGAAGTGACGGTGGCTTCCATTGCCGAGGTCGTCTCGCGTCTCACCGGCATTCCGGTTGCCGACCTCACGCAGGAGGAGCGCCAGAAGCTGCTCAAGATGGAGGAGACGTTGCGCGAGCGTGTGGTGGGTCAGGAAGATGCGGTGGTGGCGGTCAGCGACGCCGTGCGTCTGTCGCGCGCGGGTCTCGGCCAGTCGAACCGGCCGATCGCGACCTTCCTGTTCCTCGGGCCCACGGGCGTCGGCAAGACGGAGCTTGCGAAGGCGCTGGCGGAAACCGTGTTCGGCGACGAGCAGGCCATTATCCGCATCGACATGAGCGAGTACATGGAGCGTCATACGGTGGCTCGCCTGATCGGCGCGCCGCCGGGATACGTCGGCTATGACGAAGGCGGCCAGCTCACCGAGCGCGTGCGCCGCCGCCCCTATAGCGTGATCCTGCTCGACGAGATCGAGAAGGCGCACGCCGATGTCTACAACGTCCTGCTGCAAGTGTTCGACGACGGTCGCCTGACCGACGGCAAGGGACGCGTGGTGGACTTCAGCAACACGATCCTGATCGCCACGAGCAACCTGGGCGCGTCCATCATCATGGACAACCTCGAGCGCCCCGAGAAGTCGCGGCTCGACGAAAAGACGATTCGTGCGGAACTCATGAAGGTGCTCAAGGGGCATTTCCGGCCCGAGTTCCTCAACCGGATCGACGAGATCATCGTGTTTCATGCCCTCTCGCGCGACAACATCCGGGCGATCGTGCAGATCCAGCTCGACCGTGTCACGCGCACGGCGGCCGCGCAGGGCATCACGCTCCGTATGGGCGATGCGCTTGTCGATCATCTCGTGGAAGCGGGTTATCAGCCCGAGTTCGGCGCGCGCGAGCTCAAGCGGCAGATTCGCCAGGAAGTGGAGACGCGCCTCGCGAAAGAGATACTCGGCGACGCGTTGCAGTCGGGAGACACCGTCGAGATCGGCTACGACAAGACCAACGACGAGGTGACGGTCAACAAGATCGCGGTGCCGCCCGACGTGAAGGAGGGCAAGCCCGCGAAGAAGGCGAAGAAAGCCGATACGCCGCCCGTTGACGAGGTCGCCTCCGAGCTGGCCGCCGACGACCTGGAAGGCGATCCGCCTCCGCCGCCAAAGAAGAACAGCAAGGGTGCGGGCAAGGCGAAGCCGGCCTGACGCGTTCGTGGCACGGCTGATGCGGCTGGCGCTGTTCGTCGCGCCAGCCGTTTTTTCATTGCAAAATGATTCGGACTCTTGATCAACCGGCGGCAATGCGCCACCACGCGGGCAGCAGCGCGCGCACGCCGGGCTGGCCGAAGCGGTCGTCGAGCAGATGCACGACGCCGCGATCGTCCTCCGTGCGGATCACGCGGCCCGCGGCCTGCACGACCTTGCGCAGGCCAGGAATCAGATAGGTGTAGTCGAAACCCGCGCCGTAAAGCGCTTGCATGCGCGCGCGCATGGCTTCGTTCACGGGGTTCACCTGCGGCATGCCGAGGGTCGCGATGAACGTGCCGATAAGGCGCGTGCCGGGCAGATCGATGCCTTCGCCGAACGCGCCGCCGAGCACGGCGAAGCCAATGCCGCAGCCGCCCTGCGCGAAGCGCGCGACGAAGGCTTGCTGGCCCGCTTCGTCCATCGTGCGCGATTGCAGCCAGACTTCCACCTGCGGGTGGCGCAGCATGAACGCATCGGCGGCTTGCTGGAGATAGTCGTAGCTGCTGAAAAAGCACAGATAGTTGCCGGGGCGCTCGGCGTATTGCGAGGCCACGCGTGCCACAAGCGCTTCGAGCGAACGCTCGCGGTCCTTGTAGCGCGTCGAGATATGGCGGGCGATGTGGACGTCGAGCTGCTCGGCGCGAAACGGCGTGTCGATATCGATGCTCACCGTGTTGGCGGGCAAGCCGAGCATGTCGGTGTAGTAATGCGTGGGCGAGAGCGTCGCCGAAAAGAGCGTGATGCTGTGCGTCGCGCCAATGCGCGCGCGCAATGCGTCCGCCGGCACGATGTTGCGGATCGCGAGCGTCGAGCGCGGGCGGCGCGCGGGTTGTCCCGGCACAGGCGTCACATCGAAGAGCGAATGGGTATCGAAGCGCTCGGCGATGCGCGTGAAATGCAGGGCGTCGAAATAGAAGCGTTCCAGCTCGGGGTCGCGCACGAGCGCGGGCTCGGCGAGCTGGTCGCCCATCGCGCCGATCACGTCGCCCAGCGCCGTCACGAGTCCGTCGGGCAGCGTGTCGCTTGCGCGCCAGGCGTCCGGTTGCAGGGCGTTCTGTGCGTTCCAGTGCTTTTGCAGGCGGGCGAGCGCGCGCTTGAGCGGCGCGCTCGCGTTGCGGCGTACGGTGTCGATGCGCGTTTGCACGAGTTCGGCCGAGTACATCGCGCGGGCGCGCTCGGGCAGATTGTGCGCCTCGTCCACGAGCACGCTCGCACGCCACTGGTTGTGCGCGGCGAGCATGAACAGCATCGCGCTCGTGTCGAACCAGTAGTTGTAGTCGCCGACGATCACGTCGCTCCAGCGCGCGAGTTCCTGGCCGAGGTAGTAGGGGCAGACGGCATGCTCGCTTGCCACGTCGCGCAACGTGGCGCGATCGAGCCGCACGCGTTCGAGCGCAGCCGCGCGCGCCGCGGGCAGCCGGTCGTAGAAGCCGCGCGCGAGCGGGCACGATTCGCCGTGGCACGCCGCTTCGGGATGCTCGCAAGCCTTCTCGCGCGCGACGAGTTCGAGCACGCGCAGGGGCAGGCGCTCAGATTGCGGTGACGCGTGCGGTTCCTCGCGAATTCCCGCGAGCGTGGCGAGGGCGTCGAGCGCCAGTTGCCGCCCCGAGCTTTTCGCGCTCAGAAACACCACCTTGTCGATCGCCGAGCGCGGGCACGCTTTCAGTTGGGGAAAGAGCGTGCCGATGGTCTTGCCGATGCCCGTGGGCGCCTGGGCGAGCAGGCAGCGTCCTTGCGTTGCCGCGCGCCAGACCGCCTCGGCAAGATCGCGCTGGCCGTGGCGAAACGCCGGATGCGGCAGGCGCAACGTGGTGAGCGCGGCGTCGCGCGCGGCGCGGTGCGCGGTTTCCTGCTCGGCCCACGCGACGAAGCGGTGGCATTGTGCCTCGAATGCGGCGCGCAAGTCCGCGGCGCTGGCTGTTTCGACGAGCGCCGTCTCGCGGCCCGAGCCGATGTCGTAGTAAACGAGCGCGAGTTCGAGCGCATCGACGCCGAGCTTTTCGCACATGAGCGCGCCATAAACGCGTAGTTGCGCCCAGTGCAGCGCGCGCTGGTTCTCGCGCATCGCATCGAGGTCGCCGCGATAGGTCTTGAACTCTTCGAGCCTGCGGCGCGCGGGATCGTAGCCGTCGGCGCGGCCGCGCACGGTGAGCGTTGCGAACGTGCCGCTGAGCGCGATTTCGGTTTCGTAGCCGGGCGGGCGGCGCGCAGCGATGGCGGCGTGGCCCGCGCGGCCGTCGGCGGCGTCGGGCGAGGGCGTGAAGCGCAGATCGAGGTCGCCGCGCTTCGCGGTGAATTCGCACAGCGTGCGCACGGCGACGGTGTAGCTCATGGCGTGTTCGACGCCTGCGCGGTGGCGCTCGCGCCGCCGCTTTCGTCGGTCTTGTCGCTCTGGTCCGATTCGTCCGATTCGTCCGATTCGGCGGATTCGCCGGGCCAGCGTACTTGCAGCACCGAGACCGGCATGTCATGCGTCGCGCAATACGCGAGCCAGCGGCGCTGGTTGTCCTGTAGCCGGTCGCCAGGGCCTTTCACTTCGATCAGCTCATAGCGCCGCTCCTGTGGCCAGAAACGCACGAGATCGGGCAGGCCCGAGCGGTTCGCCACGGGCTCGCGCAGCAGCCGCTCGAACCACAGGCGCAGGTGCGCAGCCGGAAAGCAGTCGAGCGCGAGCGCAAGCAAGTCGTCACTCAGCGCGGGCCACGCGACGAACGGCGACTGGATGCCGGCTTTCTCCGCATAGCGCCGCACGATCGATTCGCGGTACGCCTGCGTATCGAGTTCGCCGAGGCAGGCTTCGAACTGCGTGGCGCGGCGTGTGACGAAATCGGCGGCGTGCAGATCGGCGGGGCCGCGCTGGAACGGATGGAAGAACGCGCCCGGCAGCGGCGCGAACAGCGCGGGCCAGCAGAGCAGGCCGAAGAGGGCGTTGATCAGCGTGTTCTCGACGTAGAACACGGGCGCGTCCGTCGTGGCGAGCGCGAGGCGCGCGGCTTCCTCGACGCGCAGGCCCATGGGTGCGCGGGGCAGCGTGAGTTCGCGTTGCGCGAATGCCGGCGCGGCGGCGGCCGATGGCGTGGCCTTCGACCTGGCACGTGTGCGCGCGAGACGCCCGAGCGTGCGAGTCGCCCGCTGGGCTTCTTCCTCGTTCGCGGGTGCGGCGGCAATGGCTTGAGCGAGCGCGAGCGCTTCGTCGCGTCGCGCCAGTTGTTCGAGCACGCGCACGCGCCGGTAACGCGACTCGGGATGGCCGCAGTCGAGATACGCGCGCCAGGCCAGTTCGGCCGCGCCCACGCGCTCGGCGGCGAGCCCCACGGCGTGACGCAGCTTGTCGTGGCGTGCGCGCAGCCAGGGGTTGGCATGAGTGCGCGCAGCGAGGCCGTCGAGCGTGGCGAGCGTCGTGGCGATGGCCGCATCGGCATCGGCCGGCGCTGCCGCGTTGCTGGCGGCGTCGCGGAGCGCGCTGTCCAGCGCCTCGCGGCAGTCGCGCAGCGCGAGATACGCGTCGATATCGTCGCGGCGCTGGAACGCGCGCGAGGCGTCGTCCAGCGGCACGCTCTCGTAGCGATACACGCCGAGGTCGGCGAGCACGAACTCCGTCCAGTCCTGATGCAGGTTGCCGAAAAACATGAGGCGCAGGCGCTCGCAAAGCGGCGCGGCGGCGAACAGCAGCACGGTATCGGGCGAAGCCGGGAACCAGGCATGCCACGCGCGCGGCTCGGGCGCGGCGGCGTGCAGCGTCTCGAGCGTGGCGGCGCGGGTGGCGCGCGCTTCGAACGTGATGCCGAGGCTTGACGCGAGCGCCTGAAGCTCGGCCTTCGTCACGAGCGGCGCGAGCGCCCCGAGCTCGAGCGTGGGCGCGCCGTCGAGCCAGCCCGCCGCGACGAGCGGCGCGGCGGCCGCGCGCGGGCAGCCGATTTCGTCGTATTGAAGGCGGCTCGCGCGAAAGTGCGGGCCGAGGCGCATGAGCATGCGCACGAAAAGTGCGCGCGCGGGCTGCGGCAGGCGGGCGAAATCGTCGACGAAACGGCGCTCGGCCTCGCCGAACAGGTCGGCGCAGCGGGCGTCGAGCCACGCGAGCGCGCGCTCGAAGTTCGCGAGGTAGTAGAACGGATCGGGAGAGTCGGGAAGCACGCGTGGCACTGTACGGATATACAGCGGCGATGATAGCAGGCTCGCGGGGGCTTGCCGGGCTCAGTAGACCGGTTAGCGCCGTTCACGCGAGTGGCCTAAGGGATTCCCCGGCCCGTACGCTACAATTGCCGCAGCCTGAAAAACGGAAGAGCGATGAACAAACGGAACGCATGCTTCGCCGGCCTCGCCGCCGCGGTCACCCTGCTCGCGGGATGCGCGGCGCAATACCGCAATACCGGCGCCTGCGAAGAGGAGATGCGTAACCGGCTGGCCGACACCACGTTCGGCGAGCTGAAGGTCACGCATAGCGCGACGACCTATCGCGGCGCGCGCGTCGTGATCGAAGGGCAACTCGATCACGGCATGGCGCCTGCCGAGCCGGCATCGTCCGCGCAGGCGGCGCGGGCTGCGCAGCCCGCGTCGGCAGCGGCGCGCGCGGCGTCGGCGCAGAACTCGGGCTCGCCTGAGTCGAACGCACTCGCGGCGCCGGCGAATGTGGCCACGGTGGTGCCCGGCATGATGGCGGTTCCCACGGCACCGGTTGCCACCCAGAGCACCGAAGCCGCGCCGACCACGCCGATCGGGGCGCTTGCCGCAAAGCTCGGCATCAAGAAGGCCGTGCGGCCCGCCGCCGCCGCGGAGTGCACCTTCAACGAAACGGGTCTCTCGACGTTCCGCTGGCTGGCGCCGCCGGTGCTCGCGAAGACCACGCCCGCTCCGGACGACGACAGCGAGTAAGCCGACTCGGGCGGGGCGCTCGCTGTGCCGTTGCCGCTATCCCCGCCACTGTCCTTCAGAACGCAAAGTACGGCCCGGTCCCCGCAGGCGTGACCTGGGCCTCGATCGCCGTGAATACGCGCCGCCCGAAGAAAAACGGCAGTCCCCAGCCGAACGCGTGGGCGTTATAGCCCGCGAGGTCATTGAACGCCCAGTTGCCGCTCGCGAGGAGCGTCGTCGAACTCGAGACGGTAACGTTCACTGAAGCGCCCAGGCCGTCGAGGCCGCTGATCGTTGCGCCGAGGCTCGCGGGCGAACTCGGGCAATACCAGAGGCCGCAGCGCGTGAGCGTCGAGTTGTTGAAGTAGAGCGCGTTCGAGCCGCTGTCGATATAGCTTTGCGAATAGACGGTGCCGTCCGACGTCGTCGTCTTCACGTAGCCCGTGCCGGTGTTCGCGCGCAGCACGGTCGCGCCGCCGAGCGCGTTGTTCGCCTGCGAGCCGATGCCGAAGACAAGCGAGCCGCTCACCGACGACGCACCGCTGTCCGCCACGGCGGGCAGGTCGATCAGGACGCCGTTGTTATCGGTGGCGAAGGCGGCGACCGGATTGCCAACCTGCTGCGCGAGCGGTTGCGCGCTGGCCATGCAGCCGCTCGCCGGGCACGCGTAGTACCAGCCGGCGAGCGCGGCGTTCACGCAGCTCACCCCGCAATCAGCGCTGAACGGGCCCACGCCGAGAATGCCGTTCGCGCGCAGCGTGGCGGGGCTGTTCATCGCGAGTCCGAAGCCCGTGCAGCCCGATGGCGTGGCGGGCACCGCCGCGTCGGCGATCACCTGGATCGGGAGCGACGCGGCGACTTCGCCCGCGAGCTTCACATCGGCGCTGCGCACCGCCCCCCATGTATAGCCCGTGCCGAACGCCGCGCATTCGCCCGCGATGGCGCCGCTCGCGCCGCCCCCGCCGGTCGTGACGGCCGGCAGCGCGAAGCCCGCGGGCAGCGCCGAGGCCAGCACGCGCAGGCCCTGAGAGCCGGTGTCGACCTGCACGTTGTCGATGGTCGCGCAATTGGCGGTGCCCGGCACGCAGAGCGTGACGCTCGTCATGAGCATGTTGCGCGTCGAGGTGGGCGTGGGGCCGACCGTCACGGCCAGCACGTTGGGCGTGTTCGATTGCGGCACGGTGCCGGTGGTGCTGGCGGGCGCGGATGCGCTCACCGGGCTTGCCGCACTGGCGGCGGCCGGGGCGCTCGCGGCCACGGGCGAGGTGGGGCTCGCGGCAGCCGTGCCGCCACCGCCGCCACCGCCGCAGGCGGCGAGCACCGCGCAAAGCGCGAAGGCGGCGAATCCCGCGAAAGCGGACACGCGCGAAAGGCGTTGCGGAAGGGCGCTCATTGCAGGTCTCCTTCGGCGACGCCCTCGGGCAGCGCGGCGGGCAGCCAGGCGCGGCCTGCATACGCGCGCATGTGGCCCCCCGTCTCGACCACGACCTGTGCGCCGACCACGCGCGCGCCGTGCAGATCGTCGCGGCCCGCGGCGTGCTGGGCGGCCGCGGCGCTGCGCCAGTCGGCCGCGTAGCGGCCCAGCAGCGCCTCCAGGTTGGGCTGCGTCGGCCCTTGCCATGTGTAGGCGAACACGGTGCCGCTGGCGCTCGCCACGTACTCGTTGACAGTGGCGCCGCCGTCGTCGACGTAGCTGACGACACGGGCGGCGCCGCCCGCCAGGGGATGGCTGCTGGCGCCGGGAGGCACCGTGGGGGCGTCGCCGAGCGCGGCATGCGCCGGCGCGGCGGCGAGGCTCAGGCAACTGAGCGCGCAGGCGCAGGCCGCGGCGCGGCCCGCCTGGATGAGGCTGCAAGTTTTCATGACGCTCTCCGGTCCTGCTCTTTGTGAACTTCTTTTTTTGAGATTTGCAGAGGGAAATTAGCACCGGGGTCGTTTTCGCAAGAGGCTCGCGCCGTCAGGGCTGTCGGGCGCAACGTGGCGTTTCGCCGCGATCAGTAGCTAATGTATTGATCCAAAAGAAAAATACGCATACGAACGGGCACGGATGTCGACGATTCAAATGTTGATGAATGTTTCTCTGGAGGAGCCGAAGGGGCCGCGCAGCCGCCTGGCGGCGATCTTCGTAGCGAATGGAAACGGAGTCAGGACGCGGTTTTTGCACAGCGGGCCGTCGGCCCGGTAAAATGGCTGGTTGATCCACGGAAACTGGCCGTGGCGTAGCCGAAGGGATTACCCGAACATGAGTGATTTTCATCAACGTCTTGCCGCGCGCGCGCTTGTGCTCTTGATGGCGGGCGGGCTGGTCGCCGGATGTAGCTCGCCGACGCCAGGCAAGATCGATTACCGTAGTGACGCAAAGGCGAAGCAGTCCTCGCTTGCCGTGCCGCCGAACATGCTCGACGAAGCGTCCGACCAGCGTTCGCTGGCGCCGCAGGGCGGCGAGACCTCGCTGTCCGCGCTCAAGCAGACTCAGGCCGAAGCCGCGCCGTCCGATCAGACCCAGGTGCTCCCGCAGGTGCCGGGCATGCATATCCAGCGTGACGGTACGGAAAGCTGGCTCGTCATCGACAGCCGCACGCCCGACCAGGTCTGGGCGCAGGTACGCCGCTTCTGGCAGGAGCAGGGCTTCCTGCTGGTGGTCGACCAGCGCAACAAGGGCGTGATGGAAACGGACTGGAACGAAACGCACCCGAAGATCAGCGACGGTCTCATCCGCAACACGCTCTCGTGGGCCACGGGCAACTCGTACGTGACGGCCGAGCGCAACAAGTACCGCACGCGTCTCGAAACGTCGCCCGCGGGCGGCACCTACGTGTTCATCAGCCAGAAGGGCCTGAGCGAGCAGCTCACGGGCACGAACAACGACACCAGCAAGTGGGTGCCCAAGCCCAACGATCCCGCACTCGAGGCCGAGTACCTCAAGCGCCTCATGATGACGCTCGCGAACGCGAAGCCGGGCGTGCCCGACGCGCAAGTCGCGGCCGAAGCCGACGCCAAGGCGAACAGCAAGGGCACCGACGCGAAGTCGAAGGCTCCGGATGCAGCAGCCGCCGCCGTCGCCGCGCAGAACGTCGCGGCAGTCGGCCAGCAGTCGGGCAGCGGGTCGGATTCGAAGGCGGGCGCGGAAGGCACCTCGGGCCAGTACAGCTCAACGGAGCTCACGCTCGGCGAGCCGTATGACCGCGCGTGGGTGCGCGTGGGCATCGCGCTCGACCGCGCGAACTTCACGGTGGACGACCGCGACCGCTCGAAGGGCATGTACTACGTGCGCTACGTCGATCCGAAGGACATGTCGTCCGACGAACAGGGCTTCTGGAACCAGATCTTCCACGGCCGCAAGGAAAAGGTCGCGAAGCAGTACAAGCTCAACGTGCGCGCCGTGACCGAGAGCCAGACGCGCGTGGCGATCGTGGACGACAACGGCCAGATCGACTCGTCGCGCCCGGCGCGCGAGATCATGAATCTCGTGGTCGGCGAACTGCACTAAGCGTCGCGCTCGCGCCGGCATGCGCCGGCACGCGCAAAAAACCCGCCCGCGCTTCACGGCGCCGGCGGGTTTTTTCATGCGCACACACCGGGTGCGCTGGTGCGCCCGGGACATTCGCCGCGCGTTCAGTGCGGCGGAATCATCCACGTCAGCACGTTCTGCTGGAGCCACACGAGGATGCCCAGCAGCACCGTCAGCAGAATGGAGTGCTTGAAGGTCTTCGCGAACACGTGGCCTTCCTTGCCCTTGAGGTCGGTGGTGGCGACGCCCGTCGCGATGTTCTGCGGCGAGATCATCTTGCCCATCACGCCGCCCGAGGAGTTGGTCGCCGCCATCAGCACGGGGTTGAGGTTGAGTTGCTGCGCGGCCACCACTTGCAGGTTGCCGAACAGCGCGTTGCCCGAGGTATCGCTGCCCGAGAGGAACACCGCCACCCAGCCGAGGAAAGCCGAGACGAGCGGGAAGAACGCACCCACTGAAGCAACGCCGAGGCCCAGCGTGTAGGTGAGCCCCGAGTAGTTCATGAGGAACGCGAGGCCGACGATGGTCGCAACGGTCAGGATGGCGATGCGCGTCTGCACCCATGTATCGACGATCGCGCCGCCAAAGTCGGCGGGCTTCAGCCGCACGACGAACGCGGTGATGATCGCGGCCACGAGAATGGCCGTGCCGGTGGCGAGCGGCTGGAAGTCCCAGATCGCGCCGTAGGGCGTCTTGTACAGCGTGATGAAGACGGCCTTGTCGAGACCCGGCCAAGGCACTTTCATGTCGCCGATCGTGAAGATTTTCGCGACCGTCCAGATGATCACGACCGCCGCGACGATGATCCACGGATACCAGCCCTGCGCCCCCGTTACCGCGCCGCGCGTTTCTTTCGTGCGATCGACCTTGATGGCGAAGCGCGGGTCGGGCGCGGGCTTCCACACGCGCAGGAACACGATGGTGAGGATGAGCGAAACGAGCGACGAGAGCACGTCGGTGAGGCTGTAGTTGATGAAGTTCGAGGTCACGAACTGGGTGATCGCGAAGCTGCCGCCCGAGACGAGCAGCACCGGCCAGATGCGCAGCATGCCGCCCACGCCCGCATAGATCGCGATGACGTAGAACGGCAGCAGCAGCGCGAAGAACGGCAACTGGCGGCCGACCATCTGGCCGAGCACGTCGGCGGGCAGATGCGTGACCGCGCCGAGCACGGTGATCGGCACGCCGAGCGCGCCGAAGGCCACCGGCGCGGTGTTGAAGATGAGCGTGAAGGTGAGGGCTTCGAGCGTCGGGAAGCCGAGCATGATGAGCAGCGAGCTCGTGATGGCAATCGGCGTGCCGAAGCCGGAAATGCCTTCGAACAGCGCGCCGAACGAGAAGCCGACTACGACGAGCACGATGCGCCGGTCGTTGGGCAGGTTCTCGAGCAGCCACATGCGAAAGGCCGCGAAGCGGCCCGAGCGCAACGCGATGTTGTAGAGCAGGATGGCCGTGACGACGATCCACATGACGGGCCACAGCGCGAACACCACGCCGGCGAGCACCGAACTGATCGCAAGATTGACCGGGAATTGCCAGCCGGCGATCGCGACGATCAGGCCGACCACGAGGCCCGCGAGCGAAGCCTGCCAGGCGGGCCGGCGCGCCCAGCCCAGCAGGGCGAGCACGGTGACGATAGGCAGCACGGCTACGAGGAACGAAAACAGCAGCGAATTGCCGATTGGGGTCAACAACTGGTGGAACATGACGTCTCCTTTGTGCTGGTTTGTTATCGGCGCAGCGGTGCGGCTCGGAGCGCCGGGGCGCGTCGTTGGCTGAGGCGTGCTTCGTCCGGCAGGCGGGCTTATTAAGGCTGTGCTTCAAACGCCGGTAGCCCACTTGGAGAATAGAAAACCGGGCGCGAGCGTCAAGGAGGGAAAGTACGGTCCGGCACCGTTTTGCAGTGCGGCGAAAGCGGGTGCGATAGCGGGAAATGAGGCGGCGTTGCCGGGGAATCAGTGATGCCAGTGCCCGCCGCCTCCGCCCCAGTAGCCGAAGCCGAACGAGATGGCAGGCGCGCCCCAGCCCCAGCCGTATGCGGGATAAGGGTAATACGCGGGGTAGGCCGAATAGGCCGGGTAAGCCTGGTAAGCGGGATAAGCGGGGTACGCGGCATAGGCCGGATAAGCAGGCCACGCGGGCGCGGCGATTGCAACAGGCGGCGACGGATAGAGCGGCCCCGGATATTGCGCATCGGCCACGGCGGCGGGCGCGGGGTTAGGCGCGGTTTGCATGACCGCGGTTTCCTGCTGGGTGTTCGCCGCAGGCACCACGCCCGTGTAGTAAGGGCCGTAACCGTAGGGGTAATAGTAGTAGCAGCCGGAAAGCGTGAGGAGCGAGCACGCGGCGGCGATCACTGGCACGGACGGGCATTTCATGGCGGGCTCCGCGATTGGGCGAACGGCCGCGCAGATGCATCGCGTCTGGATCGGGCCGTGATCGTTTGAGCTTACGCTGTGCGCGCGTGTTTTGTGTTGCGTCCCGATAACGGAATGTTTCGTACCGGGCGCGCCAAGCAAACGCGGCGCAGCCCTTGTGAGGAACTGCGCCGCGCATCCTTCCCTGATGCACGCCCGGCGGGCGTGTTGCCTGTCGTATCGTTTGTGTTCTGTACCGTCGCTTCGATCGTGCAGCCAAGTGCGTGGATGACGCGGCCGCATCGTCGATGCGTATCGGCGTATTGGTTCTGTGAATCCTGGTGCGATGAATCCCGGTCAGCCGATGCCCGGCTTACTTGCCGACCTGATTGCCGACAACGCCGCCCACCGCCGCGCCACCGAGCGTGGAAAGCGCATTGCCGCCGATCGCCGCGCCCGCGACGCCGCCAACGCCTGCGCCGATCACCGTGTCGCGGTCGCGCCTCGACATGTTGTCGCAAGCCGAGAGACTGCCCAGCACGGCGACGAGCGTCGTCACCGTGAGCAGCGTGCGGGTTCGTTTGAAGGTTCTCATTGTTCGACTCCCCAAATTGAGTGTGCGGTGCGGCATGCGGGTTGCTCGCACGTCGCACCTCCAGTACCCCCATCGTAGGCACACGACCCGTATCCGGGTGTGTGCGCTTGTCAGAGAGTTGTGGGAGTCGTTAGAAAATGTTTCGGCGGACGGCGAGCGCCCGCCTGCACCGGGTTGGCGCCGACCGGCTTACTGACGCTGATAGATCTCCGCGCCTTGCTTGACGAACTCGACGGCCTTCACTTCCATGCCCTTCTTCAGGGCTTCGTCGTCGCTCACGCCTTGCTTCGCGGCGAAGTCGCGCACGTCCTGGGTGATCTTCATCGAGCAGAAGTGCGGGCCGCACATCGAGCAGAAGTGCGCGACCTTGGCCGAGTCCTTGGGCAGCGTTTCGTCGTGGAACTCGCGCGCCTTGTCCGGATCGAGGCCGATGTTGAACTGGTCTTCCCAGCGGAACTCGAAGCGCGCCTTCGACAATGCGTTATCGCGCACCTGCGCGCCCGGATGGCCCTTGGCCAGATCGGCCGCGTGCGCCGCGAGCTTGTACGTGATGATGCCTTCCTTCACGTCGTCCTTGTTCGGCAGGCCCAGGTGTTCCTTCGGCGTGACGTAGCAGAGCATGGCCGTGCCGAACCAGCCGATCATCGCGGCGCCAATGCCCGAGGTGATGTGATCGTAGCCCGGCGCGATGTCGGTGGTGAGCGGCCCGAGCGTGTAGAAGGGCGCTTCGTCGCACCATTCCAGTTGCAGGTCCATGTTCTCCTTGATGAGCTGCATCGGCACGTGGCCCGGACCTTCGATCATCACCTGCACGTCGTGCTTCCATGCGATCTGCGTGAGCTCGCCGAGCGTCTTGAGTTCGCCGAGCTGGGCTTCGTCGTTGGCGTCGTAGATCGAGCCGGGACGCAGGCCGTCGCCAAGCGAGAAGCTCACGTCGTATTCCTTCATGATTTCGCAGATCTCTTCGAAATGCTCATAAATGAAGGACTCCTTGTGATGCGCGAGGCACCACTTGGCCATGATCGAACCGCCGCGCGAGACGATGCCCGTCATGCGGTTGGCCGTGAGCGGCACATATTGCAGACGCACGCCCGCGTGGATCGTGAAGTAGTCCACGCCTTGCTCGGCCTGTTCGATCAGCGTGTCGCGGAACATTTCCCACGTGAGGTCTTCGGCTTTGCCGTTGACCTTTTCGAGCGCCTGGTAAATCGGCACCGTGCCGATGGGCACCGGCGAGTTGCGGATGATCCACTCGCGCGTTTCGTGAATGTGCTTGCCGGTCGAGAGATCCATGACCGTGTCGCCGCCCCAGCGGATCGCCCACGTCATTTTGTCGACTTCCTCGCCGATGGAGGAGGTGACCGCCGAATTGCCGATGTTCGCGTTGATCTTCACGAGGAAGTTGCGGCCGATGATCATCGGCTCGCTTTCCGGGTGATTGATGTTCGCGGGGATGATCGCGCGGCCGCGCGCGATTTCCTCGCGCACGAATTCGGGCGTGATTTCCTTGAGCGCATTCGCACCGAAGGCTGCCGCGCCGAACGCCTGGCCCGGATGCTGGCGGCCCATCATGGCGGCGAGCTTCGCGCCGTTCGGGCCGCTCGACTTGAGGCTTTCCAGATACTCGGCGCGGCGCTGGTTCTCGCGAATCGCGATGTATTCCATCTCGGGCGTGATGATGCCCTGACGCGCGTAGTGCATCTGCGTGACGTTCTTGCCGGACTTGGCGCGGCGCGGCGTGCGGTGCAGACCGGGGAAGCGCAGCTCGGCCGTGGCCGCATCGGCGGCGCGCTCGCGGCCGTATTCGGAGGAGAGGCCCGGCAGCGCTTCGGTGTCGCCGCGCTTTTCGATCCAGCCCTGGCGCAGAGCGGGCAGGCCCGCGCGAATGTCGATCCTGGCTTCCGGATCGGTGTACGGACCCGAGGTGTCGTAGACGTAGATCGGCGGGTTCTTCTCGCCACCGAAGCCCGTGGGCGTATCCGACTGCGTGATCTCGCGCATCGGCACACGGATGTCGGGCTGCGAACCGGTCACATAGATCTTGCGGGAATTGGGCAGCGGCGCGATCGCGGCTTCGTCGACGTGCGCGTTGGCGGAAATGAACTTCGGATTCGCGTTCATGCGTCTCTCTCTCCATGCAAAGCAAAGTGGGAACAGCGGCTTAGCAGGAGATGAGACGGAACGTGGACGGACTTCGCTGTGACGAGGTGAGGCGGTGATGCTGCGAAGTCCGGACGCTTCCCTGCGCTGGCATTATCCAGATCAGGTTCAAAGGGTATTTCTCACCCGCGAAATACGCTGCACGACTTTCGATCGAAGCGGCGCATGACGCAGGACCCCCGCGTAAGCAGGCCAAACGATACACCGCGCTGCGACGATCTGGCAAGTGCCTTGTCGCGCGGGATGCGCTAAACGCGGCGCGCGGCGCATTCGCCCCTTACAGCGTGAAATCGTTCGACGCTTCGGGCTGGAACAGGATGCGCTCGATCTTCAGCGTCTCCACCGCGCCGCCCGGCGTGGTGAATCGCACGGCGTTGCCGCGCTTCGCGCCGAGTAACGCGAGGCCCGCGGGTGAGAACACGTTGAGGCGGCCCGCGTCGAGGTTGGCGTCGTGCGGGTAGGCCACCGTGTACGTGAGCGTTTCGCCGTTGCGCTCGTTCACGAGCGTGACCTGCGAATTCATCGTGACGACATTGGCCGCGACTTCGCGCGGCTCCACGATCACGGTATTTTCGAGCAGCTCGTCGAGCATGATTTGGCGCGCGGGCGCGGCGCCCGGTTCGGCGGCGGCTTTTTCGAGGCGGGCGAGGTCCAGCTCGGTCAGATAACGGATTTTCTTCGACATGAGGGTTCTCCTTGCGATCCAGAAAGGGAGCGATGTAAAGGCGAGGCCTGGAGGGCGACAGCGGAACAAGGGCGCAACGGATCGGCCCGGAGCCCGACCGAACGGCTCCGGTTCAACAGGGGAGGCGGGTTCAGTGCGGACGCCGGGCGGCGGGGAGCGGGGCGAGAGGACGGGGAGCGAAAGTTCGCGTGGCCGTTCGCATGCGCGCGGCGCGCGCGCGCACCGGCGCGCCGCGCGAGGGGCGCGCCGGCAGGGCGAGTCTGGGGCGCGAAACGAACGAACGCATGGCCGAAATTGAAAGCTAAAAGAAAGATATCTACATATGCTAGCACGAACTCAGAAGCGCGGCGCCATACGAGAAGTCGCACGTTTCGGACCTGCCCGATCCGCCCCTTTGGCCGCTTTCGCGCCGCAACAACAGTCCCACGTGTAAAGCACTCTGAAAGCCTCCGAAACGTCAGACGTTGTTGCATAATGCGGAGCGCCCGCCCGGGTGTCTTTCGTACTCCGTCCTTTTTTCGCGCCTGCACCATGCCGTCGAGCTTGACCCGTCCCGCCGCCTTGCCGCCGGGGCGCCCGCGGTCCGTCCCATCACCCACCGCGGCGACATGACGATGCTTGCGCGTTTGTTTTCACGTTCATCCGCCCGCAATCTCGCCAGCGGGGCGTTGCTCGCCGGGGCGGCGCTTTGGCGACTCGCGCGCGCCGTGCGCCTGCCGCAGTCGCGCAGCGGACGCGTCGCGCTCTCGCTTGCCGTCGTCTATTTCGTGTGGGGCTCGACCTATCTGGGCGTGAAGGTCGCGCTCGATTCGTTCCCGCCGCTCCTGCTCTCGGGCTTGCGCAACCTGCTTGCCGGCATCGGGCTGTTTGTCTTCGCGATGCGTCGGCGGCCCGTCATGCCGACGCTCATCGAGGTGCGCAACGCGGGCGTGGTGGGTACGCTGCTGGTCGGTCTTTCAAGCGGCATGCTCGCCTACGGCATGCGCACCGTGGGCACCGGCACGGCGGCCGTGATGGTCGCCACGGTGCCGCTTTTCGCCACCGTGATCTCGGCGGTCACCGGGCGGCGCGTCGCGAAGGCCGAATGGGCCGCGGTCGCGCTCGGGCTCGTGGGCATCGCCATACTGAGCCACGGCGGCGCGGGTGCGGACTCGGCGGGCGGCAGTCTCGCGATCCTGTGCGGCGCGCTCTTCTGGGCGATCGGCGCGCACCTGGCCGGCCGGCTGGCGTTGCCTACTGACCTGTTCATCGCGACGGCGTTGCAGATCGGTCTTGGCGGCGCCATCTCGACGGCGGTCGCGTGGATTAGCGGCGAGCGCATGGGGACGCTGCATGCCCTGCCGCTTACCGCGTTTCTCTATCTGCTCTTCATCGGCACGATGGCGGCGTATGTCGCCTACGGCTACCTGATTCGCCACACCAGTCCGCTCCTTGCGAGCAGTTGCATGTATGTGAATCCCGTGGTCGCCGTCGCGCTCGGCGCGCTGTTGCTGGGCGAGCCGGTCACGCGCGCCACGGTTGTCGCGACCGTGCTGATTCTCGGCAGCGTCGGGCTGTCGTTTGTGTTCGACGACCGGCGCCGCCCGTCCTGATTTCACGCGGGCTCGAGCGCGCGCCTGTGCGCCGGCGCTCGTCCCTCCATCACACCGCAAGCCACCGCTCGATCGCGCTCACGCGCGGGCGAGCGGTGGCCGTTGCGGCGCGTTCAGCGGCCGCTGCTCACTACTTCGCCTTTTCCGCGGAATTCGTGAGGGCGTGGCCGCCTGCGGAAACGTCCTCGCCGGCGCCCGCCATTGTGTTGCACGCCGAGAGACCGGCAACCGAGGCGGTAACGAGAAAGAGGGCAATCAGGCGTTTCATGAGGTAGTCCTCCACGGTGTCAAAGGAACCGTGACTCAGCACGTTGCGTGCCCGGTCATTCGTTCCGCCTCGCGTCGCGCGCCTTGGGCCCGGCGATTGCGCAAGCGGTGGCGCAAGCGCTGCACATCCGCCCACAAGGAGGACGACGCCATGCTCCATTACGCCATCGTGTTTTTCATCATCGCGATCATCGCTGCGGTGTTCGGCTTCACGGGCATCGCCGCGGGCGCGGCCGAAATCGCCAGGATCCTGTTCTATCTCTTCCTGGTGGTCTTCGTGGTCACGCTGCTGCTCGGCGTCTTGCGCGCATGACGCGCGCGAACCCTCCCGTCCCATTCCTGCATGTCATGTTCGAAGGAGAGCCAGATGTCGAAGACACACGCTTCGTTTGATTTCGACCTCAAGCGCGTGCGCGAAGAGGCGCGCCGCAATCTCGACCAGGGGCCGGTCACGCCGGACTACCCCGCGAACCGCGAGACCGTGCTCAAGATGCTCAACGATTCGCTCGCCACGGAACTGGTATGCGTGCTGCGCTACAAGCGGCACTACTTCATGGCGAAGGGCATCGAATCGGAGTCGGTCGCGGCCGAATTTCTCCAGCACGCGAACGAGGAGCAGCAGCACGCCGACATGCTCGCCGCGCGTATCGTGCAGCTGGGCGGCGAGCCCGACTTCTCGCCCGCCACGCTGATCGCCCGCTCGCACTCGGAGTACAAGGAAGGGGCGGACCTGAAGGACATGATTCGCGAGAACCTGATCGCCGAGCGCATCGCGATCGAGAGCTATCGCGCGATCGTCAATTATCTCGGCCACGGAGACACCACCACGCGGCGCATTTTCGAGGAGATTCTCGCGGTGGAGGAGGAGCACGCCGACGACATGACCGACTTGCTCTACGCCCGTAAATAACGCGCGTAAATCACGCGCGCAAGCAACCCGCGATATTCACGCCGCCCGCATCAGGACGACGCCTGTGCGCCCGCGCCCACGCGCGGGCGTGTCGCGTAGTGAATCACGCCCGCGAGCGCGGTGAATGCGAGGCCGGCCACACACACGCCGATCCAGCCGAAGGCGTGCCACGCGGCGACGCCCACGGCCGAGCCGGTGGCGCCGCCGATGAAGTAGCACACCATGAAGACGGTGTTCACGCGGCTGCGCGCTTCGGGGCGCAGCGCGTAGATGCGCGACTGGTTCGAGATCTGCGCGGCCTGCACGCCTACGTCGAGCACGACCACGCCGATCGCGAGGCCAATGAGGCTCGTGCCCGAGAACGCGAAGATCGCGAAGGCGATCGCCATCAGCGCGATCGACATGGTGATGACCGCGCGCGGCCCGCGCTTGTCGGCCGAGCGCCCGGCGATCGGCGCGGCGAGCGCGCCTGCCGCGCCGACGATGCCGAACAGACCCGCGGCCTGCGGCCCGAGATGGAACGGCTCGCCCGCGAGCAGCAGCGTGAGCACGGGCCAGAAGAGGCTGAACGCGGCGAACAGGCACGCGCCCGTGGCGGAGGCCTCGCGCAGCCCGCGCAACTCCACCACGAGATGCCACATCGAGCCGAGCAGCTTGCCGTAGCCGAGCGTGGAAGTGGGCTGGCTTTTCGGCAGCTTCTTCACGATCACGACCGCGAGCGCGAGCAGCGCGATGATCGACGCGCCAAATACCGTGCGCCAGCCAAAATACTGTCCGACGAAACCGGCCGCCGTGCGCGCGAGCAGGATGCCGAGCAGCAGGCCGCTCATCACCGTGCCCACCGCGTGGCCGCGCGCCTCGGGCGGCGCGAGCTCGGCGGCGAACGGCACGGCCTGCTGCGCGATGGTCGCGAGCACGCCGATCGCGAGGCTCGCGCCCACCAGCACGCCGAGCGTCGGCGCCGTGGCCGCGACGAGCAGGGCGACGCACACGCCCGCGGTTTGCAGCAGGATGATGCGGCGGCGGTCGTAGCGGTCGCCGAGCGGCGCGAGCAGCAGCATGCCGGCCGCGTAGCCCAGTTGGGTCGCGGCGGGCACCGCGCCGATCCAGGCGGCGCCGGCGGGGAAGCTCTTGCGGAAGTCGTCGAGCAGCGGCTGGTTGAAGTAGATGTTCGCGACCGTGACGCCCGCAATGGTTGCGAGCAGGAGCAGCAGGCCGGGCAGCGACTGGCCTGCGCCAGCGCTTGCGGAATCGGGTGTGGACATGTGCGTGATGCGGGCGGCGCCCGGAGGGACGGAAAGGCAGGCTTCGAGCGTGCCGATCATACCGGAGCGCGCGCGATCGCGCTGGGCGCCCCGCGACCGGTTTCGACGCCGGTCAGGGGAGCGCTTCAGTCGATCAACTCGCCCGAGGGTTCGTAGAACGGATAAGGCCCGTCGAACGTCTCCACGTAGCCGTGGTGCGTCACGATCCCGCCGTGCGGATCGTAGCGGTGCAGCGCGAACGCGGGCGGCTCCAGCGTGAAGGTGGAGGGCGCGCCGGGCGCGAGGTCGAGCGTCACCTGGTGCGCGGGCGCGGGCACGGCCGAGGCGATCGTGCCGCCAAAGCGCACGAACATGGGCCGGTGCACGTGGCCGCACAGCACGCGCTCGACGTTCGGGTGCTGCGCGATGAGCGCTTCGAGCGCCTGCGCGGCGCGGGCGTCGAGACGGATCGCATCCATGTGGCCGATGCCGCAGTCGAACGGCGGATGATGCAGCGCGACAATCACGGGCTTGCCGCGCGCGTCGTCGAGCGCCTTCGCGAGCCACGCAAGGCGCGCTTCGCAGAGCGTGCCGGCGCTTTGCCCCGGCTCCATCGAGTCGAGCGCGATCACGCGCAGCGCGCCGAGGTCCAGCGCGTAGTGGACGAACGCGCCGCCCTCGCGCAATTCGGGCCGCTCGGCGAACACGTCGCGCAGCGGCTCGCGCGCGTCGTGGTTGCCGATCAGGAGCCAATACGGAATCTCCAGCGTATCGAGCAGCGCCTTGAGGTGCCGGTATTCCTCGACCGAACCGCGATCGACGAGGTCGCCGGTCACGAGTACCGCGTCGGGGCGCGGGGCGAGCGCGTTCAGGCGCGCGATGGTGCGCTGGAGGCCCGCGGCCGTGTCGACGCGGCGATAGGCGAGCGCGCCCGGTTGCTTGATGTGCAGATCGCTGATCTGGGCGAGCAGCATGGGGAACCTCGTTGTGTAAGATTTACGCAAGCGCGATGAGCGCTTCGGGGGCGATCGAGATGCCGACCGGCGTGCCGCGCGCGAGCTCGATGCGGCCCGCCACGTCGACGAGCAGGGCATCGGGGGCGGCGCCGCCGATCGTGAGGCGCGTGCGCTCGCCGAGGAAGGTCGTCTGCTCGATCACGCCGCGCAGTTGCGCGGCGGCGGGATCGGCGAGCATGGCGTCTTCGGGGCGGAAAAAGAGTTCGGCGGCGCCCGCCGTCGGCTGCGTGCCGGCCGCAACGGCGCCGCCGCTCGTGCGCAGGATGCCGTCTTGCCATTGTCCCGCGATGCGGTTGAGCGTGCCGACGAATTGCGCGACCGCGCGGCTCGCGGGCTGGTAATAGATCTCGCGCGGCGTGCCGATCTGCTCGATGCGGCCCGCGCTCATCACGACGATGCGGTCGCCCAACTCCATCGCCTCGGCCTGATCGTGCGTGACGTACACGGTCGTCACGCCGAGTTCGCGCAGCAGCGCGTTCATCTCGCCGCGCAAGGTGTCGCGCAGGCGCGCATCGAGCGCGGTCAGCGGCTCGTCGAGCAGCAGCACGCGCGGGCGGGGCGCGAGGGCGCGCGCGAGCGCGACGCGCTGGCGCTGGCCGCCCGAAAGCTGGCCGATGGGCTTCGCGGCGTGCGCTTCGAGCCGCATCATCGCGAGCAGCTCGTCCACGCGCGCGCGCGCGTCAGCCGTGGGAACGCGCTGGATCTTCAGGCCGTAGCCGATGTTGCCGCGCACGTCGAGATTCGGAAAGAGCGCGTAGTTCTGGAACACCATGCCGACCTTGCGACGCTCGATGGGCAGCGCCGTCACGTCTTCGTCGCCGAAGGCCACGCGGCCGCCCGCGTCGGGCGTTTCCAGACCCGCGATCATGCGCAGCGTGGTGGTCTTGCCGCAACCGGAAGGGCCGAGCAGCACGAGCGTTTCGCCCGCGCCGATCGTGAGGTCGAGCGGTTCGAGCACGCGCGTGCCGCGAAACGTCTTGGCGCAGCGCGTGAGGGTAATCGGTATCGATTCGAGTTTCATTCGGAATCCTTGTTTTTCTTCGCTGCGCTCGCGTTCACGTTCACGTTCGCGGCGGTTCCCGCAATGCGCCGTTTGCCTTGCGTGCCGGGCACGTCCACGCCGAGCCACTGCATCGCCACGAGCAAGGGCATTGTCATGAGGAAGAACAGGATCGTGTAGGCGCTGCCTACCTCGATGCGCAGCGACGCATACGTATCCGCGAGGCCCACGGGCAGGGTCTTGGTGTCGGGCGTGTGCAGCATCCACGTGAGGTTGAATTCACCGATCGAGAGCGTGAGCACCGCGAGCGCGCCCGCCACGATGCCGGGCCGCGCGTTGGGCAGCACGATCGTCGTGAAGCGCTGCCAGAAGCTCGCGCCGAGGCTCGCCGCGCCTTCCTCCAGCGTGCGCAGGTCAGCCGATGCGCACACGGCCGCCACGGGCCGCACCATGAACGGCAGCGTGAACACCACGTGACCGACCACGATGAACGCCGCGCTCATGCGAAACGCGCTGAAGCCGCCGTACACGACGAGCAGCGCGAGCGCCGAGGCGAGACCCGGCAGGGCCACGGGCAGCACGAGCAATTCCTCGATCACGCGCGAGAGGCGCGTGCGGCTGCGCGCGAGCGCGTAGCCCGCGGGCACGCCGGTCACGAGCGTGACGGCGAGCGTGGCCGCCGCCACTTCGAGCGAGAGGAACACGCTCGAGTGATATTGTGCCCAGACCTGATCGAGCCAGCGCAGCGTGAGGCCGCTTGCCACGCCGCGAAAGTAGTTGACCGTGAGCCCGGCGAGGATCGACATCCCCACGGGCACGATGAGAAACGCGCAGGTGGCGAGCGTGACGAGCCACTGCGCGCAGGCAAGCCAGGTGCGCGCGGTGGGCAGGGCGACGCGCCGCCGCGCGGCGGGCGGCTGGCCCGGCGCGTCGTGCATGCCGGGCGCCGTCGGGTTCGCGAGTGAATTCATTCTGGAGTCCTCGATAGCCGGGGGGCGCTCATGCGGTGGCTGCGACAGCCGAACCCGTCATGCTGCGCGCGAGCGTGAGCACCGCCCACGTGACCACGCCGAGCACGATGGAAAGGCCTGCGGCCGTGACCATGTTGGCGTTGAGCGTGAACTCGGTGTAGATCGTCATCGGCAGCACGTCGATGTCGGTGGCGAGCGTGAAGGCCGTGCCGAACGCGCCCATGGCGGTCGCGAAGCAGATCGCACCCGCCGCGACGAGGCCGGGCGCGAGCGCGGGCAGGATCACGTCGCGGAGCACGCGCCACGACGACGCGCCGAGCGAGCGCGCCGCCTCTTCGAGCGAGGCGTCGAGCTGGCTCGCGCAGGCCATCACCGTCACGATCACGCGCGGGATCGAGAAGTACAGATAGCCCACGAAGAGTCCCGCCATCGAGTAGGCGAATACCCAGCGCTCGCCCGTGAAGCGCAGCGCGAGCGCGCCGATGAGACCCTGGCGGCCGGCGAGCATGATCACCATGAAGCCGACCACCACGCCCGGAAACGCCAGCGGAAACGTGAGCAGCGCGACGAGCGCGCGCCGCCCCGCGAACACGCGGCGCGCGAGCAGCAGGCCGCAGATCGTCGAGATCACGAGCGTTGCCGCGGTGACGGCGGCGGAAAGTGCAACGGTCGCGCCGAGGCTCCTCATGTAGCGGCCGTTCGTTAGCAGTGCACGATAAGTGTCGACGACATGGCCGTCGGCGCTCACCTGCACGAGCGCGACCATCGGCAGCAGCCAGAACGCGAGGAATACCGCGAGCGCGGGCGCAAGGAGCGCCACGCGCCAGCGCAACGGGAAAGTCAGGTCGTGCATGGACGGGATCGGCTCGCGGTTCAGTGCATGATTTGCAGATAGCGCTCGCCGAAGGCCTGCTGCTGGGCCGCCATCTTCGCGAAATCCACGGGCTTCGCGCGTGCGTAGTCGCTCGCGGGCAGGAACTTCGAGGCGGCTTCCGGCGAGAGCGCACTCGCGCGCACCGGGCGCAGATACGCGTTGGCCCAGAGCTTCTGGCCTTCGTCGGAGAGCACGAAGTCGAGCACCTTCTTGCCGTTGGCTTCGTGCGGCGCGTTCTTCACGAGGCTCATCACGTAGGGCACGGCGATCGTGCCTTCTTTCGGGATCACGAATTCGACGTTTGCATGGTCCTTGTACTTCGCGCGGTAGGCGTCGAAGTCATAGTCGAGCAGGATCGGAATCTCACCCGAGAGCACGCGTGCATAGGCCGTCTGCTTGGGCACGATCGGCTGGTTGGCCTTGAGCTTGCTGAACCAGTCGAAGGCGGGCTGGAAATTGTCCAGCGTGCCGCCCAGCGCGAGATTCACAGCCACGGCGCCCGCATAGCCCACGAACGCGCTCGACGGATCGAGGTAGCCGATCATGCCCTTGTACTCGGGCTTGAGCAGGTCGGCCCACGAGCGCGGCACCGGCTTGCCTTCGAGCGCGTCCTTGTTGACGAAGAAGCCGAGCGTGCCCGAATGGATGGCGAACCAGTAGCCTTGCGGGTCCTTGAGATCGGCGGGAATGTCGTTCCAGTGCGCGGGCTTGTACGGCGCGATCACGCCTTTATCCCTGGCCTGGAACGCCGAGGAGACGCCGAGATAGACCACGTCGGCCACCGGGCTTTTCTGCTCGGCCATCAGTTGCGCGATGGACTGGCCTGAGTTCTTGTTGTCGAACGGCACGCGAATGCCGGTTTCCTTCTGGATGGCCTGGATCTGGCTGGCCCAGTCGGCCCATTCGGGCGGGCAGTTGTAGCAGATCGCGGTTTGATCGGCCTGCGCCGCTAGCGGCGCGCCGAGCACGGCCAGCCCGGCCGCGAGCGCGGCGGCGCGGGCGGTGCGGGTGATGACGGCAATGCGGGTGATGGGCGGCACGGCGCGCGAGCGCTGTGCAATGCGAAGCAGGGGCGCGGCGAGCGCACGCAGGGCGGTGCGCACGGGCGTGGACGAAAGCGGGCCGGCGAAGGCGAGTCGACGGGTCACGGCAGGTCTCCAGGTCGGTTGGAAAACGTTCTGGTGGATGGAGGCCGCGTGCGTGCGCGGCCCAGGTTGTTCGAGTCCGGATTCGGGCTGTATGCGGTGCGTATTGCGTATTGCGCAGTGCTTGTTGCGCAGCGCGCTCAGGCGCGCGGCCGGCTCACGAAAGCGGTCCGGCGGGCACGCCGAGCGGCGCGTGCGCAATCGCCGCGACGGTGCCGCCCGTGCGCAGCGTGTGAGGCAGCGTATTGGCGAGCGGGCCCGCGTACTGGCCGCCGATGCGCGCCATCAGGCATTGCCACGCGGCGCTGCCGATCTCGCGGTTCGGCGTGCCGATGCTCGCGAGCGGCGGCGCGAGCAACTCGCTCATGGCGAGGCCGTCGAAGCCGATGATCGACATGTCCTGCGGTACGCGCATGCGCGCGCGGCGCAGGCCGCGCATCACCACCATGGCGAGCAGATCGTTGCTGCAAAAGAGCGCCGTGGGGCGCGCCGGTCCGCTCGTGAGATGCGCGAGCACCGAGGGCGCGAGTTCTTCCGCGTTGAAATCGATTTCGAGCGCCGGGGAGGGCGTGAGGCCGGCCTGCTGCATGGCGAGCGCATAGCCGGCGTGGCGCTGGCGTGCGCGGTGGGAGGCGGCCAGCGTGCCGGCGAGCATGAGAATGCGGCGATGGCCGTGCGCGATGAGCATGCGCACGCCGTCGCACGCCGCCTGGTGGTTGTCCACCGATACCGACGGGCGGCGTTTCGTGTCGTTGTGCATCAGCACGTAGAGGGGGCCGTCCGCGTCGAGTTCGTCGAGGAGCGGGTGGGTGTCCGCGTCGGCGACAGTCAGGATCAGCCCTTCCACCCGTTGCGCGCGCAACGTTTCGATCGCGTGGCGCTCGCGCCCGGCGTCGTACTGCGTGGTCATGAGCATGAGCCGGAAGCCTTGCGCGGCCGCGAGCTCGTCGATGCCTTGCAGGCACTCCGCGAACACCGGATTGGCGAGCGTGGGCAGCACGACGCCGATGAGGCGCGTGCGCTCGCCGCGCAACTGGCGGCCGAGCGGGTTCGGGCGGAACTTCAGGGCGTCGATCGCTTCGCGTACCCGCGCGAGCGTCACGGGATTGACCGTGTGCGGCGCGTTGATCGCGCGCGAAACCGTCGCGATCGAGAACCCGGCGTGTGCGGCGACATCCTTGATGGTTGGCGTCATGCGTGCGGCCCCGGCAGCGTTGTAAACGTTTTCGATGGGCCGATTATGAAAAACGCGTATGACCGCCGCATGACGATGGACGCGCGTCATCTCCCCGCTGTCCCTTTGGGACGGGGGCCGCGCAATGGTAGAATCGCGTCCGCCCTGCCGGGGTGATGAAATTGGTAAACATAGCGGACTTGAAAGACGATTGAGTGCCCGACCGGAAACGGCCGGTGCAGAACCCCTCAAATTCGGCGAACCCCCTGGGCCATGAGGCGCGTAGCGCGCCGGGCGCCGAGGCAACGCCGAGCCAAGCCGGCTGCCGCGCGAGCGGCGGTCTGGAAGGTGTAGAGACTAGACGGGGGGCGCCTAAGGTTGTGCGCGGCGTGCGAACGCGGCGTGCGGCGACGGCGAAGGCATAGTCCAGCGCACGAACGCGCGCCCTTAGCGGGGCGTGTGGCGTCGAAAGACGTGGTGTGACGAAAATCCGCCGCCTAACGGCTTGCCGGTTCGAGCCCGGTCCCCGGCACCACAGGGTCTCCCAACGCTCCCCGATCCCCAGGCGAACTCACACTGAACGTCAGTCAGGGTTCTCGCAGCCTCGTCCCGCGTTCGCAAGGATTGTCCCGCATGGCAGCCGGTTGCTGGCCGGAATGGCTCGCCAGCGCATTGGCAGTCAGCGTGAGCGCCAGCCTGCCCGGGTCGATCGACAACCCGCCTTGGGTCCACTGCATGCCGCTGTTCCAGTTCCGGCAATCCATGCCGGTGTGGGTCGCAGACGGCGCGCGCATGCCGAATTGCAGGTTTTGCTCGATGACGTCGGCGAACGATACGCAAGGCAATGCGATCAAGGCGGTCATCAAGACGACAAGACGTCCCCGCATGGGCTGCCCTCGGCATGGATTGAATGTGTGATCCGGCGATATTACCGCGATTCGCCCCCGTATTGACCTCAATCAATCTGCGGCAAATGCGATCGGGCTGGCACGTCGTGCTGGAAAGCGGAGAAAAAACGGAGAGACCCGGCAGAAGGCGCCGGAAAAGACGGACGCGGCCACGACGAACGGCAGCGCAAATGGGTTTTGGTTGAGCGCGGCGCCCGAACAAGGCGCTTGCGCACTCAACGATTACCTATCTTCCCGGTGTGCGGGTTGATCAGCCGCGCGAAGCCGAACAGGGCCGCGATGCCGAAAGGACAGGCGATGAAGAATGCGGTCAACATGATACGAGTCAGCCCGAAACGTAACAAAATGTGTCGCCAGTGTAGCGCGAAGATGCAATCTGGATATCAGGGTGAACGACAACATATTGTTGCGCTATTGCAAGGCAATCGTGGGGAGGCGGAAGGGGAACCGGGCTGAGACGCCCGTCTGGCGGGGAAAGGAGGAGGGAGACGGCGGTTATTCAGATGCAGTCGAATATTACTTCTGCAGTTTGCGACGTCACCCCGCGCAGACCTTCGCTATGTATTTCAACGGTGTGCATCTGCTTTTTTTGCTTTTCGCAGTAGTCTTCGGCCTCGTTGACGCCCGCCGAGCGCACGCGGTTCCACGAGACGATATCCCAACGCGCGCGGCTCGTGACGTGAAGGTGGCCATCCTGTTTCGAATTGATGGCGGTCACCGATGTGCACGCCGTCAGCATGCTGACGCCAAACAACAGGACGTACCCTTTCATAGATTCTCCGTGGTCCGCGAGCATTCTCGCCGCCAACCCGTGACATTGGCAACCCAAAAGAAAGGCGGACCGGCGTGCCTGAGCGGCGGCGTTCTCGTAGTCGACGGCCACGATGCACGCTACGCAGCGGCGTGTAGCGGCGCCGC
This sequence comes from Paraburkholderia unamae, assembly GCF_003096875.1. NCBI lineage: Bacteria > Pseudomonadati > Pseudomonadota > Betaproteobacteria > Burkholderiales > Burkholderiaceae > Paraburkholderia > Paraburkholderia unamae. Next base: position 62,218 of record NZ_QEOB01000026.1, read on the forward strand.
AAGGAGCCGTGAGGAGTCGTGAAGTGCCGCGAAGAACGGTCGATCGGCGCGCTCGACGCTTGACGAGGAGATCGCAGGAAGGCGGCGCAACGGCAGCCCGCGAAGCAAGAGGGCGCACGCGAACGGCGTCGCGCGGCACTAGCGCGACGAAGCGGCTGCGCACGCGAGCGGACAGACCGCGCGGGCGGCGCGCAGGTCATACGTCGCGCCACCGCGAAAGTGCCTGGCCGGTTACCGCGCGCAGGGCGCTCAGTCGTGGGCGATCAGGTCGCCGACCTGGCCTTGTCCGGAGACGAGGCAAGAGGAGAGAAAGTTTTCGCCCTGGCTGCTTGCACCGCGCTCGCCAAAGCCGCGCACGAGCGCTTCAGCTTTCACGAGTGCGGAGCCCTGGGCGCAGGTGAGCCCGCCGGCCTCGTGAGCCTGTACGCGTGTCATCGCGCGGTTCGCGAGGAGGAGTGCGAGGACGATGACGACGCCAACATTGAATGCTTGTCTCATGATTTCGTCTCCTTGTGCATTCAGACTATCTCAGCCGTTCGGCGTCCGAATCCAGGAGTTTCCCGGCGATGCACCGCAGCACATGTGGCGCATAAAAACGCGCTTTTCTGTGATCTGAACAATACTTCGGCCTCCTTCGCTTGACCCCTGTGCGTCGCTGCGCCTTGTGTGGCAAGGTGTCGTGCAAAAAGCGCGATGCGCGGGGCATGGCGCTGCGTCGCAACAATGCCGCGACGCGTCAGATTGAACGTCTGCTAACGAATGTAGCCGTATTGCGCGGCGTGCAGGACGTGGCACATCGACACGGTGTGATTTTGCACAACGAGAAAGGGAAAAGCGCCATGTGACACCGTTTTATCCCTGTCGTCTGTCGCGTCTTGAAAAGCTTCCGCGCTTCCTGCAACATCGACGTCCGATCCCTTTTTTTCAGTGCGAGGTGAACCCATGCAGTTGATCGGCATGATGGACTCCCCCTACGTGCGTCGCGTCGCGATTTCACTGCATGTGCTCGGCCTGCCGTTCGAGCATCGCAGCATTTCGGTGTTTCGCCAGTACGACGAATTTGCGCAGATCAATCCGGTCGTGAAAGCGCCGACTTTCGTCGACGACGATGGCACCCAGCTAATCGATTCGACGCTGATCCTCGACTACCTGGACCGCAAGGTGCCGGCGGCGCGGCGGCTGATGCCGGAGGAAACGCAGGAGCGCACGTTCGCGCTGCGCGTGAACGGTTTCGCGCTCGCGGCCATGGAAAAGACGGTGCAGCAGGTCTATGAGCGCGAACTGCGCCCTGCCGAGCGGCAGCACGAGCCGTGGTTCGAGCGCGTGAACGCGCAGATGCATGCGGCGTGGGCGGTGCTCGACCGGCTCGTGGCGGGCCGGGACGGGTGGCTGTGCGCCGGGCGCATCACCCAGGCCGACATCACGGCGGCCGTGGCCTGGCGATTCAACCAGTACATCCTGCCCGGCTCCGTCGATCCTGCCCGATATCCGGCGATCGCCGCGCTTTCCGCGCGCGCCGAGGCCATGCCGGAATTCGTGGCGACGCCGCTCGCCTGAGGCGCGGCGCCCGCGCAGTGGCCGGCCGGGCGGCCGCTCCGGCCTGCGCCAACCTCGCATTTTCTCCACCGCCGCGCGATTGTTAGTGATTTGCGACAAGTGACTTCGCCAACGGCCCATTTATCGGCGCACGCTGCATTCCTAGAATGACAACCATTGAATGACCCTGCGTCAGGAGGACGCGGGGCATGCAGCGGGAGTGGTCATGAAATCCTTTATCGAACGACAGTTGTATCAGCCGGCGCTGGTTCTGCCGATGGTGGACTTGATGCAGCTGATGGTGTCGCTCGACTTCAACATGGGGCAAGTCGGGCTGATGGTGGCAACGCGTGGCGCGCGCGCCGCATTCCTGCGTTCGCGCGAACTGTGGAACGCCGGGCACGGCGAAATCGTCCCGACCGATTGCGTGCACTGAGCGCGAGCCGTCGCCGCGCCTGCCGCTGAACGCGCAGTGCCGCGACCCCAGAACCGATACCCTTTACCGAACGCCTGACGCCCACGCGCCGAGCGTTCGCCGATCCCCCTGACGCGCAGCGGCATCGCCCGTTTGCTGTTGTGACGTCACCCTGTGAGCCGCCTCGACGTGCGAGGCGGCTCTTTTTTTGTGCTCGTTCTTCTGTGCCGATTCGCGACGCGCAACGGGCGGCTGCCATTCGCCGCGCGTAAGATGGCGCGAGTGGCGTCTCGCGTCTTTCGCGTCCGGGCGGCCCATTTCAGGCCCGATTTCCGTGCCCCGCCCGCGGCACCAGCAAAGGAGAGCGGCATGGCAGAACGGTTTGATGCGATCGTGATCGGCACGGGGCAGAGCGGGCCGCCGCTCGCCGTGCGCCTCGGGCAAAGCGGGCGCAAGACGGCGGTGATCGAGCGTGCGTCGTTCGGCGGCACCTGCGTAAACGTCGGGTGTACGCCGACCAAGGCCTACGTGGCCTGCGCGCGCGCCGCGCATGTCGCGCGGCATGCGGCGGACTTCGGCGTGCGCATCGGCGATGGCACGCAGGCAAGCGACGTGCGCGTCGATCTCGCGTTCGTGAAGGCGCGCAAGGAGCGCATCATCGGCGCGTCGCGCGACGGCGTCGAGCACTGGTTGCGCGGCACGCCGAATGTCACGGTGTTCAAGGGCCACGCGCGTTTCACGGGCGCGCACACGGTGCGCGTGGCGGGCCACGACGGCTCGCCGCTCGCGCTCGAAGCGCCCGAGATCTTCATCAATACGGGTACGCGCGCGCAGATCCCCGCGATTGCCGGGCTCGAAACGATCCGCTACGAAACCAATTCGACGCTGCTCGCGCTCGACCATCTGCCCGAGCATCTGGCGATTTGCGGGGGCAGCTATGTGGCGCTCGAATTCGCGCAGATGTTCCGGCGCTTCGGCAGCCGTGTCACGGTGCTCGTGCGCGGGCAGCGCGTGCTTGCGCGCGAGGACGACGACGTTTCGCTCGCCGTGCGCGACGTGCTTGCGCGCGAAGGCGTCGAGTTTCGATTCGGCGCCGAGCCGCGCAGCGTCGCGCCGCGCGAAGGCAATGCGGGCGTGCGTATCGATCTCGATGACGGGACGCTCGACGTTTCGCATCTGCTCTTTGCGACGGGCCGCTTACCCAATACCGACGACCTCGGTCTGGAGGCGGCGGGCATCGAGCGCGATGCGCGAGGGCTGATTGCCGTAGACGGGGAATTGCGCACGGCCGTGGAGGGCATCTGGGCGCTCGGCGATGTGAACGGGCGGGGCGCGTTCACGCACACTTCGTACGACGACTTCCAGATCGTCGCGGCGAATCTGCTGGCCGGTGGCGCGCGCAGCGCGGATACGCGCATTCCCGCCTACGCGGTGTACGTCGATCCGCCATTCGCACGCGTGGGCCTGAGCGAGCGCGAGGTGCGCGAGCGTGGCAAGCCCGCGCTCATCGCGAAGATGCCGATGTCGCGCGTGGGCCGCGCACGCGAGCGCGGCGAGACGGACGGCTTCATGAAGGCGATGGTGGACCCGCAAACGAAGCGTATTCTCGGCGCGGCGATCTTCGGCATCGAGGGCGACGAGGCTATCCATACGTTTATCGACACGATGACGGCGGACGCGCCGTACACGACGTTGCAATACGCGATGCACGTGCATCCCACGGTGAGCGAGCTCGTGCCCACGCTGCTCGACGGCCTGAAGCCGCTGGCATGAGCGCACACATGAACGAAGCGAAGGCCGTCGCGTTCGGCAATCTCTATGCGGGCATCGCCCATGACGCCGCCGACGAGCGTTTCGACACGCTCGTTGCGCGCGGCGGCGTGCAGGTCGAACGCATCGTGTCGACGGGGCAGGCGAGCCCGCCCGGCTTCTGGTACGACGACGCACGCGATGAGTGGGTGGTGTTGCTCACGGGCGCCGCGACGCTGGAGTTCGAGGACGCGGGCGAGCCGCCGCGTCGCCTGCTGCCCGGCGATTACGTGCGGATTCCGGCGCACTGCCGTCATCGCGTGGCGTGGACCGATCCGACCGTGCCGAGCGTGTGGCTGGCGGTGTATTTCGGTTGATAATCGCTAACTCGTCCTTCACGTTCGCGCCGAGCCGAAACGAATCACCATGTCCGCGAAAGAAACGCTGCCGGCGCTGCGTATAGCGCTGGTTTCCGATACGCACAATCTCCTGCGCCCCGAACTGCTGGCTTTCGTTGCGCACGCGGATGCCATCGTGCATGCCGGCGACATCTGCGAGCAGGCCGTGCTGGACACGCTTGCCGCCATCGCGCCGCTCACTGCGGTGCGCGGCAACAACGATCGCGGCGCCTGGGCCGAAGCGCTGCCCGTGCAGACCACGCTCGAAGCGGGCGGCGTGCGGCTTGCCGTGGTGCACGAACTGCCCGACCTGCGCGGCGATCCCGCGGCCGACGGTATTGCCGTGGTGGTCAGCGGCCATTCGCACAAGCCCGCGCTGGAGACGCGCGAGGGCGTGCTGTATGTGAATCCCGGCAGCGCGGGGCCGCGGCGCTTCAAACTGCCGGTTTCGGCGGCCATGCTCACGATAGCAACGGGGGGCGCGTTGCACGTCGAGCACGTCAAGCTCATCGAGTGACGTGAGGCGAGCACAAGGAGACCGGGCAAGAAAAAAGGCCAGCGCGAGGCTGGCCTTTTTCGTTGTGCGTACAACTTAATCGATGATTATCAAGCGCGCACGGCGTTGGCGACGGCGTATTCCTCGTCGAGTTCGCGTGCGAGACGCACGCCGCGCAGCACCGCATGCGCTTCGGCCTTGTTGCTCACGCTCGGCGCCGAGCCCGGCAGCGGACGGCGCGCCGTTTCATGCAGCGCCAGCACCGAGATGATGCCGACCACTGCCGCGCCCATCAGGTAGTACGCGGGCATCATGAGGTTCTGCGTGTGCTCCACGAGCCATGCGGCCACGAGCGGCGTCGTACCGCCGAACAGCGACACCGACACATTGAAGCCGATGGCGAGCGCGCCGTAGCGGATCGCGGTCGGGAAGAGGGCCGGCAGCGCCGAGGGCATCACGCCCGTGAAGCACGAGAGCAGCGCGCCGAGAATCAGGAGACCGAAGAACACCGGCACGAGCTCACCCGTTTGAATGAGCGTGAGCGACGGGATCGACAGCAGGATCAGGCCCACGCAGCCCGCGAGCATCACCGGCTTGCGGCCCACGGCGTCGGAGAGGCGGCCGAACGCGAGCGTCATCGGCATCATCAGCACCATCACGATCAGCACGAGGAACAGGCCGTGCGTTTCGTTGAAGTGCAGCGTCGCCGAGAGGTAGCTCGGCAGGTACGAGAGCGCCATGTAGTCGGTCACGTTGAAGATCAGCACGAGACCCACGCACAGCAGGAAGGGGCGCAGATGTTGCGTGAGCAACGAATGCAGCGTGAGCTTCGGGCGCGTGTGCTCTTCGGCTTCGCGCAGTTCCGCTTCGCGCTTGAACGCGGGCGTTTCTTCGAGCTTCGTGCGGATGTACAGACCCACGAGGCCGAGCGGGCCCGCGATCATGAACGGTACGCGCCAGCCCCAGTCGAGCAGTTGCTGGTGCGAGAGCAAGGCGGTCAGCACGGCAACCGTGCCGGCGCCGAACACATAGCCGATCAGCGTGCCGAACTCGAGGAAGCTGCCCATGAAGCCGCGGCGCTTGTCGGTGGCGAACTCGGCGATGAAGGTGGCTGCGCCGCCGTATTCGCCGCCCGTCGAAAAGCCCTGGACGAGGCGTGCCACGAGCAACAGCGCGGGGGCCGCAATGCCGATCGAGTGGTACGACGGGATCAGGCCGATGGCGAAGGTGCCGCAGGCCATCATGATCATCGTCATCGCGAGCACGCGCTGACGGCCGATGCGGTCGCCGAGCGGCCCGAACACAATGCCGCCGATCGGGCGCACGAGGAACGCGGCCGCGAACGTGCCGAAGGTCGCGATGAGCTGCGCCGAGGGGCTGCTCGACGGGAAGAACACCTGGCCGAGCGTGACGGCGATGTAGCTGTACACGCCGAAGTCGAACCATTCCATGGCGTTGCCAAGGGCCATGGCGCCGACGGCGCGTTTGAGGAGGCTGTTGTCGACGATCGTGATGTCGTCGAGGGTAAGGTCGGTCTGCGCCGACGCGCCGGAAGTGGAAGCGGTCAAGGTCTGCATCTCCAATGACTGCGACGAACCCAGGAGGGCCCGCCACGGTTGCCGGAGAGTGCCGTTTCGCGATAGCGGCGACATTTCGCGCTCGGCGCGCCGGTTCACAGGAAGGAGGGCGGGCCGATGTTGCATCGCACAAGGCGAGCGGCGCACGAAAGCATGCTGAAGTGTCGCGAAACGACACTCGGACGAATTGTGTTTAACGTTGCGCCTGCGTGGCCGTGGAAGGGGGGCAGGACGCATGAGGACGCTGGACCGGCACGAGGTGCACGAGTGAAGCGCCGCTGAAACGAAAAAGAAGCTCGCGTGGCGAAGCGTTCTTTTTGTCATATGCGCACTCGGGTTGCTGGCGTTTTTGGGTGCCTTCCCGAATGCAATTGATGGCTAATGCCTGTTGAACGAGGCCACATGATAGCACGATAACGGAAGATCGCGCAAACGCAGGCATCTGCGCAGATTCGGGGAGGGGGCTGGAAGCCCCGTGTGGCGGGCGATTGCGCCGATTCGATGGAACCGTTTCCGCGATGGGAAACGCGCATGAAGCGCATAAAAAAACCGCGCTCGGGGCGCGGTTTTTGCGGTCGGGTTGGCTGTGCCCGAACGGGTCGGGGCCAGATCCCGGTGTGCAGCAGAAGGCGGGCTTAGCCTTCGGTCGGCGGCACGAAGCCCGACGCCTGGTCGGCGCCTTCGCCGAAGAAGTACTTTTCCGTTTGCTTCATCAGGTACTGACGCGCGCGCGGATCGGCCATGTTCAGGCGGTTTTCGTTGATCAGCATGGTCTGCTGCTTGAGCCAGCCCTGCCAGGCTTCCTTCGAAACGCTCTCATAGATGCGCTTGCCGAGATCGCCCGGCAGCGGCGGAAAGTCGAGTCCCTCGGCTTCCTTGCCGAGCTTCGCGCATTGGATCATACGGGCCATGCTGTGCTTCTCCTGTAGTCGTATGTGTGGGGTGGGCGGCGCCGCTCAGAGCTGCTTCATCAGCACGAGCGATTTGCGCTGCCAGTTATAGAGGCGGCGGCGGTCTTCGGGCAGGTCGTCCACCGTTGCCTTGACGAAGCCGCGCTTGAGGAACCAGTGTTCGGTGCGCGTGGTGAGCACGAAAATACGCGTGAGGCCGCGCGCCCGCGCGCGCTGCTCGATACGGCGCAAGAGCCGTTCGCCGTCGCCGGAGCCTTGCGCCTCCGGAGAGACCGTGAGGCACGCCATTTCGCCGATGCGCTCCTGCGAGTACGCGTAAAGCGCCGCGCAGCCAAAGAGCACGCCGTCGTGCTCGATCACCGAGAAGTGGTCGATGTCGCGCTCGATCTGGTGGCGCCCGCGCCGCACGAGCGTGCCGTCGCTTTCGAGCGGCTCGATCAGCGTGAGAATGCCGCCGACGTCGTCGGGCGTCGCCTCGCGCAGGCTTTCCAGATTCTCGTACGAGATCATGGTGCCCACGCCGTCGTGCAGGAATAGTTCGAGCAGCAGGCCGCCGTCGAGCGAATACGGAATGATGTGCGCGCGGCCCACGCCGCCGCGGCAGGCGCGAATGGAGTGCTTCAGATAGAAGCCTTCGTCGCCGAGCACGGTGCCGCCTTCTTGCAGCTTGTAGGCGTCGTCGAGCGACAATTCGCGGATCAACTCGCCTTCCTCGTCGATCAGGCCCTGCGTTTCCGTGAGGAAAACGATCTTGTCGGCGCGCAGCGCGATGGCCGCCGCCGAGGCGACGTCTTCCATCGACAGATTGAACGCCTCGCCCGTAGGCGAGAAGCCGAGCGGCGAGAGCAGCACGAGCTTGCGGCTTGCGAGCGAGTGACGGATCGAGTCGGCGTCGATCTTGCGCACGACGCCCGTATGCTGGAAGTCCACGCCGTCGAGAATGCCGACCGGCCGCGCCGTCACGAAGTTGCCTGACACCACGCTGATGTGCGCGTGCGCCATGGGCGTGTTCGGCAGACCCTGGCTGATGGCGGCCTCGATGTCGAGACGCACTTCACCGGCCGCTTCCTTCGCCGATTCGAGCGCGCGGGCATTGGTAATGCGCATGCCATGCGAGAACTCGGACTCGACGCCGTGCAGGCTCATCTGCTCTTCGACCTGCGGGCGCGAACCGTGCACGAGCACGATCTGGATGCCCATGGCCTGCAAGAGCGCAATGTCGGCCACCAGCGCGTTGAGCAGGTTCTGGTGCACGACCTCGCCGCCGAAACCGACGACGAAGGTTTTGCCCTGGAACGCGTGGATGTAGGGCGCGACCGATCGCATCCAGTCCACGAACTGCGCGTGCTGCGCCATGATCTGCGAGTCGGAATCCGCAGCGGCGGCGGAGGCCGGCGCGCTGGCGGTGGCGGGGACGAGGTCGGTTTGGGAATTCATGCCCGGGATTATAATGCGCCCCCATGTCGAATGTACCCAAAAGACCTGCCTCGGCGCAGGGCAGCAACACCCCGGCCGGGAAGGAAACGGCGCAGGACGGCGCGAAGCAGAAAAGCGCGTCGCAGAAGTATGGCGACGGGCAAACGCTCGCGTCGTCGGACAAGCTCGCCGCGCTCATGGGCGGCGCGCTGGGTGGGGCGCGCGTGCAGGATAAGCGCGCGGAGCAGCCGGCCCAGCCCGTGAAGCCGAAGGACGCGCAAGCGGATCAGCGTGCTGGCGAAAGTCGTCCCGATGCGCGTCCTGAAAGTCGTCCCGAAGTTCGCCACGAAGCGCCGGCGCAATCGCGGGTCGAAACACGCAAGCCGGAACCACCCCGCGAACCGCGAGGCGCTGCCAGGCCGACGGCCCAGCCGACGCGCGGCGAGGCGAGCCGCGCGCCGCAGGGCGAGTCGCGAGGACAATCGCAACGTGCGCCACGCGATGCGTCGAGCGGCGCGCGCCAGCCGCAAACGGGCAACCCTCGCCAACCCTCGCCGCAGCCAAAACCGGCGCAACAAAAACCGCCGCAACAAAAGCCACCACGCGCGCCGCGCCCCGAAGCGGTGCGCGATCACGATCAGTCCGCGCAGCGCAGCGCGCGCCCAGGCGGCGAACGCAGCGAAGCCGGCGAATCGAACGAACGCGCGCCGCGCGCGGAACGGCCGCCGCGCGCGCCGCGTCGCGTGATCGAGCCGAACAAGGTTCCGCCCATCACCTTCCCCGAAGCGCTGCCGGTCTCCGGCCGACGCGAGGAAATCGCACGCGCCATCGCCGAAAACCAGGTCGTGATCGTGAGCGGCGAAACCGGCTCGGGCAAGACCACGCAGTTGCCGAAAATCGCGCTCGCGTTGGGGCGTGGCCTGGGCGCGGGCGGCACGGGCCTGATCGGACACACGCAGCCACGCCGGATCGCGGCGTCGGCCACGGCGCGCCGCATTGCCGACGAACTGAATACGCCGTTCGGCGAAGTGGTCGGCTACAAGGTGCGCTTCACCGACAATCTCTCGCCGGGCGCCTCGGTCAAGCTCATGACCGACGGCATTTTGCTCGCGGAGACGCAAACCGATCCGCTGCTCAAGGCCTACGACACGATCATCATCGATGAGGCGCACGAGCGCAGCCTGAACATCGACTTCCTGCTCGGCTATCTGAAAGAGATCCTGCCGCGCCGGCCCGACCTCAAGCTGATCGTGACCTCGGCGACCATCGACGCCGACCGCTTCGCGCGCCACTTCGGCAGCGAGGACAAGCCCGCGCCCGTGATCGAGGTGAGCGGGCGTCTGTATCCCGTCGAGGTGCGCTACCGGCCGGTGCAGGAGGACAGCCCGGCGGTGAAGAACGCGCAGGGCACAACGGGCCGCGAAAAGGGCGCGAAGTCGCAACGCGACACCGATCGCGACCTGATGGACGCAATTGTCGACGCCGTGGACGAACTCTGCCGCGAAGGCTCGGGCGACGTGCTCGTGTTCCTGCCCGGCGAGCGCGAGATTCGCGACGCCGCCGAAGCGCTGCGCAAGCACCACCCGCCGCACACGGAAATCCTGCCGCTGTTCGCGCGGCTTTCCGCGCAGGAGCAGGAGCGCGTGTTCAAGCCGTCGAACGCGCGGCGTATCGTGCTCGCCACCAACGTGGCGGAAACTTCGCTCACGGTGCCGGGCATTCGCTACGTGGTCGACACGGGGCTTGCGCGCGTGAAGCGCTATTCGTACCGCAACAAGGTCGAGCAGCTTCAGATCGAGTCGATCGCGCAGGCTCCCGCGAACCAGCGCGCGGGCCGTTGCGGGCGCGTGGCGGACGGCATCTGCATCCGGCTTTACGAGGAGTCCGATTTCATCGCGCGCCCGCGCTTTTCCGATCCGGAAATCCTGCGCTCGTCGCTCGCGGCCGTGATTCTGCGGATGAAGTCGCTGCATCTCACGGCGATCGAGACGTTCCCGTTTATCGAGCCGCCGCCGGGCCGCGCCATTGCCGACGGCTATCAACTGCTCAACGAACTGGGCGCGGTGGACGACGACAACGCGCTCACGCCGCTCGGCCGCGAACTCGCGCGCCTGCCGCTCGATCCGCGCGTGGGCCGCATGATTCTCGGCGCACGCGACGAGCAGGCGCTGCGCGAAGTGCTCATCATCGCGAGCGCGCTGTCGGTGCAGGATCCGCGCGACCGGCCCATCGAGGCGCAGGAGCAGGCGGACCAGGCGCATCGCCGTTTTGCCGACGAGCGCTCCGAGTTCCTGCAATGGCTCAAGATCTGGGCATGGTTCGAAGAGGCCGTCGCGCACAAGAAGTCGAACCGGCAACTGCTCGATGCGTGCCGCGCGAATTTCCTCTCGCATCTGCGCCTGCGCGAATGGCGCGACGTGCACTCGCAACTGCTCACGGTCGTGCGCGAGCACGGCTGGCGCATCAACGAAGCCGACGCGACTTACGAGCAGATCCATCACGCGCTGCTCACAGGCCTGCTCGGCAACATCGGCCTCAAGGCCGACGACGAACCGTATTACCTCGGTGCGCGCAGCATCAAGTTCCACCTGTGGCCCGGCTCCGCGCTCGTGAAGAAAGCGGGGCGCTGGGTCGTGGCGGCGGAACTCGTCGAAACGAGTCGCCTCTACGCACGCTGTATCGCGAAGATCGAGCCCGAGTGGCTCGAGAAGGTGGGCGCGCATCTGCTGAAGACGTCGCTCTCGGAGCCGCATTGGGAAAAGCGCGCCGCGCAGGTGAGCGCGTTCGAGCGCGGCGTGCTTTACGGCCTGCCGGTGTACCAGCGCCGGCGCGTGGCGTTCGGCAAGCAGGACCCGGCGCGCGCGCGCGAACTCTTTATCCGCGGCGCGCTCGTGGAAGGCGAATTCGACACGAAGCTCCCTTTCTTCGCGCATAACCGCAAACTGCTCGCCGATATCGAGCAACTGGAACACAAGTCGCGGCGTCAGGACGTGCTCGTCGACGACGAGTTGATCTACGGTTTCTACGATCAGGCGATTCCCGAGGGCATCTATTCCGGCGCGTCGTTCGAACGCTGGTATCGCGACGAAGTGAGGAAGGGCGGCCAGCCCGAAGACAAGCAGCGCCTGTTGTACCTTTCGCGCGACGACCTGATGCGCCACGAAGCGGCGGGCGTGACGACCGACCTGTTCCCGAAGCGCATGACGATGTCGGGCGTGGCGATGGCGCTCACGTATCACTTCGAGCCGGGCTCGCCGCGCGACGGCGTGACGCTCGCGGTGCCGCTCTACGCGCTCAATCAGGTCGATGCGCGCCGCTGCGAATGGCTCGTGCCGGGCATGCTCAAGGAGAAGGCGCAACTGCTGCTCAAATCGCTGCCGCAGAAGCTGCGCCGTCACTGCGTGCCGCTGCCCGAGTACGCGGCGGGTTTCGCGGAACGCGTTGGCGGCGAACGCTTCGGCGCGGGCGGGTTGCTCGAAGCGTTGATCGCCGATGTGCGCGAGCAGAAGCAGGTCGCCTTGAAGCTGGCCGATTTCAAGCTGGAGACGCTGCCCGCGCATCTCTTCATGAATTTCAAGGTGATCGACGAGCACGGTCGCCAGCTCGCGATGGGGCGCAACCTCGCGCAACTGCGCGCCGAACTCGGCGCCCAGGCGCAGCAGCAATTCCAGAAGCTCGCGAGCGCCACGGCGCTGGCCGCGCTGGAAACGCATGCGCAGGGCGGCGCGCCCGCGGCGACGGAGCCCGTGCGCGAAGGCGGCGGCAACGCGCCGCAGACGCAAAAGGCCAGCGTGCCGCACACGGCCGCGCCGGGCGAGGGCGCGACGCCCGCCACCGCGCTCTATGAGAACCTCACGACGTGGAACTTCGGCAAGCTGCCCGAGCTGCTGGAAATCCGCCGCGGCGGACAGACGCTGTTCGGCTATCCGGCGCTCGTCGATCGCGGCACGCACTGCGACGTCGAAGTGTTCGATTCGCCGGAAGAGGCGGCGCGCATTCATCGCGCGGGGCTGCGGCGGCTGTTCGCGCTGCAACTGCGCGAGCCGATCCGCTACATGGAGAAGAATCTGCCGGGTCTGCGAGAGATGGCGATGCAGTTCATGGCGCGCGCGACTCAGGAGGAACTGCGCGACCAGTTGATCGAACTCGCGCTCGACCGCGCGTGCCTCCAGGACCCGCTGCCCGACGACGACGCGAGCTTCCACGCACGCAAGGACGAAGGGCGCGGGCGCCTTTCGCTGCTCGCGCAGGAAATCGCGCGCCTCGTGGGCCAGATCCTCGCCGAATATGCCTCGCTCGCGAAGAAGCTCGTGCAGGCCAAGGCCTTCGGCGCGCCGGCGGCGGACATGCAGGCGCAGGTCGACGCGCTCATCAGCAAACGCTTCATTCTGGAGACGCCCTATGCGCAGCTCGTGCATTTCCCGCGCTACCTGAAAGGCGTGGCGCTGCGCATCGACAAGCTGCGCGCCGACCCCGCGCGCGACGCGCGCCAGGCCGCCGAATTCCAGCCGCTCGCGCAGCAGTATCAGCGTGCGCTCTCGCAACGCGGCGGGGTATTCGATCCGCGGCTCTCCGAGTTCCGCTGGCTGCTCGAAGAACTGCGCATCTCGCTCTTTGCCCAGGAGTTGCGCACGCCGATGCCGGTTTCGGTCAAGCGTCTCTACAAGGTTTGGGAATCGATGCAGCGATAAGCCGCACCCGGCGCCGCGTCTGACGCATTGCGGGCCATAACACTTGTTCGAAAAGGGGCGCTTAATTGCGCCCCTTTGATATTTCAAGGGCCCTACGTCAACCTTGCGTGCAGGTAGACGTTCTACAATCACGAATCTGCCCGGGAACGATTCTTCATGCCTAACAAGAACACGCTTCGTCGCGTTGCCAGCCAAGCCGCTGGCTTCGCGCTCGCCTTCGCCGCGCTCGCCTCCACGGCCGCGCACGCGAACAACATCATTGTCCTCAATTCGGGCGAAGCCACGCTGAGCCTCATCGACGACAAGACGCACCAGGTCGTCGGCACCGTGCCCACGGGCAAGGAGCCGCATCACCTCTTTCCCACGCCGGACAACAGCTCGCTGATCGTCGCGAACTCGGTGTCGAACAACCTGCTGTTCGTCGATCCGAAAACCGGCAAGCCGCAGCGCTGGGTCGAGAACGTCGAAGACCCGTACCAGCTCGGCTTCTCGCCCGACCGCAAGTGGTTCGTGACGACCGGCCTGCGCCTCGACCGCCTCGACATCTACCAGTACGGCGGCGGCAGCAACGTCACGCTGGCCAAACGCCTGCCGCTTTCGGCCATGCCGAGCCACCTTGCGTTCACCAACGACAGCCGCACCGTGTTCGTTTCCTTGCAGGTCTCGGGCGAAATCGCGGCGGTCGATCTGCCCACGCAAAAGGTGCTCTGGAAAATGAAGGTCGGTCCGGCGCCGGCCGGCCTGTGGCTCACGCCCGGCGACAAGTACCTGCTCGTGGGCATGACGGGCGCCGATTACGTGGCCGTGGTGGACTGGCGCAACCAGAAGATCGTCAAGACGATCCAGGTCGGCAAGGCCGCGCACAACTTCCGCTCGCTCGTCGACGGCCGCCACGTGCTGGTGTCGAGCCGGGTGGCGAACGTCATCAGCATCATCGACGAAGAGACGCTCGAGAAAACTGGCGAAATCAACGGTCTGATGCCCGGACCCGATGACATGGAACTCTCGGCCGACAAGCGCTACCTGTGGGTCACGTTCCGCTTCGCGAAGCATATCGGCCTCATCGACATGCAGACGAAGAAGCTCATCAAGACGATCGCCGTGGGCCGCTCGCCGCACGGCATCTACTTCTACGACCGCGCGCCCGTCACGGCGCCGAACGGGGCGTAACGCGGGAGGGCGATAGCGTGGATATGGTGGCGTCTGTGCTGGCCTTCCTCGCGCACGCGGGGCACTCGGTGGTCTCGTGCGCGGACGACCTGGTGTCTTGGCTACAGACGCTCCTCTACGTGAACGCAATCCAGCCCTTGCTCTTTCACGCCGGCATGATGGACGTGGACGAGGACACCTACGACGCGCTGTACTGGGTGATCATCGGCGTGCTCGAAGTGGGGCTGATGTACGCGCTGCTGCGTCCGCTCGAAGCGCTCGCGCCCGCGGAAAAGTGGCGCGACCGCAAGGGCGTGGGCGTCGATGCGCTCTATACGTGGGTCACGCGCCTCGGCATCCTGAACCTGCTGTTCTTCTTCACGATGCAGCCGTTCTTCGATCACGCGCAAAGCACGCTGCGCCTGATGGGCGTGAAGACCGTGGACCTCGACAATCTCTGGCCCGGCGTGACGACCGAGCCGCTCGTGGCTTTCGCGATCTATCTCGTGGTGCTCGATTTTTGCAGCTACTGGTACCACCGGCTTTCGCACCGCTACGGCGTGTGGTGGGAGTTGCACGCGGTGCATCACAGCCAGCGCAAGATGTCGCTCTGGTGCGATGACCGCAACCATCTGCTCGACGTGCTGGGCCAGTCGTGCATGTTCGCCGTCGTCGCGCTCGTCATCGGCGTGCCGCCCGCGCAGTTCGTCGTGCTCGTCGCGCTCACGAATTTCATGCAGAGCGTGCAGCACGCCAATATCCGCGTGCATTTCGGCTGGCTCGGCGAGCGGCTTCTCGTGAGCCCGCGTTTTCACCGCCGCCATCACGCCATCGGCTACGGCCACGAAGGCACCACGTATGGCTGCAACTTCGGCGTGCTGTTCCCCTGGTGGGACATGATGTTCGGCAGCGCGTCGTTCAATCGCGAGATCGAGCCCACCGGCGTTCGCGACCAGCTCGAAGGCGTGCGCTACGGTGAAGGCTTCTGGGCGCAGCAGGGCTACGCGTTCGCCCGCATCGGGCGGCGCCTGCGCTCGCGCGCCCCACGGGCCGCAAGCGCCGCGCGGCGCGAGGCGCGGGACGACGCCACCGTTTCCTGAGCGCAGGTGCCGGGCCGCGGCATCGGGGCGTTGAATCGGGCCGTTGAATCGCGCCCGCGAACCGGCCCGCTTTCCTGCACCTTTCACCCGCGCGAATCACCTTCATTCACCCGCTGTCCCGTCTTACCCGCCTTGCGCGCGGTGGTTTATGCTGTCGGCTTGGTCGCACCGATTTTTCGCCGACACCGTGTTCTCCACCCGTCCTTTCGCCGTATTCCGCTCGCATGAATGACCTGTTGCGCTCGTTTGGCCGCGCGCTCTCGAGCGTGTTCCATCCCGCCATGCTGCTTCTCACGTTCGTGCCGTTTCTCCTGGCGGCGGCGGCGTGGGGCGCCGTGCTCTACGTGTTCTGGCAGCCGCTGCTCGACCTCATGCGCGGCGCGCTCGCGAACTGGTCATCGACGGCCTACCTGTACCACCTGTTCGATGCACTCGGCTTCGGCTGGCTGCGGGCGACGATTGCGCCATTTCTCGTCATCATCCTGACGATTCCGCTCATCGTCATCACGGTGCTCCTGCTGATCGTCGCGATTTCGATGCCGCGCGTGATCCGCCATCTGTCGAAGCGCCAGTACGCGATGCTCGACACGCGGCGCGGCGGGAGCTGGTACGGTAGCCTGTTCTATTCGCTCGTCACGACCGTTGTCTGCCTGATCGTGATGATCGTGACGCTGCCGCTGTGGCTCATTCCGCCGTTCTTCGCGCTCATCCCGCCGCTGCTGTGGGGCTGGCTGACCTACCGCGTGATGACCTACGACGCGCTCGCGCTGCACGCCAGCGTGGAGGAGCGGCGCGCGCTGGTGCGCAGCCACCGTCTGCCGCTCCTGGTCATTGGCGTGGTGAGCGGGCTGCTCGGCTCGCTGCCCACGGCGATCTGGGCCGTTTCCGCGTGGCTGCTCCTGTTCTTCCCGGTGCTGGCGGCGGTGACGATCTGGATCTACGCATTCATTCTGGTGTTTACGGCGCTCTGGTTCGGCCACTACTGCCTGCGCGCGCTCCAGCGCATGCGCGCGCAGGAGGTGCAGCAGGCGTCGAGCGACGTGACCATCGTGCACTAACGTTTCCACTACCAAGATCAAACAGCGAGGCGACACATGGCATTTGGCGTCATCATCATCGGCGACGAGATCCTCTCGGGACGCCGCACCGACAAGCATCTGCCGAAGGTCATCGAATTGCTCGGCGCGCGCGGTCTGTCGCTCGAGTGGGCCCAGTACGTGGGCGACGACCCCGCACGCATCACCGAAACGCTGCGCCGCTCGTTCGCGTCGGGCGATATCGTGTTTTCCACGGGCGGCATCGGCGCGACGCCGGACGACCACACGCGCCAGTGCGCGGCCGCGGCGCTGGGCGTGCCGCTCGCGCTGCATCCCGACGCCGAGGCGGCGATCCGCGAGCGCATTCGCGATATGCACACGGGCGCGGAACCCGTGAACTATCAGTCGCCCGAGAATCAGCACCGGTTCCAGATGGGCACCTTCCCGCAGGGTTGCGAGATCATCCCGAATGGCTACAACAAGATTCCGGGTTTTTCGATTCGCGACCACCATTTCGTGCCCGGTTTTCCGGTGATGGCCTGGCCGATGATCGAGTGGGTGCTCGACACGAAGTACGCGCATCTGCATCACCAGACGCCGCACGCCGAAAAGTCGCTGCTCGTGTTCGAGCTGCCGGAGTCGACGCTCACGCCGCTCATGGAGCGCATTGAGCGCGACTTCCCGGGCGTGCGCGTGTTCAGCCTGCCGAGCGTGGGCGACACGGAGCGCGGCGGCATTTATGCGCGCCGCCATATCGATCTGGGCGTGAAGGGCGAGCCCGAGGCCGTGGCGGCCGCCTTCGTGAAGCTGCGCGAAGGCGTGCACGAACTGGGCGGCGACGTGGTGGAGCCGGCTGCGGTGGGCGAAGGAACGCCCGATCGCGAGCGCCGCAGCGGGCCGCGCGCCGGTTTCTGATTCAGCGCGCGGCGCGTGCGCCGCGCAGGGCCGGGCGGCGCATCATCGGCGTGTCACATGCGGCGCTCAGAGTGGCCCGTCGGGCTGGCGCCGGCCGCCTGCGGCAGGATGGGTGAGCGTTACGCGCCGATCCACGGCAGGCCGCGGAAGCACCAGCCGGTGACGGTCTTGCGGTGGCCCTGACCGTCCTTGTCGCCCTCGAAGCCTTCGAGCAGGTCATAGGCTTTCGTGAAGCCGGCCTTCGCGGCTTCGATGGCGGCGAGCTTGGAGCGCGCGGCGCTGCGGCACAGGAACAGCACGGGCGCGTCGGCTTCCACGGCGCTCTTGAGTTGGGTGAGGAATTCGGCGTTGGGCACGCCGCCGGGGTAGCGAGTCCATTCGACGTGGGCATACTGGCCGTCGCCGATCACGGGGCGGCCCACCCAGTCGAGTTCCGCTCGCGTGCGTACGTCGACGAGCCGCGCGCGCGGGTCGAGCTGTAGAAGCTCGAATGCCTCGGCGGGGGACACCGCGCCCGCGTAGGGCAGTTGATTCTCGACGCGGCGCTTCTCGGCCTGGGCGTACAACTGTTCGAGCGTACTCATGACAACGGATCTCCTGTTTCGCGTTGGACCAAAAAGTTATTCTAGCGCGCGGGGACGCAGCGGGAAGGGCGGTCCGGGTCGCACCCGCCGGGCGGCTGGCAGCGTCATGGATGGGATGCATTGAGTTGGTGCATATCTGATGATTTGCACCATAATGGATAAAGATTCGCGCGCCAAATTCGGGATTGCACGAATTTGGTGCCGATGAGTCGCCAGACTGGCGGCTCCATAAAGGCGCGACGCACGATTTTTGTTTGCAAGTGCGTGTCGCGAAAGGGTTTTGCGCCAGCTTGGCGCATGCATGGCATGGAAGCTGCTTTATACGTCGCGATCGATTCGCAGCCGGCCAGCCGGGGTTAGCAGGACGGACCCAGGAAGGAGGCGGCCGGCGAGGATCAACAAGATTGGGACGGCGGCAGCGTTCGCCGAAATCGTTAATCAGGAGAATAGGTTATGAGTAAATCCGTGGCCGACGTCATGCAGCTCGTCAAGGACGAAGACGTCAAGTTTGTCGACTTCCGCTTCACGGACACGCGCGGCAAGGAGCAACACGTCTCGGTTCCGTTGTCGCATTTCGACGAAGACAAGTTCGAGTCGGGCCATGCGTTTGACGGTTCGTCGATCGCCGGCTGGAAGGGCATCGAAGCCTCGGACATGCTGCTCGTCCCGGACGCGAACACGGCCTTCATCGACCCGTTCTACGAAGAGTCCACGCTGGTGCTGACCTGCGACGTGGTCGAACCGGCTGACGGCAAGGGCTATGAGCGCGATCCGCGCTCGCTGGCAAAGCGCGCTGAAGCGTACCTGAAGAGCACGGGCCTGGGCGACACGGCCTTCTTCGGTCCGGAACCGGAATTCTTCATTTTCGACTCGGTCCAGTGGAACACGGACATGTCGGGTTCGTTCGTGAAGATCGGTTCGGACGAAGCACCGTGGTCGTCGGCACGTGAAATCGAAGGCGGCAACACGGGTCACCGTCCGGGCGTCAAGGGCGGCTACTTCCCGGTCGCTCCGGTCGACACGTTCCAGGACATCCGTTCGGAAATGTGCCTGTTGCTCGAACAGATCGGCATCCCGGTCGAAGTGCACCACCACGAAGTCGCTGGCCAGGGCCAGAACGAAATCGGCACCAAGTTCTCGACGCTGGTTCAGCGCGCGGACTGGACGCAGCAGATGAAGTACATCATCCATAACGTGGCGCACACGTATGGCAAGACGGCTACGTTCATGCCGAAGCCGATCGTTGGCGACAACGGTTCGGGCATGCACGTTCACCAGTCGATCTGGAAGGACGGCCAGAACCTGTTCGCAGGCAACGGCTACGCAGGTCTGTCGGAATTCGCGCTGTTCTACATCGGCGGCATCATCAAGCACGCTCGCGCGCTGAACGCCATCACGAACCCGTCGACGAACTCGTACAAGCGTCTGGTTCCGCACTTCGAAGCACCGGTCAAGCTGGCTTACTCGGCACGCAACCGTTCGGCATCGATCCGTATTCCGCACGTGTCGAACCCGAAGGGCCGCCGTATCGAAACGCGCTTCCCGGACCCGATGGCCAACCCGTACCTGTGCTTCTCGGCACTGATGATGGCAGGTCTGGACGGCGTGCAGAACAAGATCCATCCGGGCGAAGCCGCCGACAAGAACCTGTACGACCTGCCGCCGGAAGAGGATGCAAAGATCCCGACCGTTTGCGCCGGCCTCGACCAGGCTCTGGAAGCACTCGACAAGGATCGCGAGTTCCTGACGCGCGGTGGCGTGTTCACCGACGGCATGATCGACGCCTACCTCGCACTGAAGGAAGGCGAGCTGCAACGCGTGCGTATGACCACGCACCCGGTCGAGTTCGAACTGTACTACTCGCTGTAACTGGCGATGGCGCTTCGCCGGGCTGTATTCAAGCGAAGCGCCGGTTCAGTTTGTTCGACTCGCAGCACGACGCTTGCGATCAGTCTCGAAGGGACGGCGGTGCCGTCCCTTTTTCGTTGGGCCGCCAGACGTGCCGAGGCGGCGCCACCGTTCTTCACGACCCGGACCGTTGCTGGCGCGCCGCATGGCCGCCGGCCTGAAACATGGTGCTCAAGAATCTGATCAAGGCAAGAAAGGGCCACGCGGAGCCGCTCTCCGACGATGCGCCGCTCGTCGACTCCGGGCTGCTGCCCGGCTTCGAGGCGCTGCCGACCGTCGTGCTCGTGCTCGACAAGCGCACGCTGCGCGTGGCGTTCGCGAACCCTTCGGCCGAGGCGATGCTCGATCTTTCGCGCCGTCAGCTCGCGCAGATGGCGTGGTCCGATCTCTTCTCGAACGCGGACGAACTGCTCACCACGATTGCGTCGATCGCCGAGCATCGCTTTCACGCGACACGCCTCGACGCGTCGCTGGAGCGCCCCGGCCGCGAACCGCTCAACGTGCATGCGATCGTCGGCTTTCTCGAAAGCGCGCCCGACTATGTGCTGCTCGAACTCTTCGAGAACGAGCGGCACTTGCGCAGCGACCGCGAGGAGCGCATTCACGACCTCACGGCCGTGAACAAGCATCTGATCCGCAATCTCGCGCACGAGATCAAGAATCCGCTCGGCGGTATTCGGGGCGCGGCGCAACTGCTCGAATTCGAGCTTGGCGCGCTGGAGCGCGACGAGTTGCGCGAGTACACGCAGGTGGTCATCAAGGAGTCGGACCGCCTGCAAACGCTGGTCGACCGGCTGCTGGAACCGCACCGTCATCCACACATCGTCGGCGACGTGAACATTCACGAAGTGTGCGAGCGCGTGCGCGCCGTGATCCTCGCGGAGTTCCCGCGCGGCCTCACGATCGAGCGCGACTACGACGTGAGCGTGCCCGACCTGCGCGGCGACAAGGAGCAACTGATCCAGGCACTGCTCAATATCGTGCGCAACGCGGCGCAGGCGCTGCGCGAGCGCATTTCGCAGGGCGACGCGCGCATTGAGTTGCGCACGCGCATTGCGCGCAAGGTGACGATTTCAAAGCGCTTGTGCAAGCTGGCATTGGACTTGCATATCACTGACAACGGCCCCGGCATTCCCGAGGAGATCCGTGACCGCATCTTCTATCCGCTCGTCTCCGGACGCGAGGATGGCAGCGGTCTCGGCCTCACGCTCGCGCAGACGTTCGTGCAGCAGCACGACGGACTGATCGAAGTGGATAGCCGGCCAGGCCACACCGAGTTTCAGATTCTGTTGCCGCTTGATAACTGAGCCGATAACCGAAGCTGTTTTTAGACTGACCGATACCGCACGCCACCAGGACTTCTGACCGACCTTATGAAGCCGATCTGGATAGTAGACGACGACCAATCGATACGCTGGGTGCTTGAAAAGGCCCTGGCCCGCGAGAACTTCGCCACCCGCAGCTTCTCGAATGTGCGCGAAGCCGCGAGCGCGCTCGATCACGACAGCCCGCAGGTGCTCGTCTCCGACATCCGCATGCCGGGCGGCTCGGGCCTCGAGCTGTTGCAGACCGTGCGCGAGCGCGTGCCGGGCTTGCCCGTCATCATCATGACGGCGTTCTCGGACCTCGATAGCGCAGTGGCCGCATTTCAGGGCGGCGCGTTCGAGTATCTCGCCAAGCCCTTCGACGTGGACAAGGCTGTCGAGCTGATTCGCCGCGCCGTGGACGAAAGCATGCGCGGTGAGCAGCAGTGGGACGAACGTCCCGCCGAAGCGCCGGAAATGCTCGGCCAGGCGCCCGCCATGCAGGACATGTTCCGCGCCATCGGACGGCTTTCGCATTCGGCCGCCACCGTGCTCATCACGGGCGAGTCGGGCACCGGAAAGGAGCTTGTCGCGCGCGCCTTGCACCGACATAGCCCACGCGCGAACGGTCCGTTCATCGCGCTGAACACTGCGGCCATTCCGAAGGATCTTCTGGAGTCCGAACTGTTCGGCCATGAGCGAGGCGCGTTCACGGGCGCGCAGGCCATGCGCCAGGGCCGCTTCGAACAGGCCGAGAACGGCACGCTGTTCCTCGACGAAATCGGCGACATGCCGTTCGACCTGCAAACGCGCCTCTTGCGCGTGCTCTCGGACGGGCAGTTCTACCGCGTGGGCGGACACAATCCGCTGCGTGCCAACGTGCGCGTGATTGCCGCCACGCACCAGAACCTCGAAACGCGTGTGCGCCAGGGGCTGTTCCGCGAGGACTTGTATCACCGGCTCAATGTGATCCGGCTGCGCTTGCCCGCGTTGCGCGAGCGCAGCGAGGACATTCCGCTGCTCACGCGCCACTTCCTCCAGAAGAGCGCGCGCGAACTGGGCGTGGAGCCCAAGCGCGTGTCGGACGAAGCGCTCGCGTATATGTCGGCGCTGCCGTTTCAGGGCAACGTGCGCCAGCTCGAGAATCTCGCGAACTGGCTCACGGTGATGGCGCCCGCGCAGACCATCGAGATCAAGGACTTGCCGCCCGATCTCGTGCCGGCGCACGGCGCGCCGGGCGCGGCTGCGGCGCTCGCCGAAGGGGTGAGCGTTGCCGATGCGGCGGCGGGCGCGGCGACCAACGGCGCGGCGGCCGCATTGCCGATTGCCGGCGCGGCTCCCGGCGCGGGCTTGCCTGGTGCGCTGGGCGGCGTGGTGTTCGCGACACCTGGCGCCAGCGCGGCCAACGGCGCCGCCATCTCTCCGCTGAGCGTGTGGGAGAGCGGTTTGCGCACGGAAGTCGCACGCCTGCTGCGCGAAAACAGCGCGGACGTGATGGACGAGCTTTCGCGTCGCTTCGAAGCCGCGGTGATACGCGAGGCGCTCGACTTCACGCGCGGGCGCAAGGTGGAGGCGGCCGAGCGCCTCGGCATCGGCCGCAACACCATCACGCGCAAGATCCAGGAACTCAATCTGGAATGAGCCTGCATTGGCCGGATGCATGAGCCAATGAGGCGCCGGGCTGGCTTCGCGCAAGGCGAGCCGGCCCGGTGCGCAGTGCGCCGACGCGCACACAGGGCATAATCGACGCTGTTTTCCTGTCGACGACCGATCATGCCCGTGACTTCCCCCTGGCCCGCCGAGGCCGATCCCTTCCTTTCCCTCGAATCGCTCGACGACCCCGCTGTCATGGCTTGGGTCGAGTCGCAGAATGCGCGCACGCGCGCCGCGTGGCATGGCGGCGCGCGCTTCGAGGCGCTGGAGAAGCGCCTCGCGCAGGCCTATTTGCCGCGCGAGCGGCCCGTGATCCCGAGCCGCTGGCAGGAGTGGGCCTACGACCTCTGGGAGGACGAGGACAATCCCAAGGGCCTGTGGCGCCGCGCGCTCTGGGCCGACTGGCGTGCGCACAAGCCGCAGTGGCAAACGCTCATCGACTTCGACGCGCTCGGCGCGAAAGAGGGCATGTCGTGGGTTTGCGCGGGCATCGACATCCTCTACCCGGACGGCGACCGCGCGCTGATCCAGCTTTCCGATGGCGGCTCCGACGCGGTCATCGTGCGCGAATTCGACATCGTGCGGCGCGAGTTCGTCGATGGCGGCTTCGCCATCGCCAAAGAAGGCAAGCACATCATTTCGTGGATCGACCGCGATACGGTGTACCTGGGTTGGGACGCCGGCGGCAAGATCGGGAAGAGGATGCTCACACGCTCGGGGTATCCGCGCGAGGTGCGCCGCTGGACGCGCGGCACGGCGCTTGCCGACGCGCCCGTGGTGTTCAGCGGCGAGTTCGACGACATCAGCGTGGAAGGCGACTACGACCCGGTCGAGAAGCGCCACGACGTGGTGCGCAGCGTCGACTTCTTCGACTCCTGTTCCTATCGTCTGGATGAGCACGGCGACTGGCAGCTCTACGACGTGCCCACGCACGTCGCGGTGGGCGCGTGGCACGGTTGGCTGCTGCTGGAGCCGCGCCTCGACTGGACGATTTCAGGCGCCACGTACAAGGGCGGCGCGCTGCTCGCGATCCGCGAAGACGCCTTCCTCGCAGGCGATCGCACGTTCACGACGCTGTTCGCGCCCACGCCGGTGACTTCCGCCTGCGACTGGACCAATACGCAAAACGTCTTGATCGTCTCCTGGCTCGATGACGTGCAGAGCCGCACCATGCTCTGGCAACCGCAGCAGGCCGATGGCGCATGGCGCTGGGAGTCGCGCGTGTTCCCGTCGCGCGCGAGTTCGCAGGTGGATGTGTCGCCCATTGAGGACACGCTCAACGACGAGGTGTTCGTCGACGTGGACGATTATCTGCTGCCCCCCGAATACTGCCTCGCCGATCTCGCGCAGGCCGATCTCCAGCAGTGGGAATTGCTCGACCGCTGGCCCACGCAGTTCGACTCCGGGCCGCTCACGGTGATCCGCTCGCATGCGAAATCGGCGGACGGCACGAGCGTGCCGTTCACGGTGATCGGCCCGAAAGCCGCGCTCGAAGGCGAGTCGCGCAAGGCGTCGCCGTGTCTGCTCACAGGCTACGGCGGCTTCGCAATCGCGCTCACGCCGCAATATCTCGTGGGCTCGGGCATCGGCTGGTTGGAGCAGGGCGGCGTGGTGGCGATCGCGCACATTCGCGGCGGCGGCGAGTATGGCACCGCGTGGCACGTGGAGGCGCAGCGCGAACACCGGCAACGCTCGTTCGACGACTTCATCGCCGTGGCCGAACAGTTGATCGCCGACGGCTATACGAGCGCCGCGCAGCTCGGCATCAAGGGCGGCAGCAACGGCGGGCTGCTGGTGGGCGCGTGCATGGTGCAGCGTCCCGAACTGTTCGGCGCCGTGGTGTGCGAAGTGCCGTTGCTCGACATGCAGCGCTATCCGCTGCTGCATGCGGGCGCGTCATGGATCGACGAATACGGCGATCCTGAGGATGCCGAAGAAGCGCGCGCGCTCGCCGCGTACTCGCCGTACCACCGCGTGAAGCCCGGCGTCGTGTACCCGTCCTCGCTTTTCACGACTTCGACGAGCGACGACCGCGTGCACCCGTCGCACGCGCGCAAGATGGTCGCGCGCATGCAGCAGCAGGGGCACGCGAACGTCTGGTACCTGGAGAACACTGAAGGCGGACATGGTCCCGGCAGCGATTCGCTCGAGCGCGCGCAGTACGACGCGCTCGTCTATCGCTTCCTGTGGACCACGCTCGGCGGGAACTGGTAAGGCGGGGACTCAGCCGCCGATATCGAGCGTGGCGATCACCGGCGTGTGATCGGACGGCTGTTCCCACTTGCGCGGCACCTTGTCCACTTCACACGCGGTGAGGTGCTGCGCAAGCGCGGGCGAGAGCAGAATGTGGTCGATGCGCAGGCCCGCGTTGCGGCGAAACGCGAACATGCGATAGTCCCACCACGTGAAGATCTTCTCCGGCTGCTCGAACTGGCGGAACGAATCGACGAAACCGAGCTCGATCAGGCGCTGGAACTGCGCGCGTTCCTCGGGCGAGACCAGGTTCTGGCCTTCCCAGGCCTTCGGGTCGTGCACGTCGCGGTCTTCGGGGGCGATGTTGTAGTCGCCGAGCAGCGCGAGCTTCGGGTAGCGCTGCATCTCCTGCGCGAGCCAGTCGTGCATGGCGTCGAGCCATTGCAGCTTGTACGCGAACTTCTCGGTGCCCGGCGCCTGGCCGTTGGGAAAATACGCGCTCACCACGCGCACGTCGCCAATCGTCGTGGCGATCACGCGCTGCTGCGGATCTTCAAAGCCGGGAATGTTGCGCACGACCGTCGCTTCGTCGACGAAAAGCCCCTCGCGCACGAGGATGCCCACGCCGTTATAGGTCTTCTGGCCCGCGAACCAGCTGCGATAGCCGTGCGCTTCGAGATCGGCGCGCGGGAATTTGTCGTCGGTGAGCTTCAGCTCCTGGAGGCAGAGCACGTCGGTCTTGCTCTCGTTGAGCCAGTCGATGACGTGCTGTAGACGGACCTTGAGGGAGTTGACGTTCCAGGTGGCGATTTTCATGTGAGGCTCGATAGGGTGGCGGCGCGCCGGGCGCTGCGACGCAAGGCGGTAAAGCGCGCATCGCCAGTGCGACGCGCGCGCGACGCGCCATTATCGCCTGCTTCGCGCAGCCCGCGGCAGCGGCCTCACCATTCCTCCAGCCATGGCCTCAGATCGAGTTCGTGCGTCCAGGCGTCGCGCGGCTGCTGGTGCAGCGTCCAGTAGGCGTCGGCGATGTGCTCCGGGTTCAGGATGCCGTCGCGTTCCTTGAGCTTGTAGCGCTCGGGAAAATTCTCGCGGATGAATTCGGTGTCGATCGCGCCGTCGACGATGATCTGCGCGACGTGGACGCCTTGCGGGCCGAGTTCGCGCGCCATCGACTGCGCAAGCGCGCGCAACGCGTGTTTCGCGCCCGCGAATGCCGCGAAGCCCGCCCGCCCGCGCACGCTCGCGGTCGCGCCGGTGAAGAAGATCGAGCCGCGCTCGCGCGGCAGCATCACTTTCGCGGCTTCGCGGCCCATCAGGAAGCCGGCGAAGCAGGCCATCTCCCAGACCTTGTGATAGACGCGCGCCGTCGTTTCGGTAATGCCGAAGCGCACATTCGCGCCGATGTTGAAGATCGCCACTTCGATCGGCGCAATGCGCGCCTCGATGTCCGCGAACAGGGCGATCATGTCCTCTTCGTTGCGTGCGTCCGAGCCGAAGGCGTACGCCTCGCCGCCTTCGGCCTCGATCTGCGCGACCAGCGGCGCGAGCTTGTCGGCGTGGCGGCGCGTCACGCAGGCTATGTAGCCCTCGCGCGCGAAACGGCGCGCAATCGCACCGCCCGTGGCGTCGCCCGCGCCGATCACCAGCACGGCTTTCTTTGTCGTCATGGTGCTTGCCTCCTGATTATTTGACTGCAATGCGGAATGAAGAACTGCATATCGGTTTCGAGTATCTTAGGCCGTGCTCGACAAGTCAAAGGTTTACTGGAGAAATCGAGGAAAACGTCAATTGATGCGCGCGCCGCATGCCGGTATATTGAACCGCATATCGGAACAACCGGACGACACGAGCGTGACCAGCAGCGAACCTGGCGAGGCGGATCTGGATGCCGCGACACTTACCGAAGACACCCAAAGCGGCGGGCAAGAGGGCGGCGACCGCCACTTCGTGACGGCGCTCGCGCGCGGCCTGGAGGTGCTGGCCTGTTTTCGCAGCGGCGACAGCTTTCTCTCGAATCACGAAATCGCGACGCGCTGCGCGCTGCCGCGTTCGACCGTCACGCGGCTCGCCTATACGCTCACGAAGCTCGGCTATCTGCATCTCGTGCCCGAGACCGGCCAGTACCGGCTTGGCACGGCGACCATCGGCCTTGGCAGCGCCATGCTCGTGAATCTCGATGTGCGTGAAGTCGCGCGGCCGCTCATGCAATCGCTCGCGCACGCGACCGGCGGCGTGGTCGCGCTCGCCACGCGCGACGGCCTTTCGATGCTCTATTTC
Organism: Paraburkholderia unamae; assembly: GCF_003096875.1. Lineage (NCBI taxonomy): Bacteria > Pseudomonadati > Pseudomonadota > Betaproteobacteria > Burkholderiales > Burkholderiaceae > Paraburkholderia > Paraburkholderia unamae. Next base: position 89,530 of record NZ_QEOB01000026.1, read on the forward strand.
GAGTGTTGCCGTAGCGATGCGATCGTGACGCTGAGTCTCGGCACGGGCTCGCGCATTCCGCTCGGCACGTCGGCGGCGGGGCGCGCCTGTCTGGCCGGCAGCGAGGCAGGGGCGCGGGCGGAGCTCATGGAGCGCCTGCGCGCGCTCGACGAAGCGGCATGGCCGAAGATGCGGCGCGGCATCGAGGCCGCGGTGAGCGAGCACGCGCTGACCGGCTGCACGCAGTCGCTCGGCGACTGGGTGCGCGAGGTCCATGGCATCGCCATGCCGTTCAACCCCGGCCGCGGATTGCCGATGATGACGATCAGCGTGGCCGGCGCCGCGCAGGATTTCCCGCGCGAGCACATGGAAAACACGGTGCGCGCGCAACTGGTGGAGACGGTGCGCCAGGTCGAGCGCTGCCTCGGGCAGCGCGGACCGGGCGAGTGAGGCGCGCCGCGAACGCAATATGCGGCCCGCGAGCGGCCGCCATACCCGCATGGAGGGGAGACGATGAGCGACGTGAAGGTGCAGTTCCTGTTCGACTTTGGCAGTCCTAACGCTTACCTGAGCCACAAGGTGATCGCGGGCATCGAAGCGCGCCAGCAGGTGCGTTTCGACTATGTGCCCGTGCTGCTGGGCGGCCTCTTCAAGCTGAGCGGCAATCGCTCGCCCGGCGAGGCGTTCGCGGGCATCGCGAACAAGCAGAAGTACATGATGGTGGAGATGCGGCGTTTCATCGAGCGGCATGGGCTCACGGCCTATCGCCACAATCCGCACTTCCCGGTGAATACGTTGCAGATCATGCGCGGCGCCGTTGCGGCGCAGCGCAACGGCACGTTCGAGCACTACGTCGACCGCATGTTCGCGCACATGTGGGAAGAGGGACTCAAGATGGACGACCCCCTTGTGATTCGCGCGGCGCTCGATGCGGACGGCCTCGACGCGGCGGCGTTCGAGGCGGCGATACAGGACGGCGACGTGAAAGCCGCGCTGCTTGCGAACACGCAGGCGGCGTTCGAGCGCGGCGCGTTCGGATCGCCGACCTTCTTCGTTGGCGACGAGATGTACTTCGGGAAGGACCAGTTGCGCGACGTCGAAGAAGAAATCGCGCGCGTGAAGGCGCGCGCATGACGCGTCGCGCCCCGTAATGGTCTCGGGCGGGCGCGGCATCTTCGCACCCGCCTCGCGCCGCGCATCAGAGCGCGGCTTGCTCCTCGGCTTCGCGCACGGCGGCGACGCCCAGGCGCACGCGCGCCGCTTCGTACTCGCGCTTCAGGCGCGCGATCAGTTCGGCCGCCGGCACGACGCTCTTCACGGCGCCAATGCCCTGGCCCGAGCCCCAGATGTCCTTCCACGGCTTCACGCGCGTCGAGCCGAAATTCATCTTCGAAGGGTCCGACTCCGGCAGTGCCTCCGGATCGAGGCCGCTTTGCACGATGCTCTCGCGCAGGTAGTTGCCGTGCACGCCCGTGAAGAGATTCGAATAGACGATATCGCCCGCATCGCTGTTGACGATCATCTGCTTGTACGCGTCCACGGCGTTCGCCTCCTGCGTGGCGATGAACGCCGAGCCGATGTAGGCGAGGTCCGCGCCGGCCGCCTGCGCCGCGAGGATCGCGTTGCCGTTGCCGATCGCGCCCGAGAGCAGCAGCGGGCCGTCGAACCACTCGCGAATCTCGTGGATGAGCGCGAACGGCGAGAGCGTGCCCGCGTGGCCGCCCGCGCCGGCGGCCACGGCGATCAGGCCGTCCGCGCCTTTTTCGACGGCCTTTTTCGCGAACTTGTTGTTGATCACGTCGTGCAGCACGATGCCGCCCCATGCGTGAATGGCATGGTTGACCTCTTCGCGCGCGCCGAGCGACGTGATGACGATCGGCACCTTGTATTCAGCACATACGCCCAGGTCGTGCTCCAGGCGGTCATTCGACTTGTGCACGATCTGGTTCACGGCGAACGGCGCGGCGGGGGCGTCCGGGTGCTTCGCGTTGTACTCGGCGAGTTCGGTGGTGATGCGGTCCAGCCATTCGCCCAGCACGGGTTCGGGCCGCGCGTTCAGCGCGGGGAACGAACCCACGACGCCCGCCTTGCACTGGGCGATCACGAGATCGGGATTCGAAATGATGAAGAGCGGCGAGCCGACGACCGGAATCGACAGGCCGCGGCGCAGCACGGCGGGCAGGGACATCCATATCTCCTTGACTGGGACGGCGGCCGGATGCGGCCGCCGACGCGTTGTTCGTGGCGCCGGTGCAGGGTGGATTTGCCTTCACGCACCGGCCGGCAGGACAAAACATAGCAAAGCTCCTGTCTCTATGCAACTAGTTGCATAGTGGAAAAATTCGATCCGCAACAGCGCCGGTATGGTCTGAGGCGTGGTTTAGAATCGCCGCATGTCGACGCCGCACGCCATCCTCATCGCCTTGCTGGAAAAGCCTTCGTCGGGTTACGACCTGGCGCGCCGCTTCGATCGCGCGATCGGTTACTTCTGGCACGCCACGCATCAGCAGATTTATCGCGAGCTGGGCCGTATGGTCGAGTCGGGGTGGGTGTCGGTCGTGGAGGACGAGACAGCCGCGGCCACGCGCAAGAAGGTGTACTGCGTGTTGCCGGTGGGGCGGGAAGAGGTGGCGCGCTGGGCGCGCGAGACGGCCCTCGGTCCCGACTCGCGCAACGTATTCCTGCTCAAGCTGCGCGCCGACGCGGTGATCGGGCCGCTCGGTCTCGCGGATGAATTGCGCCGGCTCATGGACGAGAACCACGTGCGGCTCGCGCTTTATCGTGAGATCGAGCAACGCGACTTCGGCGCGACATCGCTCACGCGCGGGCAGCAGTTGCAGTATGCGATTCTCAAGGCGGGCATTCATACGCAGGAGATGTGGCTTGCCTGGGCGGAAGAGGTGCGGCCGCTGGTGGAATCTTCGGCGCAGTGAGCACGACGAGCGCAGTGAGGTCTATTTACCAGGCAATCCGAATTAAATTCCATTGCGATGGTTGGTGATGCGAAGGCGCCAGGAGGCAATATTTCATTCGCGTGAAAAAGATGTTTGACGAAGTCGCGCCGAGGCCCTATAATTCTTTTCTCTGACGGACGCGGGGTGGAGCAGTCTGGCAGCTCGTCGGGCTCATAACCCGAAGGTCGTAGGTTCAAATCCTACCCCCGCAACCAATACTCCTGATCGTGTTCTTTCCGGTCTGCGAGTTGAAGGAAGCAGCAAGAGTCGCCGTCAGTCACAGCAGCAGATTTCGCACACGTGTTGTGAAAGATGCGCTGACCATAAACCCGCCAATGGCGGGTTTTTTGTTTTCCGCGCGCTTTTTCGCTTTATCTCAGTAAGTGTGCCTTCAGCACGCGCTCATGCTCAACGCCCGCCATTCGCAATCTCGTAATGAGCGGCAACGTCAAAGACTGTCAGCCAGGTCAACAGCCGGAATAGAGAGACGTTAGTTCAGCGCACGGCCCATGCGTCGCCATCTCGGCGCGGCCGTGATTGCCTGACAACCTCTGCGGATGCATCTGCATCCCGATTCCTCTGGAGCAAAACATGAAGCGCCTTTCCATCATTGCCGCGTCGGCGGGTCTTGCCCTGTGCTGCGTCGCCAGTGCGTTTGCCGCGCCGCCTTCCCAGTACCCGAATCTCGAAACCGCACAGCAACTGATCGATCAGAGCAGCGGGCACATCGAAGCGGCGCGCAAGGATCATCACGATCAGTTCGGCGGTCACGCTGAGCGCGCGCTGCAATTGCTTCAGCAGGCGAAGGACGAGCTGCGCGAGGCGGCCGTCTACAACGAACGCCATCGCTAAGCGCAAGGCAACGCAGGGCGGGCGCCTGGCGCCTGCCTAGTGATCAATGGCCCAATCCACGGCCGCTTGCGCATGTAACGAGGTGGTGTCGAACACGGGCAAGGGCGAATCGCTTTGGCCGATCAGCAGCGTGATCTCCGTGCAGCCCAGAATGACCGCCTGCGCGCCGCGTGCAGCGAGGTCTTCGATCACGCGCTGATACACGCGGCGCGATGCGGCCTCCACTTTGCCGTGGCACAGCTCGTCGTAGATGATGCGATGCACGTCCGCGCGATCGGGCTCGTTCGGCACGACGGCTTCGATGCCATGCGCCTCGCGCAATCGTCCCACGTAGAAGTCCTGCTCCATCGTGTAGCGCGTGCCGAGCAGGCCCGCGCGCGTGACGCCGGCGGCGCGCAGCGCCTGGCCGGTTGGGTCCGCGATGTGCAGGAAGGGGATGGAAATGGTTGCCTCGATCGCGGCGCACACGCGATGCATGGTGTTCGTCGCGAGCAGCACGATATCCGCGCCGCCGCGGTCGAGTTGTTGCGCGGCCTCGGCCATCTGCACACCGAGCGCATCCCAGTCGCCCGCACGCTGGAGCGCCTCGACCCGCGCGAAGTCCACTGTCACCATCAGGCTGCGCGCGTTGTGATGGCCGCCCAGGCGCGCCTTCGCGTGGCGGTTCAGCAGTCGGTAGTATTCGGCCGACGATTCCCAGCTCATCCCCCCGATCACGCCGATCGTTTTCATCGATTTGCCTCTCACTCTCATGGACGGGTCAGTCCGCACGAGTATAGGCGCGCGCGGCCGTCCGTCCAGAGACGGTCTGGCCGGCCCGAAGCGGTACGGGTACAGATGAAGGGCACGGACAGTTATCTTGAAAATGATACTGTGTTTTTGTACAGTATCGGAACCGTGAACGCACCTTCTTCCGACCTCGCGCCGCCGGCTGCGCCCGATCCAGGGCGCTCCGTCGCGGCACTCGCCGCCGCTGCTCGCAAGATCATCCATTGCGACTGCGATTGCTTCTACGCGTCGGTAGAGATGCGCGACGACCCCTCGTTGCGCGGGCGAGCGCTCGCGGTGGGCGGACGGCCCGACCAGCGCGGCGTGATCGCCACCTGCAACTATGAGGCGCGGCGCTTCGGCATTCATTCGGCGATGTCCTCGGCCCTTGCCATGCGCAAGTGTCCCGAGCTGCTGATCCTGCCCAGCGCGATGGAGAAGTACCGCACCGCCTCGCGCCAGATCATGGCGATCTATCGCGACTACACGCCCGAGGTCGAGCCGCTCTCGCTCGACGAGGCCTATCTCGACGTGACGCGCACCTCGCGCTGCAAGGGCAGCGCCACGCTGATCGCCGAGGAGATTCGCGCGCGCGTGCGCGAGAGCGTTGGGGTGACGGTGTCGGCGGGCGTTGCGCCGAGCAAGTTCATCGCCAAGGTCGCCTCCGACTGGAACAAGCCCGACGGTCTTTTCGTCGTGCGTCCGCACGAGGTCGATGCCTTCGTCGCCGCGCTGCCCGTGCGCAAGATTCATGGCGTGGGCAAGGTCACGGCGGCGAAGCTCGAAAGCCTCGGGCTCACCACGTGCGCGCAGTTGCGCGCGTGGTCGCTGTTCGATCTGCACCGGCACTTCGGCGTGTTCGGCAAGCGGCTTCACGAACTCGCGCGCGGCGTGGACGATCGGCCCGTGCGCGCCGATCAGGAACGCAAGTCGGTGAGTGTCGAGACGACCTATGTGGACGATCTGCGCACCCTCGAAGCGTGCAGCGAGGAGCTGAAGCGCCTGGCCGTGCAGCTCGATGCGCGCATCGAGCGCGCGGGTTGCACGCACGCCGTGCGCAAGCTGTTCGTGAAGATCCGCTTCGCCGATTTTCAGCGCACGACCGTCGAGTGCGTGGCCGATGCCGCCGATGTGCGCACGCTGCTCTTGCTGCTCGAAAAGGGACTTGCGCGGCGCAAGCTGGCGGTGCGTCTGCTCGGCGTCGGGGTGCGGCTCGAAGAGGAGAAACCGGCGTTGCGCGGCCAGTTCGCGCTTTTCGACGACGATCCCGAAGAGGACGACGGCCACAGCGCGCGGGTGTAAGTGCCGCGCGCGCTTCGGCGTGCGTCGCGTGGCTGGCGGCGCCTTTCTGGCGTCGCTAGAATCGACACGAAAGCAGCCCGCCACGACGCCGGAACAAGGAGCCGCAGATGGACCTGATCATTCGCCGCGCGGTGCTCGCGCATGCGCATCCCGCCGGACATCCGACGGTGGATATTGGCATGGACGCAGGCCGCATCGCGGCCGTCGAGCCGCATCTCGCGGCTACGGCACGCGAGGAGATCGATGCGGCGGGCGCGCTCGTGAGCGCGCCGTTCGTCGATGCGCACTTCCACATGGACGCCACGCTCTCCTATGGGCTGCCGCGCGTGAACGCGTCGGGTACGCTGCTCGAAGGCATCGCGCTGTGGGGCGAACTCAAGCCGCATCTTACCCAGGAGGCGCTGGTCGAGCGGGCGCTTCAATATTGTGACTGGGCCGTCGCGCGCGGACTGCTCGCAATCCGCTCGCACGTCGATGTGTGCGACGAGCGCCTGCTCGCCGTCGAGGCGCTGCTCGAAGTGAAGCGCCGGGTCGCGCCGTATCTCGACTTGCAACTGGTGGCGTTTCCGCAGGATGGCGTGTTGCGCAGCGCCGGCGCATTCGACAATCTCAAGCGCGCGATCGCGCTGGGTGTGGACGTGGTGGGCGGCATTCCGCACTTCGAGCGCACGATGGCGGACGGCGCGGAGTCGGTGCGTCTGCTTTGCGAGTTCGCGGCGGAAAAGGGGCTGCGCGTGGACATGCATTGCGACGAGTCCGACGATCCGCTCTCGCGCCACATCGAAACGCTTGCGGCGCAAACGCATCGGCTCGGCTTGCAGGGGCGCGTGGCGGGCTCGCATCTCACGTCCATGCATTCGATGGACAACTACTACGTGAGCAAGCTGATTCCGCTCATGCGCGAGTCGGGTGTCGCCGCGATTGCGAATCCGCTCATCAATATCACGCTGCAAGGTCGCGCCGACACGTATCCGAAGCGCCGCGGCATGACGCGTGTGCCCGAACTGATGGCGGCCGGGGTGAGCGTTGCCTTTGGCCACGATTGCGTGATGGACCCGTGGTACAGCTTCGGCTCGGGCGACATGCTCGAAGTCGCGCACATGGGGCTGCACGTCGCACAGATGACCGGCACCGACGCTTCGCGTGCTTGCTTCGATGCGGTGACGGTGAACGCCGCGAGCATCCTCGGCCTTGAAGGCTACGGCGTGGCGGCCGGTTGCGCGGCGAACCTGGTGGTGCTCGACGCGCGCGACCCGATCGAGGCAATCCGGCTGCGTGCGGCGCGCCTCGCCGTGGTGAGCCGGGGCAGGGTGGTGAGCCGGCAGCCCGCGCAACGTGCGGTGCTGGCGCTCGAAGGCCGGCCGCAGAGCGTCGATTTCAAGCTGCATCGATAAGCGCGCGACGCATCAACACGGCGCAATAAAAAACCGCGCATGGGTTGAATACCCATGCGCGGTTTTATTTCGGATGACTCAGCGAATCGGCAGCTTATTGCTGTGCAGGCGGCTGCTCCATGCCGTTGTGGCGCAGCAGCGCGTCGATGTTCGGTTCGCGGCCGCGGAAGGCCTTGAACGATTCCATCGCCGGGCGGCTGCCGCCCACTTCGAGAATCTCCTTGCGGTAGCGCGTGCCGGTTGCTTCGTCGAGCACGCTCGACTTCGCGGCCTGCGCGGCCTCTTCGAATGCCGCGTAAGCGTCGGCGGACAGCACCTCGGCCCACTTGTAGCTGTAGTAGCCAGCCGCATAACCGCCCGCGAAGATATGGCTGAACGTATTCGGCCAGCGCGAGAACGGCGCTTGCGGAATGACATGGTAGCGCTCGTTGATCTCGCGCGCGATGTCGTTCACGGTCTTGCCCTTCGAGGCGTCGAAGTCCACGTGCAGCGCCATGTCGAACATCGAAAACACGATCTGGCGCAGCGTGCCGAGCCCGCTCTGGAAGTTCTTCGCCGCGAGCATCTTGTCGAAGAGTTCGCGCGGCAGCGGCTTGGCGGTTTCGACATGCGAACTCATCTCGCGCACGACGTCCCACTCCCAGCAGAAGTTTTCCATGAACTGCGAGGGCAGTTCGACCGCGTCCCACTCCACGCCATTGATGCCCGACACCGCCAGTTCGTCCACGCGCGTGAGCATGTGATGCAGGCCGTGGCCGAACTCGTGGAACAGCGTGATGACTTCGTCGTGCGTGAAGCAGGCGGGGCGCCCGCCCACGGGCGCGGAGAAGTTGCAGGTGAGGTAGGCGACGGGCGTTTGCACGCCGTTGCCTTCGAGCTTGCGGCGCGAGCGCGCGTCGTCCATCCATGCGCCGCCGCGCTTGCCTTCACGTGCGTAGAGATCGAGATAGAACTGTGCGACGAGCGTGCCGTCCGCATTCTCGACGCGGAAGAAGCGCACATCGGGATTCCATACCGGCGCGCTGTCGGGGCGGATACGCACGCCGAACAGCGTTTCCGTGACCTTGAAGAGGCCTTGGAGCACGAAGTCTTCCGGGAAATACTGCTTCACCTCGTTTTCCGAGAATGAGTAGCGCTTCTGGCGCAGGCGCTCGGCGGCGAACGCCATGTCCCACGGCTCGATCTGCGTGAGGCCCAGTTCGCTCGCGGCGAATTCGCGCAGTTCTTCCCAGTCCTTTTCGGCGTGCGGGCGCGCACGCGTGGCGAGGTCTTCGAGGAAGCTCATCACCTGGGCCGGCGTTTCGGCCATCTTCGGCGTGAGCGAGACTTCGGCGAAGTTGTTGTAGCCGAGCATCTTCGCTTCCTCGGCGCGCAGCTTCAACTGCTCGGCGACGATTTCCGTGTTGTCCCATTCGGCCTTGCCCGCGCCGTACACCGGCCCGAGCTCCGAGGCGCGCGTGACATAGGCGCGGTACATCGTTTCGCGCATCGCGCGATTTTCCGAATACTGGAGCACCGGAAAGTACGAGGGAAAGTGCAGCGTGAACTTCCAGCCCTCCTTGTTCTCGCGTTCGGCGGCTTCGCGCGCGGCGGCGATCACGTCCTCGGGCAGGCCCGCGAGTTCCGCTTCGCTCGCGGCGTAGAACGCGTAGCCGTTGGTCGCGTCGAGCACGTGGTCGGAGAAGGCTTTGGCGAGCGCGGCCTGGCGCTCCTGGAGTTCGGCAAAGCGCGGCTTCTGGTCTTCGGGGAGTTCCGCGCCGGAGAGGCGGAAATCGCGCACCGCGTTGTCGAGAATCTTTTTGCGCTCGCCCGAGAGCAGCTCGAACGAGTTGTGATTCGTGATGGCCTTGTACTTCTTGAAGAGTTCGAGATTCTGGCCGACGCTCGACCAGAACTCGGTCACGCGCGGCAGGTTCTCGCCGTGGGCGGCGCGCAGTTCCGGCGTATCGGCAACGGCGTTCAGGTGGCCGATCACGCCCCAGGCGCGCGAGAGCGGCTCGCTCGCGCGCTCGACCGGCTCGACCACGTCGTCCCACTGCGCGGGCGTCATGGGCTGCGCGGCGCGCTCCACGGCGGCCTTGGCGTTCGCGAGCAGCACGTCGAGCGCGGGCGTGACGTGCTCGGGGCGAATTTCGCCAAAGCGCGGCAGGCCGGTGAAATCGAGGAGCGGATTGTCGGAGGGGGTAGTAGCCATGATGCTTCCTGTTCCTGTCTGTCGCGGGTGAGGGGACCGGGGCGCGGCATGCTCGCGTACGCCCGATACACGGATTATTGGGGCGCCAGGCGCGCTTTCCAACCGGGTGATCCGAGCAAATTAACAGATGTCAGGGGGCGGTGGCACAATCCTGGCCCGCGTGGCGAGGCTGTAAAAAAGAAAAGCGGCCCGCGATGGGCCGCTTCGGGAACGTCATGCTGCGATGCGCGGTCGCAGGGCGCTCACACGCCGGCGGCGCGCTCCGCCGCTTCGATCGTGTTCACGAGCAGCATCGTGATGGTCATCGGGCCGACGCCGCCCGGCACCGGCGTGATGAAACCGGCCACTTCCTTCAGACCCGCGAAATCGACGTCGCCGCAAAGCTTGCCGTTGTCGTCGCGGTTCATGCCCACGTCGATCACGGTGGCGCCGGGTTTGATCATGTCGGCGGTCAGCACGTTGCGCTTGCCGACCGCGGCAACCACGACGTCGGCGTCGCGCGTGTGCTTCGCGAGGTCGCGCGTCTTGCTGTGGCAGATCGTGACCGTCGCGCCCTTTTCGAGCAGCAGCAGCGCCATCGGCTTGCCGACGATGTTCGAGCGGCCGATCACCACGGCGTTCGCGCCTTCGAGGGGAATCTTGTACTCCTCGAACATCTTCATCACGCCATAGGGCGTGCACGGGCGAAAGAGCGGCTGGCCCGTCATGAGCGCGCCCGCGTTGGCCACGTGAAAGCCGTCCACGTCCTTTTCGGGCGCGATCGCCTCGATCACCTTGTGGCTGTCGATGTGCTTCGGCAGCGGCAGTTGCACGAGAATGCCGTTGATTTTCGGGTCGCGGTTCAGCTCGTCGATGCGCTTGAGCAGGTCGGCTTCGGAAAGCGACTCCGGGTAGCGGTCGTACGACGAGTGGAGGCCGTTGTCTTCGCAGGCCTTGATCTTGTTGCGCACGTAGACTTCGCTCGCCGGATTGTCGCCGACCAGCACGACGGCGAGTCCCGGCTGGTGGCCGCGGGCGGTGAGGGCGGCGGCGCGCGTGGCGACGTCGGCGCGCAGTTTCTTGGAGAGGGCGTTGCCGTCGATGATAGTGGCAGTCATGGTCGGTCGAGGTCGAGTGTGGGCGATGCGAGGACGCGTAGGCGCGAGCGCTGGCGCGCGTAGGGCGCGGGCGAGCGTTGTAGGGCCGCAGCCATAGCGAAGGCCGACATTATAACCGCGCGACGGGGCGCGTTCCGGCCGCAATGGACGGCGAACGGCGAAGACGGACGAGGAAGGCCGCATGCGGCCGAAGGAGGGGGGCAGCGCGGCGACACGCCGCAAGCCGCATTCGCGCGCATCACGGCGCGCGAATGCAGCAAGAGGCCGCGCGCTTACTGCTGCGCTTGTTGCGGCTTGTTGGAGAGTGCGAGACGCAGCAGGTCGGCGACCGTGTTGACGTTGAGCTTCTCCATGATGTTGGCGCGGTGCGCCTCCACCGTCTTGATGCTGATGCCGAGGTCGTCGGCGATCTGCTTGTTCAGGCGCCCTGCGATGATGCGCTCGAGCACCTGATGCTCACGCGCCGTGAGCTTGCCGAGTCGCTCGGCGGCGGCGCGCTGTTGCTGCACGTTGGTGCTTTCGTTGCGCGCCTTGTCGAGCATGCGCTCGACGAGCTTGCGCAGCTCGGCTTCGTCGAAGGGCTTCTCGATGAAGTCCATCGCGCCCTTCTTCATGGTCGAAACGGCCATCGGCACGTCGCCGTGACCCGTCACGAAGATGATGGGCAGCGAGGCGTTTTCGGCGATCAGGCGCTCCTGCAACTCGAGGCCGCTCATGCCGGACATGCGCACGTCGAGAATCAGGCAGGCGATTTGCCCGGCCTGCTGCGCCGGTTGGTATGCCTCGAGGAACTCCTCCGCGCTATTGAAACACTGGACGCGGTAGCCGTTCGCTTCGAGGAGCCAACGCAGGGAGTCTCGTACGGCCTCGTCGTCATCGACAACAAAGACGGTTTCCTGGGTGGTGACTGGGCTGTTCATGGCTCTCCCGTAACGGTTTGTGGAGTCGGTTCGTCGGCGCTCCGCGAGGGGTTGTCCGATTCGCCGATAGGCAGACTGCAATGGAACGTTGCACCGCTGATGTGGCCGTCGGATTCGACGTTGTTGACCACCCAGAGGCGCCCGCGGTGCGATTCGATGATGGAGCGGCAGATGTTCAGGCCCATGCCCATGCCGTCCGATTTGGTGCTGTAGAAAGGCTCGAAGAGGCGCTCGGCCGTGGCTTCGTCCACGCCGGGGCCCTGGTCCACGACGCTGATGCACACGTTGCCGCCTTCGCGCTTCACGATCACGCGGATCACGGGGTCGATGGCGTTCGGGCGGGCGTCGGCCATGGCTTCGGCGGCGTTCTTCAGCAGGTTCACGAGCACCTGCTCGATCAGCACCGGATCGACGTAGATCACGGGCATGCGCGAGCGCATGTCGGTCACGATGCGGATGCGGCGCTTGCGCGCTTCGATTTCGGCGAGGCCCACGGCGTCCGCGACGATATCGGCGACACGCGCGGCCTGCCGCTTCGGCTCGGAGCGCTTCACGAATTCGCGGATGCGCTTGATGATCATGCCGGCGCGCACGGCCTGCTGCGCCGTTTTTTCGAGCGCGGGCAACAGGTTCTCGGGTGCGCCGCGGCCCGACTTCACGAGCGCGACGGTGCCCGAGGCATAGTTGTTGATCGCGGCGAGCGGCTGGTTCAGTTCGTGCGCGAGCGACGAGGCCATTTCGCCCATCGTCATCAGGCGGCTCGTGAACTGGAGCTTTTCGTCCTGCTGGCGGGCCAGTTCCTGGGCCTGCTTGCGCGTGGTGATGTCGGTTGCGATCTGCATCTGCGCGAGGTGGCCGTCCACCCACTGGATGTACTGGCGGCGCACTTCGAACCACTTCTGGATGCTCTCGACGTAGACCTCCTGCGCGTCCGCCGTGCTCTCGGTGAGCGCGGTGGCGGGCAGGCCCGCGAAGGCGTCGACCATGTCGATCGAGTCCGAGGAGGCGCTGGCCGAATCGAAGCCGCCGCCGCCGGCGAGTTCCAGGTGGCCGTCCGGGCGGATACCGAACAGGTGGCGGTAGTAGCGGTTCGCAAACAACAGCTCGGCTTCGTCGGCGGCGAGCACCGACACCGCAGCGTCGAGGCTTTCGAGCACCGTGGTGAAGCGCTCGTGCGCGGCGGCGAGTTCTTCACGCGCGCGCTTGGGTTCGGTGATGTCGGTCATCGACGACATCCAGCCGGTCTGACGGCCCGAACTGTCGATGAGCGGCGAGACATAAAGCCGCGCATGGAACTGCGAGGCGTCCTTGCGGCGCACGCGCAACTCGAAGCCCGAGGAGGGCGCCTTGCCGCGCAGCGTCATGTCGAGCTGGCGCTGCATTTCGGGGTAGGCGTCGCGCGGCCAGTAGGGGAACGGCGCGTTCTTGCCCACGAGGTCGCTTTCGTCCCAGCCGGTCATGCGGCAGAAGGCCGGGTTCACGTGCGTGATGCGGCCGTGCATGTCGAGCACGCGCATGCCGATCAGCACCGAGTTTTCCATCGCGCGGCGGAAGAACGCTTCGGCATACAGCGCCTGCTGCGCCTCGAAGCGCTGGCGCGTGTGCTTCCAGAGGCTCCAGAGGCTCCACAGCACGAAGCACGACAGACCCGCGACCAGCCACACGAGCGTGTTGTTCGTGAAGTTGGTCATCTGCGGGTACGAGTACACGCGTACCGAAATGCCCTGGCCTGGCGGGTCGAGCGGCAGGTCGTAATAGACGTCGCGCGGCAGGCGCGGGCGCGTGGAGGTGGTGGCGAGCTCGCGGTTGTTCGCGTCGAGTATCGAGATCTTGTACTTGGCCGACAGCTCGGGCGGGATGTCGTGCTTCAGGATGCCTTCGACCGAGAACACGGCCGCGATCGAACCAAGGAATTCCCGATCGCGGTATACCGGCGTTTGCAGCGTGATGTAGCCGTTGCCGACGTCGTCGTAAATGAGCGGCGAATACACCTGGCGGCGCGTGGCGCGCGCTTCGGCGAAGGCGGCTTTCACGGCCTCGTCCATTTGCGCGTCGTTGGGCTTGGCCAGGCGCTGGCCGAAGACCGGCATGGCCGTGTTGGGCCAGCGGGGCTCCTCCTGGCTCGTGTACCAGTTGAGATAGAGGATCTCGGGATGGCCCTGCATGATGTCCGTGGTGGACGTCTGGAAATACTCAGGGTCGCTGTGGCCGGCCGCCAGATCGCGCGCGAGCGCCTGCAACTGCTCCTGCGCGCCTGTCATGGAAAGCCGGATCTGTTGCTGGGCCCACGCCACATTGCGGTAGAGCGTGTCTTCCTGCTGCTGCTGCTCGCGGCGGTTCAGGCTCCACAAGATCAGGCTCATGACGATCAGGAACACGAGGATCGACAGGAGCGGCGTCAGCAAATAGGAATTCGACCACCAGGGTCCGTGGTGCCAGCGGGACGGCGACGACTCGCCAGGCGTTCCGGGCGGGCGTGCCGAGCGTGCGAAAAGCCGTTCGGTCAACATGGCAAGGATTGTAGCTCAGCGTAAGACACGGAAATGCCGCGAAAAAAGCAGTAAATCGCCGATAAACGGGTGCAAACTGGCCGTTATCGGCACAAGGGCACGAACGATTAAGCGTGCGGTGCAGCAATTTTCCACATTATAAAATCACATCTCGCAATTCGAAAATTTTGTTGCGCGACGGTCAGGGGGGTCATTACAATCGCCCGGAAGCTGCTGCGGTTGGCCCGGTCACGTCTTAAGCGTTGCCGCCCGCATGGTCCGATCAACAGCGTTCCCCTACACCCAGGAGACGAGCATGTCCGCTGTACCCGACGAAGTCCTCAAGTACGTTGCCGCCGACAAGGACGAGGATCCCCAGGAAACCGCCGAATGGCTCGAAGCACTCGACGGCGTCATTTCGACTGTCGGCCCTGATCGCGCCCACTACCTGATCGAAAAGCAGATCGAGTTCGCCCGCGTGCATGGCGAGCATCTGCCGTTCTCGGCGAACACGCCGTACATCAATACGATCCCCGTCGCCAACCAGGCCAAGAACCCCGGCGACCAGGACATCGAACACCGTATTCGCTCGTACACGCGCTGGAACGCCATGGCGATGGTCCTGCGCGCGGGCAAGCACACGAACGTTGGCGGCCATATCGCCTCGTTCGCGTCGGCGGCCACGCTCTATGACGTCGGCTACAACCACTTCTGGCATGCGCCTTCCGCCGAGCACGGCGGCGACCTCGTGTTCGTGCAGGGCCACTCGTCGCCGGGCGTCTACTCGCGCGCGTTCCTGCTTGGCCGTCTCTCCGAGAACCAGCTCGACAACTTCCGCCAGGAAGTGGACGGCGGCGGCATTTCGTCGTATCCGCACCCGTGGCTGATGCCGGACTTCTGGCAGTTCCCGACCGTCTCGATGGGTCTCGGCCCGATCATGGCGATCTATCAGGCGCGCTTCATGAAGTACATGCAGGCGCGCGGCATCACGAAGACCGAAGGCCGCAAGGTCTGGGCCTTCCTCGGCGACGGCGAAACGGACGAGCCGGAATCGCTCGGCGCGATCGGCATGGCCGGCCGCGAGCGTCTGGACAACCTCGTGTTCGTCATCAACTGCAACTTGCAGCGTCTGGACGGCCCGGTGCGCGGCAACGGCAAGATCATCCAGGAACTCGAAAGCGAGTTCCGCGGCGCCGGCTGGAACGTCATCAAGGTCATCTGGGGATCACGCTGGGACGCGCTCTTCGCGCGCGACAAGTCGGGCGCGCTGATGCGCCGCATGATGGACGTGGTCGACGGCGAGTACCAGACGTACAAGTCGGAGTCGGGCGCCTACGTGCGCGAGCACTTCTTCAACACGCCTGAACTGAAGGCGCTGGTCGCCGACTGGTCCGACGACGACATCTGGAACCTGAACCGCGGCGGCCACGACCCGCACAAGATCTACGCGGCGTTCCATCAGGCCCAGCACGCAAAGGGCCAGCCGACCCTGATCCTCGCCAAGACGATCAAGGGCTATGGCATGGGCGAAGCCGGCCAGGCCATGAACATCACCCACCAGCAGAAGAAGATGCAGGTGGATCAGCTCAAGAAGTTCCGCGACCAGTTCCGTCTGCCGATCACCGACGAGCAGATCGTCGACGTGCCGTACCTCACGTTCGAAGAAGGCTCGAAGGAACTCGAGTACATGCGCCAGAAGCGCATGGACCTCGGCGGTTACCTGCCCGCGCGCCGCCAGAAGGCGGAATCGCTGCCGGTGCCGGCGCTCGACGCGTTCGAGCCGCTGCTCAAGGGCACGGGCGAAGGCCGTGAGATTTCGACGACGATGGCGTTCGTGCGGATCCTGAACATCCTGTTGAAGGACAAGGCGCTCGGCAAGCGCGTCGTGCCGATCGTGCCGGACGAGTCGCGTACCTTCGGCATGGAAGGTCTGTTCCGCCAGATCGGCATCTGGAATCAGGACGGCCAGAAGTACGTGCCGGAAGATTCCGATCAGCTGATGTTCTACAAGGAATCGCAGACCGGCCAGATTTTGCAGGAAGGCATCAACGAAGCCGGTGGCATGTCGGACTGGATCGCGGCCGCGACGTCGTACTCGACGCACGGCGAGATCATGATCCCGTTCTACATCTTCTACTCGATGTTCGGCCTCCAGCGTATCGGCGACCTGGTGTGGGCAGCCGGCGACATGCGTTCGCGCGGCTTCCTGCTGGGCGGCACGGCCGGCCGCACGACGCTGAACGGCGAAGGCTTGCAGCACGAAGACGGCCACTCGCTCCTGTGGGCCGCTTCGGTGCCGAACTGCGTGAACTATGACCCGACGTTCGGCTACGAACTCGCCGTCATCATGCAGGACGGTCTGCGCCGCATGGTGCAGAACCAGGAAGACGTGTTCTATTACATCACCGTGATGAACGAGAACTACGAGCACCCGGCGATCCCGCAGGGCGAGCACGTGGCGGCCGACATCATCAAGGGCATGTACGCGTTCCGCAAGGGTGCCGACAACGCCAAGGCGCCGCGCGTGCAACTGATGGGCGCAGGCACGATCTTCAACGAAGTGATCGCCGCCGCCGACCTGCTGAAGAACGACTGGGGCGTCGAAGCCGACCTCTGGAGCGTGCCGAGCTTCACCGAACTGGCCCGCGAAGGTCACGAAGTCGAGCGCTGGAACCTGCTGCACCCGAGCGAGCCGCGCCGCGAATCGCACGTCGAGAAGCTGCTCAAGGGCACGGAAGGCCCGATCATCGCTTCGACCGACTACGTGCGTGCGCTGGTCGACCAGATCCGTGGTCTCGTGCCGCGCAAGTTCGTGGTGCTCGGCACCGACGGCTTCGGCCGTTCGGACACGCGTGAGAAGCTGCGTCACTTCTTCGAAGTCGATCGTTACTGGACCACGGTTGCGGCGCTCAATGCGCTCGCGGACGAAGGCAAGATCGAGCGCAAGGTGGTTGGCGAGGCGATCGCCAAGTACAACCTCGACCCGTCCAAACCCAACCCGATGACCGTCTAACCCATCACCCCTGTGCATGGCATGCACGCCTCCCCGAAGCGGGGAGGCGTGTTTTATGCGGCCCCGGAGACACTAACAATGAGTCAAGCGATCGAAGTGAAGGTGCCGGACATCGGCGATTACAAGGACATTCCTGTGATCGAGGTGCTGGTGAAGGCGGGCGATACCGTCGAAAAAGAGCAATCCCTCGTCACGCTGGAGTCGGACAAGGCGACGATGGACGTGCCGAGCCCGGCGTCGGGCACGGTCAAGGAAGTGAAGGTCAAGGTGGGCGACAACGTGTCGGAAGGCACGCTCGTTCTGGTGCTGGACGGCGCGGGCGCCGCTGCGGCTCCGGCCGCCGCGCCTGCCGCAGCACCGGCACCCACCGCCGCGGCCCCTGCGCCTGCTGCGGCACCTGCCGCTGCTGCGCCCGCAGCCGCCGCGAGCGGCGGCGTGCAAAGCGTCAAGGTCCCCGATATCGGCGACTATAAGGATGTGCCCGTCATCGAGATCGGCGTGAAGGTCGGCGACCGCGTCGAGAAGGAGCAGTCGCTCGTCACGCTCGAATCGGACAAGGCAACGATGGACGTGCCGAGCCCGGTGGCCGGCGTCGTGAAGGAAATCAAGGTCAAGGTCGGCGATAACGTGTCGGAAGGCACCGAGATCGTCGTCGTCGAAGCCGAAGGCGCTGCGGCACCCGCCGCCGCACCGGCTGCGAAGCATGTCGAAGAGCCGTCGGACGCGCCTGCGCCCGCAGCGGCCAAGCCTGCGCCCGCCGCACCGTCGGCGCTTGCGCAAGCACCGATCATTCCGGCAGGCGAAGGCGGCGCGCGCCGTCCGAGCCATGCCTCGCCGTCGGTGCGCAAGTTCGCACGCGAGCTCGGCGTGGACGTGGCCCGCGTGACGGGTTCGGGTCCGAAGGGCCGCATCACCCAGGACGACATCACCGCGTTCGTGAAGGGCGTGATGACGGGTGCGCTCGCGGCGCCGGCCGGCGCTGCCGCCGCACCGGCCGCTGGCGGCGCAGGCCTGAACCTGCTGCCCTGGCCGAAGGTCGATTTCACGAAGTTCGGTCCGATCGATACGCAGCCGCTGTCGCGCATCAAGAAGATCTCGGGCGCGAACCTGCACCGCAACTGGGTCATGATCCCGCACGTCACGAACAACGACGAAGCGGACATCACCGACCTCGAAGCGCTGCGCGTGCAGCTGAACAAGGAAAACGAGAAGGCGGGCGTGAAGTTCACGATGCTCGCGTTCGTCATCAAGGCCTGCGTCGCCGCGCTGAAGAAGTTCCCGGCGTTCAACGCGAGCCTTGACGGCGACAACCTCGTCTTCAAGCAGTATTACCACATCGGTTTTGCCGCCGACACGCCGAACGGTCTCGTCGTCCCGGTGATCCGCGACGCGGACAAGAAGGGTCTCGTCGACATCGCGAAGGAAATGGCCGAACTCTCGAAGCTCGCCCGCGATGGCAAGCTCAAGCCGGACCAGATGCAAGGCGGCTGCTTCTCGATCTCGTCGCTCGGCGGCATCGGCGGCACGCACTTCACGCCGATCATCAACGCGCCGGAAGTGGCGATCCTCGGCCTGTCGAAGAGCGCGATGAAGCCGGTGTGGGACGGCAAGCAGTTCGTGCCGCGCCTCACGCTGCCGCTGTCGCTCTCGTACGATCACCGCGTGATCGACGGTGCGGCTGCCGCGCGCTTCAACGCGTACCTCGCTTCGATCCTCGGCGATTTCCGCCGCGTGATTCTGTAAAACCGCTTTGACCGGCTTGCGCCGCCGCGCCGCACGAACGATGCGTGCGCGCCGCGGCTGGCGTGGCCGGTCATTCCAAAAGGGGACACCATGAGTCTCGTCGAAGTGAAAGTGCCGGATATCGGCGACTTCAAGGACATCGACGTCATCGAAGTCAACATCAAGGCCGGTGACGTCATCGAGAAAGAGCAGACGCTGCTCTCGCTCGAGTCGGACAAGGCCACGATGGAAGTGCCCAGCGACGTCGCGGGCACGGTGAAGGAAGTGAAGATCAAGCCGGGCGACAAGGCTTCGCAGGGCACGGTGATCGCGCTGGTCGAGGCATCGGTAGGCGCAGCGGCGCCGGCCGCGGCTCCGAAGGCCGAAGCGCCCAAGGCCGCCGAAGCGCCGAAGGCCGCAGAAGCCTCAAAAGCACCGGCACCGCAAGCCGGCAGCTTCGGCGGCAGCGCCGACGTCGAATGCGACATGCTCGTGCTCGGCGCGGGCCCCGGTGGCTACTCGGCGGCGTTCCGCTCCGCCGACCTCGGTATGAAGACCGTGCTGGTCGAGCGGTATTCGACGCTCGGCGGCGTGTGCCTGAACGTGGGCTGTATTCCGTCGAAGGCGCTGCTGCACACGGCGCTCGTGATCGACGAAGCCGAAGCGCTCGGCTCGCACGGCATCACGTTCGGCAAGCCGCAGATCGATCTCGACCGCCTGCGCGACTTCAAGTCCGGCGTCGTCAAGAAGCTCACCGGCGGTCTCGCCGGCATGGCGAAGGCGCGCAAGGTCGAAGTCGTGACGGGGCTGGGCTCGTTCCTTGATCCGCATCACATGGAAGTGGTGGGCGAGGGCGGCAAGAAGATCGTCAAGTTCAAGCAGGCGATCATCGCGGCGGGCTCGCAGGCCGTGAAGCTGCCGTTCATGCCGGAAGATCCGCGCGTGGTCGATTCGACCGGCGCGCTGGAACTGCGCCAGTTGCCGCAGAAGATGCTCGTGATCGGCGGCGGCATCATCGGTCTGGAAATGGCCACTGTCTATGCGACGCTCGGCGCGCAGATCGACGTCGTGGAAATGCTCGACGGCCTGATGGCCGGCGCGGACCGCGACCTCGTGAAGGTCTGGGAGAAGTACAACGCGAAGCGCTTCGCGAACGTCATGCTCAAGACCAAGACCACGAAGGCCGAGGCGAAGGACGACGGCATCTACGTGACGTTCGAGGGCGAGAAGGCGCCTGCCGAAGCGCAGCGCTACGATCTCGTGCTGGTTGCCGTAGGCCGCTCGCCCAACGGCAAGAAGATCGGCGCGGACAAGGCCGGTGTGGCGGTGACGGATCGCGGCTTCATCGAAGTCGACAAGCAGATGCGCAC